>JBCBUE010000027.1:37001-40646 GCA_039818285.1 Planctomycetota bacterium | reverse complement strand
CCCTTGCCGTCTGCGTAGCCGGCCGCGTCGACGACCTGCCCGACGACGTCCGCGGCGTCCGGCGACACCGCCACGGCCGCCGCCGGCAGCAGCGCCAGCACCACCGCGAACCCCAGCCAGCCCACCAGGTCGTTGAGCATCGCCGAGCTGATGACCAGCATGCCCAAGTCGGACTTGGCCATGTTCAGATCGAGCAACACCTTGGCGATCACCGGCAGGGCCGTGATCGACATCGCGATCCCCATGAAGATCGCGAACGGCAGCGGCGCCTGCTCGCCGCGCGCCCCCACGCCCAGGAACTCCGGCACCCCATAAGCCAGCAGGAACCCGAACGTGAACGGCAGCACGATCCCCACCGCCGTGACCAAGAGCGCCGCCTTGCCCTGCCGCCAGACCGTCGACAGGTCGACCTCCAGCCCGACGACGAACAGCAGCAGCGTCGCCGACAGCGTCACCATCCCCTCGAGCCCGATCGCGACCTCGCCCCCGGCCGGGTACAGCCACGCGAACGTCTCGGGCATGAACTGCCCGAGCACGGTCTGGCCCAGCACGACGCCCGCGGCGATCTCGCCGATCACTTGCGGCAGGCGGAACCGCCGGCAGACCTCGCCCAGCACGCGCGCCAGCCCGAGCATGACCGCCAGCTCGACGAGAAACACGGTGATCTGGCTCGGGCTCAGCTCCGAGGCGGCCTGCGTCAGCAGCATGGCGGCATGGTAGATAACCCCGGTCAGCCCACCGGGTCAGCCGTCGCTCACGACGCCTTGGTCGCCGGCAGGCCCTGAACGCGGCGCCACGCGCTGACCTGTCCCAGGTGCAACGCCTCGTGCCGAATCAACAAGTAAGGCAGCATCAACCCGACCTGCGGGAACTTGGCCGCCCAGCGCTCGACCGGCATGGCGGCCTCGAACACCTCGGGCGTCGCGGCGTCCAGCGCGGCCTGGACTTTGGCGTGACCGTCGATGAATTGCGCTCGCAGTTCGTCGATCGGCAGGTACGCGCTCGCGTCGGGCACGGGGTGGCTCTTCATACCGTACCGGTGGTGCAGCGGGTCGTCGGGCGTGCCGCCGGTGAGCAGTTCGGCGATGACCGGGTGATAGGCGCACAGGTGGCTAAGCACCCAGGCCGGGTGGTTGACCGCGAGCTCGCCGCCGACGCGGGGCTGGGCGATGGCCTGGTCGTTCGTGAGGTCGGCGGTGAGCTGGTCGCCATAGGCGCCGTTGAGCGGCCAGACGGCTTGAAGGGTCCGGGCGAGCATGTCGGCGGTCTGCATGGCGGGCGTCCTGCGTGGGGGTGACGGCAATCTATCAGCCGAGCCCCGCTAGACTCGCGCCGTGACCAGGTTGCAGACCCGTCGACTGCTGATCGTGCTGCGCTGGACCGGGCTGATCGAGGGCACCTCGACGATCCTGCTGTTCTTCGTGGCGATGCCGTTGAAGTACGGGCTGGGCGTGCCCGAGCCGGTGACCGTCGTCGGCGCGATTCACGGCGGGCTGTTCCTGGCGTACGTCGGGCTGGCCGCGGTCGCTTGGCTCGTTGGCGGGGTCCCGTTGGGGCTGGCGCTGCTGTGCGGAGTCGCGTCGATCTTTCCCGGCGGACCGTTTTTCGTGGATCACCGCATCAAGCGGCACGAGCCGCCGATCGACCCCGAGCCGGCGCCGGTCGCCTAGGCGTTCTCAGATCGGCGGCACGCGGCGACGGGAGGTCAACCACTTGCCGCGCGTCTCGATCAGCGTGCGATACAGCTCGGCGTCCTCCTCCGAGAAGCAGCAGAACGCCACGCGTTGCGGCAGTTCGTGCTGCCCGAGGTGGCCGAGGACGTGGCCGATCGCGATCTTGGCGGCGCGGTCTTTGGGGAAGCGGTACACGCCGGTCGAGATCGCAGGAAACGCGACGCCGACGCTGCCGGCCTGCTCGGCGAGCCGCAGCGACTGCACGTAGCAGTTGGCCAGCAGCACGTCCTCGTGCGTGTTGCCTAGCGACTGGGCTTCGCCGTGCTCGCCGGCGTGCCAGACGGGGCCGACGGTGTGGACAATGCGCTGGACGCCGCGATCGACGAGATCGAAAGCTGGCGTGACTTTGGCCGAACCGGTCAGACAGCCGTCGAGCGTGCGGTTGTGTTCGAGCAGGCGGGGTCCGGCCGCGCGGTGGATGGCGCCGTCCACGCCACCACCACCGAGGAGCGACTCGTTGGCGGCGTTGACGATGGTGTCGATCGCGAGGTCGGCGGGCGGGTCGGTGATGTCGCCGCGCCAGACCGTGACACGCTCGACGGGGAGATAGGGCTCGACGGCGGGCATCGGCTTAGCGTTGCGTCGCGTCCACCGGCGTGCCCACCCCTGTCGGGCGCAGCGCCACCGGGGGGTCGAGGACTTCACGCAGCACGATCGCGTGCCGCATCGTTCGACGCGTCAGCCGGACGCCGAAGACCGAGGCCTGACCGCCGCTGCCCTTTGACTTGCGACCGCCGGCGTCGTCGAGCCGCAGGGCCGACTTGCCGGTGCCGACCTCGCCGCGGCTGATCGCGTCGGTGTCCAGGTCGGCAATGGCCGCGTTCGAGCGACGGCGCGTCCGGCCGGTGGGCGACGGTCGGCCGGACTGACCTCGTGCTGTTTGACGCGACGACTGAGACGAAGACGACCGCCGTGACTGCTCCGCGGCGCGGGCCTGTTCCGCCTCGCGTCGCCGGGTGGCCTCGCGGCGGGCTCGCTCGGCCTGCTCTCGTCGGCGACGCTCCTCGGCCGCGGCCTGCTGCCGCTCGGCTTCGCGTCGACGCTGCAACTCGGCCTGCTGCTCGCGGCGACGCCGCTCGGCCTGCTCGGCCTCTCGCGCGAACGGGTCCGACGGGTCCGTCGTCTCGACCAGCTCGATCTCGACGTCGTCCGCGACCGTCCGCCCGCCGCCCCGCGCCAAGTCCGCCGATCGCTGCTCGTACTGAGCCTTGGCTCGGGCCCGCGCGATCCGCTCGGCCATGGTCAGGTTCGACGGGTCGCTCCCCCCGGTCCGGGCCTGGGCACCGCGGCCGCTCAACTCCGCCCGCCGTTGCGCGGCCAATTCCTCGTGCCGGCTCACGGCGGGCTCGTCGTCTTCACCGCCCGAACGCCCCTTCTGCTTAGCCTTGTTCGCCGCTCGCAAGACGTTGGCGATGACCGGGCCGAAGAAGGCCAGCAGGATGACGATCAGGCCGAGGTTGCCGGTGACCCAATTCAAGACTTGGTTGAGCATAAATCTGACCCGTTCGGACTGAAGATGGCCTGAGTTTACGCCCCCAAAGCCTCCCGGGTCGGCAACAACACCGCCCGGCCCGTCGCATCGTTGACGTGCTCCGCGAAAGCGACCCCGTACACGTCGCTCAGCCGCGCCTCGGTCAGCACCTCCTCGGCCTGGCCCGTCGCAACGACACGCCCGGCGTCCATCACGACCGCCCGGTCCGCCCACCGGCACGCCAGCGCCACGTCGTGCAGCACCACCGCCACCGCCCAGCCGCCGCCCGCCCACAGGCTCAGCTCGGCCATCGTCGACTCCGCGTACGCCGGGTCCAGGCCGGCCACCGGCTCGTCCAGCAGCAGCGCCCCGCCCGCCCCCGCCGTTGCCCGCCCCGCCGGCCGCCTCACCCCCGCCCCACGCACCCCCGGACGCAGACCC
>JBCBUE010000027.1:0-36991 GCA_039818285.1 Planctomycetota bacterium | reverse complement strand
CGACCCGATCCAGCGCCCGCTCCACCCGCTCGCCCGACGCATCGACCTCGCCCACCGCCCCCATCGCCACCACCTCGCGTGCGGTGTACCCGAACGCCACGCCGCCGCGCTGCGGGAGATAGGCGACCCGCCGGGCCCGCGCCGCCGGTCGCATGGCGCCGATGGCCACACCACTCAGCATCGCCGACCCCGCCGTCGGCACGATCAGCCCCGCCATCACGCGCAGCAGCGTCGTCTTGCCCGCCCCGTTGGGCCCGACCAACGCCGTGATGCGTCCGGACTCGAGCTCGACCGACACGTCTTGGAGCACCGGCCCGCCGGCCCGGTAACGATGCGTGACCCCCGACACCCTCAATCCCTTCGCCGCCTCCGCGGCGGTCGCCAATGCCTGCTGCCGCATGTGCCGGATTTTAGGGTCCTGCCGCTCAGGTCGCCCCGACAACTCGCCGATCCAACCTACAGCGATCGCCCGCCAGGAGTTGTCGATGTCCTCGGACGCCCCCCAGTCGCCCGCCAACCCGCCCGCCCTCCCGCCCAAGCCGGACACAGGCCAGGTCATCGGCCTGCTCGGCGAGCTCGAGGACCGCCTGTCCCAGCTCAAGAACTGGCAGGGCGAGCAGGAACGCCACCAGACGGAGCTGCAGGAAGCCAACGCCCAGCTCGAGCAACGGCGGCAGGAGATCGCCGACCAGGACGCCAAGCTCGCCAGCGATCGGCAGGCGACCGATGACGCCGCCCGCCAGCTCGATCAACGTCAGCATCAGCTCGACGAACGGGCGGAGGGACTGAATCACCACGAGCAGCAGCTCAACGAACGCCAGGGCGAGATCGACGAGTCCTTCACCCGACTCGAGCAGCGCCAGGCCGAACTCAAGCAGGCCGCCGACCAGGCCGAGCAACGCGACCAGGCCCTCGACCAACGCACCGGCGAGCTCGATAGCGAGCGAGCCCGCCTCGACGAGCTCAGTCAGTCGCTGGGTCAGACGCGCCAGCAACTCGACGCCGACCGCCAGCAGCTCGACAGCGATCGCGGCCAGCTCGAGTCCGAACGCCAGCAGCTTCAAGACGAACGCGCCCAGCTCGACGCCGCGAGCCAGCAGCTCGACCAGCATCGGGCCGAGGTCGACAGCTTCAACCAGCAGATCAATCAGCGTCAGGCCGAGCTGGAGGCCGCCGTGCAGCAGACCGAGGCCGCGCGTCAGCAGATCGAGCTGGATCGGGCGGAAGTCGATCGTCGGGCCGAGGACCTGGACCGCAAGCACGGCGAGGCGGACGAGGCCCGTGCGGCGATCGAGGAGCAGCGGGCCCAGCTCAACGAGCGTCGCGGCAAGCTGGAAGCCGACAAGGCCGACCTGATGCTCCGCGAGGAGGCCGCCACCGCGCAACAGGAGCGTGTCGACGGCCTACGCAAGCAGGTCGCCGAGCAGATGGCCAGCATCACCTCGGCGGCTGAGAACGCCGAGGACACGCAGCAGGCCGCCGCCGCGCTCGCCGAGCAGCAGCGCCAAGTCGACGAACGCCAGAGCGAGCTCAACCGGCAGGCGGCCGAGCTCGACCGCGCCCGCCAGGAAACACAGACCCTCCAGAGCCAGCTCGAAGACCGCGGCACCGAGCTCGTCGGCCTGACCGAAGCGCTCGATCACCGCACCGCCGAGCTCGACGAGCGAGCCGCTCAGCTCGACCTCGATCGCGAGGAGCTGGACGCCCGCGCCCGTCGGCTGACCGACCAGGCCGAGGCCGTCGGCGACCAGGCCGGCGTCGTGACCGAGTTGCAGCAGCAGATCGACGGCCTGACCCAGCGGGTCCGCGAGCTGGAACCGCTCGAGGCCCAGGCTCAGCAAGCCAACGACAGGGCCGACGCCCTGCAGGCCAAGCTCGACGAGGCCGAGCAGAAGCTCGAGGCCCTGGCCGCGCAGGGAGAGACCGTCATCGGGCTCGACGCCGGCGACGACACGCTCGCCGGGTCGGGCGTGTTCACCGAGGCCGAGCGCGAGAACTACGAGAACCAGCTGGCCGAGCTGCGCGACGAGCTGGCCGCCGCCAAGGCCGCCGCGTCGATGGCCGGCGCCGCGGACATGGGCAACGCCGACGACGCCGTGCGGGCACGCGCCGAGGAACTCGACCGCCGCGCCGCTCAGCTCGAGGCCAAGCAGCAGAAGTACCGCGAGACGCTGGCCCAGTCCAAGGAGATGATCGCGGCCGAGAAGCAGGCCGTCCGCCAGCAGAAGGCCGAGGTCGACGACGCGGCGGCGCAGATCGGCGAGGAGCGCGAGCGGCTGCGGGTCAAGAAGCAGAAGCTCATCCAGGCCGACGAATACCTCAAGGCCCGTCGCGCCAAGCTCACGCGTTACCGCAAGGTGCTCCGCAAGCGATCGATGGCCGTCAAGAGCTCGCAGATCCAGGCCGACTCCGCCGGCGCCCAGTACCAGGGCCTCGAGAAGGAGCGGCAGATGCTGATCGAGGTCAAGAAATTCCTCGAGTCCAGCGAGGAAGAGATGGCCCGGCGATGGGCGACGGGCAAGGCGGCCGGCAACATCGCCACCCTGTTCCTGGCCCTGGCCGCGATCGTGGCCGTCAGCTGGTTCGCCTCGATCGAGGTCGCCAAGCCCGTGTGGTCCGCGAGCATCGGGTTCGAGGTCAACGCCGACGACACGGTCGAGGGCGACTGGGCCCAGGCCCAGCGCGACACGCTGCTCTCCGACGCCGTGCTCACCGACACCGTCCACCGCCTCCGTCGCGAGGGCATCACCGAGCACGGCGGGGCCGACGCCCTCCGCGCCCGGCTCGAACAGGACATGGCCGTCACCGGCCAGGCCCCGGCGCTGAACGTCGAGCTCACCACGCTCGACCCCGAGGCCGCCCCCCCGCTGCTCGACGCGCTCGGGCGGGCCTTCCTGGGCTATCAGATGGGCGTCGATCGGGCGCACGGCCGAGCGGACTCGACCACCATCGCCACGCCCGCCACGGTCGCCGGCAAGCCGATCAAGGACGACCAGCTCCAGCTGTTCGGGATCATCGCCGGCTCGGCCGCGGGCGCGATGCTCGTCCTGTTCCTGCTGGCCAAGCTGATCCTGGCCCGCTCCAAGCGGGTGTTCGACGACTCGGCCCCCGAGCTCGACGCGCTGGACAAGCCCGACGACTGGTCCCCCGCCGCTGGCGATCGCGACGCGGCCTGAACCTCCCCCTTCATCGGGCCCGGACGCCTTGACACCCCGGGCACGGGCGACTACGTTGCTCGGCTCGCCACACCGCGTGGCGATCGCCGAGGACGACCCCCGATGAACCGACAAACCACGCTCCTCAACGACCAAACTCGGCAGCAAGCCTGGCACGTCGTTGACGCGACCGACCAGCCCCTGGGCCGACTGGCGTCGAGCCTGGCCGTGGTGCTGATGGGCAAGCACAAGCCCGACTACACCCCGCACGTCGATTCGGGCGACTTCGTCGTCGTCCTCAACGCCGACAAGGTCAGCCTCTCGGGCCGCAAGGCCGAGCACAAGGTCTACAAGACCTACTCCGGCCACCCCAGCGGCCAGAAGGAAACGCCCTACGGCGTCATCCTCGACAAGAAGCCCGAGCGCCTCGTCGAGATCGCCGTCCGCCGCATGCTCCCCAAGAACAAGCTGGCCTCGACCATGCTCTCCAAGCTCAAGGTCTATCGCGGCGAGGATCACCCCCACGCCGCCCAGCAGCCGGCCCCGCTCGACCTCGCGACCGTCTAACCCCTCCCCGCCGCCCACCCGACCCGCATGGACCAAGACGCCTCCACCGCCGTGCTCGACGCCCCGACCCAGGGCCTCGCGACCGAAGGGCTCACGCCCGACGCCCCCGAGACGCCGGCCCCGCGTCCGCTCCGCGACCCCGCCAAGCCCGACCTCGGCGGCTTCGTCTGGGGCACCGGCCGCCGCAAGAGCTCCGTCGCCCGCGTCCGCGTCCGCCCCGCCAAGGAGGCCGACGGCAAGTTCCTGGTGAACGGCAAGCCCGTCGATCAGTTCTTCTCCGAGCCCCAGCACCGCGCCGACTGCACCCGCGCCCTCGAGGCGACCAGCACGCTCGGCAAGCTCGACGTCTTCGTCAACGTCCACGGCGGCGGCATCACCGGCCAGTCCGGCGCCATCCTGCTGGGCGTCGCCCGGGCCCTGATCGGCTACGACCCCTCGTTGGAGCACACCCTCCGCGACCTCGGCTACACCACCCGCGACCCCCGCGAGGTGGAACGCAAGAAGTACGGCCAGCGCGGCGCCCGCCGACGCTTCCAGTTCTCGAAGCGTTAATCCGCCCCCCAAGCACACATTCAATCGCGACGCCCGCCCGCAAGGCGGGCGTTGTCGTTTACTGCACGTCCTCCAGCGTGAACCGCCGGTTGAGCATGCTGGGCCCGTTGATCGCACGAAGCCCGCAACGAAGCGGCGACTCCGCCAGCGATCGACCGCCGTCGGTGAACCGGAAGCGACGCACGATGGTCTGCCCGGGCTCGAGCTGTGAGATCGGCAGGCTCTGTCGCGCGTGGCCGGGCAGGGTGGCGTAGCTGTACATCGACCACGCCCGGTCCCCGGTGTTGGTGACGACGCAGGTCGCGACCACGTCGACCGTCCCGGCCGTCCCGGGCTCGAGCGCGACGGTCGCGTCGAACTGCACGTCCGACAGCCCGACCTCCATCGGGATCGCCAGGTCGACGTCGTAGGTCTGCCCGGCCTCGATCATCAGCCGAGCGGTCAGCCGCTTGGGCCCGGCGAGCTCGGAGGCCGGGAAGGTGACGCGGATCGGCAGCTCCACCGTGCCCCCCCCGGCGACCGAGAAGAACTGACGCTTGGGCTGGATCCGCCAATCGGCCGGCTCGGTGAAGACCACCTGCCCGGAGATGGTCCGTCGCCACGGGTTCACGAACGACACGACCCGGTCGTGCGGCACCTGCTCGGACTCGACGAAGGGCTCGTCGATCGCCAGGCTCGCACGCAACCTCGCGAGGTCGCCGTCGATGCCCTCGACGAAGATCGGCGTCGGGCCCAGCGTGACGACGTGCTTGCCGTCGACCACCCGGACGGGCGTGCGGTTGCCGAAGACGTCGATCGCGACGGGCCGCTCGCCGAGGTACATGGCCACCTCCGGGTCGCCGCCGGCCGAGCGGTCCCACATGGCCAACAGCGCGCCGTCGCGACCATCGAACAGCCGGGCACGCAGGTGCGGCCCGAGGTCGAGCTCGCCCGCGGCGGGCCGACCGCTCAGGCGAGCGGCGGTCTGTGCGAACACGCCCAGTAGCGGGTCGGGGATCAGCGAGACCTTGCGCTCGGTGCTGCGTGTCCACGGCGAGGCGATCTCGATCCGGCCGGGCTCGGCCGAGGTCGACTCGATGAGCCGCAGCGCGAGGTCGGCGATGCGTCGTTCGTGCGGCAGCCGGCTGGCCGAGGTCGTCTCCAGCCGAAGCCAGGCGCGGCCGCGGTCCGGCCAGCTGTCGAGGTAGCCGCCGATCGCGTCCGGCACGACGCTGCTCGGCACGGCCACGGCGTACTGATACGCCTCCGACAGCCCGCTCAAGGGCGGCTGATCGATCCGCCACGGCAACACCAACTGCGGGTCGGCCACGCGCGTCTGCAACAAGGACGCCAAAGGCGCGAGTCGCTGCACGAGGTCCGGGTAGAAGAACACGTCCCCGGCCTGCCAGTCGCCGACCTGCCACGCCCGCACCCACGGCCCGTGGCGCGTCAACGCCGGGATCACCAGCGGTCGCCACACCGCCGGGTCGGCCGAGATCAGCGCCAGCCCGTCCGACGCATCGCCGGCCTCTTCAGCCAGCACTTCCGGCAGCGGGTGCATCGACATCGTCACCGCCGACCCCGCGGCGACCAGCCGCTGCACGACCTCATCCAGCGCCTCCTGGCGCTCCTCGTCGTTGGCCTTGGTCGTCTGGGTGGACCACACGCTCAGCGTCGCCTCGCCCAGCCCGGTCTGCTCGACGATCTCCGCCACGATCGGCAGCCGATCCAGCGGCTCGCCCTCGGCCACCAGCCCCCAGCGGTGCCGCTCGGCCTCGGGGATGGCGCGGTCCTCGGGCAGGGTCAGCAGCCCGCCGATCGATCGGGCCACCCGCCCGGCGCTCGGTCCCTCGAGCTCGAACACCTCGAGATCGATCAGGTACCAGCCGTAGTCCGCCAACTCCGGCGTCCACGCCCAGCGGGTTGGCTTCCCGGCGCCCACGGCCCGCCGGTCCTCGGCGACCGGCCGCAGCCGATGGTCGTACAGCCGCAGGCGAGCCTCCAGGCGACGCCCCGTCAGGTCGCGCACCTCGGCCCAGACCTCCGGCCGCTGCGCCCCGCGGTACACCCCGCTGGCCGACTGCGTCGCGACCTCCACGAACGGCAACTGCCACACCGCGATGTCGTCGAACCACGCCCGCCCTTTCACCTCGCTCAGCACCACCTCGCGGGCCCCCAGCGCCGAGTCCGCCGACGGCCCCGGCTGCAGCAGCTCGACCGCCAGCCCCAGCCGCGCGGCCGCGGCGTCGTCGGCCGTCAGCCGCACGCTCACGAGCGTCCATCCGTCGTCGTCGGCATCGGCGTCTCGGATCGAGGCGGCGTGCACCGACCCCGGCAGGCGTCGACCGAGGGCGTCGATGAAATAGGCGCACAGCCGGGCGTACGCCCGCTCCAGCCCCTCGGTGCGCACCTTGGCGGTGATGAGGTAGTCGGCGCCGGGCACGACCACGATCGCGCCGTTCTGCAGGAAGGCGCCGGCCTGCCCGCCGTCGATCCCGAGCATCAGGCTGTGCTCGCCGGACACCGCGTGCGTCGTGTCGAAGCGCACGTCGTTGAACTCGGGGAAGCCGGCCCGATCGGCCATCTCGGCGTGAACCGGCTGGCGGTGGAAGTTGGGGTCCACGACCAGCGCCCGCCTGCCGATGGCGTGCCAGTTGATCGGCAGCGACTCGTAGTTGCCCAGCCGGCGTTCCTCGAAGTCGAAGTACGCCACCCGCCGCTGCGGGCGCTGCACCTGGTAGAGCGAGCCGGCCGACGCTCCGCTCGACTGACCGTGCGCAGGCGTGATCGCCACGCCGACCCCGCCGACGACCAGCGTCAACCCCACCGCCGCCAGCCAGCCTCGCGCACCGGTCGCCATCTGCCGGTTTATCGGTCGTACCCCCCGCTCGGCCTCCAGCCGGGAGCGATCACCGCCAATCCGAGCCCGTCAGCCGCCGCCAACCCTCGCGGTACCGCTCCAACGTCCCGGCCACGACCTGGTCCGGCAGCTCCGGCCCCGGCGCCCGCTTGTCCCACGCCCCCGCGTCGTACAGCCCCTGCAGGTAGTCGCGGACGAACTGCTTGTCGAAGCTCGGCTGCGGCCCGCCCGGTCGATACCCCTCCGCCGGCCAGTACCGCGAGCTGTCCATCGTCAACGCCTCGTCGATCAGCACCGGCTCGGCCCCTTTCACCACCGCCCCGTCCTGGCCCACCGGCAGGCCGAACTCGAACTTCGTGTCCGCCAGGATCAGGCCCCGCGCCTCGGCCACCTCGGCCCCCAGCCGATACAGCCGCATCGACCAGTCCGCCAGCCGCTCCATCAACGCCCGGCCCACGATCTCGGCGGCGCGGTCGAAAGGGATGTTCTGGTCGTGCCCGCTCGTTGCCTTGGTGGCGGGCGTGAAGATCGGCTCGGGCAGGCGATCGCTCTCGACCAGACCGTCCGGCAACCGCACGCCGCAGACCTCGCCCGTCGCTCGATACGCCTTCCAGCCCGACCCGGCCAGGTACCCGCGCACCACGCACTCGATCGGCACCACCTCGCACACCCGCCCCGCCGTCAGCCGACCCGCCAGCGCGGCGGCGTCTGCCTCGCCGAGCCCCTCGACGTCGGCGGGGTCGGTCGTCAGCACGTGGTGCGTCAGCCCGTCGAGCCGATCGCTCGCCTCGGCGACCCGTCCGAACCACCACGCCGCCATCGCCGTCAGCAGCACGCCCTTGCTCGGCACCGGCGTCGGCATCACCACGTCGAACGCCGAGACCCGGTCCGTCGCCACCAGCACCACCGCCTCCCGGCCGTCGCGCAGCCGGCCGCGATACGTGTCGCGGACCTTGCCCTCGCGCCGGTCGCTCAGCGGCAGGTCGGTGCGCATCACCGCCTCAGCCACCCGACGCCTCCGGCGGTCGGGCGACGCGGATCAACGCCAGCAACCGAGCCTCGGACGACCGCATCGCCTCGGCGAATCGCTTGAGCTCCTTCGACCGATCCGCGTCGTTCTCCAGCCCCGCGGTCGCGTCGGCCAACGCCGCGAGATACTCGGTCGACTTGGTCATCGACAGCGCCAGGTCGCGCTCCCAGTGCCTGCCAAACAGCAGCGCGCGGGTCGACTTGGCGTCGATGCTCGCGCGGGCCTTCTGCTCGGCGGTCGGCAGCGGGTCGGCCTTGAGGTTCACGCCCGCGGCCTCGAGGGCCGAGCGGTTCTTCTCCATCCACGCGTACAGGTCCCCGCTGGCCTCGCCGATCTGCGTCACGATCGTCTTGACCGCCGGCGTCGGCTTCTTGAGCCCGAATAGCTGGGCGACATTGCGCTGCTTGGACACCACGGCGTACAGCAGCTCGTAGCCCGCGGCCGCCTCGAGCTGCGCCTTGCTGGGCAGCGCAGCCGATCCCGACGAACCAGACGCCCCGCCGGTCGTCGGCGTCGTCTCGCAGCCCGCCGCACACACCGCCAGCATCGCCGCCGCCGCCAACCCCCGACCGGTCATCGCTCGTCGTCTTGCCATCGGTCCGTTATACCCAGCCGGCCCCGAGCGAGCCGCCGCGAACCGTCGTCCGTACTATCCACGTCGTGCCCAAGCGCCCCGACCAGCCCGGCTCCCGCGCCACCGGCCTCGCCGAGGCCATCGGCAAACGGCACCCCTTCGAGATGCCCGAGCAGGAGGCCTACCTCAACCTCGTCCGCACCGCCGGGCTCATGGCCGACGACTTCGCCCGGCTCTTCAAGGCTCACGGCCTGTCCGAGACCGCCTACAACGTCCTCCGCATCCTCCGCCACGGACCCGACGAGGGCCTGCCCTGCCTGCAGGTCGCCGACCGGCTCGTCCGCCGCATGCCCGACATCACCCGGCTCACCGACCGCCTCCGCGACCGCGGCCTGGTCGATCGCCACCGAGACCCCACGGACCGCCGCGTCATTCGCCTCACCCTCACCGACGCCGGCCGCGAACTCGTCGACGACCTCAACGAGCCGGTCCGCGAGCTGCACCGCCGCCAGATGGGCCACCTCTCCGAGCGCCAGCTCGCCAGCCTGTCCCGCCTGCTGGAAAAGGCCCGCGACCACGACGAGGCCGAGTAGCCCGCGGCCGGCCTACGCTCTGCTTCCGTGTCGCTGCTGACCCGCCCCACGCCCGACGACTTCGAGCTCGACAAGGCCGTCGCCTCCTACGGCTACTTCCTGCTCGCCCCCAACCATTGGGACCCCAAGCGCCGCGTCTTCACCCGACCGTTCCGCGTCGGCCGATCGCGCGTGACGGCCCGCGTGACCCAGCCTCGCCGGGGTCGGCTGAACATCCGCACCGACAGGCCCGTCGATCGCACGCAGGCCGACCGCATCAAGGCCGCGCTCGCCCGCATGCTCCGCATCGACGACGAGCTGGCCGACTGGCACCGCCTCTGCCCGCCCGCCCGGAAACGCAACTTCGGCCGACTCTTCCGGTCGCCGTCCCTCTTCGAGGACATGGTCAAGACCATCACCGGCTGCAACGTCACCTGGACGCAGACGATCGTGATGAACCGCCTGCTCTCCGAGCAGATCGGCAAGGGCGACTTCCCCACGCCCCGCCAGCTCAGCAAGTGGACGCCCGACGACCTCGCCGCCGCGACCAAGGTCGGCTACCGCGCCGATCGCATCATCCGCCTGGCCAACGGCTTTCTGGCCGGCGACGTCGATCCGGACTGGTACGAGCACCCCGACCGCACGACCGACGAGCTGTACGACGCCCTGCGGACCATCCACGGCATCGGCGACTACGCCGCGTCCAACATCCTCATGCTCCTTGGCCGGTACGACCGCGTCGCCATCGACAGCGAGACGTACCGTCACTTCACCACCACCCGCGACATCGAGCGCCCCAAGCCGGCGAGCAAGCTGGACCCGATCATCCGCGATCACTACGAGCAGTTCGCGCCCTATCCGTTTCTCGCCTATTGGTTCGAGCTGTGGGAGGGCTACGAGGCGGTGCTCGGCAAGCGGTCCGAGCACTGGCGGCACGAAGAAGCCGGGACCTTCACCGTCCGCAACCTCAAGCACGCCTAAGCGAGGCCGACCTAGGCCTCACGAACTGCCGCGGATCTTCTCGGTGCGGTCCGAGCCGATGTCGTCGCCGTCGATCTGGATCGTCAGCAGCTTGCACCTGAGCGTCTGATTGCCTCGGCGGGTCGACTTGGCTTTGCACGATCCGTTGCCGGTGTAGAGGAAGTACGTCCGCTTGTCGCCGCCGCACTTGCGGGTGATCTCGCCGATGGATTCGGACTTGACCTTGCGGCCTGACTTGAACGCCTTCTGAAACAGAAGGTCGTACTTGTGCTTGCAGTTGCCGCCGACCTCGTTGAGCTTGCCCTTGAGGTTGTCGCCGCGCACGCGGAGCCGGCCTTCGAGGTCTTCGGTCCGGGCGGTGCCACGGTTGATGAGGCTGACCTCGCTGGAGGCGTTGTAGCGGCCGTTCACCGAGTTGGCGTCGGCCGCCAGCCAAGGCCCCAACAGCCCCAGCCCAAAGGCCCCCAAAATCACAACCCCCAGTCGGTTTCGCATCGCTTCGGCTCCAGAGAACGGCATCGGTGGACGCCCGCGCGTCGACGCCACGGGCCAGGAACGCTCACGACTGATCGTAACCGTCGCCGAGCCGTTCCCAAACCCCGCGATCGCCGCGAGGCCGAAGTTCACCGATGCAACCGCGGTGCCACCCGGCTGGAGCGGTTCACGTCGCGTCAGGCCGCCTCGTCGATGCCCTTGTTCAGCTCGCGCAGGTGGCGGGCGAAGTGGTCGGCGAGGATGCCGCGGTGCGTGTCGGGGTGGTCTATCAAGACCTGCCGGAGGGCGGGGCCGAACTCGGGGTGCGTGAGGACCGAGCCGAACGTGCAGTGCAGGATCTGGCGGCCGGGAGCGGTGAAGCCTCGGCCCTCGGGGACCGTGTCCCACGTCTGCAGATAGGCCTGTTCCATCGCGGCGACGTCGGGCAGGTCGGCCGGGGCTGGCACGCCCTCGACGGTGGCCGAGACGTGATAGGTCGCCTTGTCCGTGTCGTATCGGCCGCGGGAGAAGTCGATGATGCGGGCGAAGAGGTCGGCGTCGTGGCGGGCGACGACGCGGACCGCCTCGAGGTAGCTCGTGCCGGCGGTCTTGACGTGCAGCCGACCTTTGGTGCACCGGCCGAACAGGCGGTACATCGACAGCTTGTCCGACCCGGAGTGCAGGCTGAGCTTGTAAGGCCCGAGGTGGTCGGCGATCGCGGCGTGGTCGATCATCGTCGCCTCGAGCGCGGCGAGGTCGCCCTTGTAGTCGACGCCCTTCTCGAGCTCGCCGATGAACCGCGGCGCGAGGCTGACGACCTTGACCCCGCGCTGGCGGAGCTGGTCGGCGATCAGGTAGTGCTCGGCGACAGTGGTCGGCTGGTCGGTCTCGTCGACGCTGATCTCCAGCTCGGCCGTCTTCCCGGCCTTCTCGGCGGCGGCGGTGATGTAATGGGCCATCTCGACGGCGTTGTCGATCGCCCGGCCGTACTTCACGACGGCCCGCCTCACGGTTGGCTCGTCGAACGCGATGGCCGGGCCGTTGGGGACCTCGAACGTCTTGCCGAGGTAGTCGGCGTGCCACGGGGCGTCGTGCTTGGCCGACTCGAAGAGGGCGTCGAGCTCGGCGGCGTCGTAGCTGTCCGCCCGCTGGTCGACGTGCTCAGAGGGGTCGATCGTGAAGAAGGTGAAGCCCACCGCGAGGGTGCGGTCGACGTCTTCGTGGGTCTTGAGGTGGTCGGCGTCGGCGCCCCAGGAGTCGTCAAAGCCCGCGCTCTCGAGGGCGTCGATCGCGGCGGTCATGACCTCGGCGGGCTGGCGATCGGTGCGGGCCATCTCACGGATGGACTGCTGGGCGACGATGCCGCGGATGGGTCCGCCGGCGTCGATCAAAGCGGCGAGGTGGCCGGGCGTGGCCAGGCCAAGGCGATCACCGAACCCGAACGAGGGGTCCAGGCCGAGGGTGGCGGGTTGGGGACGGACAGCGGTGGTCATCGCTCGCTCCGTGGTTTGAGGGTGAGAAAGCGAGCCAGCTTACCCCCCGGCCACGAGGCGAGGTCAGTCCTTGCCGCGGAAGGTCGCCTTGATGGTTGTCTTTTGCGGGCCGGCGCCGATGTCGCCAAAGCCCTTGGCCTTGGCCTTGCCTTTCATCTGCAAGTCGCCCTTGCGATTGCTCTTGAACGTGAACGAGGAGCTCGTGACCTCAAACTTGTTCTTAAACGTCGTGTTGGTAGCGGAGTCGGTGGCTCTATCGATGAAATCACCGGTCGCTTTGATCTTCCCGCCCGTCTCGGCTTTGTCTTCGAGCTTGAGCTTGAACTCACCTTCAGTCGTGATCGTGCCGTTGGCCCCGCTGGCCTTGCCGTTGACCTTCTTGCTGGACACCTTGAAGGTCTCGGTGAACTTCGACTTCTGGGTGCCCGAGCCGGCTAACTTGGTCGTCAGCTTGGTCCTCGTCTCGTACTTGCCGGTCGCCTTGTCGCCGGCCTGGCTGGCCAACGGGTTGACCAACAGGACCGCCGCGAGGGCGGGAACGACAGCCAAGGACAATTCACGGATTCGCATCTTTCAGTTCCCTTCCGTCCCCAAACCTAAAAACTCCCCAACCCAAAACTGCGTACGAACCGTACCCCGGGGCCGTGGTCCCCGCAACTCTTTCTTCGCATTCCGTTCATAAAATACTCTCGGGAAGCTAATTACCGAGTGATCTTCGAGGAGAAGCCGATGCATCTTCGTCGTTCCAGTCCCGCCGGACGGCTCCGCCCGGTCCATCACGCCGCCTGCCTGCTCGCGGCTGCCACGCTCGCGATGCTGGGCTGCGAGCCCGGCGACGGCCATAGTCACAGCCACGGCGAACATGGCCACGACCATCATGGCCACAGTCATCACGGTCACGACCACCACGGCCACGGCCACGGGGCCCACGGCCACGCAACCAACGACCCGGACGTGCTCGACGTCGTGTTGCTGACCGCCGAGGCCGATGGGGCGTCGGTGGAGTCCGCGGTGGTCGAGGCCGTGGGCGGGCATGTCACGCACGCTGGCGGGCTGGAAGACCCGGCGGCGTTCGCGGCGGCGCTGGGCGAAGCGACGCGGTTTGGCGACGCGGTCATCATCGAGTCCGACGCGGCCGTGGGCACGGACCCAGCGCTGAGCGAGGCGATCCGCCATGCGGGGATGCGCGGCGTGCGGGTGATCGTGATCGGTGAGGTCGCCGGCCAGCCGGGCGTGGACTACGTCAGCCAGATCGTGCCGGCCGAGGGCGCGAGTCCGCCGCGCTCGGCGTTGGTGGAGGCGGCTCTGGCCGCGGCCGTGCAGTCCACGCAGCCGGATGCCGCGGGGGTGCCGCCGGTGATCACGGTGGAGGCGACAACGGGCGAGTGAATCAGATCGGTCGTCCGCTGCGTCGCGGCAGGACTTCTTCGGGTGCCTCGTCTTCGGGGACGTCGTAGGCGGCGGCCATGCGGTCGACCGAGGGGAGCTTGGGCAGCTTCAGGCCGCCGCCGGGCGTGTCCTCGTCTTCGGGCGGGTCGTTGGGGAGTTCCTCAACCTCGATGGGTTCGAGCGTGGTCTGGGCCAGCGGTTCGGGGTTGGCCGGAGCCGGCGGCTGGGCGGGGTTGCTCAGCCGGCTCAGCACCGGTTCGTCTTGCGGGGCGGTGTCGCCGGGGTCGGCCTTGGCTTTGGCCTTGCGTTTCCGGCGCGGCTTGTCGAGGCGCGGGGCGCGGGGTTGAGGCCGGGTGGCCAGGCCGGAGGCGGCGAGGGCGAGGACGACCAGGCTGATCGGCAGCAGTTCGTCGGGGCTCGGCGAAAACAGGGCCGCGACGGGCAGGCCGATGACCATCCCGCTCACGAGCAGCAGCCCGCCCCAGCGGCGCCGCCAGGCGGCGATCGCCAGCCCGAACGGCACGAGCGCGATCATCACGCCCCAGGCGGCGAGCGTCGTGAGGGCCATCGCGTCGGCGAGCGGGGCCGGGCTCTGGGTCAGGAAGTAGTCGCCGGCGAGCCAGCGCTCGATGGACGACCCGTCGGGGGCGGTGAGCCCGAGCAGGCCGTGCAGTTCGCCCGAGCGATCGTCGATGAATGGCGCCGCCACGCGACCGAGGAGGTAGCCGGACGTCAGGCCCGGCTCGTCGATCAGGCGGGATACCGCATCGGCGATCGGCAGGCCGCTCCACGAGCCCGATGCCGCGTCGGTGTCATCGACCGGTTGGCTGAGGTTCACGGCCGCCGCCGTGGGGCCGAAGGGGTTCTCGTCCAGCGGGTCGGCCGGCGTCTGGGCGGCGATGGTCGCGGCCACGGCGGCGTCGGCGTCGAGCACGCCCACGATGGGGGCCACCGTCGGGATCGGGCCGACGCCCACGGCGACGCCGCGAGCGGTCCACGCGGCGATCGGCACCCCCGTCGCGACGAGCGCCAGCACGCCGGCGACGAGCCCGGCGAGGTTGCGTTGACGCAGCGCCACCCACCCGGCGAAGACGGGCCCGAGGATCAACAACGGGGCGGCGAACAGGCCGGCCGCGCCGACGCAGCCGCCGCCGAGGATGCCGTTCAACGGCCCCGCGCGACGATCGGCGAGCAACGCCACCCCCCCGAGGATCAGCAGCAACGGCACGACGATCGGCTGCATCGCCAGCGGATCGATGATCAACGCCGGCGCCAACGCCATCACCCACGCGGCCACCGCGCCGGCGGCCCGCCCCCAGACCATGGACACCGCGACGAACGCAAGCAGCACGGTGAGCACGCTCATCGTCGCCTGCGCGATCGGCCAGACCCGCGGGTCGGACGAGCCCAGCCGCAGCGTCGCCGACACCGCGGTCGACCCCGGCAGTTCGTACCGCTCGTGACGCAGCCCGGCCGGTGGTGGCGCGGGGGCTTCGGCGCTCAGCCCCACCGCCTCGAGCGCTTCACCCACGGCGGCAGGCTCTTCGATCTGGCTGGGCATCGCGTACCAGCGGTCTTCGATCAGGGTCGACACCAAGGCCTGACGCTCGGCCGGCATCTGTTCCATCGATCGCTCCGGCTCGGTCATGGGCCCGAGCCACAGCAGCCCGACGCGCAACAACACGGCCGCGACGAGCGCCACGACCAGCCACGGCAGGCCGGGATCGATCAGCGGCTGGGCGCCGCCGTCGTCGGACAGGGCCCCGGAGAGGGACGGCGCCCGGCTGGCCGGCCCCAGCCCCATGGGCGTCGACGGCTGGTCTAGCGTCGGCGTCATGCACCGGTTATCGGTTGGGCCGGACCCCGCCTGAGCCGGGCGGCCGCTCGTGGGGCGTTGCCGCGTTCGCCCAACCCGGATCGGCGTCACGACCCCGTCAGACCGACGCCCAGCCCCCGCGCCGCGACCCGGCGTCGCACCGGCGAGATGCGCGTTATGCTGCTTGGCCCGCCACGCTCCGCGGTCTGCACTGTCTGGTCTCTCTTCTCGGATAAGGCCCAGCCCCCAGTGACCGCCGCTCAGTCGTTGAATTCATCGCCCGTCGCCGAGCCGATGCCCCGTTCCGTGCTGGTGGCCGAGGACGAGGCGTTGCTCGCTCGCAGCCTGCGTGCCGACCTCGACGCGCTGGGCATGACCGTGATCGGCCCGGCCAGCGACGGCCGCAAGGCGATCGAGTTGGCCCGAGAAGAGCGGCCGGACATCGCCCTGCTCGACCTGCGGATGCCGGAGATGGACGGCCTGCAAGCGTCGAAGGTCTTAGGCGGGGAGATGGGCATCCCCACCGTCGTCATCAGCGGCTACAGCGACAGCGAGTACGTCGAGACCGCCTCGCAGAACGGCGTCTACGCCTACCTGCTCAAGCCCGTGAGCATCGAGTCGCTGCGGGTCACGATGCGCGTCGCCTGGCGTCGCTACGTCGATCAGGTCGGGCTGCGTGGCGAGGTCGACTCGCTCAACCGTCGACTCGAGGAACGCAAGATCATCGAGCGGGCCAAGGGGTTGATCATGGAGCGGCTGGGGCTCTCGGAGTCCGACGCCATGCGACGCCTGCAGAAGCAGGCCCGCGACGCGCGTCGCCCGATGGTCGAGCTCGCCAAGTCGGTGATCGAGGCGCAGGAACTGCTCGATCAGGACGGCTGAGCCCGCCGGCGATCCCCTCGAGTCGGAGTCGCCTCCCGGCGGTCCTTGTGCAACGCCAGCACGGCGGCGAGGTAGGCGAGGGTGGACTCGGCGCCCTGGTTGCGGTTGACCCCGTGCGAGGCCAGCCCGTCGTGGCACCCGCCGTTGTGCGGGTCGATGAGGCCGACGCCCAGGTCGTTGCGGCCGTGGAACCACGCGAACGCCCAGGCGGCCGCTGCTCGCCACGCCTCGTCGCGGGTGACGCGGGCGGCGAGCAGGCAGGCGTCCACCAGCGCATGGGCTTCGAGCGGCTGCTGGTCGAACTTCGCGGCCGGCCGATCGGGTGTTAACCAGCCGTCGTTGCCGACGATCGAGAGGTGCCCGCCCTCGGCGGTCTGCCGCTCGATCAGCCACGCCAGCGAGGCCAGCCCGGTGTCGACCAGGTCGCCGCGATGCAGCCGTTGCCCCGCGAGCAGCAAAGCCTCGCAGACACGGGCGTTGTCGTAGGCGACGATCGGCTCGAACCAACACCACGCCGGGGTGGCGCGTTGTTGAAACAGTGCGAGGGTCGCCTCGGCGTAACGCGTCAGCAGCGCCTCGGCCGGCGGGTCCGCGGGGTGGGCGGTCAGCCAGGCGTCGATCGCGAGGATGACGAACGCCTGGGAGCGAGCGGCGTTGAAGCCGTCGGCGTGGTCGAACGCCCGGCGGTACACGTCGGCCGCGAGGTCGCGCGCGTTGGGGTCGGGGTGCCCGGCGGCCGCGACGGCCATCGACCACATCGACCGGGCCTGGCTGTCGGTCGAGCCGACGTCCTCGAGCCAGTCGCGCCCGAAGCCCATGAAGTTGCGGAACCGGCGGGTCGGGCCGTCGAAGGCGTGGACGACGAACTGCAGGTAACGCTCGTGCGGCAGGCCGACCAGCAGCGCCGGGTCGTGCGCGTGCAACTCGACGGCGGCGATCAAGGCCCGGGCGTTGTCGTCGACGCAGTAGCCGTGGTTGGGGTCGGGGGTGGCGTAGAGGGCGTGCTGGAAGACGCCGGTGTCGTCGGTGAGCGCGACGAGCTGTCGGGTGTCCGGCGCGGGCGGGTCGGCGGGCGGCGTGGCCGAGACGCTGGGCGGGAGCGGTGGCGCGGGAGGCGTCATGGACGTGGTGAATGTACCGGCCTGATCCCCACGGCTAGCGTCACTCGAAGCCGAAGAGCGAGTGGGTCGGCCGCAGGCGGGGGCGGCGGTCGAAGTCGGCGCCCTCGTCGGTGGCGAGGTCGGGGTGGGTCGTGGAATCGAGGATGAACAGCGAGAACGGGCTCGACCAGTCGTTGTCCTCCTGCAAGTACCGGCGCGTGGGGATGACGTGCAGTTGCTCGTTGCGATACTCGAGGCGGAGTCGCTCGAGGCTGCGGGTGGCGGTGCCGCTGCTGCCGGAGAGCAGGCCGTCACGCGTGAAGCGCGATCCGGAGACGGGGCAGCGGAATCGGCCGATGGCGGGGGCGTAGTGGGTCATGCCGTCGACGCCGGGCGGCTGGGCGCTGAGGACGACGAGCATGGTGCCCGAGGCGGAGTCGCGGCTGACGACCCACACGCCGTGCGAGCGGCGGAAGTCGTCGTGCACCCCGTGATCGGCGAATCGCTCCGGGTCGCCGATCGAGAACGGCTGTGTCGCGACTGACCGGCCGAGCGCGGGCGTCGCGGCGCGGGCGGACTGAGCGGCCGAGCCATCGCAGCCGGCGAGCGGCGAGCAGAGGGTCAGCACGGCCCCCAGGGTCAAGGCCGCAGGTCGGGTAAATCGTCGGGTCCGATCGCTCAGCACCCAGGCCCTATCGGCCAAGCGACGCCGACGCGGGCAATCCCGGCGTCAACCCCCCAGGTACCGCGCCACGAGGGTGCGAGCGACGGCGGGGTCTTGCGTGCCGTGGACAAGCGTTCGGCCGTCGTCGAAGACCGTCAGCGCGTCCGCCGGCTCGGCGTCGGGCAGCTCGGCTCGCAGCACGCCCGGTCCGAGCCGCGCGTCGGCCTGAGTGCTCAGTTGATCGGCCAGCGTCTCGAGCGACACGGCCAGGCCCGCGGCCGGGGTGACCTGCACGGCTCCACGCCCGCAGAGCGTCACGGTCGTCCCACGCGAGGACCGAGCGAGGTGGTCGAACTCGCCACGCCCGCAGCACGCGCAGTCGGGGTCGCGGGCGGCCGTCGTGTCGAGCCGATCGAGCCGATTGCCCCACGCGTCCAGCCGCACCAGTCGTCGCTCGACGGCGGGCCAGTCCGCGAGCAGGCACTTGATCGCCTCGGTCGCCTGCATCGCCGCGACCGTCGCCGAGACCGACCCCAGCACCCCGGCCGACTCGCAGGTCGGCACCGCGCCGGCGGCCGGCGCCTCGTCCATCAGGCACCGCAGGCAGGGCCCGACGAGGCCCGCGGCCAACCACGGCCGACGTGCGTCGCTCGGTTCGCCCTCGTCCCCTCTCCACGCCGGCAAGACCGTCATCAGCGTCGCGTCCGTGCCTACCACCCCCGCGTAGACCAGCGGCCACCCCCACCGCACCGCCGCGTCGTTGATTAACAGCCGCGTGCTGAAGTTGTCCGTCGCGTCCACGAACACGCGCGGCCGCTGGCCGTCATCGGCGTCGTCCAACAGCGACCAGATCGTCTCGGCCGTGGCGTCCATCACGCGCGGCACCACCTCGACCCGCCCGTTGACTCGCCTCAGTCGGTCGGCCGCAGCGATCGCCTTGGGCTTGCCGGCCCGCGCGTCGTCCTCGTCGAACAGCGTCTGGCGGTGCAGGTTGCTCAACTCGACGACGTCGCGGTCGGCGATCACCACCCGCCCGACGCCGGCCCGGACGAGCAGGTCGGCCGCGACCGTGCCCAACGCCCCGCAGCCCACGATCACCGCCACGCCCCGCTCGATTGTGCGCTGCCCGGCGTCTCCAACGACGAGGAGGCGGGCCTGGCGGGCGTAGCGCGGGCTGGCGTCCGAGGGGGGCTGCACGTCGACAGTCTAGGGTCGGCCCGGGCGTATCCTGCACCGATGCCCAGCACCCGTGACGCCGCGCCGTGGATTTGGACGCTCGCCGCCGCGCTCGTGATGTGCGGGGGCTGCACGAGCCTGGCGGGGCTGATGTTCCTGCTGCTGGACACGGCGTTCATGCAAGAGGTCATCAGCGAGATGCCGCCCGAGCAGGCCGAGGCCCTCCGCAACGAGGACCCGCTCATGGCGGTGACGCTGCTGGCGATTTCAATCTTCGGCGTGCTGCTCGCGGTGACCCTGGCGATCCTGGGTTTTGGCGTCCGCGCGGGCCACCGAGGCACGACCCAGGTGGCGCGGGTCGTGATGATCCTGGTGCTCGTCGGCCTCGGGGGGTTCGCGCTGCTGACGCTGGTCGGCGGGTTGGTGCAGGGTCAGCCGGTCCAACTGGCGATCTCCCTGCTGATGGTGGGCATCCCGACGGCCCTGGCGGCACTCGCGACGGCCCGTCTCTTCGGTCGCGGCCCGACCCCGTCCACGACGCGCCGGTCGGACGACGACGAGCCGTGGAACGCGCATCTCGGGGGCTAGACTTCCGCCATGAGCCATTCCCTCACCCGCGTCTTCCTGGCCCTGCTCGCCTGCGTCGCGATCGGTCCTTGGGCGACGGCCCTGGACGCCGAACGACGCGCCGACGCCCGGGCCGCGATCGATCGCGGCATCGCCTATCTCGTCGAGCGGCAGGCCGAGGACGGCTCCTGGTCGTCCGGTCCCGGGCCGGCGATCACCGCCCTGGCGCTGCGCGTGATGCTGCTGCAGCCCGGCATCGACGCGGCCGACCCCGCCGCCGCCAAGGCCATCCAGTACATCCTTGCTCACCGTCAGCCCGACGGCGGGATCTACGGCGACATCCTCCCCAACTACAACACCGCCATCTCCGTCTCGGCGCTCTCGCTGCTCACCAACCACCCCGAGGCCGCCGACGCCGTGGCCGGCGCGCAGGACTTCCTCCGGTCGCTGCAGTGGCAGGTCGGCATGACCGACCCCGACGGCCGCACGATCGACGAGTCGCACCCGTATTACGGCGGGGCCGGCTACGGCGGCAGCGGCCGGCCGGACATGTCCAACACCAACCTCATGCTCCAGGCCCTGCACGACTCCGGGCTCGACTGCAACGACCCCGCCTTCCAGCGGGCGCTCGTGTTCATCGCCCGATGCCAGGGCATCGCTTCCAATGACCTCTACGCCGACGCCATCGACCGCGACGGCGGGTTCATCTACTCGACCTCGATCAACAAGGACCTGATCGGCGTCCCTGAGTCCAAGGCCAACCCCGTGCTGATGAAAGAGCTCGTCGACGAGGGCGCGGCGGGGCGCGACGTCTCGGGCCTGCGCACCTATGGCTCGATGACCTACGCCGGGTTCAAGTCTTACCTGTACGCCGACCTGCCGCCGGACGACGAGCGCGTCGCCGCGGCGCTGGCGTGGATTTCCGACAACTACGACTTCACCCGCAACCCCGGCATGCCCGAGCCGGCCCGGCTGCAGGGGCTGTACTACTACTGGATGACGGCCGGCCGCGCCCTCGACGCCTGGGGCGCCACGTACGTCGACACGGCCGACGGCCCTCGCGACTGGGCCAACGACCTGATCGGCACGGTGACGGCCGCCCAGCGCGAGGACGGTTCCTGGGCCAACGCCGAGCCGCGCTGGATGGAGTCCAACCCTGAGATGGCGACCTGCTTTGCCCTGATCGCCCTGCACGCGGCGATCGACTAAACCTCCGCGACGCCGGGTGTCGATGTCATTGGCGTCGTCACGACTTCGCCCGCCTCCCCGAGCCCGCCCGCCATGACCCAACCCCCATCGGAACGCCGCGGCCACCGCCGCGTCCGGGTGCCCGACCTCAGCTCGCCGTTCGGCGAGGTCGTCGACCTGTCGCTCAGCGGCATGAAGGTCTTCCGCAAGGGCGGCAACCCGCCCGCCATCGGCGATCGTCTCGAGGCAACGCTGGAGCACGGCCTGGGCAGCGTCGCCGTCACAGCCGAGGTGGTCTGGGTCGAGGACGTGGGGCTGCGGCGTCGGCTGATCGGCTGCCGCTTCGTCGATCCGACCGCCGAGCAAGAGGCGACGCTCGGCCGTCTGATCGGCGTGGGGCACGACGAGGTCAAGGGGCCGGCGGTCTACGTCGAGCGCGACTAAGCCTCGGTCGGCGAGTCGGGGTCGCGTTTCTCGGCCGCGACGAGGGCGAGTTGCTCGGCCAGGCGATCGACGTGGCGGGTCATGCTCAGCGAGGCCGCCAGGCCGGGATCGATGGCTCGGGCAAAGGCCCGTCGGCGGTCGGGGTCGAGCATCGCGGCCATCGCGTCGGTGAGGGCCGCCGCGTCGGACGGGTCGGCGATGACGACGCCGCGGTCGGGCCGCTGATCGCCGGGGGTGAGGAAGTCGGCGGCGCCGTTGTAGGCCGTGGTGATGCCGGGCAGGCCGGCCATGAGCCCCTCGATCACGACCTTGCTCGACGGGTCGTAGTGCGTGGGCAGCACGACGACGTCGGCCGCGGCGTACAGCGCGTCCATCTCGCGCGTCGCCCCCATCACGATCGCCCGATCCTGCAGGCCGAGCCGGCGGACCCCCTCGTAGATCGCGTGTCGCGACGCGCCGACCAGCCAGACCCGCCACGCGCCGGGGTGTTGCTGGGCCAAGGCGCGCGTCGCCTCGATCAGCGTGCCCAGCCCCTTGAGACGCGGGTTGGTCGCGGCGAAGAGAAACGCCACCTCCTGCTCATCCACGCCCCAGGCCGCCCGCGCGCGCCGACGCAGCGCGGCGCGTGCGTCGTCGCTCATCGGGGTCACGACGGCCGCGTTGGGGATCGTGACGACTCGGTCGCCGGTCAGGCCGTAGTGCTCGTCGAGCTGGCGGGCCACGTAGCCGCTCACCGCCAGGACCCGTCGCAGCCGCGGGTGCGTGAGGGTGCGGCGCTCGGCCCGGACCAGCGCGATTTGCTTGGGCAGCAGCGCCTGCGTCGTGCGCTTGAGCAGCCTGCCGGCGGGCGTGCGGCGGATCGCGCGGTTGCGGGCCATCGTTTCCACGACCGTCCCGCCGCGGGGCTGGACCACGTCGGCCGACGCGGCGGTCGTCATCGACAACGACACGTCGCTGCCGACGCTCGCCAGCTCGCGCTCGACCCACCGAGCAAAGCGCACGACGTCCAGCGCCCCGCGCAGCGTGAACATCCCCATCGATCGGATCGCCTCGCCGTGCTCCCCACGATCGCCCGCCGGCCCGGCCCGCAGCTCGCCGCCGGCGGCGCTGAGCACCGTCACGGCGTGCCCCCGCGCACACAGCTCGGCGACGATCTGCGACGTCGATCGCTCGTGTCCGCCGCCCCAGGCGCTGTAGCGCTCCGTGACGACCGTCACGCTCGGCGGGGTGGACTCAGCCAAGCGCGCCCTCCGGTGGCGATGACACGCCCGTCTCGGCCAGCAGCTCGGCGGCGGCCATCACGACCTTGCTGACCGCGATGTCGCCCATCCGTCGCGGGGCGCTGACGAACCGGCGTCGCTCGGCCGGCGTGGCGTCGATCGCGTCGGGGGCGACGATCAGCCGCTCGGCGGGCGCGTCGATGGTGGTCCAGCCCGGGTCGGTCGGGCCGAAGAGCGTGACGGCCGGCGTGCCCAGCGCGGCCGCGAGGTGACGCGGGCCGGTGTCGTTGGTGATCATGAGGTCCGCGGCCGCGATCACGCCCTTGAGCGCACCCAGCGTCAGGCCGTGCGAGGTGAGGTCGGCGACGGGGGCGTGCGCCGACTCGACGACCGCGTCGAGCACGGCCCGCTCGGCGGGCGACCCCGTGACCGCCACCTGGGCATCGGCGTCGCGTGTCAGCACGTCGGCCACCCGGGCGAACCGCTCTGCCGGCCAGCGCTTCGCCGGGTTCTGCGCCCCGGGGTTGAGCAGCACGATCGGCCGCAGCCGACGCCGGCCTTCGGCGATCGGCTCGAACGACAACCCCGCCGCCCGCATCACCCGCTCGGCAGACCGCCGCTGGCCGTCGGACACGAACAGCCCCATCGCCGCGTCGTCGGTCGCCGCGCCGAGCAGCCCCGCGGCGTCCAGGTAGTAGCGCAGCGTGGGCACCATCGCCCATCGCCCGTCCGCCTCCCGCGGCGGGGTCAAACGATCCGTGAGCATCCACCCCCGCCCTTCGCGCGCGTAGCCGACACGCCGACGCGCGCCGCCCCGCCAGACCAGCCACGCCGACCGCCAGCTGTTGGGCAGGACCAACGCCGTGTCGTAGCGGGCCCGCCTCATCCGCGTCGCGGCCCGTCGCAGCCCGCCGCCGCGCTTGTCGTAGAGACGCACGCGGTCGATCCACGGCATCGGGCGCAGCATCGGGCGCAGGTTCTTCACGCACCACGCCTCGATCCGCGCGTCGGGGAATCGCTCGCGAACGGCACGCAGCGTCGGCGTCGCCATCACCGCATCGCCCAGCCAGGTCGGCATCACCACCGCCACACGCCCCCCGCCCGTCTTGCCGTCTGCGGCCGCCACCGTCAGCCCCGCCGGCCATCGAACATCAGCATCGCGATCACTCCGAGCTGGGCCATGACGCCGACGAACGCCCACCTGGCGAACAGTTCGACCGACGCCGCCCCCATCCACATCGCCCCCGCGACGCAGAACACCGCCCCCATCTGCAACACCACGGCCAGGATGACCAGCCACGTCACGCCGTCGGTCACCGCCCGCTGGCCACGCAACTCTTGCAGGATCGCCCGCAGCAATCGGGTAGAGCCCGCCGGCTCGGCGTCGGGCTCCTCGGGGTTGACCGCGACGGGCTCAACGGGCTCCTGGGTGGGTTTGGCCGACGCGCGCCGGGCCAATTCGGCGGCGATCGGGCTGGGGATGTCCGTGACCTGCTCGCCGGCGACGGACGCGTCCACCGGCCGATCGGCAGCAGCGGCCGGGCTGGCGGGCGCGTAGGTCTCGCGTGGCTCGCCGTCGGCCACGCCCCACGGCCGGAACGGGCGCGTGGCCGATCGCTTGCCCCCGGCCGCGGGCGGGGTGTCTTCCGCCGGCTTGGGGTCGCTTCGGCCGCCCGGCCGAGCCGACTGTCGCTGAAGCTGAGCCACCGCGGCGGCGTCCCACTTGCGCGGCACGTTGACCGGCCCGGTCGTGCGTTCCTCGGTCGCGTTGGACTCGGGTTGGCGGGCCTGGGCCACGATGCGAACCGCGTCGATCAGGCTGGCCGCGAGGAAGTCGGGCTTGACCGCGGCCGGCGCCAGCGCGACGCCCGTGGACGCCTCGACCGCGCCGGGCGTCTGGGTCGGCGTCATCGCGGTGACGCCCTCGGTCGAGGCGACGTCCAGCGGCGACAGCTCCGCCGCGTCGGCCCGCAGCAGCACCGTCCGGCACCCCGCCGCCGAGCCGGCCTGCACGTCGCGCATCTGGTCGCCGATCATCCACGACCGGCTCAGGTCCAGGTCCAGGTCCGCCGCCGCCTCCAGCAGCATCCCTGGCGAGGGCTTGCGGTTGGGGTGCTCGCGCATGTACTGCTTCAGCCGGCCTTGCGGGTGGTACGGGCAGTAGTAAAACGCGTCGATCCGCGCCCCGTTCGCCCCGCGTTCGACCAGCTCGGCGACGCGCTGGTGCACCGCCTTGACGTCCGACTCGCCGTACTTGCCGCGGGCCACGCCCCCCTGGTTCGTCACCACCACGATGCGGTACCCCAGCCCCCGCAGGGACGCCACCGCGGTCGACACCCCCTGCAGCAGCTCGACCTTCTCGGGGTCGCCGAGGTCGCCGTCGTTGCGGATCAGCGTGTTGTCCCGGTCGAGGAAGACCGCGGGCTTGGTCATCGAACCAATGTAGCCGATCGACCCCCCTCGGCGATCGCCACCAGCTCGCCCAACGCCCGGTCGAAGTCGTCGTTGACGACAAAAAAGTTGTAAACACCGCCGGCCTTCGCCGACGCGATCTCGTCCTTGGCGCGCCCGTAGCGACGCTGGATCACGTCCTCGGCGTCCTGCCCGCGCGACCGCAGCCGCTGCAGCAACGCCTCCTCGCTGGGCGGGAGGATGAACACCCCCGTCGCGTCGGGCAGCTTGGCCTTGACCTTCTCAGCCCCGGCCTGGTCGATCTCCAGCACGACCACCCGCCCCTGGGCAATCCACCGCTCGACCGGCTCGCGCGGCGTGCCGTAGAGATTGCCGTACACCTCGGCGTGCTCGAGGAACGCGCCCCCGGCCAGCCCGGCCTCGAACGCGGCCCGGTCGACGAAGGTGTAGTGCTCACCGTCCCGATCGCCCGGCCGGCGCGGCCGCGTGGTGTGCGAGATCGACAGCCGCGCCCGATCGCCCAGCCGGTCCAGCATCGCGTTGGTCAGCGTGCTCTTCCCCACGCCCGACGGCCCGCTGATGATGAGCAGACGCCCCCCGGATGACTCGGTGTGTCCCGCCATCGGGCCAGCATAAGTTGTGCGCCGTGAGGGGGCGGCGGCTCAGCCCTGGCTGAGCACGCAGAGGAACAGCACGGCCATGCGGATGCTCAGGCCGTGGCCGACCTGTTCGAGGATGGCGGACTGGTCGCCGTCGGCGACGCGGCTGACGATCTCGACGCCGCGGTTGAGGGGGCCAGGGTGCATGACCAGCAGGTCGGGCTTGGCGCGGGCGATGCGCTGCTCGTTGAGCCCGAAGCCGGCGACGTACTCGCGGATGCTCGGGAACGCCGGGCCGGCCATCCGCTCGTGCTGCACGCGGAGCATGTTGATGACGTCCAGCTCGGGCAGGACGGCGTCGAGGTCGTGGGCGACCGCGCAGCCCATCGCCTCGAACCCGCGCGGGGCGAGGGTCGGCGGGCCGACGACGACGACCTCGGCCCCGAGCTTGGTCAGGCCGTGGATGTTGCTGCGGGCGACGCGCGAGTGGGCGACGTCGCCGACGATCCCGACGCGCAGGCCTGATAGGTCGTAGCCGTCGCGTCGGCCGAGCCGGCGGGCGATCGTGTAGATGTCGAGCAGGCCCTGCGTGGGGTGCTCGTGCTGGCCGTCGCCGGCATTGATGACGCTGACGCCGACCGACCGCGCCAGCTGAACGGCCGCGCCGCTGAGGTGGTGCCGGCAGACGATGGCGTCGACGCCCATCGCCTCGATGGTGCGGGCGGTGTCGGTGAGTGACTCGCCCTTGCTGGTGCTCGAGCCCTTGCCGGTCATCTCCAGCACGTCGGCCGAGAGCCGGCTGGCGGCGAGGTTGAAGCTGGCGCGCGTGCGGGTCGAGTCCTCGAAGAAGAGGTTGACCACGACCCGGCCGCGCAGGGCCGGCACCTTCTTGACCGATCGTCGGCTGACCGACTCGAACCCCTCGGCCGTGCGCAGCGCGTGGCGGATGTCGTCGGCCGACAGCTCGTCGAGGCCCAGCATGTCGCGGTGCGCCCAGCGGTACCCCTCGGCCGTGGTCAGGCTCGCGAGCTCAGGCATCGCCCGCCTCCGTCAACGAGATCGCGTCTCGCCCGTCGACCTCGCTCAGCTCGACGCTCACTCGCCCGGTGTCGTCGCCCGTGAGCTCGAGCCCGACCACGTCCGGCTGGATCGGCAGCTCGCGCCCGCCCCGATCGACCAGCACCGCCAGCCACACGCGTCGCGGCCGGCCGAGGTCCATCAGGCTCTGCAACGCCGCCCGAACCGATCGGCCGGTCATCATCACGTCATCCAGCAGCACCACGTCCAGCCCGTCGATCGCGAACGGCACCTCGGTCGACCGCACGACCGCCTGGGCGCCGAGCTCGGTGAGGTCGTCGCGATACAGCGTGATGTCGAGCTTGCCCACCCGCTCGCCGAACGGTTTGCCGTCGGTCGCCGCCGCCAGCCGCTCGGCCAACACGTCGCCCCGGCTGCGGACGCCGACCACGGCCCACTTGGCCGTCGGGTCGTCCGCCACGACCTCGGCGATCGCCCCGAAGAATCGTTCGACCAACTCACCGAACGCTTCGCCCTCGATCGGCACCCGCATCGCCGCAGTGTACGGGGCGATGCGGGCGACGGGTTCGAGGGGCCTCCCCGCTTCTGGGTGCGGTTAGCTGAACAGGTACTCGCGCAGGTAGGTCAGTTCGACCTGCCGATCCTCAAGGTCGTAGGCGTTGACGTCGCCGATGGAGACGATGCCGCGGACGTGGCCGTCGGTGTCCATCACCGGGAGGTGGCGCACGCGGCGGCGCTTGAAGATCGAGCGGGCCTCGGCAAGCGTCGTGTCCGGCTGGCAGTAGACGACCTCGATGGTCATCACGTCGCCGACCCGCGTCGTCGCGGGGTCGTGCCCGTCGGCCACGACGCGTCGCAGCACGTCGCGCTCTGTGAAGATCCCCGCCAACTGGCCGCCCTCGACCACCAGCAGGGCCCCGATCCGCCGCAGGTTCATCACCCCCGCGGCCTCGAGCACCGACACGTCCGGGCCCACCGACACAACCTCGTCGCCCTTTCGGCCGAGCAGCACATCCACCGTTGCCATGTTGCACCTTCCTTGCCGCGATCGCGGCGAACAGATGGCCTCCACCGCCAAGCTAACGCGCGCGTCGGGCATCTCCAACGGGAAACTCCCGCATCGCCGCAGGGTGCTTGTGCGGATTCCCTACAACCCCCGGTTGCTCATCGGGCCCGATCCGCCGATAGTGTGCTAGCAAACGGCGGACCACTCGGCCGCCTTCCCCCCCATCGCCCCGCCTGCACGCCCCACTGAATGCGACTCGACACCGGTCAACACATGCGCCTCGGCCAGCAGATGAAGCTGGCCCCGCGGATGATCCAGTCGATGGAGGTGCTTCAGATGCCTCTAGCGGCCCTGGAGGAGCGCATCGAGCAGGAGTTGGCCGCGAACCCCACCCTCGAGCTCGTCGAGGCCGCCCCCGATCTCGAGGAGGCCCGCGTCCGCACCGACCAGCAGGCCCGGGACGACACCGACCGCGAGCGCGACCTCGTCGTCTCCAACAACACCGACACCCCCAACGCCGACGACTTCGAACGGCTCGCCAACCTCGCCGACGACTACGCCGAGGATTGGGCCGCCAACACCACCGACTCCGCCGCTGCCCGCAACGGCTCGGACTTCGCCTCCGAGACGTTCGCCAGCCGCGCCAACGCCCGCTTCGTCGGCGAACGCGACGCCAAGCAGGACGCCATGGCCCAGTCGGCCGGTCGGCCCGAGTGCCTCACCGACCAGCTCCTCGACCAGTGGCGCCTCGCCGACCCCCCCGACGACCTCGCCGAGGCCGGCCGCTACCTCATCGCCTTCATCGACGCCGACGGTTACCTCCGCACCCCCTTCCGCGAGCTCGTCGCCGAGGCCCCGCCCGGCCTGACCGAGGATCACCTCGAGCTCGCGCTCGACGAACTCCAGCAACGCCTCGACCCGCCCGGCCTGGCGGCCCGCGACCTCCGCGAGTGCCTGCTCTTGCAGATCGACCACAAGATCGACACCGACCGCCGCACCCACAACCCCGACGCCCCCGACCTCGCCGACGCCCGACTCATCGTCGACGAGCACCTGGCCGACCTCGAGGCCAACCGCCTGCCCAAGATCGAGAAGGCCACCGGCATCACCATCGACGGCATCCGCGCCGCCGTCCGCCAGCTCCGCCAGTTCCACCCCCACCCCGGCCGGCTGCTGGTCAACGACGAGGCCCCCTCCATCACCCCCGACGCCGTCATCGAGTACGACGAGGCCGCCGACCGCTACGTCGCCACGCTCACCGACGGCCGAACCCCCAACGTGCAGATCTCCCCCGAGTACCTCGAGATCGCCGCCAAGCGCGACGCCGACCGACGCACCAAGGACTTCCTCAAGCAGAACATCACCTCCGCCCGCTGGCTGATCGACGCCATCGCCCAGCGGCACGTCACGCTGCTGCGTGTCATCAACGCCGTCCTCGACGCCCAGCGCGATTACTTCGACCACGGCCCGTCGGCCCTCAAGCCCCTGCCCATGACCCAGGTCGCCGACCAGCTGGGGATCCACGTCGCGACCGTCTCGCGGGCCGTGTCGGAGAAATACCTGCAGACCCCGCGCGGGATCGTCCCCCTGCGCATGTTCTTCTCCGGCGGCACGACCTCCGCCGCCGGCGACGACATGTCGTGGACGGCCGTGCAGGAGAAGCTCAAGGAAGTGATCGCCGCGGAGGACAAGTCCAAGCCGCTGTCCGACGACGCCCTGGCCGCCGAGATGAAAAAGCACGGCATCGACATCGCCCGCCGCACCGTCGCCAAGTACCGCGGCCAGCTCAACATCCCCTCGGCGCGGCAGCGCAAGCAGTACTGAACCATGATGCCGACGGCAGCTGACGGAAAGCAGCCGATCCCCGATGACCGACCGATGCGCGTTGTCCACGTCATGCCTTTCTTTGAGCCAGCCACACAGTTTGGCGGGCCGGTGGCGCAGCTTCCCCTCCTGCTGCCGCATGTGGCCCGTCGCGGTGTCGAGATCTCGGTGGTCACGACCAACGCGGGTTGCCGGGGTCGAGTGGCCACCGGTCGATGGATCCGGCGTGACGGCTACCGGGTGTGGTATGCGGCGGTCGCGGCCTTGGCCGAGCGACCGCCGTTCTGGTGCCCGTCAATGCGTCGGCCGCTTCGTCGGGCCATCGCCCGAGCCGACGCGGTTCACGCTTGCTTGAGCTTTACTCACTCGGTCCTGCAATCGGCATGGACGGCACGGCAATTCGGCAAGCCCTACATCTACACGCCACGCGGCTGCCTCAGCCCCGCGCACCTCGCGATCAAGCCTCGACTCAAACAAGCCTGGTCGGCGGTGTGGGAGCGGAGGATCGTCTGTCGCGCGGCGGCGCTGCACGCGTTGACCCAAGAGGAGATCGCCGACGTCGAGTCGTTTTGCGGCAAGCGGGTGCCTGCATATCAGATCCCAAACGCCGTGGAACCCTTTCCGGTCACCGACGGCATGGCATCCGACATGACGAACAAGCTGGCCGGGTTCGAGATGCCCGCCGGCCGCATGATCTTGACACTCTGCAGTCTTCAGCCGATCAAGCGGCTGGACTTGTTGCTGCAAGCCGTCCGGCGGGTTGCCGTCTCTAAGCCGGATGTCTGGCTCGCCATCGGCGGCCGTGACCTGGGGTCACGCGCCGAGTGGGAAACGCTCGCGTCGACACTGGGTCTGAGCGAGCGCGTACTCTGGCTAGGCCACCTCGATGCCGACCAGAAGCGAGCCGCGCTGAACCGCGCCAGCCTCTTCGCGCTGACCTCGGACGCCGAAGGCATGCCTAACGCGGCGCTCGAAGCGCTCTCCGCGGGCGTGCCGTGCGTCCTGACCAGGGGTTGTCGCCTGCCCGAAGTGGAGGCGGAAGGCGCGGGGCGAGTGGTCGGCCCCGACCCCGAAGCCATCGCCACGGGCCTCCACGAACTGCTCGGGGATGAGGATCGGTTGCGATCCGCTCGGCAACGAGCCAGGCGGCTCGCCGCGCAGAGATTCTCACCAGAAGCCGTCGCCGACGCGGTTGTTCGCATGTATGCCGATCTACTCGAACGGCCCACCCTTTCGCTCGCCGAAGCCGGGCCGGAGCCTTGACGGCATGATCTCCCAAGAGACGGATCCAATGCCAGAGCCCGGGCAGGAGGCCGCTCTGTTGCGTGTCGTGCACCTCGGCTGCAGTCTCGGCGTGGGGGGGGTCGAGCGTTGGTTGCTCGAGGTGATGCGATACCACGGGCGGCATTACCCCGGCATCCAACACGTCATCATCGCCGACGGCCCGCGCGGCCAGTCGCTTCAGGATGACTTTGCCAGTGTGGCTTCTCGCATCGTCAACCCCGATCACTGGGGGACGCGAGCGCTGCTCCGCACCGCGACCGCCGCGCTGCACGAGCTCGGCCCCTTCGATCTCGCCCACAGCCATCCCTTCACCAGCAGCGGGCCACTCCTGCGCGTGGCGTCTGGATGCCGCGTGCCGGTACGGGTGGCTCACTCGCACAACACATCCTCTACGGTCAGCCGTCGGCACCCGCGTCTTTGGCCGATCTACGCTCGGTTGGCGCACGCGATGATTCGCCGCTACGCCACGCACACCATGGCTTGCAGCGATGCCGCCGCGATCGGATTGTTCGGCTCGACCAAAGGGGTGAGGCTCCTGCCCTACGGCGTGCCGATCGAACGATTCGACCGGGCACGGCACGAACCTCCGCCCGCAGACCTCGGCGACGAACGATTCCTCGCCACCATCTCGCGGTTGACGCCCCAGAAGAACGTTCACGTCCTGGTAGAACTCATGGCCGGGATGGGGCCCGACGCACCGCGGGCCTTGATCGTGGGGGACGGGCCGGAGCGGGCTCGTATTGAGAAAGCCATTCGGGAGCATGGGTTGACCGGCCGCGTCCTCTTGCTCGGTGAGCGCGGCGACGTGCCGTCGATCCTGACCCACAACGTCGCCGCGATGCTGATGCCATCGGAGCACGAAGGGTTGCCCGTCGCGGCGTTAGAAGCTCAGGCCGCGGGCGTCCCGCTGATCGTCTCCGAGAGCGTCACGCCTCAGATCGAAGCCGTGCCCGGTGCGGTGTTCCGTGCGGAACTCGCGGCGGGGGCGGCGGCTTGGATTGATGTCGTAAAGCGGGCGCTCGCCGAATCGTGCGATTCGCTACGCGCGTCTCGGGTCGAGAGATTCCGCGGCACACCTTTCACCGCGCAAGCCTCGGCGGAACATCTGGCCGGGTTTTACTGCCAGGTCACCGGGCGTTCGATCCAGTCAGTAAGGTCTAACTGAAGCAGGTTACCAAGCGTTCGCACCTCGGGCTCCAGTTCTCCGGCCAGGCGATCGATCAAGGCTCGTGACATCGTTGGCCTCGGGATCGCACGAGAGTTGGCCCGCTCAACCAGCCGTGCCAGGGGAGCGCGCCACCAGAACGGCACGAGCTTGTTCGCCACGCGTTGCGCCCTCTCGTCTCGCACGAATCGCTTGAGCCATACCGAACGGGGCAGGGATCGTGGGTTGAGAAGGCGGACCCGAACGGGCACGTCTTCCAGCCCGAGGAACGCCGTCAACGAAGACCACGCTTCCTGAGGCTCTTGGAGGAGGTCTTCGAATCGGTGCACCCAGACGCGATCGCGCCCGAACACCTCGAAGTAACGCCGGATCTGCGGCGCGTAATTGGCCATCTCGGTGTACGCCAGCGCGTAGGGGTGACGACACCCGTCCGGGATGCGTCGACCGGCGCGGCGTTCATCCTCCGCGGCGAGGGCCTGCTCGAAGTCGGCAATGTCTTCATCGAGGTTGTGAAGCATCTGGCCGTGCAGCGAGTGCATCATCTCAAGCGGCCGGCGGATCAGCACGAGGACACGGGCGTCGGGGTTGAACGCGCGGATCTCCCGGGCCGCCTTCTCCGAGCGGAGATAGAACACCGAGCCGTCGGCCGCGCGCCGATCGGCCGCTGCGTCGTAGAGCCTGAGGTACTCTTCCAGGGGTCGAGCGAACCGCCCCGACAAGTCCGAACCAAAGAAGAAGGGCTCCTTGACCGCGGGGAAGAAAACCTGCGGATGGGCTGCCAGTTGGGCGCACAGGCTGGTGGTCCCGCACTTGGGCGCGCCGACGACGAAGATGCTCGGTTTCGAGGTCACGACGCCGCGCTCCTTGGCCCGATTGCCGCGGGGTTACAGCCGATCTTTCGCCAGCAGGCGTGCCAGAGCATCAGGTTCCAGGCCAGCAGGCTGATCGCCGTGGCCATCGCGGCACCGGTCAAGCCCAGCGAGGGGATCAGAGCGAGATTGAGCCCGATGTTCAGGAGCGTGCTGCCGGCGAACGTCGCGAGCACCCGCCGCTCGTGGCCCAGCAGAGACAGCGCCATGCCGACCGAACCCACGCACGCCGATACCACCTGAGCAGACGCGAGGACGATCATCGTGGGGTAGCCCTGGGCATACACCTCTCCCGCGAGGCTCAGCCCGAACCGGCCACACAGGATCAACCCAAGCAGCATGGCGGACGAAGTGGCGCCGGCCAGTCGAGCCGATCGACGCAGCGTCGTTTCCATGTCGGCTCGTTGACGCTTCGCGGCGAACCGGACCACGGCGGCGCCGACCACCGCGTTCACCGCCTGCAGCGGAAGACCCACGAGCTCCGCCGCGCGGCTTGACAGCGCGTAGATTCCCGCTTGCTCGGTATCGAGCATCCATCCGATCAGCAGCAGGTCGGCTCGTGCGCTGACAATCATCATGAGGTCGGCCGCCGCGAACGGGGCCGCCATGACGATATACGTCGACCACGTGAGTCGGCCCGGCTCTCGATCTGTCAATGGACGCTCGGTCTCTCGACCCGACCACCACAAAACCGCCCCGGCGATGGCGTGCCCCGCCATCGACGCCAGCAGCATGATCAGAGCCCACGTCGAGGGGGCGCCGGTCGGCGGCACGAGGCAGGCCGTCGCCAGCATGGCGACCGCCGGCAGCATCGCGAGCGGAACAAACCCCATCAGCGGTCGTCCGAGCCCCTCAAGCATGGACCGTGTCACCAAGCCGAGCGTCATCAGCGGCACGAATCCAGCGGTTGCGAGCGTCAGCCAGAGGCTGTCCGCGATCCGCCAGCCCAGCGTAGCGGCCAAGCACGCCGATATGCACACCGCCGCCGCCATCGTGAGGGTGACGGTCAGTGCTCGCTGTCGAAAGCCCGGCCGGCCCGACGCAACCTCGCGGATCACGAGCCGACCCGCCCCCATCGAGCATCCGATCGCGAGGATCATCGCCCAAGCCAGCGCGATCGAGAATCGGCCGAAACCGTCCGGGCCGAGCACGGCGGACGCCACCAGGAACGCCGCGAGCGACAGCAACATCGCACCGCCTCGGCAAGTGACGGATGCCACCGCCTTGCCGCTGAAGGCCGCGACACCGTCCACACCCTCTCGGCCAAGCCCAGCCAATCGGCTGTAAGCCTCAAGCCCCGGGTTGACGAGCCGGCGCAACAACCACGGCTCGCCGGCGGGCAAGTCGATTCGAGAGACGAGTTGGATTGGATCCACGCGGAGGTTCTGGGTGCGACGCCGGCGCGCGACGGCGCGGCCCGGGCCCAGCAGCCAGGCGAGGTTGCGGAGACGAGACAGAGGCTGGCCGATGGTGATCACGTACACCCACTGCATCGCGTCCATCAGCAACAGCATCGGGCTCACAGCTACCAGGAGCCGCCACCGCCAGTAGGTCAACAGGATGAGATAACGATTTCGTTCGAGTTGGCGGTAAGCCTTCGTCGGCGCATCGGGCGTGTAACGGTGCAAGACGGCGGCGGCGGAGCAGTACCACGGCGGATGGCCGGTGGCGTGGAGGCGCAGGCCTAGGTCGGCGTCCTCGAGGTACATGCCGAAGGCGGGGTCGAACAGGCCGTGCTCGGCGAGCCAGCCGGCGCGGAGCAGGACGGCGCAGCCGGAGGGGAAGCCGATCTCGCGGGGGGTGTCGAACCGGCCGTCGTCGGGCTCTCGGTAGGCGGTCATCATGCCGAAGCCGAGGTAGTGGAGCCGGTTGCCGACGGTGTTGATGAGGTGGGGCTCGTCGTGCAGGAGGATCTTGGGCTGGGCGGCGCCGGCGTCGGGGTGGGCGTCGAGGAAGGCGAGCAGCGCAGCCAGCCAGCCTGGGCGGACGACGGTGTCGGCGTTGAGCAGCGCGACGTACTCGAGGTTGGGGACGAGCGCCGTGAGGCGGTCGTAGCCGGCGTTGTTGGCGCCGGCGAAGCCGAGGTTGTCGGGCAGGCGGAGCAGGTCGGCACGCGGGAACCGGTCGGCGACGAGGTCGGGGCCGGCGTCGACCGAGGCGTCGTCCACGACCACCACGGTCAGCCCGATCTGGGAGTGGGCGTCGGCGTCGGCGAAGACGGACGCGAGGCAGGGGCCGATGTCATCGACGTTACGGTGGATCGCGATGATCAAGCCGACGCGACGTGGGGGGGCCTCGGGAACGAGTGGGGGCTGAGCTGCATCGTCCGTCGGCATCGCTGGTTACAGTATGAGGCTCACGTCGATCGACTGCAGGGACGCAACACATGCCAGACAAATCGGGTGAGATGAGTTGGGAAGGGGCCTCGGTTCTCGTCACGGGCGGGACGGGCACGCTGGGGCGCGGGATCGTGACCGCCCTGCTGGAGCGGACCGCCGCGCGGCGGGTGATCGTGCTGTCGCGGGACGAGCATAAACAGTGGGCGATGGAGGAAGAGTTTGCTGGGCTCGGGCACGGGGCGCGGACGCGGTTTTTCATCGGGGATGTGCGGGACGGCAAGCGGCTGCGGCTGGCGTTCAACGGGGTGGACGTCGTGATCCACGCGGCGGCGATGAAGCACGTCGCGGCGGCGGAGTTCAACCCATTCGAGGCGGTGCAGACGAATATCCTCGGCTCTCAGAACCTGATCGAGGCCGCGATCGAGGCCGGCGTGAAGCGCGTGCTGGCCGTGTCGACCGACAAGGCGAGTAACCCGGTGAGCCTTTACGGGGCGACCAAGCTGGTGGGCGACCGCATGTTCCTGCACGGCAACGCCTATCTCGGGGCCCGGGACGGGGCGTTCGCGGTGATTCGGTTCGGGAACTTGTCCGGCTCGCGCGGGTCGATCGTGCCCAAGTTCCGCGAGATGGCGGCGGCCGGTCGGGTCTTGCCGGTGACGGACCCGGAGGCGACGCGGTACTGGGTGGCGGTGCGGGACGCGGCGACGCAGGTGCTCTCGGCGGTGACGGACATGCGGGGGGGCGAGTTGTTCGTGCCCAAAGCGCCGTCGGTGAAGGTTGGCGACTTGGTGGCGGCGATTGCGCCGGGGGCCGAGACACGGGTGGTGGGGCTTCGGCCGGGGGAGAAGAAGCACGAAGAGTTGATCGGCGTGCACGACGCGCCGCACACGATCGATCAGGGGGACCGGTACGTGATCACGACGTCGGTGAAGTACGACGGGATCGTGGGTCGGCTGGTGGACTCGGGGTTTGTGTACACGTCGGAGAACAACCTGCTTTGGCTGTCGGCCGAGGAGTTGTCGGCGATGGTGGGGTCGGGGTCGTAGGTGGAGGCGCGGAGCGCGCGATCGGGCGGGGCGTGGATGTTCGCCGGTCAGGTGGTGTGGGCGGCGAGCCAGTGGGCGGTGATCGCGGTGGTGGCCAAGCAGACGGTGCCGGAGTCGGTGGGCGAGTTCGTGATCGCGATGGGGATCGCGACGCCGACCTTCCTGATGCTGGGGCTGGGGCTTCGGGCGCTGGCGGCGGGGGACGTGGTGGCGCGGCGGTCGATGGGGGCGTACGCGGCGACGCGCGGGGGTGGGGCGCTGCTAGCGTCGTTGATCACGCTGGCGGGGGGGATGGCGGCGGTGGACTCGCCGAGCGCGCGGGCGATCGTGGTGGCGGTGGTGCTATTGAAGCTGGCGGACCATGCGTCCGACCTGATCTACGGCGTGGGGCTGGCAAGCGGTCGGGCGCGGGCGGCGGGGCTGTCGATGATCGTGCGGGGTGTGGGCGGGGTGACGGCGGCGGCGGCGACGATCTACGCGACGTCGTCGCTGGCGGCGGGGATCGCGGCGATGGCGGGGTGGTGGCTGGTGGTGGCGGCGGTCTATGACCGGCGGACGTGGTCGCTGGCGCGGGGCGTGTGGCGGGAGCGGCTGGGGTCGGTGGAGAGGCCGCGACCGACCGGGGGGCGGTTGGCGCGGGTGTGGGCGGTGGTTCGGCCGGGCGTGCCGCTGGGGGTGGTGGCGGGGCTGGGGGCGTTGCTGGTGTACGTGCCGGCGTACTACCTG
>JBCBUE010000026.1:0-42334 GCA_039818285.1 Planctomycetota bacterium | reverse complement strand
CTCGATCGTGGTCGGCGCGGGGGTCGTGGGCGTCGGTGCGGGCAGGACCGCCTCGGGCGTGGCCGTCGCGACGCGGGTGGTTACAAGCCAAGGCGGACGAGGACCCCGTTCTTGCGGAGGACGACGTTGCGTTCCTGCACGGAGACGACCTCGAAGCCGTCGATGCGTTGGCCGGCTCCCACGAGCTGGCCGTCGATGAGCGCCTGCCGGGTGCCGCCGTTGACGACGACGCTCTGCAGGCTCAGCTGGCGGGCCTGTTGGACCACCCGCTGGGTCTGATCGGGGTCATCGGTCGACGCGGCGGGTAACTTCGACGGACCTTGCCCGACCTCGCCGTCGAGGGTGGGTCTGTAGGGGCTGGGGTCGAAGCCGAACAGGTTGCGCGGGTTGGTGTTGGGGATGTAGACCTCGATGTCCGGCCGCGGGCCGGTCTCGATCGTGGTCGGCGCGGGGGTCGTGGGCGTCGGTGCGGGCAGGACCGCCTCGGGCGTGGCCGTCGCGACGCGGGGCACCTCGTTCTTGATCAGCAGCCGGCCCCACAGCAGCAGGCCGAGCGCCAGCACGGCGGACAGCGCGATCGCCTTGCGTTTGTCGGCCTTCATCTCCGCGAGGATGGCGTCGAGGTAGCGCTTCATCGCGTGCCCTCCCCGCCGGCCACCGCGGCGAACTGATCGGGCCGGCTGAAGAACGCGGCGACCTCGAGCGAGATCGGCATCGGTCGGCTCAGCTCGCCCCCCTCGCGCGAGAGCGTCATCCGCTCGATGCGGATCAGTCGCGGCATCGACCGCAGCGCGTCCATCACGCGATAGGCGTTGTCGAAGTCCGCCCGGAAGCTGACCTGGATGGGGATCAGGCTGTGCGTGGCGTAGTGCTCGACCGGCCCGGTCGTGAGGATCGGCTCGTCGGCGGCGTGACGTTCCATGGCCTGGCTGATCCCGCGGATGACCTCGGCGGTCTCGTTGGCCTGGGGGATGCGTTGCTGGATGCTCCGCGTTTCTTCGCGGAGCTCGACCATCTCGTCGTTCAACTGAGCCAGCTGGGTCGCGGCGTCGGACGAGCCGGCGAGGCTGCGCTCGGCCTGGGCGATGCGGTCGCGGTGGCCGGACTGCATCGAGCGGATCGGCAGGTCGACGGCGACGATGAGCCCGCCGAAGAGCACGACCGTGCCGGCGAGCCAGGCCGCGGATGGACGGTTGAGCCGGTCGATCATGGCGTCACCTCCACGGCGGACTGCGCGTCGGGCGTCGGTTGTTCGGCGTCGGCCAACACGCGCGGGTCGGTGTCGAGCCTGATGAACCGCCGGTTCAACGGGGCCTGGAGGCTGAGGTCGAACAGCCGGACGTGGTAGCCGAAGCGCTCGACCGGCCGGCTGCCGTGCAGCGTGACCGCGTCGAAGGCGGGGTGGGTGGTCAGCGCGTTGACGAGCTCGGCGACCACGAGGTCGCTGGGCGCGATGCCGGTGAGCTGCACCTCCAGGCGGTCGGGCTGCTGAACGGCGGGCGCGGGCTTGGCGTTTCGGGGAGCGGGCGTGGCGCCGGGGGCGATCGCCGGCTGGGGCTTGGGCCGCACGGTGGTCACGTCGAGCTGGGTCAGGCCGACCTCCGCGGGCAGGGCCTCGGCGAAGAGGTGCATGAGGTCGGCGTGATCGAACGGCATCGCCAGCTCGCGGCCGATCTCGGCCTGCCGCTTCAGCACGCGGTGTTCTTCGGTGACGCGGGCCAGCTCGTCGTGCGTCTGCTGCGCCGTGCGAGCCTGCGCGGCCAACGCGTCGGCGCGGGTGGCCATCCGCCCGGCGACGGTCATCTGCATGCCGCCCCAGGTGAGGGCCACCGCTGTGAGGCAGACAGCGATCACGCCGCAGACCCGCTTGAGGTGGCGGAGCTGGCGCTTCTGCCGGTAGCTCTCGGGCAGGAAGTCAACGCTCATCACGCGGCCTCCCGCTGTGCGTCGGGCTTGACGTGGCGGACCGGTCCGTGATGCGCGAGGCCAACCGCCGTCGACCACGCCCATGGCTGCTCGACCGAGACGGCGTCGAGCCCCGCCGTGTCGAACGGGTCCAGCGCCTCGAGCGTCACGCCGCTGGCTCGGCCCAGCTCGTCGAGCAATTGCGGGAACGTCGCGCCGCCGCCGACGGCCAGGCCCTGTTCGGGCCTCGCGCCGCGGAAGCTCACGCCGAAGTAGCGGATGCACAGGCTCAGCTCGCGGGCCAGCTCCTCGGTCGGCGTGCGGATCGCCTCCTGCACGCCGCGCGACGCGGCCGCGTCGCCGTCGGCCTGCCGCCGTGCCTCGGCCGCGTCGCCCAGCGGCACGCGCAGCCGTTCGGCGACCAGCCGATCGAAGTCGTTCTGCCCGGCGCCGATGACCTTGTAGAACCGCAGCACCCCGCGTTCGACGATCATCGCCCGCGTCGAGTCGGCGCCAAAGTCGATCACGAGCCGCGGCTCGTCGCCGACCGGCACGACGTTCAACAGCCCGTTGCCCGAGAAGTCGAGGCGATCAAGGTCGAGCCCGAGCCCGTCGAGCCCGTCGACGAACGACTCGATCCAGCGCCGGTCGGCCGTCATCATCAGCACTTCCTGCCGCGCCTCTTCGCCCTGGCGGACCTGCCCGAGCTTGACGTACTGGCGGATCGTCTCCACGCCCGGCTCGGTCGAGCCGTCGGATTCCCACTTGATGGCCTCGGCCATCTCGGCCTCGGGCATCTCGGGCATGCGGACGCTGGTGAACTTGAGCACCGAGGTGGGCAACGCGACCGCGGCCGCGCGGCCGACAAACGTGCCGGCGTCCAGCGCGCGCTTGACCGCGTCGACCGCGGCTTCGACGAACGCCTCGTCCCGGCAGCGGTGCTCGCCGCGGATCGGCGCCTGCGCGGCCGCCGTCGACGCCGACCCGTCGTGCTGCACCAGGCGGACGGCGCGTCGGCCGATGTCGACGCCGATCGTGCGCGTCTTGCTTTGGGTCAGGCTTGCGAACACCCTGAATCGCTCCTTGCCGTCTGCGCCGCCTCCGGCGCGGTTACTCCCGCGTGACCGACACCCGGCCGGTGAACTCGGCCAGCTGCACGCGATACGTCTGGTCCTCAAATCGCAGTCGCACGAACCCGCCGTCCGACGGCCCGCCCAGCTCGTCGAACGCGACCTGTTCGGCGCCGTCGAAGTCGGCCTCGATCAGCACGACGCCGTCAAAGCGCGAGTCGGTGTCGAAGTCGACGACGTAGTCGCCGTTGCCGGGCATCCAACTGACCTGCAGCGTGCTCCAGGCGACGCTCCCGTCGGGCTGAATGGTGCCGGCCTCGATGCGGTACTCGTTGTTGTCGATGTCGAAGACGACGCGGCGTCGGGCCTGGTAGGCGATGGCGTCGTTCTGAGCCAGCAGCAGGTCGGCGATCACGATGCGAGCGGCGGCCTGCAGGCCGAGCGTGCCGCCCCGCATCAGCGAGGGCACGACGATCGCGCTGGCCAGGCCGATCACCACGACGGTGATCAGCACCTCGATGAGCGTGTAGCCGGGATGGGCGTGGCGTCGGTGCATGGCGGGATCGGCGGCGGGCCGACGTGCGATCAGTCTTTGGTCTCGACGGGTCCTTCGACGCGGACGGTCAGCGCGCCGCTGAGCTTGCTGTTCAGGGCGTCGACCTTGCTGCTGAGGGACTTGAGCTGGGCGATCATCTGCTCGCGCTGCTGCGCGGCGTTGGTGGCGCCCTGGGCGTGGGCGGTCTGGATCAGGCCGGCCGCGGGCGCCGGGCCGTTGGTCAGCGTGACCGCGAGGTTGAGGGCCAGGAGCAGGGCGCAGCCGCCGAGCAGGGCGTGGAGGGTTCGCGAATGACGCACGGGCAGGTCTCCGGGTCGAGGGTCGAGCTGATCGATCTATCGGTCCGTCGGGGGCGCGACTTCGGGCGCGGCGAGCCGTGCGTGTCGAGTCGCCGACGGGTGACGCGATCGGCCGGGGTATCGGACCAAGGGCGCAACAGGTCGGCGTCGATCGGCGAGCGAGTGGCGGTTCATGGGGTCGACTCGGCGGACGGAACGGGCCTCCGAGGATCGACGGTGAGCGTGGGGCCGACGCTCGGCGGGAAGCGTGACCCCGGCGTTTCGGCGGGGGCCACGGCGTGGGTCGGTGTTAGCTGGCGGTGACGACGACATCGTTGACGATGTCGAGGCCGAGGCCCTGGGCTTCGGTCGCGGTGACCGTGTCAGGCAGGATGGCCTTGATCTCACCGGTGTCGGTGTTGTAGCCCCAGCCGTGCGTGCCGGAGGTGCCGGTCACGGCGGTGGTGCCGGTGACCTGGTTCACAGCGGTCAGGCCGCCGAACGGGTTGGCCGGGGGCTTTTGCATGTACGGGCCAAGCGTCGGGGTCGGCGTGCCGGAGGTGTTGCCGGCCTCGTTGGTCAGCTCGGTGAACTGGTCCCAGTTGCTGCTGAAGTCGGGGTAGTCACCGCCGTGATTGATCTGGTACAGCTCGAGCTGCGAGCGGATGGTCTGCAGCTGCGAGGTCAGGCTCGAGGCCTTGGCGTTCTCGGAGGCCGAGGTGAACTGCGGGATGACGATGGCGGCGAGGATGCCGAGGATGACGACGACGATCAGGATCTCGACGAGGGTGAAGCCCTGCGCCTTGCGAGTACGGGTCGGAAGCATTGCGGGAATCTCCTGCGGGTACGGGGACCACAAACGGGCGGGCCGCCCCACCACGGGAAACGACCACGGCATACGCTGCTGGTGGCATCGGCCCGACTTCGGGCCGACTTAACCCGCCGAGCCCGCTCGAGCCCGACGAAGCAACGCCCGTAACGAACGAAACGACCGCCCCCCCGGCCAACCCGGCGAAGCCGATTTCCGCGTCCCCTGTCGGTGTCCGCTTGCCCCGTCGTTACAGCCGGACCCGCCGCGGTGACGCGCGGCTTGCCGACCCTCGGCCAGCCGGTAAACTGTGCGGCTCAGCTATTCCCCTGTAGCTCAGTTGGTAGAGCGCGCGACTGTTAATCGCTAGGTCGCTGGTTCGAGTCCAGCCGGGGGAGCTTGCCCCGAACCGCCGCATTTTCGCGGCGGTTTTTTATTCGCCCGACGCCTCGTCGTCATCCAGCAGCCCGTTCACCCGCACCAGCCGGGCGTCGAGCCGTTCGAGCTCGGCGTCGATGTCGGCCCCGGCCGGGCCCTCGGGCTTGGTCTCGCCCTTGAGCTGCTTGATCCGGGCGTTGATCTCGTCGCGCTCCGCCTGCAGCTCGGACCGCCGGGCCGCTTGCTCGGCCTTGTCGAAGACCTCCCGCTCGGCCGTCGCGCGGAAGCCGTGCGTCGTCGCGGCGTGCGGATCGACGTCGGGGATCACCGTGTCCTTGAGCTCCGCCCGTCGCTGCACCATCAGCGCCGGCGAGGCGATCTCGACGTCGGCGCCGTGCAGCATGTCCAGCATGCACGCCCGCAGCCGCGACCGCACCGAGATCAGCCCCGAGACGTCCTTGAGCAGCCCCGCGACGCGATACACCACCGCGTGGTCCTTGAGGTCCAGGATCCACACGAACGGCTTGTCGAGCCCGGCCTTCTCGGCGGCGCGGATGAGCAGGAACTCGGCGACGTGGTGCGGCGTGTCGTAGCCCAGCGAGACCTCGGCCGAGACGATCGTGCCGGATTCGTGGACGATGCGGACCGGGTTGGTGGCGAGATAGAGGTTGGGCAAGGAGAGCAGGTCCTTGTCCTCGGTCTGCACCTCGGTGTGGAACAGCCCGCGTTGGGTGACGCGGCCGAAGTGCTCGCCGACGCGGACCCAGTCGCCGCCTTTAAAGGGCGCGGTGCCGCGGAGCATGATGCCGGCCAGCGCGTTGGCGGCCAGGGTGGTGGAGCTGAGGGTGATGAGCGCGGTGACCGCCAGGCCGATGAGGCTCAGCAGGTTGCCGCGGGTGTCCTCGGAGACGCCGTGCCCGTCGCCGGGCAGGGCCATGACCACCACGATGATCGCGACGAGCGTGAGGACGAGCATCGTCACCTGCCCGGGCAGGCGGCGCTCCGGCGAGAGCTTCTTGTTGCCCAGCAGCAGCGCGTGCGCCAGCCACAGCGAGCCCGCGGCCAGGCCGATGGCGACGCCGAACGGCAGCCAGTGCATCAGCTCGTTGACGAGGTTCCACGCGTCTGGCGGCGCGGCGGAGGCTTGAGCGAGAAACGCGACGGGCATCGCAGGAAGGTACCCGTGGACGCCTCGGTCGGCGCAAAAAAGTACCCCCTGGGCGCCGACGGGCGGGCCCAGGGGGTGGAGGGGAGAACGGGTTGGGGTGGCCGCTCGGGCGGCCCGGGCTCAGTCGATGCCGAGCCGCCGGAAGAGCCGCTCGTACAACGCGGTGGCGTGCTCGGTGACGTGCTCCTGCAGGAACCGGGCGTGCACACGCTGCCGGCCGGCCTCGGCCATGCGGCGGGCGAGATCGACGTCGTCGAGCAGCGGAGCGATCGCCTCGGCCATGGCGTCGGCGTCGTTCATCGGGACCAGCGAGCCGGTGATGCCGTCGACGACGATCTCCGGCACCCCGCCGCCGCGCGTCGCGACGACCGCGCACCCCGCGGCCATCGCCTCGACGATGACCTTGCCGAACGGCTCGCCCGTGATCGAGGCGTGCACGAACACGTCGAGGTCGGCCAGCTGCTCGGGCACGTCTTGGCGGTACCCCATGAACGCGACGCGATCGCCCAGCCCAAGGCGGTCGACCTGGGCCAGCAGGCGGGCCTCGTAGTCCTCTTCGCCGAACATCGCCGAGCCGATGAGCCGGAAGCGCGTGTCGGGGTGACGCTCGAGCACGCGGGCGGCGGCGTCGAGGAACACGTGCTGACCTTTCCACTCCGCCAGCCGGCCGACCATGCCGACCACGCGGCCGTCGGGCCGATCGATGGGCGGCAGGCGGTGCTCGCCGCGCAGCGTCACGCCCTCGTGCAAGACGCGCGGCAGTCGGTCGTCGGCAACGCCGGGTCGGATGGTCACGGCGCTGGCGCGGGAGTTGGTCCACACCTCGCACGGCAGCACGCGAGCCGCCCCGCGCACCGCCCGCACGGCGGGGCTTGGCAAGTAGTCGTCGTCGATCCGGTCGCGCACGTGCCACAGCACCGGCACGCCGGCGAGCTTGCCGGCGACGGCGCCGAGGAAATCGGCCTTGAGCGTGTTGGCGTGGATCAGGTCGACGCGCTCGTGCTTGGCCAGCCGAGCCACGCGGCGTGACCAGCCGACGGCCGCGCCGAGCTTGCCGGCCTGGCGCAGCGCCCCGACGCCCAGCGACCCCTTGCGCGTGTCGGCCAGGCCGTCGTCCATCGGCACGACCACCACCCGCACGCGCTCGGCCGCCAGCGCGTCGGCCAGCGGGCCGTCGCTGCCGACGACGACGATCGGCTCGATCCGGGACCGATCGATCGTGCGCAACAGCGCCAGCAGCGAGATCTCGCCGCCGGACAGGCGGGCGTGGTGGCTGAGGTACATCACGCGCCGCGGTCGAGCTGGCGGGTCCACCGCGCCGACATCGGCCAGGCGCAGCCGGCCGGTGCGGGCCGGCGGGGGCGGCGCGAGCGTCGAGGTCGGCGGCGGGGTGGGCGTGGCGAGCGTGGTCATCGTTCAGGCGGGTCGGGACGCGACGGCGGGGGACCATCCATCGGCGTGGTCGGTCGGTTCGCGGCGGGTGACGTCGTGGTAGATCGCGGCCATCCGATCGGTGAGGCGCCGCCAGGTGTAGCGGGCGTGGACTTGCTCGAAGCCGAGCTGCCCGAGCCGGCGCGTGAGCGCGGGATCGTCGGCCAGATGCCGGATCGCCTTGGCGAGCGTCGCGGGGTCGCGCTCCGGGACGACCACCCCGCCGTCGCCGACCACCTCGGGGATCGCGCCCGAGTCGCTGCCGATCACCGGCGTGCGGCAGGCCTGGGCCTCGACGACGACGCGACCGAACTGCTCCTTCCACCGGGCCGTGGTGCGCGACGGCAGGGCCAAGGCATCGATCGCGTTCATCACGGTCGGCAGGCCGTCGAGCGGCAGGTGGTCGATCAATCGCACGCGGCCGGCCAGGCCTTGCTCGGCGACGCGGCGGTGCAACTCGTCGCGCATCGGGCCACGGCCGACCACCAGGGCGCCGATGTCTGGCCCGGCCTGCGCGACCGCGTCGAGCAGGTCGCTCAGCCCCTTCTCGGGCACGAGCCGGCCGACGTAGCCGACGGTGAACCGCACGAGTCCCAGCTCTTCGCGGCACGCGGCCCGGTCCATCGGGCGGAACAGCGCCTCGTCCACGGCGTTGGGCAGCGCGGCCGACGGGCCGTCGTATCCCTTACGCTTGGCGATCTCGACGGCTTCCCGCGATCGGCCGATGAGAAAGTCCGCCTGGCCGAGGGTGTAGCGACGCATCCGCTCGAACGGGAAGGGCAGTTTCTTGTCGAGGTTTTGCTCGGTCTCGCTGATGAGCTTGGCGTGCGGCACGAGGCGTCGCCGCAGCCACGCGGCCTGCGCACTTACCAAAGCCCAGGGCTCTTCCCACAGGTCGATCACGTCCGGCTGCAGCTCGGTGAGCAGCTTGCCCAACGCGGGGTAATGATGCAGGTAGAACTGGGCCGGCCCGATCCAAGGCCAGCGCACCGGCTGCAGTTCCTGGCGGAACGGCGCGTCCGGCGGGGCGGGCTCGGCGTCGCGCCACCGGCCGTAGTGCTTCCACCGCGTCGGCGAGAGCACGGTCAGGTCGATGTCGCCGCGCCGGCCGAGGTGCACGGCTTTCGGCTGGCCCTCCGTGCTGGACTGGCAGGTGTGCGAGATCATCAGGACGCGCATGACACGGCACCTCCTGTCGATCGCGGCATCGACGCCGGCTGGGTCGGGTCGTTCTCGCCGACGGCGACGTCGATCGGGCAGACCTCGCGATAGACCGCCAACATCTCATCGGCCATGCGATCGACTGTGAACTCGGCGCGGTAGCGATCACGCCCGGCTCGCCCCGATGCGTCGGCGCTGGATCGGTCGGCGAGGAGCGTCGCGAGCGCGTCGCCCATCGCGTCGGGGTCGTCTGGCGTCACGAGCCTGCCGGTGTCGGGCGTGACGATATCGCGCGGCCCGCCGTGGTCGGTCGCGACGACCGGCCGACCCAGCGCCATGGCCTCGAGCAACACGAGCCCGAACGGCTCGGCCGCGGAGGGCAGGGCGAACACGTCCCCGGTCGCGATCAGGGCGTGCACGTCGCGGCGGAAGCCGAGCAGGCGGACTCGATCCGCGAGCCCCGCGTTATCAATGCGTCGGCTCAGGTCTCCCTCGAGCGAGCCGGTGCCCGCGATCAGGCACACGGCCTCGGGGATGCGCTCGACGACGTGCCGCATCGCGTCGATGAGCACGTCGATCGACTTCTCGGGCACGAGCCGAGCGGCGGTCACCACGAGCGGCGCGTCGGGCGTGAGGCCGAACTCGCGGCGCGTGGCGGCGGCCTCGAAGCCGGCGGGCGGCTGCGGCGACGGGATGCCGTTGCGGACGAGTCGGCAACGGTCCGCGGGGGCGTCGCCTCGGGCGATCATCGCGTCGAGCACGGCCGAGGAGATGGCGACCTGTCGATCGACCCGGCCGGCGACCCAGCGGTGCAGCGCGTTGGCCAGCCAGGCCTTGGGGCCGCGACGGGCGGACCGAGAGGGCGTGAGGAAGTGCTGGGTTGCGACGAGCGCGCCACGCCCGGCCAGGCGGGTGGCGACCGCGCCGATCAGCATGGCCCGGCCGTTGTGAGCGTGGATGAGGTCGAGGTCGCCACGCTTCAAGAGACGGGCGAGCTGTCGAGCGGCGGGCAGGTCGACCGCCGGGCCGCGCGGGACGTCGAGGTGCGGCAGGCCGGCGGCGTGGGCTCGCTCGGCCAGGGGTGTGCCGGCGGGGTTACCGATCGAGGCATCGACGCCACGCGACGCGAGCGCGCCGGCGAGGTCGAGCATGTGACGCTCGGTGCCCGCGAAGGCGTCGGAATCGGTGAGCAGGAGGCAACGCATCGTCATCGGGTCGTGCCGGGCGTTGAGGGTTGCAGGGTGGGCGATTCCCATCCGGCCGCGGCGGCGTCGCGCTTGGGTTTGGCGCCGTAGGGGAAGTAACGCTTGAGCTTGAGGATGCGCGACTCGAACGTGTACCAAGTCACGACGGACACCAGGGTGGTCACACCCAGCACCAGGACGACGTGCAGCAGCGCCAGAGTCACCGTGCCTTGCGTCTCCCAGCCCAGCCGAGCCTCGACGCGATTGACGAACGACTCCACCGGTCGGTGGAAGAGGTAGATGGCGTAGCTGTACTTGCCGAAGAAGCGCAGCCACCCGGCCGCGCACAGGCTTTGCAGGCGATTGGCGTGGGTCGCGCCCGACGCCGCGAGGATGAGCCCGGCGAAGGCGATCGCCGCCGCCGAGTAGCCGATCGTCTGGCCGCCCCGACCGAGGTTGTCGATCCGGTCGTAGAAGCACACGAACGCGAGCATCCCCGCGCCCACCACCGCCGCGAGCGCGATCAGCGGCCCGCCCCAGCGCTTCAGCATCGCGCTGTCGCGGACCATGATCGCGACCCACGCGCCCAGCGCCAGCCCGTCGACCCGCGTGAGCGTGAACACGTAGATGGCCACCGGCCCGAAGTCCGCCCACCGGCCCAGCACCCGCAGCCCGAACGCCATGACCGCCAACCCCAGGCAGACCCACTTCAACGCACGCGGCGGGCACAGCAGCACCACCGCCGGCCAAACGAGATAGAACTGCTCTTCGATCGCCAGCGACCACGTCGGCGACAACGCGCCCCACGACCAGTAGTACAGCGCGTAGTAAATGTTGGAGATGTGCAGCCAGAACCACACCTGCGATCGCTGCGCGTCCTCGGGCACGACGCCGGGCGCCACCAGCGGCAGCCCGATGAACACGATCGCCAGCAGCAGGAAGTACAGCGGGAAGATGCGGAACAGCCGACGGGCGTAGAACGGCACGAAGTACCCGCCGCCGGACTTGCGCGTGTCGAGCAGGATGCCGGTGATCAGAAAGCCCGAGAGCACGAAGAACAGGTCGACCCCGACCCACCCGGTCAGCAGCAAGCGGTTGAAGAACCCGACCACGGCGTTGTCGCCGGGCAGGTAGAGGCAGTGGTAGAAGACGACCGCGAGCACGGCCGCGCCGCGCAGGCCGTCGAGGGCGGTGACGTGTTGGCCGGGTCGGTAGCCGGGCCGGCTGAGCTGGGGGGTGTCGGCGGTCATCACGCGGGCTGCGGTTGGGCGTGGGCGGGTTGGGCCGGCGCGGCGGCTGGCACGGCGGGATCGACCGACGGCGACGGCGGGTCGAGCAAGACCTGCTCGAAGCGACGCAGCACGCGGTCCCATCGGTACGGCTGCACGGAGGCGGACACGGCCTGGGGGTCGTGCGGGCGGTCGAGCAGGCCGCCGAGCTTGTCGGCGATCTCGTCGATGTCGGCCGGGTCGTCCAGCAGGTCGCCGTTGACCTCGGGCTGAACGGCGGCGGCGGCCCCGGCGAGCCTGCTCGTGAGCGCGGGGACGCCGCAGGCCATGGCCTCGACGATCACCAGGCCCCACGCCTCGTAGATGGTGGGCAAGGCGAAGGCGTCGGCCGCGGCGTAATAGTCGGCGACGGTCGGTGACGGGCCGGTGAACGTCACGCGGCCCGCGAGGCCGAGTTCGTCGGCGGTCTTGCTCAGCGACACCGCGTCGAGCCGACCGACCGCGAGCAACTTCAGCCGTGCATCGTTGATCTGCGCGATGGCCTTCATCAGCGGGATCAGGCCCTTGCGCTTGGCCTCGTTGGCGACGAAGACCACCGCCCGCTCGTCGTCCGTGATGCCCAGGGAGCGGCGCATCGCGTCGCGCTTCTCGGCGCGGTTTGAGGGGTTGAACTCGCCGGGGGCAAAGCCGTTGGGGATGACGGTGATGTCGTCGGCTGGCACGCCGTAGAAGCGCATCAGGTCGACCTTGACACGGTCGGTGAGGGCGACGACGTGGGCGTACTGCCGTCCGCCGAAGACGGCGCGCTCGCGGCGGAGGATCGCGGGGTGGAAGGGGTTGAGCCGGCGCATCAGGCGGTCCTTGAGCGAGCCGTCGCGCCGGCCGATCTCCAGCCAAGCGGCGTGGACCGACTGGGCCCAGATGACCGAGCCGGCCGGGGCGAGCACGCCGCAGGTGGCGACGCGATCGAAGGCCAGGCCGGTCGCGTCGATCGCGGCTCGGCTGCGGTCGGCGAAGCGGAGCGTGCGCATCAGGCCGAGGGGGTCGTTGCCCGCGATCGCGTGGACGACGGCGCCTTCGGGCAGCGTGTCCGCGTCGAAGTCGTGCCCGAAGAGGTGGACCTCGTGGTCGTGCGCCACCAGGTCGTGCGCGACCTCGACGAGGATGCGCTCGACGCCGCCGCGGCGGTGGAAGGCGGGGAAGGCCAGGGCGAAGCGGCTCATGCGGGGCCCGCCTCCGGCTGAGGCTCGCCCGTGGGCTGCCGGACGCGGGGGATCAGGCCTTCGGTTCCGTGCTGGCGGAGGTAGACCGCGGTGGCGCACCCGACGGCGGCCCAGGTCGTCATGATCGGACCGCGCGACCAGTAGTGGTCGACCATCCCGTGGGCCATGCGGCTGATGAGCAGGGCGGCCGCGAGGACCACCAGCGTGAACAGCGGGTCGTCGCGACGCATCGTGCGGGCGGTGAGCAGCACCATCCACAGCACGGCCGCGTGGATGATGATCAGGCAGACCAGCCCGATCACGCCGGTCTCTGCGAGCGTGAGCATCGCGAGGTTGGTCGCGTCGTACTCCTTGCGGAGCCCGACCCCGACGCCGTAGACCGGGTTCTGCTCGAAGAACGAGTAGGCATGATCGACCATCCGGTACCGGGCGCGGATGTTATAGGTCTCGGCATCGAAGTCGACGGCGTAAGAGCGATGCCCCTCGGGCAGGGCGAGCCAGGCGATCGCGATGAAGGGGGCCATCACCACGCACAGCTTGAACAGGTCTAGGACGCGCCGACGCATCACAAAGATCACGACCATCCCCGTCAGCGACGCCAGCCACGCGCCGCGCGACACCACCGACACCATCCCCACCGCCAGCACCGCCGCCGACGCCATCGCGAACAGCCGCACGCGGCGGTCTCGCCCGGCCAGGGCGAACTCCACGGCCGCGATGAACCCGCACGACGAGACCGCCCCGATCAGGTTCTTGTGCAACCCGAGGAAGTACTGCTCGCGCGCCGCCGTGACGGCGGCGGCCAGGCAGACGGTTACGGCGATCAGCCCGAGGAAGGGCTTCTTCAGCTCCTCGAGATCGTCGTCGATCGCCGACGCGAAGACGCTGACCGCCACCACCATGTAGAGACCCATCTGCGCGATCGAGGTGATCGACGTCGACCGCAGCGTCGGGATCGACGCGAAGACGCAGATCGCGAAGTACAGCGCGACCGGCACGATGATCGGCCCGATGTGGATCGGTCGACGCTCGAGCGCGGCCTTGGTCAGGAACACCGCGGTGAACAACGCGAGGTTCACCTCGGCGATCGAGAACGCCAGGCCGCCGCCGCCGAGGTTCTGCACGAACGGCGTGAGCGCGACGATCAGCGTCAGCGGGACGATCGGCTTGACCCAAGACAGCCACGCGAAGGCCGCGAGATACAGCAGCCCCAGCCCGAGCTTGGGCTGGTCGTGGCCGACGACCACCAGCCCGCAAGCGGCGACCACGCCGGCCGCCACCAGCGCGGCCTGACGGGTCCAGGGCGTGTTGAGTGGGTGGATCGTCTGCATCGCGGGAGGTCAGGCGGGGGCGGAGCGGGGCCAGTGGGTGAGCTGACGCCAGACGAGCCAGCGCATCAGGCGGAGCTTGGCGGCGGCGGTTTCGCGCCGATCGGACGCGCGGGCGAGCAACCCGGCGCCGCACCAGCCGGCGGCGCGGATGGCGCAGCCGATCGCCATGGCGGCGCGGAGGTTGACCAGGCCGAACCGGCCGTGGTGCTTGAGGGTGTAGGCGTCGAGGCTGTCGAAGAAGTGGTTGTTGATGCGGGCCTTGTCCTTCGCGCCGCTTGCCCCGCCGATGTGCGTGACGACCGCGTCGGGGGTGAACCACACACCAAAGCCCGCCGCGCCGATGCGCTTCTGCCAGTCGGACTCCTCGGCGTACATGAAGAACCGCTCGTCGAACCCGCCGACCGCGTCGTAGGCGTCGCGGCGGACGAGCATGCACGCGCCGATCACGAAGTCCACCTCGCGGACCTCGTCGTGCGGCCAGGCGCCCATGTCGCCGAAGCGCGGATGGCGACGCATCAGACGGTGCAGCCAGAGGTTCTCACGCCACGCCAGCCAGGGCGAGGGGTAGTGGAAGCAGGATTGCTGCAGCGACCCGTCGGGGCAGAGCGTCCTCGGGCCGACGACGCCGGCGTCGGGGTGCCGTTCGGCGAAGGCGACCAACGCCTCGAGCGCCCCCGGCTCGGGGAAGGCGTCGGAGTTGAGCAGCAGCAGGTAGCGACCGGCGGCGCGGGCGAAGGCCTGGTTGTTCGCCGCGCCGAAGCCCGCGTTGTCGTCGTTGGCGATCACGACGGCGTCGGGGTACGCCGCTCGGACGGCGTCGACGCTGCCGTCCGTCGAGGCGTTGTCGACGACGAACACCTCGGCGTCGAGGCGGGTGAGCGCCTCGGCGAGCGTGTCGAGGCACTCGAGGGTCATCTCGCGCGTGTTGTACGAGACGATCACGACGCTGAGGTCGGGCGGCGTGGCATCGGCAGCCGGGGGCGGGACGATGCTCACGACTCGAAGCCCTGGCGGTAGCGGACGACCTTGGCCGGGACGCCGACGGCGATCGCGCCGGGGGGGAGGTCGCGCGTCACGACGGCGTTGGCGCCGACGATGGCGTGGTCGCCGATGGTCACGCCCTTGAGCACCGTGACCTTGCCGCCTAGCCAGACGTCGCGGCCGATGGAGACGGGGGCGCACGCGGCGCCCTGCTCACGCACCGGTTTCGACGGATCGTCGAATCGGTGGTCGTGGTCGCGGATGCTGACCATCTCGGCGATGAGCGTGTCGTCGCCGATGACCAGGCGCTGCTTGCTGGCGATCGTGCAGTGGTGGCCGAAGACGACGCGATCGCCGACGGTCAGGTCGCCCTCGGCCTCGACGGTGAGGCCGCGATCGAGGACGCACCGTTGCCCGAACACGATCCGGCCGTTGCCGACGCGGTGCAACGCGAGGCCGCGCCGCACGTCGCAGCCGTCGCCAAAGCGTGAGCCGGGGTGTGCGAGCCGCGCCAGACGCAGCCGCAGCCGGCGCATCAGCGCGGCGGCGAGCCGGCTGAGCGTGGGCACGGACCGTCCCTCGCCCCTCGGGGGGGCTTGGGGCGCGGGCTCGGCGATCGCGGGGTGGGCGACGGTCATGGGTGTTGGCGATGTCAGGCGCGGCGGCGGCAGGCCAGAAGGCCCACGCCGGCGGCGAGCAGCGCCGCCGAGCCCGGCTCGGGCAGCACGAAGCCGGTGATCGTGGCCGAGAAGGGCGACGCATCGGTGTTGCCGAAGAACTCGCTGACGACGACCACGGTCGGCGTGTCGTCGAGCGGGCCGTTGTCCGGCAGCGTGACCGTCAGGTCGTAGACAATGCGCAGGGCGTAATCGACCGTCGGCGCGAGGGCGAAGTTGCTGCTGACGTTGTTGAACTCGAGCGTCGTGAAGCCGTTGCCAGTGAGCGAGGTGCTGCGGGTCTCGGCGAGCGAGGTGAGCACGACGCCGCGGTCGACCTCGATCACGTCGAAGGTGACATCGACGTCCACGACGGGCACGGCATCGTCGCCGCCGGCGTTGATGAGCTTGACCTTGGCCGCCGCGTTGACCTTGCCGAAGAAGGGCAGGGCGCCGGTGTTGAACGACCGGGTCGCGGTGAGCGAGGCGCTGACCGAGGTGCCGGGCGTGAGGGTGGGGGTGAGGTAGGTCAGGCCGGTGAGGTCGAGGCCGTTGGTGGTGTCGATCGTCTGGGTCGTGTTGACGAGGTCGAGGACGTTCTCGGGGTCGGTCTCGACGAGCTGGGTGTCGGTGAAGTTGATCTGAGCGAAGGCCGGTGTCGCGAGACAGGTCGCGAGGGCGGCCGCGGCGAGCGGTCGGTTGCGAAACATGAAGCTTTCTCCTTACTCCATTGGTTGGCCTCCCGATTCGTGCGCCGGGGAGGCGGTCGGCTGATTCAGGTCATGGGGTCTGCGGCATGGGCCAGGCGGCGCGGGTCGGTGGGCTGGTGGCGGGCGGGTCGGTGGCGAGTTCCCGTTGTGCCTCGTGCAGGGCGGTGAGGATCGCTTCGAGCCGGCTGGGCCAGGTGTGCCGCTCGGCGGCGGCCCGGCGAGCGATCGCGCGGCCGTGGGATTCATCCAGGGCCCGTTCGACGGCGGCGATGAAGCCCGCGTGCGACGCTGCGAGGTCGAACAGATCGGCGTGGTCCCGGAAGCCGGCGACGGGCGTGCTCACCATCGGCAAGCCGGCCGCCATCGCCTCGTAGAGCTTGAGCGGGCTCAGGCTCTCGGTGAAATCGTTGACCCGGTGCGGCACGATCGACACGTCGAAGCCGGCCATCAGCGCCGGCACCTGCTCGAACGGCACCGGATCGATGAATCGCACGTTGTTTCGAGAGCCGAGCAGCTCGCGCGACGCGGGCCTGAGGTGGCTTGGGCCCACCAACGCGATCGTGAAGTCCGGGCGAGCGTCGGCGAGCGCGGCGACGAGCTCGACGTCGATGCGCTCGTCGTGCAGGGTGCCGGTGTAGCCGAGCACGGGGCCGGCCAGCGAGGCGATCGCGGGGTGCGGGGCGATGGCGTGCTCGGCGACGCCGGCGTAGCGCTCGGCGTACACGCCGTTGGGGATGTGGTGCAGCCGCTCGGCCACGCCTTGCTTGAGGCGGATCAGGGCCTCGGACACCATGATGTTGACGTCGGCCTTGCGGGTGAGCGATTCATCCTCGGCGATGGTGCGGCGTTTCTCGGCGGCGCTGCTCTGCGGGGCGCGGGTCCAGTCGTCGCCGACGTCGTAGACGCTCAGGCCCTCGTTCATCCGACCGGGCATGTGCACGGCGTAGTAGGGGTTCATCCACAGCATCGGCCGACGCACGCCCAGCCGACGCAACGCCGAGCGGAGCTGGACCCGCTCGTGCCAGCGGTTGAACGCCCGGCACGGGGCGAGGGTGTTGGGCAGGAGCTTGACGGGGTTGATGAGGTGGACGTTGCCGTGCGTGCCGCTGGGCCGCAAGGCGTTGCCGCCGAACGTGGCGGCGAGCGCTTCGCCGATGCGCTTCTTGCGGACCAGGTGCGAGACGTCGCGGTGGCGACCGACGTAGAGCACGGGGCGGTCGCCCAGAAGATCGGCAAAGCCGGCGGCGACCGGCTGGTTGCGCCGCCACATCTCGTCCCAGTTCTCCATCGCGACGAACAGCACGCCGTCCAGCCCGGGCAGGGCGGCGGTCGGCGCGCCGGTCTCGGGGGAGTGCGGGGTCATCCGGGCTGTGCTCCCGAGGCGATCGGCGTGGCCGGCGTGGCGATCTTCGGCGTGGCGGTGGTGGACGCGTGGCGGCCGTGTTTCTCGGCGATGGCGGCCTCGAACAGCGCGACGTACTCGGCGGCGATCGCCGACCAGTCGAAGCGTTCGACCCGGGCCCGGCCGTGCTTGGCGAGCGTGTCTCGGAGGTCGGGCTGGGTCCAGACGCGGGTCATCGCCTTGGCCAACGCCTCGGCGTTGCCGGGCTCGACGAGCAGGGCGGTGCGGTCTTCCTCGACGATCTCGGGCACGCCCCCGACGCGGGTCGCGATCACGGCCTTGCCCGCCGCCATCGCCTCGAGGTTCACGATGCCCATCGGTTCGTCGAGCGAAGGCAGCACGAAGAACGCCGACCCCTTGAACAGCGCGATCGCCCGCTCGCGGCCGACGCTGCCCAGCAGGCGTGCTTCACCCGGGCCTTGCGTGGTGGCGGCGAGCCGTTTGAGCTTGGCCTGTTCGTCACCCTTGCCCGCGATGAGCAGGTCGAGCTCGCCGGCCGATGGATCGATCCGCGACCAGGCGTCGATGAGCACGTCGAAGCCCTTGTTGTCCGCCAGCCGGCCGATGCCCAGCACGTAGGGGCGCGGGTGGTCGTCAGGCTCGGGGTCATCGAAGTCGGCCAGGCGGATGCCGTTGTAGATGGCCGACTTGCGGTCGCCCAGAGGTCGGCCGTACCACGCTTCGAGCTCGTCGATGGTGTCCTGCGAGCAGCCGGTGACGTGGGCGGCGCGGTCGACGAGTTCGCGGAGGACGCGGTTCATCAGGGGCGAGCGCTGGTAGAGCCTGCCGGTGTCGATGGTGCGTTCGCCCTGCGTGGTGACCACGACGGGCAGGTCAAGCGTCTTGGCCGCGTCGAGGGCGTAGATGCCCTGGTGGCTGACGCACTGGACGTTGATGACGTCGATCCGGCGAACGCGCATGAGCGATCGGATGTCGCGTCGGTCGCGCCAGCCGGTGCGCAGGGCGTTAAAGCGCTGCTTGAGCGAGCCCTCGTTTGCTCGCATGGCGAAGCGGTACACGTCGATGCCGTCGTGCGTGTCGTGGGCGGGCAGGTCGCGCGGCCAGCGGATGGTGACGACGATCGCGTCATGCCCCATCGCCTTGTAGTGCAGCGCGAGCTGCCGACAGAGCTCCTCGACGCCGCCGACGTGGGGGTGGAACGCGCTGGCGAAGATGGCGATCTTCATGACGCCAGGGCCCCCTGTGAGTTGACTCGTTCGTCGCGGTAGAGCGCTTCGTACGCGGCGCACACGCGATCCCAGCCAAAGTCGCGGGAGCGACGAAGCCCGGCGGACACCAGTCGGTCGCGCTCGGCGGCGTCGGTCAGCAGCGCCGCGATCGTCGAGCCCAGCTGGCCGTCCTCCACGACCAAGCCGTCCTGCCCGTCGCGGGTGACCTCGAGCGAGCCGGGGTTGGGCGTGGCGACCACGGCCGTGCCGGAGGCCATCGCCTCGATGTACGGCACGCCGAAGCCTTCGTAGGTGCTGGGCAGCGCGAACACCCAGGCGCGTCGGTACAGGTCGACGAGGGTCTCGAAGTCGACCCGCCCGAACCACTCGACGCCGTCGCCCGAGACCTCTTCTTCGCACACGCACCACAGCCTCGCGTCGGGCACCTTGGACCGCACGTCCTGCTGAAATTTTTCGAGCAGCATGGCCCCGCGCTTGCGGCCGCGCATCGTGCCGACGAACAGCAGCGTCGGCGCCTCCGCCTTGTCGCCGGGCGCGAAGGCGTCGAGGTTCACCCCGCAGGGGATCACGCGCTTGACCATGGGGATGTACTGGGTCGTGTTGCGTGAGACGGTCACGAGCTCGTTGGCCAGGAAGCACGAGCCGTACTCGAGCGCCGCCAGTGCGCCGAAGCGGACGCGGCCGGCCCACGTCTTGCTGTGCAGCATCTCCGCGAAGCACGAGCCGTGGTAGGTGTGCACGTGCCGGGGAAGGCGCTTGAGCCAGAGGAACCAGTCGTCGCCGTGGGCGTTCAGCACGTCGAATCGGGTGAAGTCGACGCGGCGGAGGTTCCAGCAGAACTGAAACGTGCGGAGCTTGCTGCCGTGGGGCACGACCTCGACGTCGTAGAGCGCGTCGTCGCCCTTGTCGGACATGCTGAAGACGGTGACGCGGTGGCCACGCCGGACCAGGGCGTTGGCGAAGTGGTGCACCTGATAGCCGACGCCGATCTTGGAGTTGGTCGGCAGGTACATGCTGGTGATCGCGATGTTCAGGCCGGCTGGCATGCGTGCAACACCTCCTCCTCGAGCCGGTCGACGTGCCAGGCCCAGGTGCGCTCGGCGGCGCGGGCGAGGCTGAGGTTCTTCTGGCGGGTGAGCTCGTCGGGGTCGGCGACGAGCGAGCGCAGGGCGTCGGCGATCTCGGTCGGGCGGTCGGGATCGACGATCAGTCCGGCGGGGCCGAAGGCGTCGGGGATGCCGCCGCGCTGTGCACCGAGCATGGCGCAGCCGCTGGCCATGCCCTCGAGGCAGGTCAGCGGGTTGGGGTCTTCGGAGCGAGAGAGCACGGCCATGACATCGCACTCGCGGATGACCTTGGCGATGTCGGGGCGCGGGACGTACCCCAGCGCCTCGCCGCCGGCTTGCCGGACCGAATGCATCAGCCGGTCGTAATACGCATCCGGGCCTTGGCCGAGGCGCTGGTCGATATCGCCGAACCACTTGCTGCCCGCCAGGGTAAGGCTGACGTCATGACCCTCGCCTTGCAGGGTAAGCACGGCCTGGGCCAGCAGGTCGGGCCCCTTGTTGGGGTCGAGTCGGCCGACAAAGAGCGTCCTTACCTGCCGACGCGGCGCGTCGTACGCCTCGCGTGGCGAGAAGATCCGCGTGTCGACGCCGTTGTTGATGACGACTGCCTTCTCGGCGGGGATGGGGTGCCGGTTGAGCGTCCAACCTCGGATGTGATCGCTGACCATGAGGAAGCGATCGGTCGCGTCGATCGACGCGGCGAAGCCGGCGGCCGACTGGTTGGTGAACAGCTCGTTGTGCAGGTGCACGGTGATCATGGCGTCCGGGCAGATGCGTCGGACGTGGCGGGCGGCGTGCCAGTCGTTCTGAATGAGGATCGCGTCGGGCGCTTCGTCGAGCCGGCGGAGTTGGTCGAGTGCCGAGCGGAGGTAGACCTCGTAGAAGTGCCAGTCCCAGCGGTTGATTTTTCGATTGAGGTCGGACACGCGGCGTTGGACGAACGAGAGCGACTCGCGGCTGGCGGTCTCAACCGGCAGGACATCGCCGATGTCGTAGGCGGGTGCGCCGTTGAGCGGGGAGAGGACGGTGACGCGGTGGCCGCGGTCGATGAGCTCGCGGGCCTGCTGCATGACGACGGTCGAGATCGCTCCGCCGGTCTGGGGCGAGTATTGCTCGATCACGAAGTTGAGAAAGCAGACGTGCATGGGAGGTCAGACGGCCAGGGCCGGATCGGCCGTGGGGGCGGCGTGTTGGGGCTCGGGATGGGGGTGGCTGGGCACGGGTTCGTCGAGCATGACCGCGCGGAGTTGGTCGTAGTAGCGTGGCCAACTGAAGTGCTCGATGACGCGTCGCCGTGCGGTTTGGCCGAACTCACGACGCTGTGCCGGCTCGTCCAGCAGCGTGGTCATGCGGTCGGCCAGCTGATCGACCGCCTCGATGTCGAACATCAGGCCAGCGTTCCCGACGACCTCGGGCAGCCCGCCGGACCGGGCGGCCACCGTGGCCAGCCCGCTGGCCATGCCCTCGGACGCGGTCATCCCGAACGGCTCTTCCCAGCGTGAGGGGACGACGTGAACGTGCGCTCGGCGGAAGAACTCGGGCAGGCGGTGGCGATCGACGTGCCCCGGGCGTCGCACCTCGATGCCCAGCCCCGTCAGTCGATCGCAGCGAGCGGACAGCTCGGCTTGATAAGCGTCGGCGACGAAGCGGTCGAAATTGTTGGCGCCGACGATCTGCACCGCAAAGTCGCGTCGGTGTTCTGCCAGCCGCAGCGCCGCGTCAAGCAGCAGGTCGACGCCTTTCTCCCGTCCGGTTCGGCCGACGAAGTTGAACACCACGGGTCCATCGGGTTCGGCGTCGGCGGGGAAGAACTGTTCGCTGTTCACCGCGTTGTAGATGCGGTGGACCGTCGACGGGTCAAGGCCGTATTGGTCACGGATCCAGTGGGCGTTGAAGTCGCTGACGCAGATCGTCGCGTCCACCGCTTCGGCGTATCCATCGCGGAACCGTGGCGAGCCGGCGACCTGGTTGTGGAAGTGGTGCACGATCCGGGCGTGGGGGAACAGGCGGCGGAGGTAGACCACGAGCTCGGGGTTGTTGGCCAGGTGCAGGGGGTAGCGGTCGAGCCGACGGTCGCGGATTGTGCGGGCGATACGGCGGGCGAAGCCGAGTTGGTAGAGGTCGGGCCACCCCGAGAGCTTGCGCCGGGCACGGGCGACGAAGAGCCTCGGGCCGCCGCTCGGCTCGGGTGGGAAGTGCAGCCGGATGAGGTGCTTGGCGGGGTAGTGCTCGGCGTCGCAGTCGCGGGTGATAATCCAGGCCGCCTGGCCGCGCTCCTCGGCGATGCGGGAGACCTCCCAGATATGCGTCGAGAGCGCCCCGCTCTGCGTGGGCGTGAACGTCTCGGACATGTTGTTGACGTAGACGATGGTCATCGTGGGGGTCGTGTTGGGTGTTGGGTGTTGGGTGTTGGGCGGGGGCGTGGCCGAGGCGGGCGGGTTGGCCGGGCGGGCGTGGTCAGGCGTGCAGGGTGAGGGTGCCGGGCGTGGGTTCACCCGAGGCGTCGGTGCGCCACGGCGGGCTGGGCGGCTGGGAGCTCAGCGGGGTTCGGCCGAGCAGTTTGTGGTAGCCCTCCAGCGTCGCTTCGGCGGCGTGCGCCCAGGTGTATCGGCTGCGGATGCGGCGGCGAAGCGTGTGGCGCGGCGCGGCGGCGAAGGCGTCTTCGACGGCTCGTCGGATGGTCGCGGGTCGGGCGGGATCGCAGAACCACGCGTCGCCCTCGAAGTAGTCGCGCGTGTTCCCGCGGTCGGTTGTGACGACGTTGGCGCCGCAGAGCGCCGCTTCGAGGGAGACCAGCCCGGTCGTCTCGTACCAGCTCGGCAGGGCGTGGACGCGGGCTCGTTGGTAGACGGGGATGAGCTCTTCGTAGTGCGGGACGGGCGGGAGCAACTCGACGTTGCCGACCGCCGCGCGGCGGCAGGCGTCGTAGTACCGCGGGTGATCGGGGTGGGGCGGGCCGATGAGCTTGAGCGGTATGCCCGAGCCGTTCATGGCGCGGATGAGGCCGAGCTGGTTCTTGTGTGGCTCGAATCGGCCGGCCATGAGGACGTAGGGCTTGTCGTCGTGTTCGATCGACTCGTCGTCGGCAAATCGGGTGTGGTCGACGGCGTTGGGGACGACATGCATCGGCGTGCCGACGCCTAGGTCCTCAAGGATCGCGAGGGCTTCGCCCTCGGAATTGGGCAGCAGCAGGTCGGCCAGCTCGAACTGGGTATGGAAGTGAGCGGCCGCGCGGCTGTAGTCGCCACACTTCTCGGGGTGCCGGCCGCGCCAGGCGGCGCGGGCGAGCACGGCGGCGGTGCGGAGGCGGTGGTACCGGCTGGCCCATGGGCGGCCGCGGTCGTCCAGCCCGGCGAGGTACTCGAGGTTCCAATAGACGCTGGACAAAGCGACCGGCAGGCGAGCGACCCGGGCGTGCCGGAAATGGCGGGGCGAGAGGCCGAACCCGTGGACGACGTCGATACGCTTGAGGCTGGGGGCCTCTTCGCTCGCGGTGCGGACGGCGACGCCCGCGTTGCGCAGGGCGGCGGCGGTCTTCTCGAGCTGGGTGTTGTGCCCGCCGGGCACGCGGCTGTGCTCGGGCATCCAGAGCAGGACGTGCAGCGTCACGCGACCCCCTTGGGCATGGTCGCGCCTTTGGGCATGGCGGGGTTCGGCGGCTTGCTCACACCGAGGATCGACTTGAGTCGGTGAAGGATGCGCTTGCCCCGCAGGCCGACCATCCATGCGGCGGCCGAGAGGCGCGTCGTCAGCCCGCTGGCGTGGTTGGCCCGGGCCACGTCGATGGCGTCGTGAAAGGCGGCGTGATAAGCAGCGGCCATGTTCGAGCTGGCGTGGTCCTGGCGGACGACCTGGGCGGCGTGGTCCACCAGCGCTTCGCGCGCTGCGGCGTCGGCGAGGCCGTACACGTGATCGATCACCTGTTCCAGCCCGGCGCTGCGGTCGTACATCAACGCCAGCCCGCGCTCGTCCAGAATCTCCGTGCCCGGGATCCGCGGCGCGATCACCGGGCAGCGGCAGGCCATCGCCTCCAACAGGCACAGCGGCAGGCCTTCGAAGGTCGAGGTCGAGATCAGCGCGCCACCCGACGCGGTCAGCCGGTTGTAGAACGCGGCCATCTCATCCCGGGTCAGTTGGCTGTGGTACTCGACCTCGTCCTCGCCGAACCAGTCGCGGAGACGGACCTCCTCGATGTTCTGGCCGCCGTCGACCACCGCGAAGCGGTAGCCTCGTCCGCGCAACGCGGCGGCGAGGTGGAAGAAGCCGTGGATGTCCTTCTGCTTGAAGTCGTTGCCCCGGCCGACCCAGCCAAGCACGGGGCGGCCGTCGGCCGGTGCTTGCGTGGCCGGGCGCGGGCGGAAGTAGTCCAGGTCGATCGCGTTGGGGATCACGCGGATCGGGTCCTTGATCGCGCGTTGCATGACGGCTTGACTGGCCGGCGAGCAGGCCACGAACACGTCCGCCTGATCGCCCGCGCGAAGCTCGGGGATCGTGTTCTGCGACATGCACACGATGCCGCCGCGGAAGCCGGCGCGGCGGAGCCAGAGCGTCGCGGAGAACGGCCGGGGATAGGCGGTGTCGACGATGAGCACCACGTCGAACCGGCCTCGGCCGACGACCTCGGTGAGCGTCTCCTCGTGATGATTGTAGAGCTTGCTGGAGACCTGCAGCCAGGGTGAATCGGGCAGGAAGCCCTGGAAACAGAACGCCTCGAACGCCACGCCGTGGGGTCGCAACTGCTCGGCGATCGAGCGCACGACCGTCATGCAGCCCGATCCGCCGTCCCAGGCGGTTACACAGAGCACACGCATCGTTTTCTCCCGGTTCATTACGACAGTGCCTCCGCGGCGACCGACCCGGCGGGGGTGGGCTTGGCCGATCGTGCGGCCCGGCTCAAGCCTTGCCGGATCAGGGTGGGCAGGCCTTCGGTGTACATCAACCTGCGGGCGGCGCCGGCGTAGTGACGGCTGGGGCGGTCGCCTAGCCCCGCGTCGGTCCGCACGTCGTAGGGCTCGGGCAGCAGGTCGCAGCCGAAGCTCGACGCCAGCAAGGCGAGGAGCGTTTGATCGATCTCGCGCGGGTATCGGCCATCGGCGTTGTGCGCCAGCAGGCACCGTTCGACGAGGTCGAAGTCGATCGCGTCGCGTTGCACCAGCCCGAACCCGGCGTTGAAACGGTCGAGCAGGTCGATGCCCAGCCGATCCCGCGCGGTGGCGGCGTCCATGGTGTAGAAGCTCGCGACGTCGCGGTTGAAGCTGCAGCGGGCGTACCCGGGGTCGTCGATCCGATCCAGCAGCACGGTCGGGGGCTTAAAGAACAGCACGTCACTGTCGAGCACCAGCATGCGGTCCGCACGGAGGTAGTGGGCGAAGTCGAAGACGCGCGTGGCCAGCGGCACGGTCTGCCGATAGATGGTGCACTGCGGCAGGTGGGTCAGGGCGGGCGGGACGTCGCGGTCGGCCTCGGCCTTGCGGATGAGGCGGGCGTCGGGGAAGTGATGGGCAAACGCGGCGGCGATGGTCTCGTCGAACGTGCCGTCGTCGTGGATACACAGCTTGTAGCGCCGGCGGGTGACGGCGTAGAACGACTTGAGGCACCACATCAGGTCGAGCCAGTCGTGCCGGCTGGTCAGCACGTGGACCTCGCAGCCCGGGTCGGTGGTGTGGGGGACCGGGGCGGTGCGCAGGATCCTAGATCGCGCGGCGTCGTGGAAGTAGACGTACCGCGGGCCCTGGCGGAGCTTGGCGATGACTTTGCTCACGGCGCTCATGAGGGTTCGCCTTGGGAGTGGTGGTGCGAGGCGGAACGAGAAGTCAAAGGCTCGACGCACTTCTCGACGAGCCGCTTGGGCAACGACGTGAGTCGGCGCGGCCGGCGACGGTAGCTCATCCATCGCGCGTGGATCGCGTCGATGAATCGACCGTCGGCGGCGGCGTTGCGGGCCTTCTCGGTCATCCCGACGTAGAACGCCTCACGTGCCCAGTCCTCTATCTCGTCGATCGCCCGGAGGTGCGTTGATTGGCCGGCGTACCGCTTGCGGTACTTGGCGATGATGGCGATGTTTGCTTTCCAGACCAACGCGGGGTTGTCGGAGCGGTTGTCGCCGTGCCGACAGACGCGGGTGAGGGTCTCTTCGAGTCCGAGCACCTCGAAGTGCTCGATCGCTCGGATGAAGAAGTCCCAGTCCTGGCCGTTGCGGAGGTCGAGGTCGAACCCGCCGATCGTCGTGGCGACCTCGGGCCTGAACATCGCGGTCTGGATCTTAATGGTCTTGCGACGCAGGGTGTCGACCACGTTGCGCGGGTGATTGGTGCGCTGAATTGGGCCTTGAGGCTCGACTTCGTTGAAGAGCTGGGTCGCACCGTGGACGATAGCGATGCGCGGGTTCGTCTTGAATGCCTCGACCTGCAACGAGGTCTTGTGGGGGACCCAGATGTCGTCGGCGTCGAGCAGCGCGATGAGGTCGCCATTGGCCTGAGCGATGCCGGTGTTGCGGGCGGCCGAGACCCCGCCGTTGGGTTGACGGATCACGCGGACGCTACCCTCAAAAGACTCCGCGATCTCGGCGGTGCGGTCCGTGGACCCGTCGTCGACGACGAGGGTTTCGATCTTCGGGTAGTCCTGCGCGAGGACGCTATTGATCGCGTCAACGATCCATCGCTCGCTCTGATAGGCGGGGATGACGGCCGAGACGAGCGGTTGCTCGGGCAACGGCGGCAGAGGGTCGTGGGGCGTGGGGGTCACGGTGTGCCTGCTAGCGCGTGGCCGTTGGCGTGGCCGTTGGTCGTCGCGAGGTGGCTTGGGGCGGCGTCGCGTGGTTGGTCGACCAGGTCCCACCGGAAGCGGGAGACCATGACGCCGGACTCGGGCTTGTGGATCTGGCCGGAGCCGTAGACGTCGGCCGAGGCGACTTCGAGGCGTGCGGCGTCGCGGACCAGGTCGAGGAACTGCCAGGCGTTGCCGACCATCACGGACATCAGGAAAGTGCCCGGCCGCAGGTTGAGCCCTTCGCATCGGCAACGCAGGACGTTGCGCCCCGGCTGAAGCTCGAAGGACTGGCTGTGGAACTTGCTGAATAGCGCCGTGATGCGTTGGCCGTCCATGGTGTCGATGTCGATGCTGACGGTGGCGCTGCGGGTGAGCTGCGTGGCGTCGACAACGACCTCGACCTCGAAGGGCGTGTTGGGTTGGATCATGCCGATGGGCGTGCCGGCCTCGTCGAAGAGGTTGAGCTCCTGGATGCGGACGTCGCCGAGGCCGTCGCGGTCGGTGCGGTCGCCGACCTTGAGCGAAAGGCGATCGGAGAGGCAGCTGAGGTACTCGGTGAGGACCTCGTCGGTGGTGCCGTGCTGGATCAGCCGGCCGCCTCGGAGGAGGATGGCGGAGTTGCAGAGGTTGCGGACGGCGGCGAGGTTGTGCGAGACGAAGAGCACGGTCCGGCCGGACTTGGAGACGTCGCGCATCTTGCCGAGGCACTTGTTCTGGAACTCGGCGTCGCCGACGGAGAGGACCTCGTCGACGATGAGGATCTCGGGCTCGAGGTGGGCGGCGACGCCGAAGGCGAGGCGGACGTACATGCCGCTGGAGTAGCGCTTGACGGGGGTGTCGAGGAACTTCTCGACGCCGGCGAAATCGACGATGGCGTCGAACTGCTTGCGGATCTCGGGGCGGCGCATGCCGAGGATGGCGCCGTTCAGGAAGATGTTTTCGCGGCCGGAGAGTTCGGGGTGGAATCCGGTGCCGACCTCGAGCAGCGAGCCGACACGGCCGTAGAGCTCGATGGAGCCCTTGGTGGGGGCGGTGATCTGGCTGAGCACCTTGAGGAGGGTGGACTTGCCGGCGCCGTTGTGGCCGACGATGCCGAGGACGTCGCCCTGGGCGACCTCGAGGTCGATGTCCTGGAGGGCCCAGAACTGCTCGATCTCGGCGCGCTCGAACGGGTGGCGCATCCGGTGCAGCATCGACTCGGCCAGCGTGATATGACGCACGGCGCCGTGCTTGATGTTGTAGGCCTTGCCGAGGCCCTGGATACGGATGGCGGGGTGCTTGTCGCTCATAGTGAACTCCGTCGGACGGATGGGCGGTCAGATGACGTCCGCGAACCGCCGCTCGAAGCGGCGGAACCAGGCGTAGCCGGCGAGGAAGACCGCGACGCACACGGCCGAGGCGTAGACGACGGCGAGCCATGGCACGTCGATGGAGGCGGGGGTGGCCAGGCCGGCGGCTTGTTCGACGGCGGCGGTGGTGCGGGTCATGGCCTCGGCCGCCTGCGACATGGCGTGGACGGCCTCGGGGGTGACGTCGGTGGCGTCGGCGAGCCCGACCTTGGCGGCGTCCAGGGCGGCCCCGGCCTGGGCGATGGCCTCGGTCGCTTGGGCGCTGGCGACGTCGACCGAGACGGCCTGCGGCGCGGCGTTGGCCTGGGCGCGGCCGAGGATCGACCAGCGGACCGCTTCGAGCAGCGGCGCCAGCGGGTTGAGCAGGTAGATGCGTTCGGCCCAGGCGGGCAGCTTGGCGCTAACCGCGGCGACGGTGAACCCGATGGGGCTCAGGTACAGCAGCATCTGCATCGCCACCGGCATGATGTAGCCGATGTCGCGATACATGACGTTCAGCGACGCGGCCGCCATGCCGACGCCCAGCGCGAGCATGATCAGCAGCCCGATCCACACGGGCAGCAGCAGCACCTGCCAGCCGGGCACGATGCCGAAGGCGGCCAGCATGAGGGTCAGCACGGCCAGCGAGACCAGCAGGTCCAGCAAGGTCGAGAACATGGTTGACGCGGGGAGGATGGCCCTGGGGAAGTAGACCTTGCTGACCAGCGCCGAGTTGGCGACCAGCGAGGCGGAGGCCTTGGTGACCGTGGCGTTGAACGCGGTCCAGGCGACCATGCCGGCGTAGGTGATGAGGAAGTAGGGGACGGCCGCGTTCTCGTCGGCCATGCCGCCCAGGAAGCCGAAGACGAACGTGAAGATGCCCGCGCCCAGCAAGGGCTGGAAGACGACCCAGGCGGCGCCCAGGACGGTCTGCTTGTAGCGGAGCTTGACGTCGCGCTGGCCGAGCGTCCACATGAGGTCGCGGAAGCGCCAGAGCTCGCCGACGTTGAGCGAAGACCAGCCGGTCGGGGGGCGGAGCGTGAGGTGGGGCGTGGGCACGGCGGACATCGGGAACTCCTGGGGCGGGGTCAGGACGCGGCCTGCTTGGCGGCGGCGTGGTCGCGGGTGTCGAGGTCGATCGGCTCGAGCAGGTCGGCGTCGATCTCGATCGAAGCGCCCTGGCCGAGGATGGAGACGTCGAGGACGAAGCGCTGGTGCCGCCGCTGCTGGACCAGCACGCCCTCGACGTCGGCGAACGGCCCGGCGGTGACCCGGCAGCGCTGGCCGAGCGTGGCGAAGGGGTAGGGCTCGGGCCGACCGCCCGCGGCGATGACGCGGTGGACGGCGTCGAGCTGCTCGATCAGCCGATCCTGGTCGGTGACCTCGATGACCTGGCAGAGCCGGCCGGTGCTCAGCGCCTTGTAGCGGGCCACCTCGTCGCCGCAGAAGAAGACGTACGACGGGAACAGCGGGTGCATCGCGCGGCGCTTGCGGCCGCCCGAGACGCTGATGCGCTCGATCATCGGCAGGTAGTAGTGCACCTGGGCGCGGTAAAGGTCCCAGGCGAAGGCTTTCTCACATCGCGATCGCGTGTGGCCGACCCACCACGGGCCGGGCAACTCGGCGATCGACTCGGCGACCGGCGAGAGCGGGGCGGGGTTGTCGGTGAGCTTGAGCATGGGGCCTCCTTCCTCGGTCGAAACGGGTCAGCGAGCGCGTCCGGCGGGTTCGCGTCGGGCGTCGGCGTCTTGGGTGTCACGATCGCGTCGCCAGCCACGCGCGCTCCAGGTGGCCGATTCGTCGTAGTAGTAAGGCGTGGTGTCGTGACCGGTGTCGCGGGCGTCGAGGTCGTTGATGACCAGGCCGACGAGGTTGGCGCCGGCGTCGCGGAGCCGTTCGACGGTGCGGACGCAGGTCTTGCGGAGGGTGTGGCGGGCTCGCACCACGAGGACGACGCCGTCGACGCAGGCCGAGAGGATCGACGCGTCGGTCACGCCGATGACCGGCGGCGAATCGATGATGACGCGATCGAACTGTTCGCGGAGGTTGGCGAGGATCTCCTTGATGGCCGGGCTCTCGAAGAGTTCGGAAGGCGATTCGCCGACGGTGCCCGCGGGGACGACGAAGAGGTTGTCGACGGAGGTGGGCTGGATGGCCTGGTCGATGGTGGTGCGTCGCTCGAGCACCTCGCCCAGGCCGTGGGCCCAGGCGTCGGCGTCGTACCAGCGGGCCTGGACGGGTCGGCGGAGGTCGCCGTCGATGATGACGGTGCGCTGACCGGCGCGGGCCATGGCGGCGCCGAGGTTACTGGCCAGGGTGGACTTGCCGTCGCCGGTCTGGGGCGAGGTGACCAGCAGGCATTGGGCGGTCTGGCCGCGTCGCTCGCCGTGGAGGATCATCGTGCGGATGGCCCGATAGCTCTCGCTCATCTGCGAGAGCGGGGCTTTCTCGACTTGGCGCGCGGTGGTGGCGGCGTCCGCGCGACGCTCACCGCGGCGGACCTCGCCCAGCAGCGGCAGCGCCAGCTTGTCCTGCATCTGGTCGGCCCAGCGGAGTCGCGGGTCGTAGAAGTGCATGACGAACACGAGCAGCGTCCCGCACGCCAGGCCGATGACGCCGCCCATCGCGATGGGCTGGTAGATCGACACCGCCAGGGGTGCCCCGGGGCCGGCGGTCTCCAGTTCGACGACGCGCACGGGGTCGAAGTCGTCGCCGAAGTCGACGGACTGGATGCGTTCCTGCAACTGATTGACGACGGCTTGCTGCTCGGTGAGCGCCTTGCCGAGGCGTTCGCGGGTCTGCAGCCGATCGCTGCGGTCCAGCAGCGTGGTGCGGTGCTCGGTCATGAACTCGGCGAGCCGCTGCGTGCGTGCGGCCACGGCCGTGCGCTCGGCGCGGACGGATTCGAGCCTGGTGTGGAGGTCGGCGTGCTCGGCGGCGTCGAGGCGGGCGGTGGTCTCGATGAGCTGGCGTCGAGTGCGCACGACCTGGGGGTGGGCGTCGCCGAGACGGCTGAGATCGTCGAGCTCGAGGCGGAGCTGCTCGATCCTCAGGCGGAGCGCATCGACGTCGATGGCGTCGGCGTCGGGGGCGACGTTCAACGCGGTCGGGTTGATCCTGGATTGGAGCTGATCGATCACCATGGCCAGCTCGGCGTCCCGCATCCGCAGGTCGCTGAGCTCGCTCTCGATGTTGTCGATGTTGCGGTTGAGGGTCGTGGAGCTCATCAGCTCGGACTCGGCGATGGCGCGGTCGAGCTCGGAGAGTTCGCCGGCGAGGCGGTCGCGTTGGGCGCGGGCCCGCTCGTACTGCGCGGTGAGGATGTCGATCACGCCCGCGGCCGAGCCCTGCTCGATGCGGCTGCAGTATTCCTCGTATGCCTTGACCAGGGCGTTGGCGTAGACGGCGGTGTGGTCGGGGTTGGGGCCTTTGTGACTGATGATCAGCACGGCCGCGCTGTCGTCGCGGTCGACCCGCAGCCCGGCGCGGACGAGGCCGACGGGGTTGGGGTGATCGATGATCGGCTCGAAGCCCTGCTCGGCGAGCGCTTCGGCCGCGATCTCCAGCACGGGCGTCGAGCCGATGAGGCCGGCCTGGCTCGCGAGGAAGTTCTTGGAGCGGGTGAGGACGGCCTGCTGATCCCCGACCGCGGCCGGGCCGGACTTGCTGACGTAGATGCGGGACTCGCTGCGATACAGCTCGGGCTGGCGGCTGCCGACGAAGGCGCCGACCAACAGGCAGGGGACGGTGACCAGCAGGATGAGCCACTTGCCCCGCCAGACGATCTCGAGCATGTCCTGCACCGAGAGCGGCTTGGTGGCCGAGTCGGCGTGAGCGGAGGCCTGTTTGTCGGGTGACGTGGACATGGTTAATTCAGCTTGAGCATGGCGGGAGGCACGTTGGCCGGGTCGGCGGTTGAGGTCACGCCGCTGTCGCACATGGCGCGGAATTGCAGCCACTCGCGACGCACGACCGAGGCCATGGAGACACGGAAGTTGTCGATGGAGAAGCGTTCGGCGTTGGCGCGGATCGCGGCGTGGTCCCACTCGGCGATGGCCTCGAAGCGCTCGACCGCCTCGATCACGCTCTCGGGCGTGTCGTCGTTGAAGAACAGCCCGGTCTCGCCGTCGACGATGCTCTCGGTCGCCCCGCCGTGGCCGTAGGCGATCACGGGGGTGCCGCAGGCCTGGGCCTCGACGGCGACAATGCCGAAGTCTTCCTCGGCCGCGAAGACGAAGGCCTTGGCAAACTGGAAGTACTGCTTGAGTCGCTTGAAGGATTGGTGACCGACGAGCTTGACGTTGGGGGTCGCGAGCTTGGCGATCTTCTCTCGGTCGGGTCCGTCGCCGATGACGATCAGCCGCCGGTCGGGCATCTTGCTGAACGCCTCGACGATGAGGTCGATTCGCTTGTAGGGCACGAGCCGGGAGGCGGTGACGTAGAACCCGTGCTTGCTGTCGTAGGGGGCGAAGTCCTCGACGGCGACGGGCGGGTAGACGGTCTCCGCCTCGCGTCGGTAGGCCTTGCGGATGCGTCGGCCGACGAAGTCGGAGTTGGACAGGAAGACATCGACGCCGTTGGCCGATCGGGCGTCCCAGTTGCGGATGTACTGGAGGATCGCGCGGGCGAGCATGGCTTTGGGCCCGTAGCCGAGGTTGCTTTCCTTGAGGTAAACGTGCTGCAGGTCCCAGGCGTGGCGAGCGGGCGAGTGGCAGTAGCAGATGTGCAGCTGGTCGGGGCGGGTGATGACCCCCTTGGCGACGAGGTACGAGCTGGAGATGACGACGTCGTAGTTCGAGAGGTCGAGCTGCTCGATCGCCAGGGGCATCAGCGGCAGGTAGTGGCGGTGGCTTCGGCGGGCCAGGGGGAGGCGCTGGATGAAGCTGGTGTGGACCGACTTGTTGCGGATGAAGCCACGCTTGTCGGCGGGCAGGAAGTCGAACAGGCTGAAGATCTCGGCCTCGGGGAACAGGTCGACGAGCTGCTCGAGGACGCGTTCGGCGCCGGCGTACGTGTAGAGGAAGTCGTGCACGAGCGCGACCCGGACGTCCGGGCCGAGCAGCGGCGCGTTCTGGTCGGGGGGCGGCACGTCGACAACGGTCGGCGCGACATCGTCGGTGCTGTCGGCGGGCTGCATGAGCTTGGTGAGCGTGCCCTTGACCATGCGCAGCGATTTGCCGATCGGGGCCGTGGTTCGGCGGTGAGTCTTGGTGGCGGCGGACTCGTCGAGCCGTTGCAGGCTGAACTCGTTGACCAGTCGGGTGAACAGGGCGATGCGTCGGCCGACCGACTCGAGGGTGTCGGCGCTGCTGGGCAGCTCGATGACGGCCTGGAGTGGCTGGTCGATGCGGCGTTGCGCGATGGGGACCGAGGCGGTCACGCGCTCGTGCTCGGGCGAAGGGTTGGGGTTGGCCCAGTTGAGAGTGCGTTCGTTGCCGTCGCGGTTGATGACGGGCAGGCGGATGGAGACGAGGTCGAGCCGCTCGCCCGTGTCGCAGATGAGCTCCCACCATTGGCCGAAGGTTTCGGCCTTGCCGAAGGCGAGCTGGAGGTCCTCGAACGCGTTCTGGTATCGCCGTTCCTGGCCGCCGTTGGCGCGGTTGCGTCGCACGGCGGTGAGCAGTTCGCGGGCCTTGAGCGAGCCGGCGGCTCGGAAGAAGCCGAGCAGCAGCGGCAGCAACAGCAGCAGCGTGCCGATGGACGCCAGCCCGGTGCTGAGCATGGCGGCGAAGCCGATGGCGACGGCGACGAGGGTGACCAGGTAGATGAGGATCACCGCGTGCCGCTGGCTGAGCCCTTGCTGGAGCAGTTGGTGATGGATGTGCCCGTTCTCGGCGGAGAAAAGCGAGCGCCGCTGCAGGACGCCGCGGCGGACGAAGGTGAACAGGGAATCGGTGAAGGGGATGCTCAGCCCGATGGCGGGCAGGATGAGGCCGAGCATGGTGCCGGCGGACTGCTGGGCGCGGACGGCGAGGACGGCGACGAAGAAGCCGATGAACATGCTGCCCGAGTCGCCCATGAAGACCGAGGCGGGGTTGAAGTTGAAGACGAGAAAGCCCAGCAGGGCGCCCACGAGGGCGGCGGCCATCACGGCGGTGACGACGTCGCCGGAGAGGATGCCGGCGAGGCAGACGAGTGCGGCGGTGATGGCGACGACGCCGGAGGCCAGGCCGTCGAGGCCGTCGATGAAGTTGACGCTGACGGTGACGCCGACGATCCAGAGCGTGGTGACCAACCAGGAGACGGTGACGAAGGTGAGGACGGTCTGGGAGCTGACCTGGAATTGGCTGATGGTTAGGCCGACGCCGCAGATGGCGGCGGAGGCGGCGACGATGGCCAGGAGCTTGGATCGGCCGCTGAGGTCCTTGGCGTCGTCCGCGAAACCGACGGCCAGGATGACCAGCGCCGCGGCGGCGATCACGATCGGCTGGCGGAGGTCGTTGATCGACAGGACGCCCAGCGGCCACAGGGCGGCGACGACGGCGCAACCGGCGACGAGCGTGCCGGCGCCGATGGCGAGGCCGCCCACGCGCGGGATGGGTCGGTGGTGCGCCTTGCGGACGCCGGGCTGATCGATCAGGCCGAGCGCGCGGCCGAGGCGTTTGGTCATCGGCGTCAGCGCGACGACCATCAGCAGCGCCGCGCCCGCGGCGGCCGCCGGCGGGAGAGCGAGGGTCCAAGCGTTCATGGGTGTGTCGGTTGGCACGATTGACGGCACGGTCCGGGCGTAACCCAAGCCGGTCACGCGAGCGTGCTGACGCAAGCCGCGTCTCAAGGCCCGGGGGGCGGTGCGCGCAGGCTCCGCCCCTTTGGGTGCACGGGCCGCTTCTTCAAGAAGCAGCCCCCCTCAACGCCGGTTGGCACAACGGGGTCGTACGGACCCGTCGTTGCGTTCTCCCCTCCGGCCCCGCGGACGAACTTCCCCCGTCCGCGGCCGCTTCACCGGCAAATGGCAGGGCCGGTGAGCATCCTGGATGTCGGCCTCCGCACGAGCAGGCCCAAACTCAGTCTGCGTGCCATGGGCAAAAGGCTCGCCCGCGGCTTGATCTCGTTGTCGACCGTTCGCTGTGCGACGGGACTTCGGTGCTTGGTGGTGTGGGTCTCTTCCCTCAGCGTCGACGGTCCGCCGACGCGGTCAGATTAACGCTTGGATGACGACTTGTGAACGCGATTTCGGCGAGTTTTTGGTTACGAATATCCCTAACTGCCCTGCTTTTTGAGCAATTCGGGGAGGCGACCGCATGGATCGTGTTAATCAGGGGTAGCTGGGTGAATTAGAAAGAACCCAACGAATAGTTACCACCCGACCGTGTTTCGGCTGCCTTGCTTCGTGACTTGGATCTGGTCTTCCCAGGTGGCCAGCCCGGTGCGGACGTCGGTGACGGACATCTGGAACGTGTAGGTGACCTGCTTGATCTTGCCGGCCTGGACGCGGTTGTCGAGGATCTTGAACGTCAACGAGTAATCGGGCATCGGCGGGCGGACCTCGCCGGAGCCGCCTTGGGCGAAGCTGTCGACGGCGGCGTCCTCGTCGCGGTAGCGCTGGTGGCGCGAGGCGATGGCGTCCTCGCCGCCGACGGCGCCGGTATCGTCGATGGTGGTGATGGTCTGGGCGACGCCGGCCTTGTTGAGGGCGACGCGGATGGACTTGATGACCTCGTCGCGGTCGATGTGGCGGGAGGTGTTGTTGACGTAGGTGGAGATGGCGATGACCGACGGGCGGCCGTCGCGGCCGAGCACGCCGGACGCCAGCAGGGACTCGGAGAGCTGAGTCGCGGCGTACTGGGCGTCCTGGATGTCGAGGTCGCCGACCGTAGTGATGGTCTGGGTGCCGCTGGGGTCGATGCGCTGGGCGGGGGTCTCGCAGGCCGCGGCGATGAGGCAGGTGGCGGCGAGCACGGCGGCGTTGGTGAGCTGGCGGGTGTTCATGGCGAGTCGTTGGGTATGGTTGGTTAGGGCGATCCAACCGGGCGCTTCGCTTCCGGTTGGCTTGGGCGGGGGCGTGGTTGGTCAGTGGCGGGAGTCGAGGAGCTTGAGCTGGAAGTCGACGGCGTCGGGGGTCGGCGAGACGGCGGTGATGTACACGGTCTCGCGGCCGTTGATCGAGATGGTCTGCCAGGGGTTGGTGGCGGCGTTGACGACGATGCCGTCGGTGTCGAACCACTCGAACTTGTAGTTGATGCGTTGGAAGCTGGAGGTCTTGTTGTACAGGCCGGCCTGGACCTTGCGTAGGCCGTTGGGGAGGTTGGCCTCGCGGAGGTCGGTGACGTAAGCCTTGGCGTTGAGCGCGTTGTTGCTGATGACGCGGCGGTCCTCGAGGACGGTGGGCACGGCCTTGGCGTCGGCGGGCTCGACGGTGTTGGTGGTGTTGCAGGCGGCCAGCAGGGCGAGGGGGGCCAGGAGCATCAGGCAGAGAGATCGTTTCATCGGGTGGGCTCGATGGGGAACGAGTAGACGGCGACGTCGCCGCCGGGGTGGGGGCTGAAGACTAAGACGATATTCGTCCGGCCGGGTTCGACGTTGACCGTCAGGGGGGCGTGATCGGGGGTTTGCAGGGTGATCCGGCCGGCGTCGGGCGTTGGTAGGCGGGCATAGTCGATGCGGCGGGGCAGGGCGGCGAAGGTGCGCAGGTCGGCCTGATTGGCGACGGCCTGGTAGGCGGAGGTGGCGATGCGGACGAGGACATTGGTGAGGTCGTCGCCTCGGGTGGCTTCGTTGAGGGCGTAGGCGGCGCCGGCCTTGGCGGCGGCGTTGAGCAGGGTGCGGAAGATGATGCCGGGGAGGCGGGCGTCGTAGTCGGCGCCGACGACGCGGTCGAAGTCGACGAGTCCGAGCGTCGTGGCGGGTTGGCCGGCGTGCTCGGGGTGGGCGGTAAGCCGCGGCGTGGCGGGCGGGCCGCTGTTGAAGGACGGGAAGTTGACGCCGACGTAGTCGACGCGGTCGTTGAAGATGAACAGGGGCAGGTCGATGCGGAAGGAGGTGAAGAAGGGGGCGGTGCCGGCGAAGAGGAAGGCGTGGGTGGTGGGCGGCGGGGGCGTGCCTTGCTGGGTGAGCGTGGCGGCGTCCGCCAGGTCTTCGGCGAGGTAGGTCTGGCCGGGCACGAGGCCGAGCGCTCGGTCGAGGGCGAAGCGGGCGTTCTCGTGGTCGGCCGAGTCGGCGGGGGCGTGGAGGAAGACGATGCCGCGGAGGGTTTCGGTGAAGGGGTTGACGAAGTCGGTGTAGGGCGTGAGGTTCGCGACGCTTTGATTCAGCTTGGCGAGGCGGCCGGCGACGGCGGGATCGTCGAGCGTGCGGTCGATGTCGAGCCGGCGATCGGCCGGGGCCTTGGCGTTGGCCTGGTCGAGCGCGGCTTGTTGCTTGTTGATCTGTTCGGCGAAGGTGCGGGCGGCCTGCTGTTGGCGCTCGAGGGCCTGGCGGAGCTCGACGCGCGCGGCGGCGGTGTCGCCACGCTCGAGGGCGATGAGCGCCTGATACGTGTCGAGCATGATCAGGTCGTGCGGTCGGCCGCGGTAGGGCAGGGCGTTGAGGTTGACGGCGGTGGCGGCGAGCTCGGCGGAGACGGAGACGTCGGGCCGACGCTCGAAGTAGCGGGCGTCGGCGTCGGCCTTGGCGAAGGCGCGGTCGGCGGCGGACGGGTCGCCGGCGGCCAGGGCGATGGCGCCCTGCTCGAGGTGGGCGAGCAGGCGATCGTTGCCGTTGGCGGACTGCTGGGCGACGCGGTCGATGAGGGTGCGGGCGGCGGGGACGTCGCCGGCGCGGAAGGCGCGATTGGCGTCGAGGAGCTTGGGGTTGGTGCAGCCGGCGAAGGCGATCAGCGTGACGAAGGCGAGGGGCAAGGCGAGGGGCAAGGCGAGGGGCAAGGCGAGGGACAGCGAAGCGACGGCGGGCGGGGCTGGGCGTCGGCGCGGGGTCACGTCGTCATTGTGACGAGCGGCGGGCGGGCGGGGTTCGGTGAGGGCGGTTTGCCGGGCCGGGGCGCGGGGTGGATGATGGGCCGATGGGCAAGCCCGGCCGGGTTGGTTTGGCGGAGTTGATCGACCTGGCGGTGGCGTTGGAGCGGGACCGGTCGGGCGACCCGTCGTCGCTGCGTCGGCGGGACGAGGCGATCGGGGCGCGGTTGCGCGAGGCGGGGGTGGCGAGCGACGACCGGCGGGGGTTGCTGAAGGGGTGGTTGGCGGCGTTGCGCGAGGGGTCGGGCGGCGGCGAGCCGCGGCCGTTGCCGGGGCGTCGATGGGCGTTGGCGGCGTGGCGGGCGGTGGCGATCGCGGCGGCGTTGATGGCGTTGATCGGGTGGGCGTCGGCGATGGGGGTGTTCTGGTACGACGGGGTTCGGCCGGTGAACCTGACGATGGTGGTGCTGGCGTACGGGGTGCTGCCGTTGGCGTTGCTGGGGCTGACGCTGTGGGGCGCGGCGGCGGGGCTGGGGCCGATGGGCGAGTGGGTGAGGGGGCTGAGCCCGGGTCGGCTGGCGCTGTGGGCCGGTCGGCGTGGGTCGGGCGGCGTGGCGGCCGAGGGGTTGGCCGATGAGTTGGGGGTGCTGGGCCACGCGGGGCTGGCGGGCGTGCGGAAGTGGGCGGTGCTGTCGGCGTCGCAGTGGTTGGCCGTGGGCTTTTTCAGCGGGGTGCTGATCGGGGCGGTGCAGCGGGTGGTGTTCACGGAGCTGTCGTTCGGGTGGAGTACGACGCTAAAGGTGGAGCCGATGACGGTGTTGCGGCTGGCGCAGTGGTGGAGCCTGCCGTGGGGCTGGGCGTGGGAGGGGGCGGTGCCGAAGGGTCAGGGGCCGGTGGCGATGTCGCGGTACGTGCCGGGCGAGGGGCTGCTGGGCGGGCCGGGGGCGGGGCGGGTGTGGTGGCGGTTCGTGCTGATGACGGTGCTGGTCTACGCGTGGCTGCCGCGGGCGGTGACGGCGGGGTGGTTCGCGTGGCTGCTTCGGGAGGCGGTGGAAGGGGCGTTTGATCGGCTGCCGGGGACGGCGTTGCTGGCGGATCGGCTGGCGGGGGCGTCGGCGTGGCGGGGGCCGGGGGTGTCGGGCGAGGCGTCGACGGCGCAAGCGGGCGGCATGGGCGTGTCGGTGTCGACCGCGGCGGCCGAGTCGGTGGGCGGGGTTGTTGTGCGTTGGGCGGGGGCGGGCGGAGCGGTCGATGCCGGCGAGACGCTGGAGGCCGGCGGGTCTGCGGGGCTGGCGGGGGATCGGGCGGCGGTCGGGCGATTGGGTGAGATGAAGCCGACGTCGGTGCGGGTGGTCGTGCGGGGATGGGAGCCGCCGACGCTGGAGGCGCTGGACTTCTTGCGAGAGGTGCGCGGCGCGGTGGGGGACGGACGGGTGATCGAGGTCGCGGCCGAGGCGATGGACGGGGCGGGGACGGGCGACGAACTGCGGGCGTGGCGCGGGGCGATCGATCGGCTGGGCGATGGGGACGTGCGGCTGGTGATGTTGGGGCGGGGTCAGGGGGCTGGCGGGGGGGGCGGCGATGGTTGAGTCGGCCGTGCCGGTGTTCGCCGCGGTCGGGCACCCCAACAAGGGCAAGAGCAGCATCGTCGCGACGCTGGCCGAGGACGAGTCGATCCGCGTCTCGGCCGAGCCGGGCACGACGACGGCCGCCGACCGATTCGCCTTCGAGCTCGACGGGCGCGTGCTGTACGAGCTGGTCGACACGCCCGGGTTTCAGCGGGCCCGCCGGGCGTTGGACTGGATGCAACAGCACGAGACGACGGCGGCCGAGCACGCCAAGGTCGTCGGCGACTTCGTCGCGGCCCACCGCGCCGGCGAGACGCACCGCGACGAGGTGCGGTTGCTCGAGCCGATCCTCGACGGCGCGGCCATCCTCTACGTTGTTGACGGCTCGACGCCCTTTGGTCCGCAGTACGAGGCGGAGATGGAGGTGCTGCGTTGGACCGGTCGCCCGAGCATGGCGTTGATCAATCCGATCGGTCGGGCCGACCACGTCGATGAGTGGCGCAACGCGCTCGGTCAGTACTTCAAGGTCGTCCGCGTATTCGACGCGATGACCGCCGAGTTCGACAAACGGCTCGACCTCTTGCGGGCGTTCGGCCAGCTCGACGAGTCTTGGCGGGTGCCGATGGATGCGGCGGTCGAGGCGCTGGTCGCCGAGGACGAGCGGCGTCGGCAACGCAGCGTCGAGTTGATCGCCGACCTGGTGATCGACGCGATGACGCACCGCGAGTCGGCCAAGCTCGGTGCCGAGGAGGATGCCGGTAAGCGCCGGCCCGAGCTGGAGGAGCGGTATCGCCAGTTCATGCGCAAGGCCGAGCGTCGCTGCCGATCGCAGATCGAGTCGCTTTACCGGCACGAGCGGCTCGAACGCCGCGAAGGCGAGCTGGAGTTGATCGATCAAGACCTGTTCAGCGAGGGGTCGTGGTCGGCGTTCGGGCTGTCGCGGGGCGACATGGTGCGGCTGGGGTTCGTGGGCGGCGGCGCAGCGGGCGTGGCGGCGGGGTTCGGCGTGGACGCGGCCGTCGCGGGGGCGAGCCTGTTCGCGGCGACGGCGATCGGCGGGCTGGTCGGCTCGATCGGCGGCGCAGCGTCCGGCTGGTGGGCGATGGATCGGTTGGCAAGAGCACGCCTGATGAATCAACCGCTGGGTGGGCGCTTATTGACGTACGGTCCTGCCGACAACGTCAACCTCGCGTTCGTGATGCTCGGCCGGGCGTTGGCCCACCACCGCTCGATCGCCCGGCGCACCCACGCCGCCCGCGGCGAGCTCGTCGTCGATCCGCCGTCATCATGGGACGCCGAGCAGAAACGCCGGCTCACCAAGGCGATCGACGCCGTGCGGCGGCAACGCGGGGATACTTACGCGGCGCGGGAACAATTGATAGATACCGTGAAGGTATTGCTGAGTTAATTCCAGAGTGGTTTTTATGCAAACCGACGAGCAACTGCGAGACAGAGATCGCTTGAAGTCTTACATCCAGCGTGAGCAGCTTGCATCTGTGATGAATGACACCAAGTGGCGTCGTCTAATTGAGTTGCTTGCCGCGTACAAGGGTGGATGTCAATTCCGACGCAGGAGTGTCCGCGACTCAGATACCAGAGAATCTGCTTGGGATCCTGACTTTTTTCATGTATTTGGCGGCCTTGAAGATATCGAATGGGTGGAAATCGATGCGCGGGTAGAGATTCACCGAGGGCAGTTGATTAATCCACGAGTTGAAGATCGCAATCTTGAGCTTCGCGATGCCCTAATTGAAGCGAGAATTCCGTTCTCGATTGAAGAGGGCGTGACGCGCGTGTGGGGCTACACGCGGCCCGGTCGCTCGCCTGATTGGCAAATGAAAAAAGCGTGACGCAACTTCAATGCGTCAGCGCATATGCCAGGATGTTGACGTTGAGGTGTTGGGCTTGGCGGAGTTCGTTGCCGCCGCAGCAGCAGCAGCCCTTGCCGGCGTTGGCGGTGTCGTTGATGCCGTCGGGGGAGAAGATGAGGGCGACGCGGCCGTCGAGGGTGAGGGCTTCGAGGTGGGGCAGGCGAGCAGCGCCGCGCTTGTAGGTGGATTTGCGGACGTCGAAGACATTGGTGAACACGGCGTGGTCTTCGCCGAGGACCTCGAGCTCGTGGTCGGGGAAGACCTTCGTGATCTCGTTGCGGAAGGCGGCGGCCCAGGGCTTGGAGGAGCAGCCTGCCGAGGCGATGACGAACCCGCCGGACTCGAGGTAGAGCCGGAGGTTGTCGCGTTGGGCGTCGGTGAGGGAGAACGCGCCCTCGCCGGTCATGACGGAGAAGGGGTGGTCGAAGAGCTCGCTGGACTCGAGGCGGACCTTGGTGAAGTCGGGGGCCGTCTGGATGTGGGTCTCGTCGGCGGCGGTGTTGAGGAACTTGTTGGCGTAGCAGACGGAGGACTTGCCCTTGGCGTAGATGAGGTTGGCGACGCGGACGGTGTCGGGGGAGGCGGGCGTGGGCTCTTCGGCGACGAGCAGGGCCGGGGCGAGCAGGCCGAGGGCGAAGGCGGCGAGAAGGGCCCAGCGGATTTGGCGGTGGGGCGATGTGGCGGTTTGGCGATCGATGGAGGTCATGCGTTTATCGTGGGTGGGGAACGAGTGGTCGTCAATAGGTGCGGGCGTGGCGTTTAGCCGGCGAGCTTGCTCGCCGTTGGGCGTTGGCTTGAGGGGACCCAACCGGGCGCTTCGCTTCCGGTTGGCTTGGGGGGGGTGAGGTTGGGGTTAAGGGTCGGGGCGGGGGGGTCAGTCGGGGTTTCGGCGGTTGGCCGCGTCGTCGGCGAGTCGGCGGAAGTAGGCGGCGGCTTCGTCGCGATAGGTGGGGGGGAGGTCGGCGATGTCGGCGATGAGGGCGGGGTCGTCCTGGGTGGGGGCGGCGACGAGGGCCTCGGTGCGGGTGGGGGTGAGGCGGTTGGCGGCGTCGGGGGTGGTGGCCAGGCCGTTGTCGCCGGACTGGCCGTCGGCGGGGGTGTTGGCGTTGGGGGCGGGGTTGTTGCTGTCGGCGTTGGCGGCGTTGGGGTCGTTGCCTTGGGTGGCGTCGGCGTTGGGGGCG
>JBCBUE010000025.1:0-42760 GCA_039818285.1 Planctomycetota bacterium | reverse complement strand
GGTCGCGGGTGACGAAGGACGGGGTGATCCGGCTGAACGCCGACCACCGCGACGGGCCGACGATGGTGGCCGAGGCGATGGACTGGCTGGCCGATGGGGGGTGGGACGTCGGCAAGGCGGCGCGTCGGCTGGGGGTGACGACGAGCCAGCTGGTCAAGCTGATCGGGCTCGAGCCGGCGGCGCTGGCCGCGGTGAATCGGCATCGGGAGCGTCGTGGCGAGCGGGCTCTGCGATGATGCGGCGATGAGCGACGCGGGCGAGGTGCGATGGGACGGGCCGACGCTGGCCGGGATGTTTCGGCCGGTACGCCGGCTGACGATCCGTCTCCTGGACGCGGCGAGCGATGCGCAGCTGAAATGGACGCCCGAGGGGCTGACCAATCACGCGCTGTGGCGGACGGGGCACTGCCTGTGGGTGATGGACGACGTGCTGATTAAGCCGGTGACGGGGCGCAGCGAGATGCCGGCGGGGTGGGCGGCGACGTTTGAGATGGACGGCAGGCCGCCGAACGAGATCGACGCGTGGCCGGAGCGGTCGGCGTTGCGGGATGCATTGATCGCGCAGGAGGCGCGGGTCGTTGAGTTGTTGGCGGGGGGCGTGGCCGAGCGATTGATGAAGCCGTACGCTGATTGGCTCAGCGTGGGCGACTTCGTCGTGCACGGCATCCAGGACGAGGCGATGCACCAGGGCGAGACGTACCTGTCGCTGAAGATGCAGGGCGTGAACATCGGGTACCGATGAGGGGCGGTCAGTACGCGACGACCTGATAGACCAGGTCGATCAACAGCACGAGCCCGCACGCGCCGGCGGCCAGGCGCGCCCAGAGCCATTGCTGCGTTCGCGGGAGCTTGAGGAAGTGTCGCTTGAGCGCGAGGCCGATCACTAATGGGACGATGCCCAGCAGCAGGCCGAAGGTGATGAGGAAGTCGAAGGGTCCGTAGAAGCCGCCGGTCGGGTCGATGACGATTTCCTGGACGATGAAGAAGAGCCAGTAAGCGCCCGAGGTGAAGGCGGCGGTCGCGGGGAGCAGGACGAAGAGCAGGGGCGTGATCGGGGCGTCGACGTCGCCGAGGATGCCGAGCCGCAGGGGGTGGCCGCACTCGGGGCATCGGTCGGTGGTCAGGCCGTGCAGGCGATAGTCACAGGTGGGGCAGCGGGCGTCGTGCCGGTTGAGGAAGTCCGTGAGGGCTTCGTGGTCGTTCATAAGGCGAGTTTATGCCGGGGACTGGTGCGTTCCGTGGCGGCGTGTGGCCGGTAGAGTGGCGGGATGCAGGTCGGGTCGCGGCGACGGGTGGCGGTGGTGACGGGGACGCGGGCCGAGTGGGGTTTGCTGCGGCCGGTGGTGTCGGCGATGGCCGAGCGGTCGGACCTGGCGGCGGGCGTGCTGGCGGTGGGTTGGCACCGGGTGGCGGGGACCGTGGACGAGGCGCGGGGGCAGGTCGAGGCGTCTGGCGCGGCGTGGTGGGGCGAGGTTGAGATGCAGCGGGCCGGCGAGGTGGGGCGGTGGCACGACGCGGCGGCGCTGGGGCGCGGCGTGGCGGGGCTGTCGGAGCGGTTGAGCGGGTTGGCCGAGGCGGGCGGGCTGGACTGGGTCGTGGTGCTGGGCGACCGGATCGAGGCGTTGGCGGGGGCGTTGGCGGGGTCGGTGGGCGGGGTACGGGTGGCGCACCTGCACGGGGGAGATCGGGCCGAGGGGGTGGCGGACGAGGCGATGCGGCACGCGGTCAGCAAGCTGGCGCACCTGCACCTGCCGGCGACGGCGGGGTCGGCCGAGCGCTTGCGGCGGATGGGCGAGGCGGACGACGCGGTGGTGGTGGTGGGGTCGCCCGCGATCGACGGGCTCGACGAGGTCGAGGCGGAGGACGGCGGGCCCGGGCTGATCGTGCTTCGCCATCCGGTGGGGGCGACGGACGAGCAGGAGCGCGTGTGGATGGAAGCCACGCTGTCGGCGGCGCGGTCGAGGGCGGGGAAATTGGGTCTGAAGTGGGCGGTGCTCGGGCCGAACGGCGACCCGGGGCGGGCGGGGATCGTGTCGGCGATCGAGGCGGCGGGCGTCGAGCCGATCGACCACCTGCCGCGTGAGCGATGGTTGGCGTGGTTGAAGGGGGCCCGGGTGATCGTGGGCAACTCGTCGGCGGGGTTGATCGAGGCGTCGGCGTTGGGGACCGCGTGCGTCAACCTGGGTCAGCGGCAGTCGGGGCGAGAGCAGGCGGGCAACGCGATCGATTGCCGCGACCCGCAAGTGACGGCGATCGAGAGCGCGATCGAGGCCGCGTTGCGCCTCGATCTCAGCGCGACGGAACACCCGTACGGCGACGGTCGAGCCGGTCTCAACGCGGCGCACGCCTTGGCCACGATCGAGCTCGATCGGGTGCCGATCCGCAAGCGGAATGCGTATTAGTCGCTTAGCCGGATCGACGGATATCGGGCCGGACCCCAACTGCGTCGTTGACCTAGGCGCTCGCTGGGTTTAGCCTTCGCGAGTCGCTCAGGGCGCGGCTGAGACCCATCGCGTGGATGGGGGAGCCAAGCCGCAGGGAGAGTGCCGGGCATTTGCGCCGCGTCGTGGCGCCACATCTTAGAAGTCCCGAGCCATCGCCACGGAGAAGAATGTCATGAAGATTGCCGAACTGACCAAGGCTTGGTCCATGGGCCTTTCCGCGTCGCTCGTCGTCGCTGTCGGCCTGTTCGCCGGCTGCGAGAGCGGTCCCGCTTACGAAGAGGGCCGCAGCGGCCAGAAGCCCATGCCGCACAGCGAGCCCGCCGATGACTCGTCCGGCAGCGCCGCGGCGGCGGTCACGCCCGCGGGCACGACCACGATCTACCTGCCCGGCGGCACGCCGGACTCGTCGGTCATCAAGCTCTACCGCGAGGGGCCTTCCGAGGTCACCGTCGGCCAGGACTTTGTGATCAACATGGAGGTCACCAACCTGACCTCCGACACGACGCTGCGGGACGTGGTGCTCTTCGGTCATCACGCCGACGACGTCGAGATCGTCACCTCGAGCCCCGAGGCGACGATGGTCAACGGCCAGCCCTCGTGGTCGGTCGGCTCGCTCGAGCCCGGCCAGTCCGCGACCCTCTCCGTGACGCACCGCGCGTCGGCCGTCGGCGCGATCGTCGATTGCGCGACCGTGACCTACACGCCGTACGCCTGCCTCGCGATCAACGTCACCGAGCCCGCCCTGCAGCTGGCCAAGACGATGCCCGCCGAGGTCTTGTCCTGCGATCCGATCCCCGTCCGCTACGTCGTGACCAACTCGGGCTCCGGCCCGGCGACGGGCGTCGAGGTGCGTGACGAGCTGCCCGAGGGCCTCGTCGTCGCCGGCAGCGGCCGCAAGGTCGTCGTCGCCCCGGTCGGCACGCTGGCGCCGGGTGAGTCGAAGGCGTTCGAGGTGACCCTCGAGGCCACCGCGATTGGCTCGTACACCAACCGCGCCACCGCGACCGGCACGGGCAACCTCGCCGCCGAGGACTCGGCCGACGTGACGGTCCTCAAGCCCGAGCTCGCCATCGCCAAGACCGGCCCGGCCGAGATGTTCGTCGGCCGCACGATCGACTACACGATCGGCATCATGAACACCGGCAACGGCGAAGCCCGCGACACGGTCGTGGTTGACACCCTGCCGGCCAACGCCACGCTCGTCTCCGCCTCGGACGGCGGCGTGGTCAACGGTCAGACCATCACCTGGAACGTCGGCACCCTCGCCCCGGGCGCCGAGCGTGAGTTCACCGTCGAGGTCCGCCCGACCGACAAGGGCGAGTACGTCAACTCGGTCATGGCCCGTGCGTACTGCGCCGAGACGGTCGACGACTCGATCACGACCGACGTGAAGGGCATCCCCGCGGTGCTGCTTGAGGTCGTCGACGCCATCGACCCCGTCGAGGTCGGCACCAACACCACATACGTGATCACCGTCACCAACCAGGGTTCGGCCATCGACCGTGACATCGACCTTAAGGTCACCCTCGAGGACGGCGCCGAGTTCGTCTCGGGCACCGGCCCCACGGAGATCACCGGCGAGGGCATGGTCGTCGACCTCCTGCCGCTGGACTCCCTGCAGCCCAAGCAGAAGGCCACCTGGCAGATCGTGGTCAAGGCCACGAACACCGGCGACAAGCGCTTCCGTGTCGAGATGGACACGGCCCAGCTGACCCGCCCCGTGTTCGAGACCGAGGCGACCAACTTCTACGAGTAAGTCGCGTCGTGACAACCTGAAGAGTCCACCGAAAGCGGCGGCCGAGAGGTCGCCGCTTTTTTTCGGCCAGATCGACCGACGCCCACCGGCATCCAGGAGCCCCGCCATGCCCGACCTGCCCACCGACCTGCCCGGCCTGACGCTCGACCGCGTCGGCGACCTCGAGCGTGCCGTGGTGGTCAACGACGCCTGTCGCGGGGCGGTCTTCCGTCACGGCGCGCACGTCGCCGCGTGGGAGCCGGCGGGTCACGGGCCGGTGCTGTGGGTGTCGTCGAAGGCCGAGTACCGCGACGGCAAGGCGATCCGCGGCGGCGTGCCGGTCTGCTTCCCGTGGTTTGGCCCCAAGGCCGACGACCCCGGCGCCCCGGCGCACGGCACGGTCCGCACGAAGACCTGGGACTGGCAAGGCGCTCTCGAGGCCGATGGCCGGACCGTCGTTTCGCTCACGACGCGGGCCGCGCCCTTTGACGCGACGCTGCAGGTGTCCTTCGGCTCGACGCTGACGATCGACCTGACCGTGGCGCTGGACGATGACGCGCCGGCGCCGACGGCCTATGAGTTCGCCCTGCATTCCTATTTCGCGGTCGCCGATGCGCGGGAGGTCGCGATCTCGGGCCTGGAGAACGCCCGCTACATCGACAAGATGATCGAGGGCACGCCGACTTGCGGTCCCGCCGGTCGGCCGATCCGGTTCACCGGCGAGACCGACCGCGTCTACCTCGATGTCGATCGGCCGGCGGTGTTGACCGACCCGGGCCTGGGCCGTCGCATCACCGTCGATCACCGGGCGCCGAGCGTGGTCGTGTGGAATCCTTGGGTCGACAAGTCGGCCCGCATGGACGACTTCGGGGACGACGAGTGGCCGGGGATGTGCTGCATCGAGAGCGGCGCGATCGGCCCGGACGCCGTCACGCTCGAGCCGGGCGGGCGGGCGACGATGGGCGTGACGCTCTGCGTCGATCGGCTGGGTTGAGGCGAGCGCTCGGCCGACGCGGGGCTAGGCGTCTTCGGCGCCGGCGGGCAGGACGGTGTCGACCTCGGGGAAGTAGCGTCGGATAACCGAGCAGTCGAACTTGCCGAGGATGGCGGTGGGCGGCTCGCGTTCGAGCAGGAACCCGAACGCCCGCTCGACGACGGTCGAGGGCGGCGCGGCGCCTCGGCTCCAGAGGTCGTAGTCGGCGAAGGAGAGCGTGACGTCGTAGCGGTGGGCTCGGCCGCGGTCGAAGACGGTGACGTCGTAGGCCCAGCCCCGGGCGGATTCGGTCTCGGTGCCGATCTCGATCTCGAACATCCGCCCACGATAGGGGACCGACGGGCGGGGGTGGTGCGCCCCGCGGCGGGGGCACTAAACTGTGCGGGTCGTGACGTTTTTTCTCGAGACGCTTCGCCTGGGGATCAACAATCTCTGGCTGCACAAGCTTCGGTCGCTGTTGACCGCGCTGGGCATCATCTTCGGCGTCGCCGCCGTGATCGCGATGGTGGCGATCGGCGAGGGCAACAAGCAGAAGGCGCTCGCTGACATCCGCCAGCTGGGCGTGACGAACATCATCCTGCGGTCGGTCCAGCCGGCGCAGGGCGAGTCGATGGCGGGCGGCAACCAGCGGCTCACGCAGTACGGGCTCAAGCGGATCGACCAGCGGCGGATCGAGCAGACGGTCGGGCCGGTCCGCAACATCGTGCCGCTCAAGCGCGTCGGCAACCAGGTGTATCGCAGCGTGCGCCAGGCGCCGGCGGAGGTGTACGGCACGACGCCCGAGCTGCGGGAGGTGATGAGCCTGCGGCTCGAGAACCCCGATCGGCACCGCTACCTGACCGACGAGGACATGAGCGCCGCGGAGAACGTCGCGGTGATCGGCGCGGCGATCGCCGAGCGGTTGTTTCCCCTGGAGGACCCGCTGGGCAAGCGGTTCATGATCGACAGCCAGCCGTTCGAGGTGGTGGGCGTGCTGCGGCGGGTCGGGCTGGCCGGCGGGGCCGGGGGGGCGTTGGTCGGGCGGGACCTGAACTTTGACATCCACATCCCGCTGCCCTCGGCGATCAGCCGGTTCGGCGACGTGCGCTCGGACCGGTCGTCGGGCGGCGTGGCGTCGGCGGTGGAGATCAGCGAGCTGGTGGTCCGCGTGCCGCACGAGGACGACGTGCCGTTCGTGGCTGGCCAGCTCGAGCGGGTGGTCGCGATCGAGCACGCCGAGGAGCAGGACGTGACCGCGATCGTGCCGCTGGAGCTGCTGATGCAGGCCGAGCGGACGCAGGCCATGTTCAACGCGTTGATGATCGCGATCGCGTCGATCAGCCTGCTGGTGGGCGGCATCGGGATCATGAACATCATGCTGGCGTCGGTGACCGAGCGGACGCGGGAGATCGGCGTGCGTCGGGCGATGGGCGCGACGCGTTACCACATCGTGCTGCAGTTCCTGGTCGAGACGACGGTGCTGTCGGGGCTGGGTGGGGTGATCGGCGTCGGGCTGGGGCTGGCGGGCGTGGTGGGGCTGACGATCCTGCACCGGTTCGTGGAGGCGTTGGAGCGGCCGGAGGCGACGATGTGGTCGATCCTGGTGAGCTTCATCGTGGCGACGAGCGTGGGGGTGGTCTTCGGGCTCTACCCGGCGGTGCAGGCCAGTCGGCAGGACCCGATCGTCGCGCTTCGGCACGACTAGGCCGCGGTCAGCGCGGGCCGATGTGCGGGGCGTCGGGCTCGTCGGCTTCGGCGACCTCGTCGGGGACGGTCGAGAGTACGGCGTCCTCGCGCGGGTGAGACAGGGCAGTGAGCGGCGAGGGGCGGACGTCGGGGTCTTCGAGCGTGCCCTCGATGACGACGGCGACGAGCTGGTCCTTGAGGGCGTTGAACAGGTCGGAAAGCGGGCCGAGGTGGGGCCAGCCGGGGTTGCGGGTGACCAGCAGCAGGTCGAGCGCCTGGTCGTGCCAGGTCATGACGCCGTCGCCGACGAGCTGGATGGTGGTCTGCGGGTTGCCGTCGAGGCTGAGGGTGCTGCCGACGGCCTCGACGTTGATGCGGTCGAAGACGATGCGGTCGCCGGCGATCTGGAAACGGGCCTCGGCCTTGTCGAAGTGGGACGTGCCGGGCAGGGAGAGGTTGAGGGTGTCGAGCAGGGCGGTGGCGAGGGGTTGCTTGTAGAGGCGGGCCTCGGAGACCTCGATGGCGCCGTGGCCGCGTCGGTCGTCGGGGTCGTTGAGGCTGAAATCCAGGGCGAAGCTGGCGTCCAGCCGGCCGCTGGAGGTGTCTGGCGTGTCTTGGTCGTCGTCGGCGTCGGAGCCGGCGTCGGCCTGGCTGGCGCGCTCTTGGGGGGGGTCGCGGAACCGGGCGTAGTCGACGCCGACGAGCTGGCTGGCGATCGAGGCTCGGGCGTCGTCGCCGAGGCCGACGCGGCCGCTGGTGTGCGCCGAGCCGCCGTAGAGATCGCCCCGGGCCTCGACGATCTCGAGGACCTCGCCATCGGGGTTGGTACGCAGGTGGACGCGGGCCGGGGCGAGGCGGCGGTCTTCGACGCGCATCTCGTCGGCGAGCAGGCGGAGGTCGAGGTGGGGCGTCGCACGGTCGGGGAAGGATCGGGCCTCGATGTCCATGGCACCGGTGAGTCGATCGACCGTGACGCCCATGTCCATGCCGACGCGGTCGAGGTTCACGCGGGCGGAGAAGTCGACGATCGGCTGGCCCGGCGTGGGCTCGGGCGTGTGCACCAGCCGGCCCTGGGGGATGTCGTAGCCGCCCTCGAACGACAGTTCGTCGAGCACGAAGCGCACGTCTTCGGGCAGCACCGCGCGGGTGTTGGAGTCGAAGGACCTCGACGCCGCGGTGAAGTTGATGGCCAGCCGCCTGGGCTCGGCGCGGGAGGCGTGGCCCCAGGCGCTGAACCGGCCGTCGGCGTTGCCGCCGAAGTCGCCCGACAGGGCCCGCAGCTCGACGTCCTGGTCGCGGATCACGACGGCCCCGCTCATGTCGGTCGCGCGGACCCGCTGGCCGTGGTACGAGAGCCCGATCCGCTTGGGCTCGAGCGTGAGCTCGGCATCGACGTCCTGCCCGTTCTCGGCGAGCGTGAGGTGCACGGTGGCGTCGGTCACGCCTTGCGGCTCGTACTGCTCGAACACGGCCAGGGCGTCGGCGCGTTGCGGCAGGTCGGGCGGGATGAGCCCGAGCACGGCCGGCGAGATGTCGAGCCGGCTCGCGGCGAGCGTCAAGTCCAGGTCGGCCGGCTCGGCCCAGCGGATGACGCCGTCGATGGTGTGGTCGGCCCGCTCTTGCTCGCCACGGATGCGTTGAAGTGAGATGTCGTCGCGGGTGAGCGTGGCCTGGCCGTGCACGTTGCTCAAGGGGTAGCCGCCCTCGAAGGGGTGGGTCTTGGCGTCGAGGATCTCGGCGTCGATCGACCAGTCGATGTTGCCGTCGGCGTCGTTGAAGATGCCGCCGGTGGCCTGGATGCGGCCGCCGTCGAAGTGCAGGTCGGTGGCCCAGCGGCGCTGCTCGGCGGGGATCGAGTCGATGAGCAGGCGGTCGATCGGCAGGTCGGCGTGGACGACCGAGAGGTGCGGGTCGACGGTCGAGGGGGTCGGTCGATCGAGCCGACCGGCGAGCGTGGCCGAGCCGCCGGTGGGGGTGGTGACGGCGAGGTCCCGGGCCTCGATGCGGTCGGGCGCGATGACGAGCTGGCCGCTGATCACGCTGAGCGGGAATTGCCAGAACGAGGGCAGGGCGTGGACGGGCTCGTCGCCAATCGTGATGGTGCTGGTGACCTGGTAGGGATACTGGCGGCCGAGCGGGCGGAAGACATCGACGTCGATGTCGACGGCGCCGCCGAGGTCGAAGGCGGTTTCGTCGTCGGCTTCGTGGGGGTCGGGCAGTCGGCCGTCGGCGATCATGGCCTCGAACCCGGCGGGGTCGAAGAACAGGCCGAAGGCCTTGCGTTGACCGGGCTCGAGGGCCTCGAGCAGGGTGTCGTCGAGGACGATGCCGTCGGCGTCGATGGCGAGGTTGACCACGGCGTCCTCGTTGGGCGGGGACATCGAGCCGGTGATCGTGAGCTTGGCGTCGTGCGGGCCGCGTGCGGTGAGGCGCTGGATGGTGACGGCCTCGCGGTCGAGGCGGATGACGCCGCGGACGTCGCGCAGCGGCAGGGGGAAGCGGCGATAGGCGGCGGCGACGTCGATGAGGCGGAGGTCGGCGGTGTACGCCAGCTCGCCGTCGGCGGCGTCGCGGTCGATGCGGGCCTGGGCGGCGAACCGGCCGGAGGGCTTGAAGCGGTCGTACTCCTTTTTCACGATGGGCGGCAGGCCGAAGATGATCCCGGGGTTCTCGGGGATGCTGACCGGGCCGATGTCGAGGGTGAGGTGCAGGGGGTCGGCTCGGAGGTCGAGTCCCTCGAGCCAGCCGTTGATGAGGAAGGGGATGCCCTCGGCGTCGCCGCGGAAGTCGCGGATGGTGAGTCGGTTGTCGGTGATGTCGAGCCGGCCGGCGACGTCGGTGAAGCGGGGGGGCTGGTCGCCGATGGGCAGGGTGACGGCGCCGCCGTCGATGCCGAGCTCGATGGTTCGGCCGGTGCGGGGGTCGATGGCGATGCGGAAGTGCGAGAGGGTGGCGACGGGCTCGAGCTGTTGCCACAGCGAGCGGACGCGTTGGGGCATGAAGAACCGACGGACCTCGCCCTCGCCTTCGAGCCGGACGTCGAGCGTGCGGCGGTTGAGGTCGAAGTGACCGACGACGCTGAAGGCTTGCTCGGCCTCGCCGTCGCCTTGGTCGGCGTCGACGGCGGCGCGGTTCAGCGCGAAGCCGTAAGCGCCGGGGTCGTGGTGGTGCTTAACGAGCTGGCCGTCGAGCTGCATGACGCCCAGCGCGGCGTAGCTGCCCTGGTCGTCGCGGGTGCCGAAGTGCAGCTTGGCGTCGCGGATAAGCAGGGTCGGCAGTTGCTCGGGCAGCGGCGCGGGCTCGTCGTCGATGGGTTGCTCTTCGTCGGCGGGCGGGGCGAGGAGCTGGATCGTGTAGAGGCCGGTGGGCAGGTCTTCGGTGAGGTAGAAGGACGGGCTGATGAGGCGGATGGATCGCGCCTCGATGCGGCCGGCGAGCAGGGCGAAGAGGTCGGGCTGGATGACGATGCGTTCGGCGTGGAAGAGCGAGGCGGCCACGCGGGCGTCGCCGGGCAGGCGGAGGTTGACGCCGACGAGCTCGATCTCGCCGTTGGTGGTGAGGACGGCACGCTGGATGTCGGCGGTGGCGCCGGTGGTGCGTTCGAGCAGGCCGGCGCCGAGCTGGGCGAGGCGCTTGGGGCGGGTCTGGACGAAGACGAGCAGGACCAGGACCAGCAGCAGGGCCAGCAGGGCGGTGAAGACGCGCCGGCGGCGGTTGGTGCCGCGGCGGAGCCGCCCGCGAAGATGGGCCGGGGAGTCGGTCAAACGGACGGGGCCTCGGGGGGTCGCGAGGGGAGGGGCCTGCCCTGCGTTATCGGTTCGGCGCGGGGGGTGGTGTCAGTTTCGCTACCCTGCCCCGCTCCGACAAGGAGCGCCCCGACAAGGAGCCGGCCATGAGCGATCTGCCCACCATCACGTACGACGACTTCGCCAAGATTGATCTGCGGGTCGCCACCGTCACCGCCGCCGAGGCCCACCCCAACGCGGATCGGCTGCTGAAGCTGCAGGTCGATGTGGGCGGCGAGTCGCGGCAGATCTGCGCGGGCGTGCGGGCCTACTACGAGCCGGAGACGCTCGTGGGCAAGCAGATCGTCATCGTGGCTAACCTCGCGCCGCGGACGATCCGCGGCGAGGAGAGCAACGGCATGCTGCTGGCCGCGTCGGTCGTGCCCGAGGGCGAGGAGAAGCCGACCGACGTCGTGCTGCTGACGTCCGGTAAGGACGTGCCGGCCGGCAGTTCGGTGGGCTGAGCGGGAGAGCGGGCGGCTCGGGGGTTACTCGTTGCCCTGTTTGAACCCGGTGCGTCGGGCGAGGGCGTCGAAGCTCATCGGCGAGGTGGCGTCGGGCGGCTGCAGCTCGGCCGACGCGATGAAGCGGGAAAGGGGGTCGGCGCGGAAGCGGTCGAGCTCGGCGCGGGTGAGGGTCTGATAATCGTCGATGCGGAAGACGGCCAGCGAGAGCACGGCGGGGGCCTCGGCGACGCCGACGCGGTCGGCGGGGGTGGCGTCGGCGATCGAGGCGGCGCCGTCGGCCAGGGCCTGGCGGGCGGTGTCGTGCAGGGCGTCGACGACGTCGTCGTCCGAGCCGATGCCCGGCAGCAGCGGGGCCATCGGGCCCGATGGGGTGGGGATGCGGCGGGGGATCGTGGGCACGGTGGAGACCACGCTGCCGTAGGCGTCGGCGACGGCGGTGATCCCGTCGTCGATCGCCAGCTGCCTGGCCTCGTCGGCGTCGGCGATGAGGGCGCGGTACGCCGCGATCAGGCGGGCGTTCTGCTCGACGACCTCGCGGACCTCGTCGATCGACTCGGGGGCTCGGGTGGGCTGGGCGTCGGTCACGCGGAACAGGTAGGTCGACCCGTCGGGGCCGACCATGGGCTTGCTGGGCGTGCCGACGGCCAGTTGGAGCGGGCGGAGGGCCGCGGACGGGTCCTCGATCTCCAGTTCGCCCAGTTCGCTGACCGAGCGGACATAGTCGCCGAACCGGGCGTTGGCCTGGCCGGCGACGGTGGCCGCGGTGATCGCCCCGACGGCGGAGAGCTGATTGGCGTCGAGCCAGCGGTTGGTGAGGTCGGTCACGCCGGGGCGGAAGCGCTCCGCCTCCTCGATGCGGTCGGCGAGCACGCTGAGGCGGGTCGGGCTCCAGTCGGGCGAGGCGTCGGCGTCCTCACGGTCCCGGGCCTGGCGCTCGGTCTCGAGTTCGCCCTGGACCCAGCGGGTCAGCTCGAGCGCCTTGGCCCGGGCCTCCTCGTCGCGCAGCCGGCGGATCACGACCTCGCGGGCCTCGGCGTAGCCGGCGTCGGGGTTGCCCAGCGCCTGGCGGACGGCGGCCTGGTTGGCGCGGAAGTACTCCAGCGCTTGGGCCTCGTCGACCTTGATCGACTCGGCGATCGCGTCGATGGGGAACGCGATGTACTCGAGCTTGATGCGGTCGGGCGTGCGGTAGCCGAATCCGTACGGCTGGCCCTGGCCGGGGAGGTCGTCGCGGTAGTCGTTGAAGAGCTCTTCAACGATCGCCGAGTCCGGCGCCGCGTCGCGGTCGACCGAGGCGGCGGCGTTGATGACGACGACCGCGCCGCCCACCCCCGAGCGGCTGGACAGGGCGGCCGAGGCGAGCACGGGGTCGGAGAGGCGGTACGACCCGGCGGCCATGAGCCGAAGCCCGAAGGCCTCCTCGAATCGGCCGAGCTGTTCCTGCTGAAAGCTGCCGAGCATCAGCGCCAGCCGGCGCGACTGAGGGGTGAGGGCCTCGACCCCGCCCTCGGTGTCGCGGGCCAGCGATCGGCCGGTGACCAGGTCCATGTAGTCGAGCATGACGATGAACTTGCCGACCGTCGCCTCGATGACCGGGACGGGGACGCCGTCGGTGCGGGAGAGGGATTGCAGCTCCTGGACGCTGCCGCCCATGACGCCCAGCAGGGCGTCGACCTGGGTCTGCGAGGCCTGGATGCCGAGGCGTCGGGCGTCGGACTGGATCATGATCCAGCGCATGGCCGGCGAGTCGGCCGCGCCCTCGTCGCTGGGGTCGTAGCCCTCGCTGAGGACGTTGTTGACGACGGAGGCGAGCAGGGGGAATCGGCTGAGCAGGCGGAGTTCGCCGAGGGCCTGGCGTTCGTCGTCGAGGCGGACGGTCTGGCCGTTGACGACGCCGAGGCTGGGGCCCGAGCCCTGGAAGAGGCCCTGGAGGGCGCGGTCGAGGCCGAAGACGGCCATAAGGACGACGCCGAGGAAGACCAGGACGTACTTGTTGAGGAAGTATTTGCGGAAGAAGCGAAGCACGCGGGGCCTCGTCGGTCAGGAAATCGAGCCGGGCAGTATAGAGCGGCCGGCCCCGGGCTGCGGCGGGGCGGTCGTTCGGGGCGGGATCGGGGTCAGTTGTTGCCGCGCTGACCGGCGGAGAAGCCGACGGGGGAGATGCCGGTGACGCCGTCGGGGAGCAGGACGAAGCCGAAGGACTGGGTGTCGTCGATGGTGTCGAAGGTGGCGGCGAGGCGGAAGGTCCATCGGGGGAGCTTGCGTTCGATGAAGCCGGAGACGGTGCGGGAGTCCTCGCGTTCGAGGTCGAGGGTCTGGCTGACGCCGACGCGGTACTTGGTGGTGATCTGGTAGGTGAGGCCGTAGTTGAGGAGGCGTTCGTCGAGGATGGGGGTCTCGCGGTAGCCCAGGAAGGTGATGAGGTTGGGGGTGTGCTGGACGGAGACGCCGACGTTCCAGCGGACGGCGTTGTTGAAGTCGCCGTCGAAGGTGACGTCGCCGGTGAGGGCGACGGACTCGGAGACGGCGACGAGCAACTCGGAGTAGAAGTGGTCGCCGCCGATGGAGTACTCGGGGCGGTAGTCGACGAAGGCGGGGACGGCGCCGGTGCCGGGGCCGCCCTCTTCGTTCTCGGTGTGGGTGTAGCGGGTTTCGAGGGTGATCCAGTCGACGGATCGCCAGCGGCCGTAGCCGCCGCGGAGGGTCTGGAACCGTTGGGTGGCGCCGTAGGTGAGCTTGCCGCCCTGGCTGAGGGGCTCGGTGTCGAAGTCGAAGATGGGCAGGTCGTTGGGGTCGAGGGTGGACTCGGCCCAGGAGGCGTAGACCTCGGGCTCGATGACGTGGCGGAGGCCGCGGAGGTTGAGGATGCGGCTGTGGGCGTCGTAGGACTTGGCGAAGGTGGTGCTGAGGCGGACGCCGGCCTCGCCCCAGAGGCGGTTGGACTGGTCGTCGCCGGAGAAGGCCTCGAAGTCGGTCTCGTAGGCGGTGAACCGGCCGACGCCGTAGGGCACGACGCGGATCGGGCCGAGGGAGAGCGGCACGCCGATTTCCTGGCGGGTGTCGAAGCGGAGGACCTGGTCGTCGGGCAGGCCGCGGTCCTCGAAGCGGGTGTCGAAGTCGGTGTTGGGGTTGCGGTCGGCGAAGCCGAAGACCTGCTCGGTGGCGTTGGGCGAGAAGCCGCGTCGGGCGGGGTCGTCCTCGCCGAACTGGAGTTGGTTGTTGGAGACGGTGGTCTGGCTGGAGAGGGTGACGTAGTCGCTGAGCAGCGAGAGGCCGGGGAGGAAGAGCTCGGCCTCGGGGAGCTTGGCGGTGGTGTAGCCGGGGGTCTGCAGGGTGTTGATCTGCTGGGTGAAGTCGTCGATGTTGCCGGCGACGAGCAGGGACGCGGCGTAGTCGTCGCCGAACTGCTTGAGGTAGGCGGAGGTCTCGTACTGCTTGACGGTCTCGGTCTGGGCCTCGGAGAAGATGTCGAGGAAGGTCTCGTCGGAGACCGAGGCTGCCTCGAGGGAGAGCTCGAGGCCCTCGGTGAAGATCTGTCGGTGCTGGATGCGGCCGGCGTAGCGGAAGTCGGCGCCGTCGCGTTCGATGTCGCGTCTTCCGCGGAGGTCGTCGTCGCCGGTGTCGTAGAGGTGGGAGTAGACAAAGCCCTCGCCGAAGTACGAGCCGCGGTCGTACTCGAGGCCGAAGCCGACGGCGGGCCCGTGCTCGCCGGTGTAGTCGAGCTCGAGCTCGAGGTCGGCGCTGCTGGGTTGTTCGCGGCCGATGAGGCCGAAGGCGTCCCAGGTGGAGAAGACGCGTGGGCCGTCGTCGTTGCTGTAGCCGGGGCTGATGGCGCGGAGGGGGACCTCGGCGTTTCGGCCGGCGAGCTTGGGCCAGTAGAAGAACGGGACGTTCTGGTAGCGGAGGGTGGCGTCGTCGATGACGAAGGCCTGGACGGACTCGCCGTCGGTGGTGTCGGTCTCTTCGACGCGGAGCCGACCGGCGCCCATGGCGAAATGGGGGACGCCGAACTCCGAGGTGGTCATGAGGGCGCGATCGGCCTCGAAGGAGGCCTCGCTGGTCTGGCGGAGCGTCTGGGCCCGCATGTACAGCGGGACGCGGAGCTCGGTGTTGTAGGCGTAGAGGACGGCGTCGAGCATGACCGCGCGGTTGGTCGCGAGGTCGTAATAGGCGCGCGGGGCGCGGACGGTGTAGTCGCCGGCGGTAATGACCACGGCGTCCTCGAGGTAGACCCCCCGGACGGCGTCGGCTTCGGCCGCGCCGGCCGAGGCGAACGCCCCGGCGTCGCCGGCGACGAAGAGCACGGCCCGTTCGGCCTGCAGGGTCAGCGGGGCCTGGCCGTCGTTGAAGTAGCCGAGGCGGACGTCGCCAATGAGCATGACGGCGGTGAGGTCCTCGACATCGGGCGGTTGGCCGGGGATCGATACGGCGTCGGCGGGCTGCACGACGATGCGGTCGGCGGCGACGTTGACCTGGCCGGTGGCGGGCAGGACGGTGGGCTCGGTGGCGGCGCCGCGGGCGAGCTCGGGGGCCTGGGGAGTGGGTCCGAGGCTCTCGGCGGCGGCCTCGTCACCGGCGTCGGCGGCGGCCTGATCGGCGAGGCGGCGGGCGTAGCGCTCGTCGACGCGGCGCTGGGCGGCCTCGAGCTGGCGGGCCTCGCGCTCGGGCACGGCTCGGAGCTGAGCGGCCCGCAGCTCGGCCAGGCGGGTCGAGGCCTGGAGTAACTCGAGCGCGGCGCGATCGACGTCGCGCCGCGCCAGCGTTTCGGGGCTGACGATGGGTTCGGTCGGGGCGGGGATGACCTCGGCGTTGAGCGCGGTGTAGCGTCGGTCGATGCGTGCTCGGGCGTCGTCGACGAGGGCGTCGCTGGGCGGCGGCGTGGTCGCGGGGTCGAGGGCGTCGGCTTCGAGGTCGACCCGGCCGGTGGTGGAGGCGGTGACGAGCAGGCGTGGGGCGGAGGCCTTGACGGAGGAGTCGCCGATTGGGCGGGCGTCGACGAGGTAGACGGCGAGGTGGTAGACGGTCCGGCCGGGCAGGCGTTGGGTGTCGATCCGGGCGATGGCACGCGGGCCGGTGAAGGCGTAGGGCCCGGCGGCGACGGTTGCGTCGCCCTGGAGGTCGAGCCAGCGGGCGCCGTCCTGGCTCCAGACGGTGACGCGACGCGCGCCGAGGGTGGCGTCGAAGTCGAGGACGGGGTTGGCCAGCGGGCTCAGGGCGTCTGGCGTGACGCCGGCGTGGGTCGCCGTTGGGCAGAGCGCGGCGGCGAGCGTCACGAGCAGGCCGGCCAGGGCGGCCGCGGCGGTGAGTCGGCGTTGGACGGTCGCGGCGTCGATCGGACGAGTGTACCGAGCCGACGCGTCGCCGGCGTCAGCGGATGTACATCGCCAGGGAGGGCTTGATCGCCGCGTTGACCTCCGGGTTCGCTTGGGCGGGGTCGGCGAAAGCGTCGGGCGGTGCAGTCAATGACGGGGCGTGGTCGCTGCCGAGCCCGGGGGAGGGTGCGGGCTTGGCGGTCGGCTTGAGGTGCACGGCGCGCCAGAGGTCGAACGGCGAGCGCTTCTCGACGCGCTCGACGCTCAGGTCGGCGTCCTTCAGGCAGTCGACGAGCGTCAGGTCGCTGCGCCAGCCGATCCGCATGCACATCGGGTTGATGAGTTTCTTGACGCCCGACAGCGGCGAGTCGGGTTCGCGGAAGTGGTTGACGATCAGCACCGAGCCGGTGGGCCGGACGAGCCGGGCGACGCGGCGCATGACGGCCGCGGGGTCGTCGACGACGCTGACGACGTGGGTCAGGATCACGTGGTCGAAGGTGTGGTCGGCGAACGGTGGCAGCTGGGCGTCGGCGCGGACGAGGTGTCGTGCGGCGTCACCCTGTTGACGGTTCAATCGGCGGGCCGCGCGGTCGAGCATCGATTGCGAGAGGTCGACACCCAAGACGCCGACGTCGGGGGGCACGGCGTTCATGGCGGCGCCGGTGCCGACGCCGAGGTCGAGCACGCGTTGCCCGGGTCGCAGATCGAGTTGGCCGATGGCGCGACGGCGGGCGCCCGCGACCAGCGCACCGAACGTGCGGTCGTAGACCGGGGCCCAGGCGTCGTAGGCGTCGGCCGGCCTGGGTGTCGGCTTACCCATCGGTGACCCCCGTGGTGCGCGGCGTGGGTTGAACGGCGGCTTCGGCGCCGAGTTCCAGCAGCGACCGCACGCGTTCGACGATCTCGGCGGCCCTGGCCGGCGGGTCAGGCGCGCCCACGTATTCGGCGGCCAGCTGCCCGTCGGGCCCGAAGACGTACACCGCCGGCGGCGCGACGTGGGCCCACTCGACGCCCAGCCCTTCCACGATCGCTTCCTGCTCGCTGGGGTCGGGCGTGAGATAGGCGTGGTCGAGGGCGTCCTGCTCGTCAAGGAAGGCGATGGCACGCTTCTCGTAGTCGCCCGAGTCGGCGTCGAACGAGATCGACACGGACACCACGCGATCGCCGAGTTCTTTGAGCCCGCTGTGCAGGTGGGGGAACATCTCGATGCAGGGCACGCACCAAGTCGCCCAGAAATCGATGACCACGACCTGGTCCTTGGCCGAGGCGTCGGCGACCAGTTCGCGGATGCCCGAGAGTTCGATCCGGGGCAGCCGGTTGGGCAGGGCGGGCTCGGCCGAGGCGGTCGCCGATGGCGGGGTGGTGGCGGCTCCACCTGGCGGCGCGACATCGCCGCAGGCCGTCATCAGCGACCCCGTCAAACCCGCCATGGCGGCCCACACGACCGTCCTGAGCATGAAGCCTCCTCGCTGACGGGATCATAACCCAGCGCTCGCGCCTGCCTAACGGTTTTCCACATCCCTCCACCCCGCCGCTCGCCAGCGCCCGCGTCGGGGCCTCTAGACTGAGGCCATGCAGGTTGTTGTGAACGGCGAGACCACGGAGACCGATGCCCGAACGATCGCCGAACTGCTGGATCGGCTCGGGTTGGCGGGTCGGCCCGTGGCGGTCGAGCGGAACCGCTCGGTCGTCCCCAAGCGGGCTCACGCCGACACGCCGTTGGCCGCGGGCGACCGCCTCGAGCTGGTCACCCTGGTCGGCGGCGGCTGATCCCCGCCCGCCTTGGCTCTACGCTGGTCCCATGCCCACCGCTCCCGCCACCGATCCCCTGTCCCCGCCCGACGCCTCGCCGCTCGTCGTCGCCGGCCGCACGCTCGCGTCGCGCCTCATCGTCGGCACCGGCAAGTACGCCGACTTTGCGCAGATGCAGCAAGCCCTCGACGCCTCGGGCGCCGACACCGTCACCGTCGCCGTCCGCCGCGAGCGGCTGTACAACGAGGCGGGCCAGTCGCTGCTCGATTTCATCGACCTCGACCGCTACACGATCCTGCCCAACACGGCCGGCTGCTTCACCGCCGACGACGCCGTGCGCGTCGCTCAACTCGGCCGCGAGCTGCTCGACCAGCTCGACAACCCGGGCAAGGACTGGGTCAAGCTCGAAGTGCTGTCGGACAAGAAGACCCTGCTGCCCGACCCGGTCGGCACGCTCGAGGCGACCCGGCGGCTGACCGAGGATGGCTTCGCCGTGCTGTGCTACACCAGCGACGACCCCGTGATGGCTCGGGCCATCCGCGACGCCGGCGCGGCCTCGGTGATGCCCGCCGGCTCGCCGATCGGCTCGGGCCAGGGCGTGCTCAACCCCAACAACATCACGATCATCCTCGAGATGCTCAAAGCGAAAGAGCACGGCGGCGACCCGGATTACCCCGTCATCGTCGACGCCGGCGTCGGCACGCCCAGCGACGTGACCATCGCCATGGAGCTTGGCTCCGACGGCGTGCTGCTTAACACCGGCATCGCCCACGCCAAGGACCCGGTCGCCATGGCCCACGCCATGCGTCACGCCCTCGAGGCCGGCCGGCTGGGGTATCGGGCCGGCCGCATCCCCAAGCGGCTGTACGCGACGGCGAGCTCGCCGTGGTCGGGGGTGATCAGCTACATCCCGGGTGAGTGACGTGTTGACCCGAGTTTCATCCTGTATGCCTGCTGTCCCGCGGCTAGTCAGTGGGTGCAGAGCTATGCTGCGCGGTGAGTTCTTCGAGTCGAGCTTTGAGTGGGCCTGTGAGCTTGACCTCTACCTCTTCTGCAAGCTCAAGCACGGACTTAGCCTGATCCGGCAGGATTGACTTGGTGGCGCGATAGGTCACGGCTTGTTCGACGAACGCCTGTTTTTGATCGACCTTCGCCGGGTCTTGAGTCTCTGAGGTGGCGACTTGGCGCAAGATCTCCGGGTTGCCTGCGACATATCGAGTCAGTGGCGAGCCTTGATCATTGGTTGAGTCATCTGGTGAGTGCATCTCGACCAATGAATTCGCGTTGCTCGCGGCTTGATCAACCTTGCCTAACGCGTCACTCAACACCAGCTTGGCTTTGGTCCAGTCGGTGATGGATTCGCTGTCGGGTTCGGTTTCAATGAGGCGAGCGTAGTACTCCCATGCGTGTCTCACGGCCGGGCTCGAGGTCAGGTCAATTCTGGGATCGGAGGGGCTTTGCTGGTCGTCCAGCCGCTTGATCGACGATGCGTATCTTTCGGCGTGATGGGTAATTCGCTTCATCAGCCAGTCGGCGTCGCGGTATCTGCTGTGCCGAACAGCCCAGTTACTCATCGCGGCGAATGCCTGGGGATCATTGCGTAACAGGTCGGACATCACGATGGCGCAGGCCTGTTGTCGCTCGTTGTCATCGCGTTCATACCAGTCCACAAACAGTCGCGCGGCCGCCAGCCGAACCTGTGCGTCAAAGCCGTCAAGATGCGGAAGATGATTCGGCAAGCCTCGGTCGCGAACGCCGCGAAGTCTGACCTCGGCACCCCTGTCTGTTTGGATGACAGAGACAAACACTCGATTGTCGCGTTGCCAGGCAAACGCTCGTGTGAGCGTGACGATCGCGTCGAGACTGATACCCGTACCGATCAACTCTGCATTCACGGCGGGAATGTTGCGTTGATTACGCGAGATCTCATCGGTCAGTCCGCCGGTCAGTGAATCTTCACCGATCGACTGAATCGCGTCGGGTGTCGATAGAGCCGACAAGAAACGCTCCAACTCATGAACCACGACGTGCGATGAATAGCCCTGATCTTCGAGTGCTGCGGTTGATGACACAGCGACCAGCCTCGGCCTTGGAGAGAGTGTATGAAAGGCCACATAACCCACAAGCGCGAACAAGATGATCCCGACAACGACGACAGGTGCGATTTTGAGGATGCGTAGCCAGATCGGATCGCGCGACCGCTTCGCGAGTTGATCGGCCACTTGGTCAGCGATCCGTTCGATGTCTTGCTCGGTCATTCCCATGTCGAGTCCTTGTTCTCGGTTGGACGGTATGGAAAGCTGAGTTGAGGACGTTCGCAACTTAGGGATAACGCCAGTTCGGACAATTTGCTGTCACTCTGCTCGCTAATGATTCATCAATCGGCGCGACCTGTACAAGAAACTGAATTCATGTGGATAGCGAGAGTTGTGATCAATGAGGTGCATCACAACACGTCAAGTTTCGTTGGATCGAGGTGATGAGGGATTGATCGGCTCTGACGCCGAGATCACCGGGTTACTCTTGCGAGAAGGCATCCGAGTGATGCGTCACGCTGCACCCCTGCTCGGGCGGCGATGACCTCGGGAGCTATTCAGCCGACCGCTCGATCGCGTGGAATCGCTTGACGACGGTCGGTGGCTCGACGAGCTCGATCTCGGCGTCGTCGGCGACCTTCTCGAGGCCGAGCGCGCCGTTGCCGGTGACGGTGATCGCCCAGCGGCCGGGCGTGAGCTTGCGGTAGATCGCCTTGCCATAGTCGGCGTCGGCGTGGGCGTCCCAGTCGATCGCGCCGTACCGCGACTCGATGAGGATGCCCTGGCCTGGCGGGGTGAGGTCGTCGAAGACGCGACGGGCCCAGACCTTGCCGTCGATGACGACGTAGTCGAGGTAGATCTCGCGGCGGGGGTCGTAGGGTGTGGCGATCGCCTCGACGTCGCCGAAGGCGGTCTTGACGACGACGGTCAGCGTGTCGTCGACGACGATGAGCTCGGTGACGGCGGTCTGGCGGACGGCCTGGTTGTAGTCGGTGGCGAGGTCGTCGAAGGCGGCGCGAGACTCGTCGAGGGCCTCGCGGAGCCCGGCGACGGTGTGGTGCTGGCGATAGGCCTGGTAGCCGGCCACGCCGCCGGCCGCGAGGACGACCAGGGCCAGGAGTCGGAAGACGTGCTTCATGGGGGCACTATCGGCCAGGCTTGCCCGGTGAAGCGAGTTGTGAGAGTCCGCGTGGAACGCCCGCCGGCTATTGGGCCCATCGCGTGGCGTGCGCGTTGAGCCCGGCCAGCAGGTCGTCGTAGACGCGGTCGGGGGCGCGGGTGGCGTCGATGACGAGATGGCGATCGGGGTCGCGGTCGGCCTGGTCGAGGTAGCCCTGTCGGACACGGCGGTGGAAGGCGGCGCCGCGGAGCTCCATGCGGTCCAGGTCGCCGTCGAACTCGCGCTCGCGGAGCAGGGGGTTCATGCGGCCGGCGGCGGTCTTGGCATCGACGTCGAAGATGGCGACGAGGTCGGGCCAGCAGTCGGCGAGGGTGACGCGGCCGACGGCGTCGATGTCGTCGATGGCGATGCCGCCGGCGGTGCCCTGATAGGCGAGGGTGGAGCTGATGAATCGGTCCGCGAGGACGAGCTCGCCGCGCTTGAGGGCGGGGCGGATCTTTTCCTGGACGAGCTGTGCGCGGCTGGCCATGTAGAGCAGCATCTGGCACATGTCGGTCATGTCGTGGGTGTGGGCGGGGTCGAGCAGGAGCGAGCGGATGCGTTCGCCGAGCTCGGTGCCGCCGGGCTCGCGGACCTCGCAGACGGTGAGGCCGGCGCGGGTGGCGGCGTCGATGAAGCGTCGGAGCTGGGTGGACTTGCCGCTGCCGTCGGGCCCGTCGAAGACGACGAAGCGGCCGCCGAGCTGGCGGGCCCAGGCGAGGCCGTCGGTCGGCGGGGTCGGGTCGCGGTCGGGGTCGGCCGGCACGGCGGGGAGTTTAATGGCCGGGCCGGCGGGCGCGCGGCGTACCATCGGTCATGGCCGGCACGACGCGGACCGACGATTACCTGGAGCCGTACCGGCAGGCGGCGGCGGCGCACGGCGGGGGGTTTGCCTCGACGCTGTGGCACAGCCGCGACGGCCAGCGGCTTCGGTTCGAGGTCATCGCGGCGATGCTGTCGGGGCTGGGCGACTCGCCGCTGGGGCCGGACGATCGAGCCGAGGGCGGCGAGCCCGGGTGGCCCGTCGAGCCGTTCGGCCTGGCGGGTCGGCGGGTGCTGGACGCGGGCTGTGGGCCGGGCGACTTCGCGGCGTGGATGGTCGAGCATCGCATCGCTTACGGGCGATACACCGGCGTCGACGGCGTGGCCGAGGTGATCGAGCACGCGGCGTCGCGCGACCTGCCACGGGCGAGCTTTGTGGCCGGGGACTTCGTCAGCGAGCCGGCGCTGCTCGCGACCGGCGAGCCGAGCATCGTGACGCTGTCGGGCGCGTTGAACACGATGAGCGACGACGTCGCCGTGCGGTTGCTGGAGTCGATGTGGGCGGCGGCCGGCGAGGGGGTGGCGTTCAATTTTCTGTCGGACCGCTGCTCGCCGGGCCGGGCGGGCGCGAGCTACCCGGCGCGTCGGCTGCCGACGGATCGCCTGCTGGACTGGGCGATGAGCCGCACGCCGCTGGTGCGGTTTCGGCAGGACTATTTCCCCGGCGGGCACGACGCGACCATCGCGATGCGCAAGCCGCCCGTCTGATCGAGACCGATGATGTCACGCGTCAAGCCGATCCTGCTGACCGTCCTGCGTCTGACCAACGCGGCCGCGCTCGCGTTCGTGCTGGTGCTGGCCGTGCGCAGCTATTGGGTGCAGGACTTCGTTCGGCTGCCCAGCACGGCGCTGGCACCGGCGGCGTGGGTCAAGTCGGGCGGCGGCGAGCTGCTGGTGCAGGTGTTCCCGTATCGAGACACGCCGCACCGCACGATCGAGTGGCGACGGATCGAGGTCGACGGCGCGGCGTTTCTGTCGGACGACGTGAAGTACCACAAGTTCGGCTTCGGCTTCGAGCCGCACCGCTACTGGCCGACGGTGGTGCTCCCTTGGTGGTCGATCGCAATGCCCCTGGCCGTCTGGCCGATCTGGTGGCTGCTATGGGACCGGATGCGCTGGCGTCGCGCGATGCGGGGGCAGTGCGTCGGTTGCGGCTACGACCTGCGTGAGGCTTCGGGCGGGGCGTGCCCGGAGTGCGGGCGGGCGATCTCTACGGATCGGGCGCGGATTGCGCTCACGACCGGCCCGTGAGGGGCTTTAGTTCGAGACGAACTTGTAATCGAGGTCCATCTCGCCGAAGGGCTTGGTGGTGTTGCCGTTGGGGAGCTTGCGCTTCTGAAGATCGCCCTGTGTTCGGCCTCGGAAGACCCACTTGTTGTTGCTGTTGACCTGGAAGCTGACGCGATCCTCGCCGAACTTGTAGATGTCGCGTTGGCCGTCGGCGTAGTTGATTTGCGCGCGGGCTTTCTTGATCTTGACCATCTGGTTGCCGGTGTTGTTGGGGTTGACCTTGTCTCGGAAACGGACCTTGCCCTTGAGGCGTGTGTTGCCGGAACCGTCCCCGGAGTTGGGCCCGGAGTACTTCATGAGGTTGAGGCTCTTGAAGGTGCCGTCGCCTTTGAGCTTGGCGTTGTTGAAGGTCGAGCCGGCGTTGTTGGTGTTGGTTGACCAGTTGGCGCGGGCCTTCCAAGAGCCGTTGGGGTTGTCGCGGCGGGGCTGGGCGAAGGTCATCGCGGTGACGGTCAGCAGGGCAACGGCGACGACGCCGGCCGCGGCCAGGTCGATTCGGCGCCGAATGGGGTGGATGGATCGAGTCGGTTCAAGCATGGACTGTCCTTGAGCTAGGCCAGGGCGGGTCGGTGGCGCCGCCAAACTGAATCGTGGGCGTGGATTACGGACTCCGGGCCCGGGCACAGGATACCCTGACATGACGCGTTCAACGTGTGGATAACAACCGAAGGCGGCGATTTAGTCCCGAACTCGGTCACGCCCGGCGGCGATGCGTCATTCCCCGTCATCCTTGACCGGCCGTCCGGCCGATTCGGTGGCTTGCGAGTCCGGCAGTGACGAGGTGGGCCGCTCGCACGCAACGATCGAGCGGCATGGGCCCCGGCACGACGCCGGGCGCGGGACGCTCAGCCGCCGACCTTGAACAGGGCGAAGGCGGTGATGGACACGTCATTGGGGAGGATGTCCTGGACGGACTTTTTGTCGTCCTTGACGAATTTCTGGCGGGGCAGGAGCCGTTCCTCGTAGAACTTGCGCATCTTGCCGGCGACCATCTTCTCGGCGATCTCGGCGGGCTTGCCCTGCTCGATCGCCTGCTGCTTGGCGATCGCCTTTTCCTTGTCGATGGTCTCGGCGGGGATGTCGTCCTCGGCGAGGCCGATGGGGGCCGGCACGATGGCCGAGACGTGCATGCAGAGGTCCTTGATGAGCTCGTCGGTGACGCCGTCGCCGGCGAGCTCGACGAGGGCGCCGACCTTGCCGTTGTGGTGGACGTAGCCGCCGACGGACTTGCCGGCGCCGCCGAGGACCTTGCCCTTGGCGAACTGGGCGTTCTCCTTGGTGGTGAGGCGGACCTCGTCGATGGCGGTGCGCATGGCGTCGTCGGGCTCGGCGATGTCGCCGGGCTCGTGGGCGAGGGCGGCCTTGGCGACGGTGTCGGTCATGGCGATGAAGCCGTCGTTGTTGGCGGTGAAGTCGGTTTCGGTGTTGACCAGGACGATGGCGCCCTTGGCCTTATCGTCGGCGATGGCGACGGCGACGCGGCCCTCGGCGGAGTCGCGATCGGTTCGGCCGTCCATCTTGGCCAGGCCCTTGGTGCGGGCGAGCTCGATGGCCTTCTCGAAGTCGCCGGCGACCTCGTCGAGGGCCTTCTTGGCTTCCATCATGCCCAGGCCGGTGGCTTCGCGAAGTTCCTTGACGAGAGCGGCGGTGATCGCCATGGGAGGGTTCCTCCAGGGTGGGGGGTTGGGTTGATCGAGCGGCCGCCGGGGGTGTGGCGGTCGGCGGAGTCTAATCGGGATGAAGCCAGCGTCGAGCGGGTGATCAGCTCTTGGCGGGCTCGGGCTCGGCGGGCACGACGACCGGCTCGGCGGGGGTGGCCGCGGGGGTCTCGACGGGGGCCGGGGCGGATGCCTCGGGCGCGGGTGCGTCGAGCGCGGGGTCTTCCTCGGCCGGGGGCGGGGCGTCGGCGGAGAACTGAGCCCGGCGGGACCGCTTGCGGGGTTGCTCGCCGGCCTCTTCTTCCTTGGGGGCCTGCTGGGCGCGGGCGGTCTTGCCCTCGGCGACGGCGGCGCAGAGCGACTGGACGATCACGTCGATGGACCGCATGGCGTCGTCGTTGCCGGGGATGGGGATGTCGGCCAGGGCGGGGTCGGAGTCGGTGTCGATCAGGCAGACGGTGGTGATGCCGAGCTTGCGGGCCTCACGCACGGCGTTCATCTCGGTGCGCGGGTCGACGATGACCATCGCTCCGGGGAGCTTGGTCATGTGGCGGATGCCCTCGAGGTTGCGGAGGATCTTGGCCTTCTCGCGGCGGAGGGTGGACTCCATCTTCTTGGAGTAGTTGTTGATCTCGCCGGACTCCTCGATGCGTTCGAGCTCTTCGAGCCGCTTGAGGCGTTGGCGGATGGTGGAGAAGTTGGTGAGGGTGCCGCCCAGCCAGCGTTCGGTGCAGTAGGGCATCTCGACGGCCTGGCAGTGCTTCTCGATGCAGTTGCGGGCCTGGCGCTTGGTGCCGACGAAGAGGACGTCCTTGCCCGAGGCGACGGTCTTGGTGAGGAACTTTCGAGCGAGCAGGAGGCCCTTGATGGTCTCCTTGACGTCGATGATGTGGATCTTGTTGCGCTTGCCGAAGATGTAGGGGGCCATCTTCGGGTTCCAGTGGGTCGAGCGATGGCCGAAGTGGATGCCGGCTTCGACGAGGTCTTTGGCGAGGGAGGCCATGGGACGGGTCCTGGCGGGGGCGGGGTGGAGGTCGGTTAGGCAGCCGGCCCGTGCGGGCGGCGGCGGCGATGGTTCTGTCAAGTGGCCTGCCCTGGAAACGCGTGGGCCCGCTTCACATGCCGAGGGGTCGTCTCGGCCGGGCGCTGGTGCGGATCGGGGGCGGCGCTGGCGGTTGCCTTGATCGGGCTCGGGGCGGCGAGGCCCACAGAGCAAAAAGGCGGCTCACCAAGCCGCCGATCCATCAGTGTAGCGTCGGGCCGTGTTGCGGCAAGTCGCTCTTGGGTCGGGGGATGGGGCCGGGTCGGCGGTGGGGGCTAACGCCCGGGGGAGCCGGTTTCGCTGGAAGCGGGGGGGGCGGCGTGGCCGTTGCCGTTGCCGTGCCCGTTGCCGTTGGTGGCCGCGACGAGGGGGCCGTCGGCGGGCGGTTCGGCGTCAGGGGCGGCGGTGTCGGGGAGCGTGGCCGGGCCGGGGGCCGGTGGTGGTGCGATCACGCGGTCGCGGGCGGCGAGGTTGCGGGCCACCTTGTACATGGTGACGAAGATGAAGGCGTAGATGACGGCGAACACGGCCAGGACGTAGCGGAGCTCGAGGTCCATCGCGACCATGCCGACGCCGATCACCGCGAAGCCGACGGCGACGGCGTAGAGGATGCCGACGGACTGCCGAACGGTGTAGCCGGATCGACGGAGCAGGTGGTGAAGGTGCTCGTTGTCCGGCGAAAAGATGGGCTTGCCGCGCATCTTGCGTCGGATGATGGCCAGGGAGGTGTCGGTGATGGGCACGCCGAAGATGATGAGGCAGGCGATGCCGAGCTTTAGGGCGGCGCCGCCGGTGTCGGCGAAGAGGAGGATGGAGGTGACGCCGAAGAAGCCGAGCAGCAGGGAGCCGGCGTCTCCCATAAAGATGGTGGCGGGGTTGAAGTTGTAGGGCAGGAAGCCGAGGATCGCGCCGACGACGGCGAGGCACATGACGATGCGGATGGGGTCGGTGGCGAGGGAGGCGACGGCGATGTCGGCGTTGCCCAGGGCGTTGACGGCGACGAGGGTGGCGACGGCGAGGAAGCCGAGGGTGGCGATGGCGCAGACGCCGGCGGCGAGCCCGTCGAGCCCGTCGATGAGGTTGACGGCGTTGCAGCCGGCGACAACGAGGAAGGCGAGCAGGACGGTGCCGAGGCAGTAGACGACCACTTCGGGCACGAAGCCGAGCCCGAGCAGGCCGAGGCTGTTCTCGACGAAGCGGTGGCCGATGTCGTCGAGGGCCAGTCCGGCGGCGGCGAAGAGCTGGCCGCCGATCTTGAGCCGGGGCGAGATGCCGTAGATGTCGTCGAGCATGCCGGTCATGACGATGGCGATGCCGCCGATGACGATGGAGATGGGGAACTCGACGGTGATGCCGCCGTCGGGGACGTCGAAGGTGTGGGGGACGACGAAGTTGCAGCCGAGGATGCCGATGAGCCAGCCGATGAAGATGGCGACGCCGCCGAGATAGGCGATGGGCTCGCGGTGGTTCTTGCGCAGGAGGTCGGGGACGTCGACGATGCCGTTGGCGAGCGCGAGGCTGCGCATGAGCGGCGTGGCGACCAGGCTCACGAGGAACGCGAGGAAGAACACGCTCATGTACGGCGCGAGGACCTGCGTGGCTTCGACCTGGGCGAGGGTGGTCGGGGGCATGATCGAGGGCGCGGGCCGGTGCGTGGTGGCGTGGTTGGGGTCAGGTCGACTCGACGGCTTCGGCTTCGGGGCGGCGCAGGGCTTGGGCGCGGTCGGCGGTCTTGCCGTAGCGGTAGAAGTCGCGGAAGTTCTGGCGGAAGTAGCCGCCGGCGGCGCTGCGGACGCCGTTGAGCACGACGCCCAGCAGGTCGGCCCGCTGGCCGCTGACGCGGCGGATGGCGCGGGCGGTCATGCCGCGCTTGTCGCGGTTGGCGCGGGTGACGATGACGGCCGCGTCGACGTGCTTGGCGAGGATCTTGGCCTCGGAGGCGAGCAGGACGGGCGGGCAGTCGATGAGCACGAGGTCGAACTCGGACTCGAGGCGGGTGAGCAGCTCGCGGCAGCGGCGGGACTCGAAGGACTCGGCCGTGAGGCGTTGGGGGTCGGTGCCGCAGGGCAAGACGCTGAGGGGCAGGTCGCTCATGGCGTGGACGATCTCGTCGACGCCGGCGGTGTCGGCGAGGTAGTCGGCCAGGCCGGGCGTCTCGGGCAGGCCCAGGGCGTCGGGCAGGCGTGGCCGACGGAGGTTGGCGTCGACGATCAGCACGCGGCGAGCGTTGGAGGCCAGGCTGAGCGCGAGGTTCTGCACGACCGTGGTGGTGCCCGAGCCGGGGGCGGTGCCGGCCAGGAGCACGGTGCGATAGCCGCGTCGGTCGACGCGTGCGAGCAGGTCGGTGCGGAGCTGTCGGAAGGATTCGGCGATGAGCCCGTTGGGCTGCCGCTGGACGACGCAGGCGATGTCGGCGTCGCCGGAGGGGTCCTCGCCGGCGTGGGGCAGGGCGGCGAGGAGCTCGGCGTCGGGGACCAGCCCCAGGTCGGCGGGGCTGGTGAAGCGGGGGTCGACCATCTCGCGGAGGTAGAGCAGGCCGCCGATGACGCCGACGCAGCCGAACATGCCCATGGCCGCCAGCGTCGGGATGCCCGGCGGATAGGACTGCTTGGGCTGCTGAGGCGGGATGTAGCGTTGGACGCGGACTGCGTTGGGCAGGGAGCTGGCCAGCGCGAGCTCTTCGAGCGTGCGTTGGGCGCGGTCGCGCTTGGCCTGGGCCAGCTCGAGCTCGGTCTGCAGTTGCTTGTAGCGGGCGATCTTGGCGGTGAGGTCGATCACCCTGGCCTCGGCTTCTTCGAGGTCGTCGGTGAGGTCGGCGATGTTGTTCTCGAGGGAGGTGACGCCGTTCTGGGCGGACTCGAGCTGCTGCTGCATGAGCTGCTGGAGCTGGCGGTTGCTCTCGATCTGCCTCTCGCTCTCGGCGGCGGCGATCTGGGCCTCGACGCGCTGCGCGGCGTGGCTGTTCTGCCGCCCCATTTCCGAGAGCATGCCGAGCTGTTCCTTGAGGCTCTGGATGCGCTGGCTGTGGCCCATGACCAGCGGATGGCGGTCGACGGCCATCTGGTCCTCAAGGGTGGGCTGGAAGTCGCCCGCGGCGATGCGCTCCTGCATGGCGTCGGCGGCGACGCGGGCCTGGGTCAGCCCCAGCCGGAAGGAGGACATGCGCCCGGCGAGCTGCTGGTAGACGATGGTGGCCTGGCTGGATCGCGAGTCGAGCGAGTCGATCTCTTCGTTGCGTGCGAAGGCGGCGATCTGGTCCTGGAGCAGTCGGATGCGCTCTTCCTGGCGGTTGACGTCCTGCTGGTAGACGGTGCGTTGGCCGGTGTTGCGGTTGTCGGACTCGAGCCGCAGGACGTCGGTGTAGACGTCGATCAGGGTGGTGAGGATGGTGACGGCGTCGTTTCGGCTGCGGGGGGTTTCGGCGCTGAGGTTGATGAGTTCCGAGCCGCGTTGCGGGGCGACGCCGAGGACGTCGTCGCGGAGGTTGTTGAGCGCTTCGTCGGGCGTGTCGAACTGCTTGATCCAGACCGTCTCGCGGACCGGCTGGCGTTCGATCACCTGTCGGAGGATGCGCTCGGACTTGATGCGGGCGACCTCGTTGAGGATGAAGGCGGTAACGACGTCGCCGCGCGCGGTCTGACCGACGTCGGGGTTGAAGGCCTGGGGCGGGGCGACGACGATCATCTGGGCCCGCGAGGTGAACATGGGGGTGGTGCGTGCGAGGACGATCTGCGTGATCACGCCGCCGGTCGCGCCGACCACGGCGGCGGCCAGCAGGACCCAGAGGTACTTGCGCGCGAACCGCATGGGGTCGACGGGCTTGAACTTGCCGGTCCCGCTGGCGGGCGTGGGGCCGGGGACCGGGGGCATGCCGTTGGCTGGCGACTGGGGAATCATGGTCACTCCACGTTGGCGGATGGGTCGGCGAGGGACGCCAGGCGCTCACGGGCGCTGGCGGCGGTGTCGGCGTCCCCCTCGGCCTCGCCGATCTGGATGGCTTGCTCGAACATGTCGCGGGCGTCGGTGTACCGGCCGGCCTGGGCGTAAGCCATGCCCAGGTGCAGGGTGTTGACGCCCAGCCGCTCGAGCTGGCGGCTGCGCTGCAGCGTGAGGATGGCGTCCTGGACCCGGTCTGCATGAAGCTCGGCGAGGCCGAGCGTGTCGAGCACGCGGGCGTTCTGCGGCAGCAGCCGGACGGCCCGCTCGGCGAGCTCGAGGCCGCGCTGCGGCTGGTCGAGATTGCTGATCAGCATGAACGCGTAGTTGTTCAGCGAGGACGCGTCGTTGGGGTTCAGCTCCAGCACGCGCTGGTACATCGTGTCGGCGGCGCCGAAGTCGTCGAGGGTGTAGGCGGCGATGGCCCCGGCGCGGTACCACGCGCCTTCGAGGGCCGGGTCGGCGACCGCCTCGGCTTCGACGCCGCGCAGCCGCTGCATGGCGTCGTCGGCGTCGTCGCTGACCAGCAGCGTGGCGGCGGCGATCTGGGACATGGCCCGACGCTCGTCGTTAGCGGCGGTGTCCACCATGGAGACCACCTCGGCGTTGGGCAGCTCGCCGGCGATCCGGCCGACGACACCGGTCAGGACGCCGAGTGAGTCGGTGTCCTGGATGGACTGCTGGAACTCGGCCAGGGCCTCGTTGGATCGGCCGAGGCGATGGAGGGCGACGCCCCGGAGCACCCGAATGTTGGGGACGGCGGCGAGCTCGGGCGAGAGGGTCTCGAGGCCCGACAAGGCCTCGGCGTGGCGACCGGCGGCGAGCAGGGCCTCGGTGAGGCTGACGAGGTCGGCCGGGTTGCGCGAGAGGGACAGGGCCTGGCGATAGGCCTCGACGGCGTCGTCGGTCTGGCCGCGGCTGGCGGCGAGCCGGCCGAGCTGGCGGGGCCAAGCCGGGTCGTCGTCGAATCGAGCGGCGGCGCTGCCGAGGACGATCTCGGCGTCGCGGGGCCGGCCGGCGGCGATGAGGGTCTGAGCCAGCACGGCGTGGCCGCGGCGGTAGTCGGGCGACCGGGCGACCAGGCGTTGCAGCTCGTCGATCGCGCCGGACGGGTTGCCGGACTCGGCGAGCAGGTTCGCCAGGGTGAGCCGGGCCAGGGTGGAGTCGGGGTTCAGGGCGAGGGAACGCTCGAGGTCCTCGATCGCGGTCTGGGTGCGGCCTTCCTGTCGGGCGAGGATCGAGCCGCGGTGCAGGTAGAGGTCGGCCCGCTCGGGCTCGGCGGCGATCAGTTGATTGACCAGGCGCATGGCCGTGGGCAGGTCGTTGTCCTGACGGGCGATCAGGGCCTTGACGAGCTTGGCGGTGCTGGAGTCTTGCACCGAGGGGTCGTCGAGGACTTCGCCGGCCTGATCGAGTTGATCGAGTCGCAGGTGGGTCTCGGCCAGCCTCAAGCGCACGGCCTGGTCCTCGGGCGAGGCGGCGAGGACGTCGGCGTACAACCGAGCCGCGGTTTCGTTGCGGCCCGCGTTGAACAGCAGGTCGCCCATCGCCCGCGAGGCGGGCATGGTCTCGGGGTCCTCGCCCTGGCGTGCCCGGTTGAGGGCCTGGATGGCGAGGTCGCGGCGATCGTTCTGGATGAAGTACGCGGCCAGGGCGGTCAGGTCCTCGGTGGTGACCTGGTCGCCGCGTGCCTGGAGGTAGCCCTGGAGCACTTCGAGGCCCTTCTGGGCGTCGCCGCCGAGGGAGTAGACGGTGGCCCGGGCCCGGACCAGCTCGAGCGGGTTTTCTTCGCCGGTGGCGGAGCGGTCGAGGGCGTCGAGGGCGAGCTCGACCTCGCCCTGCTTGGCGTGGGCGAGCGCGAGCTGGCGGAGGTTCTCGACGTCGTCGGGGTAGCGTTCGGCCCACTCGGTCCGACGTTGGATCGCGAGGTCGATGTCGCCGTGCTGCTGCTCGAGGCCGATGGTCAGTCGCTGGATCTCGCGGTTGCCGGGTGCGCGACGGGCGGCGGTGCGGGCGGCGTCGAGGGCCTGATCGAATCGGCCGAGCTCGACGCTGAGCTGGGTGAGGGCGAGCAGGGCGGGGAGGTTGCCGGGGCTCTGTTCGACGGCGCGCTCCAGGGCGTCGAGCGCCTGTTCGGGCTGACCGGCGGCGCGATGGAGCCTGCCGAGGCGTGTCCAGCCCTGGCTGTAGATGGGTCGGGCCTCCAGGGCGTTGGTCATCGTGAGCACGGCTCGGTCGGTCTGGCCCTGGGCTTCGAGGAGCCGGGCCTGATAGAACAGGCCGCCGGCGAGGTCGGCGTCGGTCTGCTCGGCGAGGTCGGCGATCTGCTCGGCGAGCGGGTAGTCCTCGGCCTGCAGGGCACGGCCGAATCGGTACTCGATCACGGAGGGGTGATCGCCGTGGGAAGCGATCAGCTCGTCCAGCGCGGCTCGGCCGCGTTGGGCATCGTCCTCGTTTTCGCTGTCGATGTAGAGGCGGGCTTCGGTGAGGCCGGCGCGGACGGGGTCGTCGTTGTTGGCGATCATCTGCTCGACGAGGCTGCGTCGGACGTTGGGGTCGCCTGTCTCGGCGAGTTCGATGACGCTGAGGATCATGTCGACCCGCTCTTGTTCCATCCCGCCGTCGGCGGCCGCCTGGGCGATCGCGCGGCGGGTGTCGGGGTCGGTGTCGGTGGTGAGGGCGGTCCGAATGGCCGGGAGGTGCGTCGGATCGATCGCGAGCGCCCGCTTGGCCGCGTCGGCGGCTTTCTCGTTCTGGCCGATCTCGAGGTAGGCGGCGGCCAGGCGGGTGAGTTCTTCGAGCCCGCCGGCTTCGGCATCGCGCTCGAGTTGTTCGATCGCGGCCTGAACGTTGCCCTGCCCGGACCGGAGCGTGACGGCGGTCATGATCTGGGCGGCCAGCTCGTTGTCGGGGTCGGCCTCGAGCACGATCGCGAGCTGCTCGCGGGCGCGCTGCGGCTCGTCGAGCGAGAACAGCAGGCGGGCGTACTCCAGCCGAGCGCCGTTTGCCTCGGGGCGGATTTCCAACAGGCGGTCGTAGCGCTCGGCCGCGGCGCCGGGCTGCCCGCTGCGCATCCGGGCCTGGGCGGAGAGCAGCAGCAGCTCGGGGTTGGCGTCGCCCAAGCGAGCGTTGGCGCGATCGAGGTAGGCGATGGACTTGGCGATCTGGCCGCGGAAGAGCAGCGTCTTGCCGCGCAGGATGTCGACCGGCGGCGACTCTTCGCCGACCATCGTGGCGAGCTGGTCGGCGATCTCATCGACCTGGTCCAGCGTCTGACTGGCGGCCGCCTCGTCGGATGGGTCGATCTGCGACAGCAGCAGCTCGCCCTTGGACTGATAGGCGCGGGGGACGATGCTCTGGCCTTCGAGGAAGGTGATGAAGTCGGCCGCGGCGCCGCTGTCGATGACGCGTTCGTAGCCTTGGAACGCCCGGTCGGCCCGGCCGGCCCGCCGGTCGAGCTCGGCCTCGAAGAACATGAGGGCGAGGTGGTCGGTGCCCTGTTGGTTGGCGTTGGCGAGCATCGCAGCGGCCATGGCGACGCCCTCGCTCATGGGCGGGCCGTCGCCCTCGACTCGCTCGGTGTAGAGCCGAGGCAGCACGTTGATGAGCCCGGCCAGGGCGACGGGGTCGTGGTCCGCGGCGGCGCCCGCCTGCAGCACGACGGCATCGGCGACCTGGCGGATCGCTTGGCCGTTGGGGTGCGGCACGAGCTGGTCGGGGTTGAGGGCGTTGTCGGCCATCAGCTCGATGTAGCGCATCTGGCGCACCGGGTCGGCCGGGTCGACGGCGAGCAGGGCGGCGCCGAGGTCGAGCGCCTCCTGCCGGAGCCGGTCGGCCTCTTCGGGCCGGTCGCCGACGTTGTTGCCGGGCTGGTCGATCCGGTCGGCCTCGCGGAGCTTCCAGAGGGCGAGCGCCCAGATCACGTCGGGGTCGTTGGGCTGCTGCTCGGCGGCGAAGGTGAGGTCCTCGAGCGCGCGGTCGCGGACATCGAGGGGGGCGTCGCGAACGAGTTGGCCGAGCGTCGCGATCCCGCGGTACTTGCGGGCGGGCAGGTTGTCGGGGTCGAACGCGAGCCGGTTGCTGGCCTGCTCGATGATCTGGTTGTTGTAGCTCTGGGCGCGGAAGCGTCGGCTGAGCTCGAGCATCGTGGCGTACAGGTTGTCGAGCCGTTCGTCGGTGTAGCCGGCTCGCTCGGTGGCCTGGCGGATGGAGCCGGTGTAGAGGCGCAGGTAGTTCTGGGCGTTGGTGAGGCTGCTGACCTCGGCTTGGGTGAGCAGCTCGGCGTAGCGATCGAGCAGGGCGAGGTCGTTGGGTCGCCGGTGAACCGCGCGACCGTAGAACGAGATGGCCTTCCTGAGGTCGCCCTCGGCGTAGGACTGCTCGGCCATCTGCACGTAGCGTTCTGGGCTGCGTGACTCGATCGTGTACCACACCGCCACCACGCCGCCGACCATCAGGACCAGCACGCCGCAGAGGGCGAGGACGAACTTGGTATTCACGCGTGTCGCCATGGATCGATCGGCCTTGTGTTCGGGTGGGGGCTGGTGGGGAGGCGGTCAGGGGGTCGGTGATTGGGTCGACGCCGTTTGCTCGGGGGGCCAGCGGCCTTCTTGCACGGCGATCCAGTCGGGCAGGCAGGCCATGATTTCCGGCATGGCCGCGGCGAGGAACGCCTCGCTGCGTGACTGGACGGTCTGGGCGTCCGAGACGCCGAACCATTGCAGCTCGACCTTGCAGTAATAGCTGTATCGGTCGGCGATCGAGAAGCCGTGGGCGCGGACCTGGTCGGGCGTGGCCAGGGCCTTGTCGTTGGCGACGAAGAAGTAGAGCACGCTGGAGACGTCCGCCTCGGCGTTGCCCTGGAACGAGAAGAGCGTGGCGTCGAAGTGCTTGGACGGCAGGCGGACCTCGTCGCGGGCCAGGGCCGAGGGGGCGATGACGATCGGCTCGCCGTCCTGGTCGGTCTCGACAACAAACATCGGGCTGTCGATCGCCAGGGGCACGACGTCGGGCCCGCTGACCGGGGTCGCGCCGCCGCCGACGAAGCACCGCTCGGGGACGTGCGGGACGGTGTCGGGCGTGCCGGTGTAATAGGCCATGTGCAGGAGCACCACGGCCCCGGGGCCCATGTCGGCGCGGGTGGTGTCGCGATAGAAGCGGGAGATGTATTCGGTCGTGCCGAGCTCGTCGAGGATGTCCTTGCTGAGCGGCGGCGAGTCGCGGATGGCTTCCCATGCCCCGATGCGGTTGGGCATCTCGTAGAGGTGCCGCTCGATCGGGACGGGCAGCTTGACCAGCTGAGCCCGGGCGACGCGGATCGTCGAGTACTGAGCGATGGCGGTGCCGGCCAGGAGTGAGGCGACGAAGGTGCAGACCACCAGCCGCTGAGCCTGACCGGTCAGCCCGCCCCGGTGTGCGGGGATGCGCAGCCGGGGTGCCATCTTGGGCACGAGCCACAGCAAGACCGCGGCGGCGGCGGTGGCCGCGAGCGTGGGCAGGCCGACGATGACGAGCATCGGGCCGAGCATCTGATCGAGCAGCGTCGGCACCAGCGGCAGGGCGAGCGTGGGTTTTGGCATGGGCAGCGCGACCGCGTACGCGGCGACCGCGGCGCCGGCCACGGCCAGGCCCGAGATCGCCGCCCAGACCACCGCGCTGGCGGAGGGGCCGGACTTGGGCTCGTTCTGCCAGGCGTCGGGTCGGGCGGTCTCGGGCGAGGCCGCCGCAGCAGGTTCGGCGGTCTTGCGGGCGGCCGGCTCCTCGCGGACGACCATGCGCTCCAGGGCCCAGCCGGTGAGCAGGAACAGCCCGGCGGCGGGGATGAGCATGAGCATGCCCACGAACGTGTGGAAATCGCCGGAGGCCAGCTCGGGGTCGATCTGGTAGAGCAGGCCGAGCGTGGTGACGCGGCCGCAGTTGACCAGGATGGCGATGGGCACGGCCAGGCCGATCATCGCGACGCGCTGCCACCAGGTGCGTTTGACCAGGAAGGCGGCGGCGGCGCCCAGCGTGATGAAAGCCATGAGCATGCGCAGCCCGGCGCAGGCCTCGGCGACATTGAGGCTCTCGGTGACGAGCACGCCGTTCTTGGTGAAGACCAGCTCGATGACCGAGCCCTTGCGGTCGGCGTCGTGGAAGCCGGGGACGACGATCGTGAGCATCTGCAGGGCGCGGGTGGAGAGGTCGGCGGCGATGTGCTGGAGCTGCAGGGCGATGGCGGCCCAGATGCGGTCGGCGATCTTGACGCCCAGGAGCAGGAAGAGGACGGGGATCGACAGGATGGGCATGGCCCGGTTCCCGAAGACCAGCCACGCCAGGCCGAGCAGGGCGATGACCATGCTGTAGCCTTGGAACATGTCGTTTCGGCCGGGGAAGATCCAGAAGGCGTAGCTGACGATGCCGGCGACCATCAGGGGCAGGCCGAACCAGGAGGGGCGGATGGGCAGGGCGCGGAGGCGGTCCCATCGCTGGTAGAGCAGGACGGCCGAGAGGACGGGGATGATGAGGATGTGGCCCCAGTCGTTGATGTCCTGCCGGGCGAAGCGGAAGCTGCGGAACAGGAAGTTCCAGAACATCGCGCAGAAGAGCAGGCCGATGACGGCGGTGACGATCCACGCGGCGAGGGGTCGGCCGGGCGGGTCGGCGAGCGGGGCGGCGGCGCCGCGGCGGAGGTCGGTGGCTTGTGCGGTGGTCATCGCCTCGGGCCGGTCGGAGCCGGCGGATGCGCTGGTCGTGTGAAGACGTGGGGTCCTGCGAAGATCGAGTGCGGGATCGGTACTCGGCTCACCCGCGCCGAGTCGGTTGGTACGGCCTCCGTGCACGCCATGTTCGCGGCCGCGACGCGGCGGCCAGACGTGTAAGCGTATCACGGTTATTCAGGCACGCCACCCGATTCGTGAGCGAAACACCGACTTCTGGAAGGGCGGGCCCAAACGGCGTATCTAACGATCGGATCGTCGCTTAGCGATGATCTCGGCTACGCCACAGAGGGGCTGGATCCGCCGGGCGAGGTGGGGTTACAGCGACCACGCAAGGTGGGCCAGGGAGGGGATTTCGGGCGGCCCGGCCGGTCTGAACCCAAATTCAACCGGAGGCTAACCGAGCCTTAGAAAATCTGATCGGCGAAGTTCTCGTCGATGATGAAGCCCATGCCGTAGGTGAACCGCAGGCCGTTGCGGAAGACGGCCAGGGGAGTGGCGATGAAGTTCGTGCCGACGTTGATCAGGTCGTTCTGCTTGAGGAAGAAGTCGGGCTCGACGCCCTCGAAGATGGCCCGGAGGTTGAGGCGGATGGTGGCCTCGCGGTTGTTGCCGACGCGGCGGACCAGGTCGACGCGCTCGGGGATGGCCAGGCCGGAGAGGTTGCCGGCCGAGGCGACGAGCTGCTTGAGGGTGAGGTCTTCCTCGCCGGGGACGGTGTAGGCCCCGGGTCGGCCGATGGCGCCCATGATGTAGACGAAGCCGGCGGTGGGGTCGGGGACCTTGATGATGTCGCCGGGGCGGATCACGAGGTTGAAGCTCATGTCGCCGTTGATCAGCCGCTCGTAGGGGACCTGGATGATGCGCTGCGTGATCAGCGAGCGCAGGGAGGCGAGACGTTCTTCTTCGGCCGCGGCGGCGTCGGCCGTGGAGGCGAGCTCTCGCGTTTCCTTGGGCTGGATGCGGACCCAGCGGCCGCCGACGAAGACCCACTGGCCGGCGTCGGACTCGGCGTCCAGGCCCTCTTCGACGGCGGATGGCGCGTCGCGGGGAGCGGGCGTCTCGACGCGCGGCGCGACGGCGGCGGGTTCGGGTTCGATGCCCTCGAGCAGGCGATCGATGAGCTCGGACGGGTCAGTGGGGGCGGGCTCGACGGTGGTCGTGGGCTCGTCGAGGTCCTGGCGCACGCTGGCGGGCAGCGGCTCGCCGGCGACCTCGGGCGTGAGCGCCGTCTGGCGGATGATGAGGAGCGTCTTGGTGCGGCCGGGGACGCCGCGGGCCAGCGCCAGGGCGTCCAGCAGGCGGAAGTCCGGCCGGGGGATGACGTAGGTGCCGATGGCGGTGCGGCCCTGCTCGGGCGAGCCGAGCACGCTGTAGGTGTTGCGCTGCGACTGGTTGACGAGGACGCTGACCTGGGCGTTGCGGAGGATGCCGAGGCGTTCGAGGGTCTCGCGGAGCTCGTTTTCCATCTGGGCCGCGGTGAAGCCTTGAGCCTGGACGGAGCCGACGTTGGGAATGCGGACGGTGCCGAGTTGCTCGACCTGGCGGGTGACGGCGAAGTCCTGGCCAATGTTGAGCAGTTCGAAGATGGAGACGGTGATGACGTCGCCGGTGCCGATGACGTACTCGCGCTTATCGGGCACGAGGTCCTCGGGGCGGACGGGTGTGGTCTCGATGGAGAGGTCGTCGACGGGCTCGATGAGCTCGAGCCGGCTGAGGATCGGCAGGGTGACCGGGGTCTGCTCCCAGCGGCCCACGACCGAGGGGTCGAAGTACGAGTCGGTCTCGCAACCGGTCGTGGCGACCAGCGACGCCAGCCCGACCATCCCCAACGCCAGCCAACGGTTACGTGCCATGGTGATCTCGCTCTTGAAGCCCTGTGGGACGGGCCGAGTCTAATCGAAGCTTGCCGGGCTCGCAGCCCCGCGTGGGGCTCCGCGGGTTTGCTCATCGCGGCCTTCGCGACGCACAATGCCCGGATGCCTCGCGTCTCGCTTCATCCCGGCGATCAGCCCGCTTCGTCCGACGCGGCCCGCGTCGCCGTCGTCGGCACCGGCGCCATGGCCACCGTCATGGCGCTGATCCTCGACTCGAGGCACGCCGATATCACCCTTTTCGGCCACGACCCCGACCAAGTTGAGACCCTCCGCCAGACCCGCGAGAACGCCCGCTACCTCCCCGGCCACCGCCTGCCCGACGGCTTCGCCTTCACCGCCGACCCGGCCGAGCTGTTCAGCCCTGCGCCGACGCTCATCCTCAACGCCGTGCCCACGCAGTACGTCCGCCAGGTCTGGTCCGGCTTGGCCCCCCACGTCCCCGCCGCTACGCCCATCGCCTCGGTCACCAAGGGCATCGAGACCACCACGCTGCTCCGCCCGACCCAGATCATCCAGGACGCCCTGGCCCAGCACGGCACCGACTCGCCCGACGCCGCCCCCCGCCCGCTGGCGACCCTCCTGGGTCCCACCATCGCCGACGAGCTCGCCCGCTGCCTGCCCGCCACCATCACCGCCGCCGCCGACGACGCCGAACTCGCCGCCACGCTCCAGCACCTCTTCACCACCCCCTGGTTCCGCGTCTACACCAACCCCGACCTCCTCGGCGTCGAGCTCGCCGGCGCCACCAAGAACGTCATCGCCATCGCCGCCGGCATCCTCGACGGCCTGCACGCCGGCAACAACGCCAAATCAGCCCTGCTCACCCGAGGCCTCGCCGAGATCACCCGCCTCGGCGTCGCCATGGGGGCGAAGCGCGAGACCTTCTTCGGCCTCTCTGGCGTCGGCGACCTCGCCACCACCTGCTTCTCGCCCACCGGCCGCAACCGCATGTGCGGCGAGCAACTCGGCAAGGGCAAGAAGCTCCCCGATGTCTTGGCCCAAATCCCGGGGGTCGTCGAGGGCGTCGAGACCACCCGCGCCGTCGTTCAACTCGCCAACCGCTATCGCGTCGAGATGCCCATCACCCTGGGCATCCACGCCGTGCTCTTCGAGGGCCTCGACCCCCTCGACGGCATCACCACCCTCATGAACCGAGACCCCAAGGCCGAGCACGTGGGATGACTATTTTGTGATTTGGCGATGTGGCGATTTTGCGATCGCTCGCGGGCCGATCGCCAAATCACCACATCGCGAAATCGCCAAATTGCAACCCGACACCACCTACACCTCCCCCCTCGCCACCCGCAACGCCTCGCCGGCGATGCAGCTCATCTGGTCGCCCAAGACCAAGTTCACCACCTGGCGCAGGCTCTGGCTCGCCCTCGCCCAGTCGCAGCAGCAGCTCGGCCTGGACATCACCGATGAACAGCTCGCCGAGCTCGCCGCCGCCGTCGATCAGCCCATCGACCACGACAACGCCGCGGCCTACGAGAAAAAACTCCGCCACGACGTCATGGCCCACGTCCACGCCCTCGGCGACGTCGCCCCCACCGCCAAACCCATCGTCCACCTCGGCGCGACCTCCCAGTTCGTCGTCTGCAACACCGAGCTCCTCCAGCTCCGCGACGCCCTCACCCTCGTCGCCCGCAAGACCGCCGCCGCCATCGACCGCCTCGCCAGCTTCGCCACCGAGCACCGCGACCTGCCCACCCTCGGCTTCACCCACTATCAGCCCGCCCAGCCCACCACCGTCGGCAAGCGCGCCACCCTCTGGGCCCAGGACCTCGCCCTGGCCCTCGCCGAGGTCGAGCACCGCCTCGACACGCTCCGCTTCCGAGGCGTCAAGGGCACCACCGGCACGCAGGCCTCCTTCCTCGCGCTCTTCCTCAACGCCGGCCACACCCCCGACGTCGCCCACGAGATGGTCGACAAGCTCGACCGACTCGTCACCAACAAGATGGGCTTCGACGCCGATCACCGCTTCGCCGTCACCGGCCAGACCTACCCCCGCCTTGTCGACGCGATGGTCCAGTCCTCCCTCGCCGCCGCCGCCGCCGCCGCCGCCAAGTGCGCGACCGACCTGCGCCTGCTCGCCAACCGCAAGGAGATTGAGGAGCCCTTCGAGAAGAACCAGATCGGCTCGTCGGCCATGGCCTACAAGCGCAACCCCATGCGCTCCGAGCGCATCTGCGGCCTGGCCCGCTTCGTCATCGGCCTCACGCAGACCCCCTACACCACCGCCGCCGAGCAGTGGATGGAACGCACCCTCGACGACTCGGCCTGCCGACGCCTCACCCTCCCCGAACCCTTCCTCGCCCTCGACGGCGTCCTCGACCTGCTCATCAACGTCGCCTCCGGCCTGGTCGTCTACCCCAAGACCATCGCCCGAAACCTCGCCGCCGAACTCCCCTTCATGGCCACCGAGAACCTGCTCATGGCCGCCGTCCAGCAGGGCGGCGACCGTCAGGAACTCCACGAGATCATCCGCGCGCACTCGCAAGCCGCCGCCGCCGAGGTGAAGTCAGAGGGCAAGCCCAATGACTTGTTGGAGCGCCTCGCTCAAGACCCGAGCTTCAAGGACATCGACCTCGCCGGCGCCCTCGAGCCCTCGCAGTACGTTGGCCGCGCCCCCGAGCAGGTCGACGCCTTCCTCGCCGACATCGTCACGACATCCGCGAACGCTACGCCGAGCATCTCGATCAACAGGCCGACCTAAAGGTCTGAGGTTGGCTCAACGCCCACCCCCGCCCCGGCTGCCGCCGCCGCCGAGCTGATCCCATCGCCGGTTGCGCTCGATGATGACCAGCTGCCGGACGCGCAGCTCGGCCTTCCGCCGGGCTTCGGCCGCCTCCTCGGGCGTCATGCCCGCGGTGTCCACGTCCAGCAGGTCGCGGTTGCGCTGCTCGAGCGAGGTGAAGCCCGAGGCCCCCTGGTCCGTCGAGCAGCCGGCCGCCAGGACCGCCACGCCCGCCACCGCCGCCGACCACAGCACGCCTTGGGGTTGAATCCGTCTCATGGCCATACAACGCTCCGGCCCGCCCGATCGTTCCCCGTTTTCCCGGCCCTGCGACGCCTCCCCCCGGCCAAGTCTGGACAGCACGCCCCCCGACCCCCGATACTCGCCGGGTCCCACCGCCTCAACGAGGGAGCCTCATCATGCCGATCCGCCCCCGCCCCGCCGGCTTCTCGCTCATCGAGCTGCTCGTCGTCATCAGCATCATCGCGCTGCTCATCGGCCTGCTCATCCCCGCCCTGCAGATGGCCCGCCGCACCGCCCAGGCCCTGCAGTGCCAGAGCCAGCTCCGCCAGGTCAACCTCTGCGCCCAGATCTTCACCGTCGATCACCGCGACCAGCTCCCCTGGACCAACTGGGACGGCGGTAACGCCTCGGCCTACAGCCCCTCGGCCGGCTGGCTCTACGATCACCGCGTCCCCGGCGGCGAGCCGGACTTCAAGATCGACGACGGCCAGATCGCCGACTACATGAAAGTTGTCGAGCCCTACCTCTGCCCGCTCGATCAGGACTTGCAGGACGAGCTGCCCGGCGTCCGCCGCCTGTCAAGCTACATCATGAACGGCGCGGTCTCCAGCTACAACCAGCAGCCGTCCCACGACATCGCCGACTTCGGCAGCGAGGTCATCCTCTTCTGGGAGCTCGATGAGATCGACGCCGCCGGCAACTGGAACGACGGCGCCAATTACCCTTGGGAAGGACCGACCCAACGCCACGAAGGCACCGGCTCGATCTCCCGCATGGACGGCAGCGGCACCCGCGTCGACGCCGACCAGTGGTCGACCTGGCTGGCGATGAGCCCCAACCCCGTCGACGCCGCACCGTGAACACCGGCCATTCGCCCCGGCTTTTAGGCGGGGTCGAAGCACCCACACGCAACGCAACGCCAACGATTTCCTTCGCTGCGCCGCGACGCGTCGCAGCGAAGAGCGATGCTGAATTGCCAACGAGCCTCGCGTGACGCCCGGTGCTCCTTCGCCGACGTTCCAGAGCGTGGGCCACTTGTCACGCCAGTCGCCGAGGGGAGGGGCGGCGCGGCCTCTGCAGCTCACGCGTCCGTCGATCGCTAAGGCAGG
>JBCBUE010000024.1:0-43898 GCA_039818285.1 Planctomycetota bacterium | reverse complement strand
CGGTACGCGGCGAATACCGGCGCACCCGACAGACCTCTTCAACCCGGTGAATCAGCTTCATTGGGATACCCTAATACATACCAAACTCACGATCAAGCACTTGACGCAAGATTAGCTTTGCTGTGACTTTACACCCCGCACCCGCCGGATTAGGTTCTCGCGTTAAGGCAACGAAGACGTTTACTTAATCACTGTTAGGCGACTATGCGCTGGCGGATGTCTCTGGGATTCGTTGTTGCTTGCGTAACCGTGGTTGCCCTTGGCACCATTGACCGTTCAACGCGAGTTCTTTACGCCCCGCGGATCTACTTCCTCCATTTCGTCGCCGATCTGTTTCTCATCGCAGATGACGAGAGGTCTTCGCAGCATTGGCCGTTCAATGCGGTAGTTCAAGCTGTCTACCTGCTCCCATACGTCGCCGTTGGGATCGGGGTCTTCGCATTGTTCGTCACTTGGAAATCGCCTAACCAGCGGCTGCAGTTGACCGGCGACGCCCGCGAGTAGAATGTGGTGGTTGGTTGGTAGCCCACTTCCGCGGGCGGCCGGCAACTGAGCCTTTTACGTTAGGTGCCGTGTACACCCTCTACCTCATGGCAGCTCTGATGTTTATCTTCGGTCTCCCGATGGTAGTTTTCCCACGGCCCTTAGCGGTCGGCTTTTGCCGACTCGGTAAAACAAATTTCGAAGCTGATCCTATCGCAAGGTTTTTCGTTTCGAAACAAACCTTGGAACGAATATACGACGAAAAGCGAGCGCCTGCTATTTTTCGCATGCTCGGATGGATTTTTCTGCTCCAAGGGTTTTTTTTCTGATACTGGCGATAGTTCTCTGACCGCTGCACCTAACCACCGGCTGCAGTCGACCTGCTGCGCCCGCGATATGATGTGGGTTGTCGGTTTGGAGCCTGCTCCCGCGGGCGGCCGGCAACTGAGCCTTTTACGTTAGCCCGCACCGGGGACAACATGCTGAAGCTATATCTACTTGAAAACGGAACGCCCGTCGCCTATCACGAAGCATGGGTCAACGGGTCAAAGGTCGTTGAGCACTGGGGTCAACTCGGTGATCGTGGCGAGAGTCGTGAACATCGCATCGACAAGAAACTAAGCGAAGAAGACAACGTTGTACAAGTTCTTCAACCAGCGCTGAATGACGGCTTCAAACCGATCGATCTAGACGACCATGCGATACTTTTGGTTGAGTACTCTGTCGAAGGCATGGGATCAACTAGCGACCTAGAGAAACGTCACGCGCTCGAGGATCGTATGAACGAGACACTCGGGTGGACAGGTCTCGGAGCGTGCGATGGCGGGAGTATTGGGTCAGGGACGATGGAAGTCTGTTGCTACGTTGTCGATTTCGATACAGCTAAGCGTGCCATCGAAGAAGACTTAGCAGGTTCAAAGTTTGCAGACTTTTCCCGAATCTACGATGAAGGTGCGGGCTAACCACCGGCTGCAGTTGACCGGCGACGCCCGCGAGTAGAATGTTATTGTCGGTTTGGAGCCCGCTCTCCGCGGGCGGCCGGCAACTGAGCCTTTTACGTTAGGCTTTACGGATAATCCTGCCCCACCGGGCGGACGGTGAGCGTGTTGACGTGGACGTTGGGGGGTTGGGCGCAGGTGAAGGCGATGCAGCGGGCGACGTCGTCGGGGGTGAGCATCGGGCCGAACTTGGCTAATGCGGCGCCCATGTTGTCTTCGTTGTAGCCGGCGACCTGCTGGAACTCCGAGGCGACGATGCCGGGCTTGATGGTGGTGACGCGGACGCCGTGGCCGCCGACTTCGCGGCGGAGGGCCTCGGCGGCGGCCTCGATGGCGAACTTGGTCGAGCCGTAGACGCCGGAGAACGGCGAGACGTTGGTGCCGACGACCGAGCCGAGCACGACGAGGTCGTGCGGGCCCTGGGCGCCGGCGGCGAGGGTGTCGGCCATGGCCTCGGCGGCGATGCGGAGCAGGTGGAGCTTGCCGATGACGTTGACGCCGTACATCGATTCCCAGGCGGAGCGATCGCTGGAGAGGACGCCGCCGTGCAGGCCGCGCCCGGCGTTGGCGACGACGAGGTCGGGGGTGCCGCCGAGCAGGCGGGCGGCCTGGGCCCAGAGGCGATCGACGTCGTCGGGGTTGGCGGCGTCGGCGGGGATGGCGTGGGCGGTCCCGCCGGCGTCGGCGATGGCGGCGACGAGCGCGTCGAGCCGGTCGGCGCGACGGGCCGAGACGGCGACGGCGGCGCCGGCCTGCGCGAGGTGCGTCGCGGTGGCGTGGCCGATGCCGGCCGAGGCACCGGTGATCAGGGCGAGGCGGCCGTCGAGCGGGCGGGTGGCGTCGGTCATGCCCCAAGCGTAACCCGATCGAGCGACGGGGCCGCGCGTCGCGGCGGTAAACTGCCGGCCGTGGTCAGGCCCTTGCCGCGCGGGAGGCTCCGTGGAACCTGATTTCGAGAAGCTGCCGAAGAACGCCGAGTTCTGGGGGGCGTTCGCGAACAACGCCCGGACGGTCCGCTCGTGGTTCCTGGCGTTCGGGATCGGGGCCCCGGCGATCTTCGTCACCAACGAGGGCGCGGCGATCGCCCTGGCGAACTCCGGATATGCCCACTGGGTGGTCGCGCTGTTCTTGCTGGGGGTGGCGCTGCAGGTCGGCCAGGGGCTGCTGTCCAAGCACACAATGATGTACCTGTTTGTCTGCGAGGGGGACCCAGACCGGCAGGCGGGCAGGCTGCACGGGCTCGCGCTGTGGCTGTTCGAGGCGTACTGGCTGGACCTGGTGGTCGACCTGTTGACGTGCGGGCTGTTCATCGCGGCGACGGCGATCACCGCGGTGCTGTTGGTGCCCTAGTGTCGACGCCGCGTTACTGGCGATCGAGGCTGCGCTGCACGGCATCGTCCAGGTCGGACATACCGTCGGTCAGCCAGTTGACGCCCTCGTCAGCGGCCTGGGTGGCGTGGCAGCCCGAGAGCCCGGCGGAAGCCAGGAGCACCAAGGCGGCGACGACGAGAGCTCGAAGAAAAACGCTCACCGACGATAGATCGGCGAGCGCTTCGTTGGATGTGCAATGTCGGCCGCGCGGGAGCACGACGGAGAGCGTCAATCGACGATCTCGAACATCGTCTGAGTGCGGAGCACGAGACCGCCGGCGCCTTGCAGGTGGTAGCCCTGAACGTGGAACTCGCGGCGGTACTTCTGGGTGTCGACGACCGAGAGGGTGGGCAGGCCGTCGACGGGCTCGCCTTCGGAGATCAGCGAGCCGGACTCCTCGGCGAACTGCTGCATCTCGCGAAAGGTGGCCTGGTAGAGGTTGTCGGAGAGGTTTTCGGTCTGCAGGCTGGTGACGTAATTGAGCTTGCCCTCGAAGGGCTCCTCGAGCTCGAAATCCTTCTCGCCGAGGCAAGGCAAGGCGTGAAGCAGGCCGGCCTCGGGGAGGTGATCGCACTCGGCCAGGCAGACCTCGGTGAGGGTCTGGCCGCCAGCGGCGAAGCGGACGACGTGACCGGAGCTGGTGATCCAGGTCTCGATTTCGTAGTCGCCGTGGCGGTCGAGCCGGCGATCGCGGAGCTCGAACAGCTCGGGGTGGAGGACCCGGCCGAACACCATGAGCCGGAACATCTGCTGCTGAACGAATTTATGACCAACGCTCATATCTGAATCCAGTGTGGGGGATGCGCCCAGGCAGGACGCCTGGCCGACCCGATCGGGGGAGGGACGATTCATCAGCCTAATGACTGATCACGCGAATGGGAACCCCCGAAAGCCCCCAAAACCTCAACTTTTCGCGTCTGATACGTCCGTTCTGGCCGGTCGGCGGCCGTCTGCAGCCGATCGGGCGCACGGGCCGATAATTATCTGGCTCCTGCGTTCGCATGCCCATTCCTGTCGCCCTGGTGCCGACCCTCGACCGGATCGTCGACCCGCTGGTCGATCGATCGCTGGCCGCCGCGTTGCCGGTCGCCGAGCCAGACAGCCAGGCCGAGATCGTCGAGCGGCTGCTCGATCGGGGCGAGCCTCGCGCCCTCGAGGACGCGATCGCCGCCTATCCCGAGTTGCAGGAGGCGGCTCAGGCCCGGCTTCGGGACGCCCTGCCGAGGATGACTCGGTCGATGCGGACGGTCTTGCAGCGGGCCGATCCGACGGCCGGGCTGCGGGTGATCGCCGAGGCCGGCGACCCGGCGATGGCCGACCTGCTGGCACGGCCGCTGCGCCGACGCGAGCCCGGGGTGGCCGAGCGGTCGGCGGGGGTGCTGTTGGAACTGACGATCGCGGTGACGGATCGGCCCGAGCCGGCGCCGGCGCGCGTGCTGCGTGGGTTGGACGAGACGATCGACGCGGCGGTGGCCGACTTCTCGACGCATCGACAGCCGGCGTCGCTGCTGGCCCTGTTCGCGCGGTTGCCGGCCAGGCTGTGCGGCTGGGCCGACCTCAGCCGGCCGACGAACTCGGCCCTCGAGCCCGCCCGGCGTCTGCTGGAGCAGGCGGACCACCCCGCCGCCCGGCGCGCCCTGCTTCCGGCGTTGGCCGAGCCTCACCTCGCGGCCGCCGCGCGGACCGGGCTGCACGCCTGCCTGCGCCGCGGCCGACTGCGGGACGTGTTGCACCCGCTGGTTGGCCCGGCCGCGCTGGCGGACCCGGCGGTGCGTCGACGGCTGGCCTCGGCCGAGACGCTGCGCGAGGCCGCCCGGGAAGCCGTCGCGGATGCGTTCGCCGACGATGCACTCGATCCGTCCGTGGCCACGCTGTTCGCCCTGCTGCTGCCGGCGATCGATGGACCGCCGGCCGCGGACTGGCACCGTCACCCCCGGCTGGCGCAGCGAGCCAGGGCGTTGATCGCCACGACGCGGCAGCCCTGGGTCGATGGCTCGGCGTCCTTCCGGGCGGAGGATGACCCGCTGACCGCGGCCGCGATGCACGACCCCGACGAGGCCGCCGCGCGGTTGGCGGCCCGCGCGGCGCTGCGTCGGCACCGCGATCGTGTCTGCGACGTGGCGACCCGCTGGCTCAACAGCCCGCACCCCAGCGTCCGCCGGCTGGCCCAGGCCCGCGTCGCGCCGCAGGGGTTTGACTGGCTCTGGGAGCGATGGCCGCGGCTGCCCGACGCCGCGCGGCGCGACACCGCCACGGCCCTGATCAAGATCGATCGCCGCCTTCACCATCGCCTCGCCGCCCGGCTCGATCAGCCGGACGAGGCCGTCCGCTGCCGCGCGTTGCGGATCATTCATGACCTGAATCAGGGCGTGTTCTTCCAGGACAGGCTGACCCAGCTGGCCGAGTCGTCGAGCCCGGCCGTCGCGTCGGCCGCGATCCGGGCGCTGGGCACGGCCGAGAGCCCCGAGTCGGCCCACGCCCTGCGCGACGCGCTGACGCACCCGGATGCTCGCATCCGCGCCAACGCCGTCGAGGCGATCGCCCGCCGCGGGCTGAGCGACGCCACGCCGGCCGTGGCCCGCGTCGCCCGCGAAGACGACACCGAGCCGCGGGCCCAGGCGATCGCGGCCCTGCACCAGACGCACCCCGACTCGGCCGTCGATGCCCTGCATGCCATGCTCGCCGACGACCGCTCGGCCCATCGCGACCGGGCGTTGTGGCTGATCGAGTCGATGGGGCTGGTCGAGATGGCCCGTCAGGTCGCCGAGATGAGCATCTCCGACCCGTCACCGGCCGTGCGTCAGCGGGCGACCGACGTGGTGCGCGAGCTCATGCGTCTGTTGGGGGGCGAGGCCGCGGACGGGCCCGACGCCGCGACGAGCACCGACTCGCAGGAGGCCGCGTGATGACCGAAGGCGTCCTGCTCGCGTGGCTGGCCCAGGCCGAGGCGCCGCTACGTCGTGGGCCGATGATCGACGTGGCCGAGGTCAGCAAGTACTTCGCCGAGGACCGCGAGTCGCTGATCAACCCATGGGCGGGGCTGATCGCGATCGGCTCGGCGGTGGTGGTGGTGTCGGCGCTGGCGGGGTGGCGGTGGTGGCATCGCCGCGAGGAGAGGTCCAGGCCGGGCTGGCTGCTCGGGAAGGTTCGCGGCGCGCTGGGGCTGAGCCGCGGCGACGCGCGGCTGCTGCGGCGGCTTGCCGCGGCCCGTGATTTACCTCACCCCCTGGCGCTGGTCGTGAGCCGAAACGCTTATGAACACCACGTCGCGGGCTATCTCGCCGACTCCCGCGACGACGCTGAACGGCTCCGGCCCCGTTTCAAGAGCCTCGGCCAGCAGGTGTTCAGTGACCCCAAACCCACCCCTTGACCCCGCCCGGGGCGTGCCGAAGGCCGCCACGGTAATCTTGCACGCGAGACCACGATGCCCATTGAGATCGAAGCCAAGTTCCGCCTGAACTCGCCGCACGCCCTGACGCGTCGGCTCAATCAGGCTTCGGCGCGGCGCGTCGCGCTGATCCGCGAGGTGAACACCTATTTCGACACGGCCAGCCAAGACCTCAAGCGCGCCGACCGCGGGCTTCGCGTTCGGATCGAGGACATCGAGGGGCGGGGCTCGCGCGTGGTCATCACGCACAAGGGGCCACGCGTGCACGGGCCGCTGAAGTCCAGGCAGGAAGACGAGTGCGAGGTCGGCACCGCCGAGGACGCGCTCAGCATGCTGCAGGCGTTGGGGTATCGGCCGATCATGACGTTCGAGAAGCGGCGCACGCGCTACACGCTGGGCAATTGCCGGATCGAGCTGGACGAGCTGCCGCTGCTGGGTTGGTTCGCCGAGATCGAAGGGCCGACCGACGACGAGGTGATCGCGGCACGCGACGCGCTGAAGCTCGACGGCAACGAGATGCTCCGAGCCAGCTACATCGCCCTGCTGCAGGCCTATGCGTCCGAGCACGGGCTGGCCGAGACGATCCTGCGTCTCCCCGAGCAAGGGCCTGTCCTAGAGACGCTGCCGGCCGCGGGCTGAGCCAGGCGACCCGTTCACCCCTGGATCGGCAGGACACGCGCCCCGTCCGCCGGCCGCGTGACGAACCACGGGGCTTGCAGCCCGAACGCCTCGCGATAGGCCCCCACCACCGCCTCGGCGACGGCGTCGGCCTTCTCGACGGCCACCAGCGTCACCGTGCAGCCGCCGAAACCGCCCCCGGTCATCCGGCTGCCCCAAACGCCGGCCTGCTCCATCGCCAGCTCGATCAGCCGATCCAGCTCCGGCGTCGTGATCTCGAAGTCGTCACGCATCGACGCGTGGCTCTCGACCATCCGTCGCCCCACCGCCGACCAGTCCCCGGCCTGCATCGCGTCGACCGCCGACAGCGTCCGCTCGTCCTCGGTGATGACGTGTCGGGCTCGGCGGTACGTCACGTCGTCGATCGTGCCGCGAGCGCCCTCGAGCATCGCGTCGTCGGCGTCGCGCAGCAGCTCGACACCCATCGCCTTCGCCGCCGCCTCGCACTGCGCCCGCCGCTCGGCGTACTCGCCGCCGGTCAGCGCGTGCTTCTGGTTCGAGTCGATGATGAGCACCGCGACGCCCGGGTCGTCCAGCGGCACCGGCGTCGGCTCGTTGGTCTTGCAGTCGATCAAGAGCGCGTGCCCGGCCCGGCCCATCGCGCTGATGAACTGGTCCATGATCCCGCAAGGCACGCCGGCGAAGTCGTGCTCGGCCTTCTGCGCGAGCAGGGCCTTCTCGACGGGGTCGATCGCCCGGCCAACGAGCGACTCGATCAGCGTCGCCGCCGCGACCTCCAGTGACGCCGAGCTGCTCAGCCCGCCGCCGCGCGGGACGGTCGAGTCGATCGCCGCGTCGAACCCGGCGACCGGCGTGCCCGGCCCAAAGGCCTCGCGAGCGACGAACCCCGCGACCACGCCGGCCACGTAGTTCGCCCAGTCGACCTCGCCCGGCCTCATGCCCGGGCTCACGCTTATCCCCGCCACGCCGTCGAACGCGGTGGTCGCCAGCCGGACCACGGGCTCGCCGATCGGCCGGCCGACCATCACCGTCTGCCGCTCGATCGCCATGGGGCAGACGAACCCGCCGTTGTAGTCGGTGTGCTCGCCGATCAGGTTGACCCGGCCGGGAGCCACGGCGGCGTGGGTCGGCTCGGCGTCGAACTCGGCGCGGAAGCGGTCGGCGGCGCGGCCGATCTGGGCCTGGACGTCGGTCTGGTCGGTCGGGTCGGCGGTCATGCGGGCAGCGTAGCGGACGGATCGAGCGGTTTGCCGGGGTCGGCGGGCGTCCGTAGACTCCTCGATCCGCCGTGGAGCCAACGTTTTGCGTTACCAGCTGATCGATCGCGTGATCGACGCCGACGACACCACGCTCACCGCCGTCAAGGCCGTGACCGCCGCCGAGGAGTACCTGGGCGATCACTTCCCGGGCTTCCCCGTGCTGCCGGGCGTGATGATGCTCGAGGCGCTGTGCCAGGCAGGCCGGGCGCTGGTCGCACGGCGGGACGACACCCCGGGCGCGGCGCGTCTGGCGATGAGCCAGGCGAAGAACGTGAAGTACGGCCGGATGGTCCGCCCGGGCCAGACGCTCACCGTGAGCGTCGAGATCAAGGCCGATGCCGACGGCGTGTACGACTTCGCCGGCGAGGGCGCGGTCGACGGCGAGACCGCCGTGAAAGCTCGCTTCACCCTCGCCCCCATCCCCAAGAACACCCCCGCCGCCCCCGCCGCGGCCTGACCCGCAGGAGCAACTGACATGGCCATAAGCAAGGACGAGATCTTTGAGAAGGTGCAGGCCATCCTGGTCGAGGCGCTGGGCGTCGACGAAGACGAGGTCACCCCCGAGGCCAAGATCGAGGCCGACCTCGGCGCCGAGTCGATCGACTATCTCGACATCCTTTTCCACTTCGAGAAGGAGTTCGGGCTGAAGATCGACCAGGCCGAGCTGCGCCCCGAGGCGGTGCTTTCGAACGAGGAATACGTCAAGGACGGCAAGATCACCGACGCCGGCATGGCCAAGCTCAAGGAAGAGATGCCGTTCGCCGACTTCTCGTCGCTGGACGCGTCGCGGGACGTCGAAGACTTCTCGGACATCTTCACGGTGCAGGTGTTGGTGAACTTCGTCGAAGCCAAGCTCGCCGAGCAGGGCTGACCGCCGATGCGCTGGATCTGGATCGATCGCATCGTCGAGCACGAGCCCGGCAAAAAGCTCGTGACGGTCAAGAACGTCTCGGCCGCCGAGGAAGTGGTTCACGATCACTTCCCGGCCGAGGGCGATCTCGGGCCCGAGCCGGTGATGCCCAACCCGCTGATCGTCGAGGGCATGGCGCAAACGGCCGGGATCCTCGTCGGCCACACGGGCCGCTTCAAAGAGAAGGTCGTCCTGGCCAAGATCAAGTCCGCGACCTTCCACGCCGCGGCCCGGCCGGGCATGACGCTGCGCCACACGGCGACGCTCCTCAACTTCGGCACGGCCGGCGGGTCGACGGCCGGGGTCACCGAGCTCATCGACCCGCACACCGGGGCCGTCACGCCGCTGGCGGAGATCGACCTGATGTTCAGCCACGTCGATCACAACATGGCCGGCCTCGACTTCCCCGAGGAAAACTTCGTCTTCACCGGCACGCTGACCGCCGTGTTTGCCGGGCTTGAGCCGATGCCCGAGTCTCCGGCGTAGCAGGCGGCCCGAAGGGCCCCGAGGTTCGCCTCACATCTCCGCCGGCAACCCCACCCCGCACTCCGGACAGTGCCGGCTGTTCTCCCGCCCCTTGAGGTCGTACCCGCAGTGCGGGCAATACGGTCGATTGGATGGGATTGCGAGGTTGACGATCCAGTTTGGTTTTGCCAGAAATAAAAATCCAGTTACGAGTTGCACTGCGTTGTAAATGAGGGGAGGAATCAATTCTGCATAGCGGATCCGAACCGACAGCCCCGAATACTCATCAAGCCACCACAGTAACGCTCCCGATGATGCTTGGTCCAAGAACCCAAGCAAGGCGAGCACCATCAAAACCAACCCCAGAAACTTCACCGCCAACCGGAACAGCGTCTTGTATTTCATCGCGGCAGCGTAACCCTGCCGCCCCAATCTGCGCGAATCCGCGAAATCTGTGGCCAATCAAGTCCCTCGCCGCAGCGCCGCCCTGCGGGCCGGCGGCTAAACGTGACAAGTATCATGCCTGCCATGTCAACCACCGCCGCCGCGCCCTATATCACCGACGACTTCCTGCTGTCCAACGAGACGGCCCGCGCGCTGTACCACGATTACGCCGCGGCGATGCCGATCTACGACTACCACTGCCACCTCCCACCCGAGGATCTGGCCGCCAACCGGGCGTTCGACAACCTGTACGACGTCTGGCTGGCCGGCGATCACTACAAGTGGCGGGCGATGCGGCACAACGGCGTGCCCGAGTCGCACTGCACGGGCGACGCCGACCCTTACGACAAGTTCCTCGCGTTTGCCCGCACCGTCCCGCAGACGCTGCGCAACCCGCTTCATCACTGGACGCACCTTGAGCTGCGTCGGTACTTCGGCATCGACCTACTGCTCAGCGAAGACACCGCCAAGGAGGTCTGGGACGAGGCCAACCGCCAGCTCAAGCAGATGCGCGTCGGCGACATCCTCGACCGGTTCAACGTCGCGCTCATCGGCACGACCGACGACCCGGCCGACTCGCTGGAACACCACAAGACACTCGCCGACGACCCGGCGATCCTCCCGCACACCGCGGTGTACCCTGCGTTCCGACCGGACAAGCTCTACAGCACGGCCGACCCCGTCGCCTTTGCCGGGTATTGCGACCGCCTGGCCGGCCGGCCTTGCGAGACGCTCGGGCAGCTCCTCGACGCGATCGACGCCAGCCTCGCACGATTCGCCGAGCGTGGCTGCCGGCTGAGCGACCACGGGCTGACGCACATCCCGCACGTCGAGGTCTTCCAGGACGTCCACGAGACCGACCGCGTCTACCGCGCGGCTCGCGAGGGCACGGCCACGGCCGACGAGTTGCAGCGCTACCAGGTCGCGATGCTGCTACACGTCGCGCAGCGGTACCATAACCTGGGCTGGGCGTCGCAGTACCACCTGGGCGCCATGCGCAACAACAACGGCTGGGCCTTCGAGCACCTCGGCCCCGACACCGGGTACGACTCGATCGGGGACCTGCCGCAGGGCCAGGGGCTGAGTGGATTCCTCGGCGAGCTTGCGCGGCGGAACGCCCTGCCGCGCACCGTGCTCTACAACCTCAACCCGGCCGACAACTACCTGTTCGCGACGATGATCGGCAACTACGTCGGCGCTGGGGATACTTCCGGGCAGCCGGGGCGGATGCAGTTCGGGTCGGGCTGGTGGTTCCTCGACCAGAAAGAGGGGATGACCTGGCAGATCAACGCCCTGTCGAATCTGGGGTTGCTGACGCGGTTCGTGGGGATGCTGACGGACTCGCGGTCGTTCCTGTCGTACCCGCGTCACGAGTACTTCCGCCGGCTGCTGTGCGACATCCTCGGGCGCGACGCCGAGGCGGGGGAGGTGCCCAATGACCTCGAAGCGCTCGGCAAGGTCGTGCGGGACATCTCGTTCAACAACGCGCGGGACTACTTCGGGATGGCGCTCAAAGGTCGGCACGCCTGAGACCGGTCGCCGGCCCTAGGATTCGGCATGGGTCGCAGAGCGTCGTTTGGTGGGGGGTTCAGCCTGATCGAACTGCTGGTCGTGATCTCGATCATCGCGCTCTTGATCGGCGTGCTGCTGCCGACCCTGGCGGCGGCACGCGAGCGGGCGCGGGCGGTGGAGTGCCAGGCGCAGATGCGGCAGATCGCGACGCTGGGTTACAACTTCAGCGTCAACAACCGGGCGTTCCTTCCCAACTTTTTCTATGGCCTGCCGGTCCCCGACACCGCCGACCCGAGCAACACGTTCGTGCCTCCGATCGACGAGTTCACCCGGGACCAGGGCTGGGAGCCGGAGTACTCGGCGTTGTGGCAATGCCCGTCGGACGGCGACCCGCTGCTCGAGCGGGCCGAGGGGCGCGACGGCACGCTGCCGCCGGCGGGCAGCCCGAACCAGCCGATGAGCTACTGGTACAACCTCGCGGTGTCGGTGGCCGAGCAGCCAATCGATCTGCTGACCAAGCCGTCGTGCCTGATGATCTATTACGAGACGGGCAAGTCGGAGAACCACCCGGTGACGCCCAACGGCATGCACCCCGAAGAAGACGCCGAGGGGTACTACTGGGTCGACAACGACGAGGGGATCGGGCCGTTCGAGTACATCTTCGAGGGGGTGCCGTTCTTCCCGCGTCACCTGGGCAGCGGGAACCTGGCGTTCGCGGACGGTCACGTCGAGTCGGCCAAGACCCTCGACGAGGAGGACATGATCTGCGGGCTGATCACGCCGACGTCGAACCTGCTGGCGCAGGAGCCGCCGCCGCCCGCCTCGACGCCGTGACGCCGCGTGGGCCGGCCGCGATACACTCGCCGGATGCCGACCGATCTGGCCGTGAATCTGTACGACGCGTTGCGAGAGCGAGGGTTGATTGCGCAGTCGACGCTGGACGAGGGGGCGATCCGGGCGTTGCTCGATGCCGAGGGCAACGGTATTGGCCCGGTGCCGACGTACATCGGGTTCGACCCCACGGCCGACTCACTGCACGTGGGCTCGCTGGTGCCGATCATGGCGCTGGCGTGGCTTCAGCGTTGCGGGCATCGGCCGATCGTGCTGGTCGGCGGGGGTACGGGGCTGGTGGGCGATCCGTCGGGCAAGTCGGCGGCGCGGAACATGCTCGGCCTGGACGACATCGCGCGCAACGCCGAGGCGATCCGCGGGCAGCTGGCGGGGTTCCTGAGCTTTGACGAGTCGGCTGATCCCGGGGGGACGGGCGCGGTGATGGTGAACAACGCCGACTGGCTGGCGGACCTGAAGTGGGTCGACGTGCTGCGGGACGTCGGCGCGCGGCTGTCGGTGAACCGCATGCTGTCGATGGAGTCGGTCAAGGGGCGGATCGACTCGGACTCGGGGATCAGCTACCTCGAGTTCAGCTACATGATCATGCAGGCGTACGACTTCGTGCATCTGCGCCGCACGCACGGCTGCCGATTGCAGATGGGCGGACAGGATCAATGGGGCAACATCGTGATGGGCATCGAGCTCGGCCGGAAGATGGACGACGCCGAGCTGGCGGGTCTGACGCTGCCGCTGGTGACCAAGTCGGACGGCACGAAGTTCGGCAAGAGCGAGGGCGGCAACGTCTGGCTGTCGGCGAAGCGCACGAGCGTGTACGACTTTTATCAGTTCTGGCGGAACACGCAGGACGCCGATGTCGCGCGGTACCTGAAGTTCTTCACGTTCCTGCCCGTCGAAGAGATCGACGCGTTGACGGTCGAGGGAGGCGTCGCGCTGAACGCCGCGAAGGAGCGGCTGGCCGTCGAGGTGACCGGGCGGGTGCACGGCGTCCAGGCGGCGCAGCGGGCGCTCGACGACTCGCGCAAGGCGTTCTCGGCGGCGGCGGACGTGACGGGCGACGCGATCCCGCACTCGTCGATCACCGCGGACGAGTTGGCCGGGCTGGACGTGCGCGACCTGCTGGTCCGGTCCGGGCTGGCCGGGAGCAAGGGCGAGGCAAAGAAGCTGATCGCCGGCGGCGGGGTGCGGATCGGCGAGGCGAAGGTAACGGACATCGCGGCGAAGCTCACGGTCGACGACGCGACGGACGGGTACCTCTTGCTGCGGGCCGGCAAGAAGCGGATGCACCGCTTCGACCTGGGGGAGGGCTAAGGGATGCGGCTGGGGCGCGGGTGGCCGGCGATCGGCGCGGCGTGTCTGCTGCTGGCGTCGGCTTGCGCGACGGGCCCGGCGGCGACGGACCTGACGGAAGCGCTGGCGTGGGAGCGGCTGGACAACCTGCCGATGGCGGTGTTCAACCCGGCGTCGAGCGTGTCGGGGCGTCGGTGGGTCGTGACGGGCGGGGTGCGGTCGGACGTGTCGGCGGCGCGGGAGGTGCAGGTGTTCGACCTGGACACGCGGGCGTGGGCGTTGGGCGAGGAGTTGGCCCAGGGGCGGTTCAACCACGCGCAGGTCACGCTTCGGGATGGGCGGGTGCTGGTGGTGGGCGGGCAGGTGTTCGACCCGGAGAACCGGTTCCGCGCGTTGGCGTCGTGCGAGTTGATCGAGGCGGACGGGGACGGCGTGTCGGCCGCCGCGCCGTTGCCGGAGGCGGTGGCGTTTCCGACGCTGACGGCGTTGGCCGACGGGCGGGTCGTGGCGATCGGCGGGGGCATCGCGTGCGTGTACGACCCCGAGAGCGGCGCGTGGGGCGAGGGCATCGCGTTGCGGGAGTCGCGCGGGGCGCACGCGTCGGTCGCGTTGCCGAGCGGGGACGAGGTGATGGTGGTCGGCGGGAACAAGCGACGGATCGAGGTCGTGGACCTGGGGGCCGGGCGGAGCGTGGCGCTGTCGGCCTCGCTGCCGTACGCGTTGGACGACACGGCGGCGGTGCTGCTGCCCGACGGGCGGGTGTGGGTGATCGCCGGACAGCGGGCGGACAGCGGGCGGACGATCGACGAGACGTTCGTGCTCGACCTGGGCGGCGGCGACCCGCCAAGGCCGACGCGCGTGACGCGCGGGCCTCGACTGGGCATCGCGGAGGGGCTGGCCGATCACCGCGTGGTGGGGCTGCCCGACGGGCGGTGGGTGGTGGTCGGCGGCGAGTCCGACACGGCGTCGGGCGACGTCGAGCGCACGACCGCCCTGCTGCTGGACCCGGGCGACCTGAGCGTGCGTCGGCTGCCCGCGACGGCCGTGGCTCACGACGACGCGACGGCGGCGGCCGACGGGTGGGCGGTGTACGTGACGGCGGGGATCGCGTCGAGCCGAGCGTTTGGGGTGAGGCTGCCGCCGATGCCGGTCGCGGCGGCCGAGGCGCTGGACTTGTCGCCGATCTCGCCAGATGGCGACCCGGTGACGGCGGACGCGCCGTAGACTGATCGGGTCGACGTCAGGCCTGCCCCGTCCCCGCCCGACGCGAGCCGCTCGTGAATCGCCCGCACTTTTCCCGATTTTTCATCCGTGGGTTGGCGGTGCTGCTGCCGTCAATCCTGACGCTTGCGCTGGTGATCTACCTGTACAACTTCGTGCAGAGCTACGTCGCCGACCCGATCAACGCCGGCATCCGGTACGCGGTGGTGAACCTGACGGACTGGCCGGCGCCCGAGCCGCGTGACCTGGACGCGGCGTTTGCGGCGCTGGATCAGTCGGGGATGGACGCGTGGCAGGCGAACGTGGACGAAACGAACGCCGAGCGAGCCGAGTTGGGGCTGACGGCGTTGCGGGGCGACGCCCTCGTGGCCGAGCGACGGGAGTGGATGCTGACCTCGCCGTCGCGTCGGGCGGCGTCCCAGGAGGAGGCGCTGGACCGGTACTGGGGGACGGTGACGGTGCTCGGCTGGCGGGTGCTGGACCTGATCGGGCTGGTGGTGGCGGTGGTGCTGATCTACTTCGCGGGGCTGCTGCTGGCCAGCTACGTCGGGCGGAAGATCTACGAGCGGATCGAGCGGGGGATCAATCAGGTGCCGCTGATCGGGCGGGTGTACCCCGGGATCAAGCAGATCACCGACTTCTTCGTCGAGCAGAGCGAAGGCAAGAAGGGCCAGAAGAGTTTCTCGCGGGTGGTGGCGGTGGAGTACCCGCGTAAGGGCATCTGGTCGGTGGGGCTGGTGACGGGGGCAACGATGCGGGACATCCAGGCGAAGTTCGGCGAGCCGTGCCTGACGGTGTTCGTGCCGAGCTCGCCGACGCCGTTCACGGGGTACGTGCTGACGCTGCCGGAGTCGGAGACGGTGGACCTGGACGTGTCGATCGAGGACGCGTTGAAGTTCGCGGTGAGCCTGGGGGTGCTGGTGCCGCCGACGCAGCAGATGACCGCCGAGGAGTCGGGGCTGCGGCCCGCGGACCTGCCTGCGGCGCCCGAGCCCGACGCGGTCGGCACGGCCAACGGCCACGCCGGGCCGCCGATGAAGACGACTTCTGACTGATCCCGTTTCTACTCTGGAGCGACCGCCATGGAGATCAAGCTGATCGGACGACACCTCGAGCTCACGGACGCGATCCGCGAGCACGCCACCCAGCGGGCCGAGCGGCTCCCCCGGCTGTTCGACCGGGTCCGCGAGACCGATGTCGTCATCGACCGGCTGGACGCGCGGCGGTTCGGCGTCGAGTTCGTCGTCCACGTGGACCGGCACGACCCGATCGTCGCCACCGCCACCGACCCCGACCTGCACGCCTGCCTGGACGCGACGGTCGCCAAGGTCGAGCGTCAGCTGCACGACCTCAAGCAGCGTCTGCGCAACCGCAAGCACCCGGCCAGCACCTGACGAATCGGGCTTGAGAGCGGCGGCCGGGGATTCGATACACTGGCTGGTTGACCGACTGGGAATCCCTCGCCAATGAAGCTCACCGACTTTGTCCAGCCCGACGCCGTGGTCGCGCCGCTCGAAAGCACTGACCGTGACGAGGTGATCACGCTGCTGGTGGACCGCCTGATTGCCGCCGGGGCCGCGCCGAAGTCGATCCGCGACGAGCTGGTGGAGCAGATCCTGACCCGCGAGAAACAGGGCTCGACGGGGTTCGGGCGTGGGGTGGCGGTGCCGCACGTCAAGCACGAGAAGGTCAAGAAGATCGCGGCGGCCGTGGGCGTGAGCCCGACGGGGATCGAGTTCAACGCCCTGGACAAGGGACCGGTGTTCTCGGTGTTCCTGCTGATGAGCCCCAAGGACCAACCGGACCAGCACCTGCAGGCGATGGAGAACATCTTCTCGAACCTGCAGAACGACCGGTTCCGCAAGTTCCTGCGTCAGGCCGCGACGCCGGCGGAGGTGGTCGACCTGCTGGAAGAGTCCGACGCCCAGAAGCTCACGTCGGGCTGACCTCGCCGCCGCGCCCCGCGGCCTCACTCCCCCCGGACACCCCCGGAGATCGTTCCGCGTGCCCACCGCCTCGGCTCAGGTTGTCATCCAGAACCCGCTCGGGCTGCACGCGCGCCCGGCGATGGCGTTCGTGGACGCGGCCAACGGGTTCGCGGCGCAGGTGCGCGTGATCAAGGACGACCAGAAGGTCGACGGCAAGTCGATCATGCAGCTGATGATGCTCGCGGCGGTGCAGGGCACGTCGCTGACGGTGGAGGCGGAGGGTGACGACGCGGAGGCGGCGGTCAGCGAGCTGAGCGAGATGCTGAACTCGGCGACCGAGCCGGCGTGAGATCGAGCTTGAGCCAGACGGGGGTCCAGCGGCGGACATGCCGACGGACGGGCTGTCCGGCGTAGGCGTAGAAGAACAGCAGCCAGGTCAGGCCGATGAACGTCGGCAACCCCATGACCAGGACGGGCACCCCGACGAGCAGCAGGAACAGCTGCGTTCCGCGTCGACGGCGCAGCCAGCGATAGATCAGCGACGGCGACGGGTAACGCAGCCGGCTGAGCATCAGCACGCAGCACAGCATGACCACGCCGCAGACGGCCCAGAGCAGCGGGAGCACCTCGCCGATCGAGTTGGCGTGCGTGGCGCGTGAGGCGAGGTAGGGCAGGTGGCCGACCACGATCGCGGCGGCGACCGGCAGCGGCATCCCCACGAATCGCGTGCCGACCCGACCGATCCGGTCGGATTGCGCGGTCAGCCGGGTCACGCCGCTCGCGAGGAACACGGCGGCGATCGTCAACCCCAACACCGTCGCGTACGGCCAGGCCAGCGCGGCCAGCATGACGGCGGGCATCAATCCCGAGGTGACCGCGTCGGCGAGTTGATCGAGCCGCCGGCCGAAGCGCGTGGCCACCTCCAGGCGACGGGCGACCACGCCGTCGAGGCCGTCGGCGATCAACGCCGCGAGCAACAACGCCAGAGGCAGCAACGAGGCCAGGGTATCCGGCGTGCTGCCCGCGACCAGCCAGTGCGCGCCAAGGCCCACGCCCACGACGCCGCAGGCGAGATTAACTAGCGTCAGCGAGGTCGGGACGCAGAGCCGCAACCATCGTGGGATCGCGTCGATCACGCAGGGATCGTACCCGCGAGACGGCGCCTTACGCCGTGCCCGCGACGGGTTGCACCGTGGGCCAGCTGCGGCGGGTGAGAGCGGTGAACATGACGCCGAGCTTGCTGAAGGGGCTCAGGGAGACGCGCTGGGTGAGGACCCGTGAGGGGTTGGCGGCGATGCGGTCGAGCAGGCCTTGGTAGACCCGCATCAACGCCCAGCACGAGGAGCGGCAGTCGGGGGAGAGGTGCTGCTCGAGGGCGGCAGAGGACTGGTAGTACGAGCGGGCCCGCTGAACCTGGAACTGCATGAAGCGGTCGAAGCCGTCGCCGCCGTGACCCGCGGCCAGGGACTTGGGGGTGAGGTCGAAACGCTCGAGGTCCTCGGCGGGGAGGTAGACGCGGCCGCGCTGGGCGTCCTCGGCGACGTCGCGGAGGATGTTGGTGAGCTGCAGCGCGATGCCGCGGTGCTCGGCGAGCTTGGCGACGCCCTTCTCGCCGTCGTGGCCCCAGACGGCCAGGCAGACCAGGCCAACGGTCGAGGCGACCTGGTAGCAGTAGTTGTAGAGGTCGTCGAAGGTCTTGTAGCGGGCGGGGGTGAGGTCGGCGATCTGGCCGTCGAGCATGTCGTCGAGCAAGCGGGAGGCGATGGTGTAGCGGGCGCAGGTGTCGCGGAAGGCGGGCCACATCGCGTCGTCATCGGGGGGGACGCGGCCGTCGAGGACGGCATGGGTGTGGTGGCGGAAGGCTTCGATGCGGTCTCGGGCGGCCGAGGCGTCGGCGTCGGGGGGCAGGTCGTCGGCGAAGTCGTCGCAGGCGCGCATGTAGGCGTAGACGGTGTAGAGGGCCGAGCGTTTGGGCTCGGGGGTGAGGCGCATGCCGTAGTAAAAGTTGCGAGCCTGCTTGCGCGCGACGCGTCGGCAGTGGGCGTAGCTGGCGGCGAGGTCGTCGGAAGCGGGGGGCGGTGCCGGGGGCATCGTGCCGTGCGTGCGGGGTCGTGGGGTCAGGCGGGCCGGACTTGGGGGCGTTGACGTCGGGCTCGCCGACCGATGCGTAGCTTACCGATGAGGGCCCTGCCGAGCAGGCAGAGCTTGGCGGGCTTGCCGAGCGCAGGGCGGTGACGCAGGGTGTCGTAGCGCTGGCGCTCGATGGCGTGCATGACGGCCTCGCCCCCGAGGCTGAACAGCTCGAGCGTGGGTCGGTGCCGGGGCTCGACGCGATCGAGAAGGGTTCGGCCTTCGGCGAAGAGCGGGGCCGTGCGCTCGCAAGCGTCGCGGATCGCGGCGCGAGCGGCGGGCTCGTGGGGGTCGGTCGGTTGGCCGGCCCGGACGTCGGCGGCCATGGCCTCGAGGTTGAGGCCGTGAGCCGCGGCGAGGTCGGCGGGTAGGTAGACGCGGTCGCGCTCGACGATGTCGCGGCGGAGGTCCTGCCAGAAGTTGACGAGCTGCAAGGCTGTGCAAGTGCGGTCGCTGAGCCTGTCGAGCTCGGCGTCGTGATGCCCCCAGAGCCGCAGCACGATCCGGCCGACCGGGTCGGCGCTGCGCCGGCAGTAGTCGACGACCTGCTCCCAGGTGGCGTAGCGGGTGACGCGCTGGTCCTGCACGAAGGCGTCGACAAGGTCGGCGAATGGCTCGATGGGCAGGCGGTGGCGCTCGACGGTGCGAGCGAGGGCGACGTAGACGGGGTGACGGGTCTGGCCGGCGAAGCAGGCCTCGAGCTCGGTCTGCCACCAGCCCAGCAGCTCGACGCCGCGGGCGCGATCCTCGGGGCGGTCGCCCAGCTCGTCGCCGAGGTCGTCGGCCCATCGGCAGAAGGCGTAGACGGCCGCGAAATCGCCGCGCAGCTCGCGGGGGACGAACCAGGAAAGGACGCTGAAGTTCTCGTAGTGGCCCAAGGCCAGTCGGCGGACGTACGCGTCGGCCGCCTCGGGGGAGAAGGGTGGGTGATCGACGCCGGGGCCGAACTGGCGGAGCTCGTTCTCGATCGACCAGCGCATCGCGCGATGATAACCGTCGGCGGACGTCTCAAGGGGCTTGCCGGTTGGGCCGACGTTGATCGGGGGCCGCGCACGGCGCGATCGGCCCCGCTTCTCGTCACGTTCACCAGGGATCGCGCGTGTCTTGGACCTCGATGCACTTCGCCGTGGGGATGGTGGGCGGGGCCGCCGTGACGGCCGGCGTCGCGTGCTTCTGGCGGCGCGGGCTGGCGTACACGGCGCTGGGCATGACGCTGGGCGGGCTGTGGGCGATCGTGCCCGACACGCCCCGGCTGGTACGCACCGACTTCCCATCCCTGCGTGCGCTGCCCGGGGCGGAGTGGTTCGGCAGCAAGACGACCGAGGCGTGGCTGCACGAGATTGGTGACCTCTTCTTCATGCACCGCGCGATTGATCATTACCTGACCGACCACGCCCTGGCCGGGTTCTTTGCGGTGATCGGCCTGTACACGCTCGGCCTCGCGGGACTGTCGATCCACGTCGCCCGGCAGCGGTCAACGATAGCCCGGCTGACGCGTCGCGTCCGCGCTCACGCCCCCGCGCAGGAGGCGCGACCGGTGGAGCGCCGCCGGTCGCCGAACGGCCGACCCCGCGACGCGTCGCCCGACGAACCGCCACCCCGCCGACGCCGCAGCGACTGGCAACGCGCGGGCTGATGACAAGCGGCTGTGCGCGCTGACAACCGACAGGCGTGCCAAATAAGTGGAACCGGGTTCACCCCGATTTCAACGCGATCGCGCGGGGTTGCGATCGTCAGACGCCGCACCGGGGGAAAAACCGAACCCTCATTCGTGAGACATCGCGTGGCGAAACGCCTCATAGACGGTACATTGGTGTGAATCAGCGGCGGTTCTTTTCTGGCGTGCCGTTGGCCGGGTGCATCTCCGTTTCTCTCCCCTAGCGAGCGCTCAAGGATGATCACAGCGATGGCTCCCATGGTCGGTCCGGACGAGGTGTGGCGTTTCGAGGTCGAGGCTCCCGAGGCCGCGACGGTCTGTTTGGTCCGGGAGAGCGAGACCGGCGTGACCCAGTGGGTTCAGATGAACCGCGAGCCCTCGGGGCTCTGGGCGGCGGTGGTCGCTCGACGCGCGCCGGAGGATCGCTTCTGCTACGTCACCGGCAGCGGGAGCACCTTCATCAACTGCGGCGACGCCGGGCTGACCGCTCAGCGGGTCGCCTGACCGGTTCGGCCGCCCCGGCTTGGTCTGATCAAGCCCCGCCGCCGCCCGGCAGCATGCCCCCCAGCGAGCCGAGGTCCAGCCCGCCGGCCGCCTCGCCGAGCTTGGCCTGCGCGACCTCCCGCGCCTGACGCATCGCCGCGTTGGTCGCCGCGACGATCAGCTCGGACACCATCCCCGCGTCGGCCTCGCCCCCGGCCCCGGCGATGGTCGCGACCATCGCCCGGTCGAGCTCGATCGACACCACCTCCATGGCCCCGGTGACCTTGACCGTCACCGCCCCGGCCCCGGCGCTGCCCTCCACAACCGTCGCCTTGAGTTCTTCCTGCACGGCCTGCATCTTCTCCTGCAGGGCCGCGGGGTTGCCCAGGAGGCTCATCACCTCGCGCATCGCCTTCATCTGCTCAAACATGGCGTCATCCTATACCCGTTCGTCGGGCGGTTCGTCGGGGTCGCTGGCGTCGCCGGGGGGCGCCGGCCGCTCCGCCGGCCATTGGCCGATCAACCGGATGTCGTAGTCGGCGAAGACCGCCTTCATCCGCTGGACCAGTGGCAGGTCGTCCACGGTCTGCGACGGCCCATCGGGGGCGACGCTCGGGTCGTCGGCGCGTGGCCGCATCGTGATCAGCACGCGGCCTCCCAGCAGCTCGCTCGCCAGCTCCGCCGCCGGGGCGAGCCGGGCCGGTGTAGCGAACGCCGCGAGGTCGCCGTGACCCGGCAGCGGCTCGATGACCGCGGTCCACCCGCCGCCGCCGTCGATCAAGGTGAGCGACGCCAGCCGGGTCTTGCGCAGCCACGCCAGCGCCCGCTGCCCCGCCGCCGCGTGGGTGACCACGGACCAGGCCGACGCGGGGTCGCCGGCGTCCACGGAGGGCGAGGGCGGGGGCGAATCGAGAACGGCGGCGACCCCGGTCGATCCCGTCACCGGCTCTCGGCGTGTCGAAACGGCGGCACGGCGTCGGACGGTCAGTTTTTTTTTTGGCCGTTCGCGCCGACCAGCCCGGCCACCTCTGCGAGCGCGTCGGCCGTGGCCAGCCGCACGAGCGCGGCGTCGAGCAGCGCCCGGTCGTTGCCCGAGCTCTTCACTGCCCGCTGGGCCGACTCCACTACGGCGATCAGGTACACCAAGCCCTGCGTCGTGAACCGCCCGGCCTGCTCGGCCAGCGTCTTGCGCCGCTCGTCGGCCGCCTCGACCAGCTCGCTGTCCTCGCCGCAGGCCGAGATAAGCATCAGCTGCCGCAGCCGCTCGATGAGCACCTCGCAGACCAGCTCGGGCCCGGTGCCCTTGCCCATCAGCTCGGCCGAGGCCTCGAGCGTCGCCTTGGGATCGGCCGAACCGATCGCGTCGACCATCTTGTCGATCAGCGTCACGTCCGGCAGGCCGAACACCTGCTCGACGGTCGACATCGTCACCGGGTCGTCCCCCGTCGCCAGCAGCCGGTCCAGCAGCGACAGCGCATCCCGCATCGACCCGCGGCCCAGCCGGGCGACCTCGTAGATCACGGCGTCGTCGCAGCCGACCTTCTCACCCTTAACGACGTCGGCCAGGTGCTCGGCGATGCGGGCGGTGGGGATATCGCGGAAGTCGAACCGCTGGCAGCGCGACTGGATGGTGGCGGGGACCTTGTGCGGCTCGGTGGTGCACAGCACGAACTTCACGTGCTCGGGCGGCTCCTCCATGGTCTTGAGCAGCGCGTTGAACGCCGCGGTGGAGAGCATGTGCACCTCGTCGATGATGTAGACCTTGAACCGGGCGTTGCCGGTGGGCGCCAGGCCCGCGTTGGCGATGAGCTGGCGGGCCTCCTCGACGCGGTTGTTGGAGGCGCCGTCGATCTCGATGACGTTGAGGTCGTCACCGCGCATGATGGCCTCGGCCATGCGGTCCTGGACGTCCTTCTCGGGGAACTCGACGCCCTCGGGGGCTGGGTTCTCTGGCAGCGATGCCGGGGCGTTGAGGGCGCGGGCGACCAGGCGGGCCATCGAGGTCTTGCCGACGCCGCGGGTGCCGCAGAACAGGTACGCGTGGGCGACGCGGTCGGTCTTGACGGCGTTGAGCAGGGTGTTGGCGACCGGCTCCTGGCCGACGACGGCGGCGAAGCTCTGCGAGCGGTAGCGTCGGGCGAGGACGGTGTAAGCCATGGGCCGGGCGGGGTGAGGTCGGTCGCCGAGGGCGAGGAAGGCGTGACGGCCGGGGTCAGACGGCCAGGACACCGACGGCACCGGGCCGACGACGCTTAGGGCTGCTCCGGTCAAGGCCTGACCCGGTTCACGAGCCGACCCGTGCACCGGGCCCGGCCGCCTGACCCCGTCCGTCACGCGAACCGACCACTGTACCGACCCACCGACGCGGTTGCCACGGGCTGGCCCGTATCGCAGACTTGTGGCGTGAGCGACGGCGTTGCCGGCCGCCATCGGGGGTATCCTCGGTGGTGTCGAGGGGCCGTCGCCGCTCGGCCGGAGCCTGTCATGCTCGTGCTCTACATCCTGCGCGGCGTCTTCATCCTGCTCGCCGCGGCGGTCTCGGCGCTGTACCTGCTGAGCAATCAGATCGGCGCCCGGGTCGACTTCGGCCAGGCGGCCCTGATCCTCATCTGCTCGGTCGGCCTGGCGGCGCTGATCATTGGGATCGACGTCGCCCAGCCGCAGAAGCGGCTGTCGGCGGTGTCCGGCGTGTTCCTCGGGCTCATCGCGGGCATGGTCGCGGCGTTCGCGCTGTCGTTCGTCGTCGACCTGGTCGTCCTGATCGCCGGGCCCGAGCTGCCCTTCGCGGCCGACATCGACCGCAGCCTGCTGAACGAGGACGAGGCGGCTCAGCTCGACCGCTACATCGCTGTTCAGAATCTGGCCGAGGGGGTCAAGGTCGTCATCGGACTGATGACCTGCTACATCGCGATCTCGCTGGTCATCCAGACCAAGGACGACTTCCGATTCGTCATCCCGTACGTCGAGTTCGCCAAGGAGATCCGCGGCAACCGGCCGACGCTGCTGGACACATCGGTCATCATCGACGGTCGGATCGTCGACCTGATCGAGACGCGGGCGCTGCAAGGCAGCTTTATCGTGCCGCGGTTCGTGCTCGACGAGCTGCAGCTGGTGGCTGACTCGGCGGACAAGCTCAAGCGGTCGCGCGGGCGGCGCGGGCTGGACGTGCTGGGCAAGCTCCAGCACGGGCACCTGGTCGACTTCCGCATCGAAGAGCGAGACGTCGAGGGCGCCGGCGTCGACCAGAAACTGCTCGTGCTGGCCGACCAGCTGCAGGCCCGGGTGATGACCAACGATTACAACCTCAACAAGGTCGCCGACGTGCGCGGGGTGGACGTGGTGAACCTCAACGACGTCGCCAAGGCGATGCGGCCGATCGTGTTGCCGGGCGAGCACATGACCGTGAAGATCGTCAAGCCCGGCGAGTCGCCGACGCAGGGTGTGGGATACCTCGACGACGGTACGATGGTGGTGGTCGAGAACGGCCGCGACCGCATGGACCAGCAGGTCGACATCACGGTGACGTCGACGCTGCAGACGTCGGCGGGGCGGATGATCTTCGGCAAATTCGAGCCGTCCAGCTCCGCCGGCTCGGGCGTGCACCGCGCCCAGCGGCTCGAGGACGCGCCGCCTTCGGCCGAGCCGCGTCAGGCCTCCAACCCGTCGCCCAGCGGGCGTGCGACCTCACGACGCAACCCCCGCCGTGGCTGAACGGCCGCGCGTCATCCTCGTGATGGGGGTCTCGGGATCGGGCAAGACGACCGTGGGTCGGGCGCTGGCCGAGCGGCTCCAGGCCCGGTTCGAGGACGCCGACGACCATCACCCCGAGGTCAACATCGCCAAGATGCAGCGCGGCGAGCCGCTGACCGACGCCGACCGCTCGCCGTGGCTGCGGCGTCTCCGCGAGCTCACCGCTGAGACGCTCGACAACGCGGCGTTGCCGGCGCTGGTGCTGACGTGCTCGGCGTTGAAGCGCTCGTACCGCGACCTGCTGATCGGGCCCGGCGAACCGATCGCGACGGTGTTCCTGGACGGGGACCGCGAGACGCTGGCCCGCCGCCTGTCCGAGCGCGGCGGGCACTTCTTCAATCCGGCGCTGCTGGACGATCAGCTGGCCAACCTCGAGCCGCCGGAGTGGGATCAGGCGTTGCGGGTGTCGATCGACGAGCCGGTCGAGGCGATGCTCGAGCGGGTCGTGGGCGAACTACACCTAGAGGCCTAGCGCCCGGTGCATGGTGGTGCCCAGGTCGGCCGGCGACTCGGCGATGTGGCAGCCGGCCTGGGTGAGGGCGGCGATCTTGGACTCGGCGGTGCCCTCGCCGCCGGAGATGATGGCGCCGGCGTGGCCCATGCGGCGTCCCGGGGGGGCGGTGCGGCCGGCGATGAAGGCGGTGACGGGCTTGTTGACGTGGGCCTTGATGAACTCGGCGGCCTTCTCCTCGTCGGTCCCGCCGATCTCGCCGATGAAGACGATGCCGTCGGTCTGGTCGTCGGCGTTGAACATGACCAGGCAATCGACGAAGTTGAGCCCGCGGACGGGGTCGCCTCCGATGCCGACGCAGGTGGTCTGGCCGAGGCCGAGGTTGCTGGTCTGCCAGACGGCCTCGTAGGTCAGCGTGCCGGAGCGGGAGATGATGCCGATGGATCGGCCGGTCTCGGCGTCGTCGGCTTTCTTGTGGATGTAGCCGGGCATGATCCCGATCTTGCACTCGCCGGGGGTGATGACGCCCGGGCAGTTGGGCCCGAGGAGGCGTTTGTGGCGGTGGGCGGGGAGGCTCAGGACCCGCTTGACGTTCATCATGTCGACGACGGGGATCCCCTCGGTGATGCAGACGATCAGCTCGATGCCGGCGTCGGCGGCCTCGAGGATCGAGTCGGCGGCGTAGGGCGGGGGCACGAAGATCATCGTGGCGTTGGCGCCGGTCTTCTCGACGGCCTCGTAGACCGTGTTGAACACGGGCAGGCCGTTCTCGTCGGTCTGACCGCCCTTGTTGGGGGTCACGCCGCCCACGACCTGGGTGCCGTACTTGAGGCACTGGGTCGTGTGGAACTGGCCGGCCTTGCCGGTGATGCCCTGGGTGATCAGTTTGGTGTCGCGGTTGACGAGTATGCTCATGGGACGCGGAGCATAGCGGGGGGGGCGGGGGGTCACAAAGACGCGTTCCGCCCCGGTCGACCGACGCCATGCCCAGCCCGCGCCGCGGAAAAGCCGATCAGCGATGCCCCTGGGCCGGCGACAAGCCGGGCCTGTACTGGGATTACCACGACGCCGAGTGGGGCGTGCCGTCGCGGGACGATCGGCACCTGTTCGAGATGCTCGTCCTTGAGGGGGCCCAGGCGGGGCTGTCCTGGTCGACGATCCTCAACAAGCGGGCCCGGTACCGGCAGGTGTACGACGGCTTCGACCCAGCGAAGGTCGCCCGCTTCACCGAGGCTCGCAACCGCCGCTTGCTCGCCGACGCCGGCATCGTGCGTAATCGGCTGAAGGTCGCGGCCGCGGTCACCAACGCCAAGGCCTTCCTCGCGGTCCAGGCCGAGCACGGGTCGTTCGCGGATTACCTCTGGGCGTTCGTCGACGGCGAACCCCTCCAGAACCGCTTTCGCCGGATGGCCGACGTCCCCGCCGAGACGCCGCTGGCCAAGACGATCAGCAAGGACCTCAAACGTCGCGGGTTCACCTTCGTCGGCCCGACCATCATTTACGCCTACATGCAGTCCGTCGGGCTGGTCAACGACCACCTCGTCGGCTGCTCGCGTCACGCCGCCTGCGCGAAGCTGGGTTAGCCGGGCCCGCCCCTTCCGGGATCAAGCCGGCCCGGCCGCGGGTCGATACAGCCGTTATGACCGATTCGACTCACTCCGACGGCCGCAACGACATCCTGCTGGAGTCCGGGACCAACGAGCTGGAGGTGCTGGTGTTCGGGATCGCCGGGCAGCGGTTCGGCGTGAACGTCGCCAAGGTCCGGGAAGTGATCCTGAACACCAAGACAACGGCTTCGCCCGGCCAGCCCGAGGCCGTGCGCGGCATGCTCAACCTCCGCGGCGTGATCCACCCGCTGGTGGACCTGGCCCGGGCGCTGGAGCTGAGCTCCGACGCCGACGAGGCCGCCAAGCGCATCATCGTCACCGAGTTCAACGGCCAGAAGGCGGCGTTCCTGGTCGATCGGGTCGAGCAGATCCACCGGCTGTCGTGGACGCAGATCGAGGCCGTGCCCGAGATCGACGGCCCGCAGCACCCGGCCGTGACGGGGCTGACCAAGATCGACAACGGGCTGGTGCTGATGCTCGACTTCGAGTCGATCAGCGACAAGATCGCCATGCAGAACCAGCTGCATATCGGCGCGGTGCCCAACCCGCACGGCGTCGACCGCGGCGCCAAGCGCGTGCTGCTGGCCGAGGACTCCCGCTTCATCGCCGAGCTGATGCACCGCGTGCTGGTGCAGTCGGGCTACACGCAGGCCGAGCTGCACTTCGACGGCCAGTCGGCGTGGGACCGGCTCAAGGCCATCGCCGACGCCGGCGAGCCGTTGCCCGATCTCGTGGTCTCGGATATCGAGATGCCGCGGCTGGACGGCTTAGCGCTCACGCGACAGATCAAGGAGCACGCGGCGATGGGCTCGATCCCGGTCGTGCTGTTCAGCTCGCTGATCACCGACGACACCCGACACAAGGGCCGGCAGGTCGGCGCGGACGAGCAGATGAGCAAGCCCCAACTGACCGAGGTTGTGGAGCTGATCGATCGCTACATGCTGGGCGATACGCCGTCGGCCCGGGCGGCCTGACGAGATCGAACGCCGCTCATCGCTAGTAACCCGGCGGGAGTCGGCCCTCGACGCCGTCGCTGTCGTCGTCATCGCTGGGCCGCATGAGCAGGCGGTCGTCTTCGTCGTCGTCACCGGGGTGGGCGCGAGGGTCTTCGTCGGCGTCGCCCGGGGGCGTGCCGTACTCGACGCGGATCGACGAGCGGATCCCGCCGCGGACGCCCCAGTGCGTTTCGAGCTCGAGCCAGACGGGGTTCATCGCGGCGACGAGGTCGTCGGCGATCTTGTTGGTGACGGCCTCGTAGAAGATGCCGTCGTTGCGGAAGGACTGCAGGTAGAGCTTGAGCGACTTGAGCTCGACGCAGAGGCGGTCGGGCATGTAGCGGACGACGACCTCCCCGAAGTCGGGGTGGCCGGTCTTGGGGCAGACGGACGTGAACTCCTCGGCGGTGTGCTCGATGAGGTAGTCGCGGTCGGTCGCGGGGTTGGGGAAGCACTCAAGCAGGTTGGCGTCGGCCATGGGGCGGATGGTAGCGAGCCGGGCCGCAGGGGTCGTGGCGGGCGGTGGTTATAGTCCGCGGATGGCCGAGATCACCGACGCCGACGTCCGCCAGGTGGCCAAGCTGGCCCGCCTCGAGCTGAGCGACGAAGAGGTCGCGCACTTCCGCGAGCAGCTCGGGCAGATCCTGGGCTACATCGACAAGCTCGGGGAGGTCGACGTGTCGGGCGTGGAGCCGATGGCCCACGTCGGCGACTTGCACAACGCGTGGCGAGAGGACGAGCCGGGGCCGACGCTAACGGTCGAGCAGGCGCTGGCGAACGCGCCGGACGAGGACACGCCGTTCTTCGGGGTCCCCAAGGTGCTGGGCGAGGGGCCGGGCGCATGACCGAGGCGGCCGCGACCGACCACCCGATGAGCCTGACGATGACCGCGCTGCGGGACGCGATCGCGGCGGGCGACGTCTCGGCCGAGGCGGCGGTGAGCGACGCGCTGGCCCGGATCGATCGGCACGACGGGACGCTCAACGCCTACAGCGAAACGTTCGCCGAGGCCGCGCTGGAGCGGGCCCGCGCCGTCGATCGCCGCGAGGTGACCGGGCCGCTGGCGGGGGTCGTGCTGTCGGTCAAGGACCTGTTCTGCACGAGCCAGGGTCGGACGACCTGCTCGTCGAGGATGCTGGCGGGGTATCGCTCGCCGTTCACCGCGACCTGCGTTGCGCGGCTGGAGGACGCCGGGGCGATCGTGATCGGCAAGACGCACATGGACGAGTTCGCGATGGGCTCGTCGTGCGAGACGTGCGCGTCGGGGCCGGTGCGCAACCCGTACGACACGACGCGCGTGCCCGGCGGGTCGTCGGGCGGGGCCGCGGCGTCGGTGGCGGCGCGGCTGTGCTCGGGCGGGCTGGGCACGGACACCGGCGGGTCGATCCGCCAGCCGGCGGCGCTCACCGGCATCGTGGGGCTCAAGCCGACCTACGGGCGGGTCTCGCGGTGGGGGATGGTCGCCTTCGCGTCGTCGCTCGACCAGGCCGGCCCGATGACTCGCAGCGTCGACGACGCCGCCCTGCTGCTGGCGCACATGGCCGGCCACGACCCGCGCGACAGCACGTCGGCCGCGCAGCCCGCCGACGACCTCGCCGACATCGCCACGCCCATCGACGGGCTGCGCGTCGGCATCGCCAGGCAGTACCACCTCGACGGGGCCAACGACCCCGCCCAGGACGCCGCGCTGCAGACCGCGATCGCCGGGCTCAAGGCCAAGGGCGCCGAGCTCGTCGACGTCGACCTGCCGCACACCGACTACGGCATCGCGGCGTACTACATCATCGCCCCCGCCGAGGCCTCGTCGAACCTCGCCCGCTACGACGGCATGCACTTCGGCCACCGCGCCGAGAGCCAGTCCAGCGACAGTCTGATCGACGTCGTCAAGCGCGCCCGCTCGCAGGGCTTCGGCGACGAGGTCAAGCGCCGGATCATGCTCGGCACGTACGCCCTGTCGTCCGGCTATTACGACGCCTATTACAACCGCGCCCTGTCGATCCGCCGGCTCATCAAGCGGGACTTCGACATCGCCTTCGAGTCGTGCGACGTCGTGCTCACGCCCACGACGACCGGCCCGGCGTTTCGGCTCGGCGAGAAGGCCGACGACCCGCTGACGATGTACCTCAACGACGTCTACACCGTCGGCGCCAACCTCGCCGGCCTGCCGGGCGTCTCGCTGCCTGCGGGCACGGCCGATGTCGACGGCAAGCCGCTGCCGCTGGGGGTGCAGCTGATCGGCCCGGCGTTCGCGGAGCGCGACCTGCTCCGCGCCGCCCGCATGCTCGAGTCGGCCCTGCCGGCCACCCCCGCGCCCGCGGGCTACGACTGACCCATCGCAAGGAGGCAACCATGGCGTATCGCATCGGCATCGACCTGGGGGGCACCAACGTCCGCGCCGGCGTCGTCGACGACGACCTGAAGGTGATCGGCAGCGACACCACCAAGACCCGCGCCGAGCAGCCGCTCGACGCCGTGCTCGACCGCATCGTGAAGGTCGCCGAGAAGGCGATCGACGACGCCAAGGTCAAGCGCAAGGAGATCGAGGGGGCCGGCATCGGGGCCCCGGGCGCGATCGACATCGAGCGCGGCATCGTGCTTCAAACCGGTAACATGGGCTGGCGCGACGTGCCTCTGGCGGACCTCTTGAGCAAGCGGCTCGACCTGCCCGTCAAGGTCGATAACGACGTGAACGTCGGCGCACTCGGCGAGCATCGCGCGGGCTCGGGCAAGGGTTTCGACGACATGATGGCCGTGTTCATCGGCACCGGCATCGGCGCGGGGTTGATCTTCGGGGGCAAGCTCTTCCACGGCAGGCACGGCACGGCCGGGGAGATCGGCCAGACCGTCGTCGCCGCCGGCGGGCCGCTGGGCCGACGCACGCTCGAGGACCTCGCGTCGCGCACCGCCATCGCCGAGACCATCATCACGCTCATCCGCTCGAACCATCCCAGCGTCGTGCCCGAGCTGGTCGACGGCGACCTCTCGCGCGTCCGCTCGAAGGTCATCACCGCCGCGTACATGAAGGGCGACCCGATGGTCACGCGCGTGGTGCACGACGCGGCCAGGATCATCGGCATCGCGGCGGCCAACGCGGCGAGCCTGATGAGCCTGCCGTGCATCGTCTTCGGCGGCGGCTTTGCCGAGGCGATGGGCGAGGCGCTGATCCCGCTGCTGCGCGAGTCGTTCGACGACGCGGTCTTCCCCGACGCCCTGCGGGCCTGTGAGTTGCGGGTGAGCAAGCTGGGCGACGACGCGGGGGTCATCGGGGCGGCTCTGTTGGCGGACTGACCGATTCTGTGTTAATCTGCGGCGTTGAGGCGTCGGGCCGTTCCTGATCTATGCCCGATCCCGCTGTCGAGGGCGGATTGACCCGCGATCAAGGGCTAACATCGTCAACTTTGGGTTTTTGCCCGGCTTTCCACTGCTTTCTCCCCTCCGCCCCGTTGCCGCTTCGGCGGCAGCGGGGTTTTGATTTTTAATCGGTCACCGACAATTTGGCGACAGGGTTTGCACCCGTTGTCAACGTTTCATCGGCGTCGCGCCGGATGTCGCTCACGCCTCGGGCCGGACCCACACCTCGCGCCGCCTGGGGCCGTCGAACTCGCAGAGAAAGACGCCCTGCCATCGGCCGAGCATCATCCGCCCGCCCTCGACGAAGACCCGCACGCTCGAGCCCATCATCGACGCCTTGACGTGCGCCGCCGAGTTGTCCTCGTTGTGCTTGTAGAACGGCTGCGTCCACGGCACCGCCCGGTCGAGGTGCGCGAGGATGTCGTGCGGGACGTCGGGGTCGGCGTTCTCGTTGATCGTGACGCCGGCGGTGGTGTGCGGGACGTAGACGGTGACCGTGCCGTCGGTCAGGCCGGCCTCGTCGAGGACGTGCGCGACGCGGTGCGTGATGTCGAGCATCTCGCTGCGCGTGTGGGTCTCGATGTCGAGCTTGACGACCGGCATCAGTGCCCCGAACACATGCCGCCACAGCAGCCGCCAGGCATCCCGCAATCCATCGGGGCCGCGTCGGCGCCGCCAGTGGTTGAAGCGAACGCGCTCTGCACGCGACGCGTCTGGTCGGTGCCGCACTTCTCGCAGGCCATCGGGTCGTCGGCGTCACTCATCCGACGCAACGCCTCGGTCAGGTGTTCGCACTTCTCGCAGCGGTATTCGTAGACGGGCATATCTTTGCTCTTCAATCTTGGTCAGGCGACAGGCTAGCGCATCTTTCATCTACGGGTTCAAGGATGCTGACCCGCTGGATCCAGTCGTCCACCGACGGCTCGCCTTCTTCAATCGCAGCAAGCAACTCATCGACAAGTTTCATTTTCTCAGGTGAGAGGTTTGCCTCCAACTCGCGGTATTGAACATAGTTGCACCCGTGACCTCGCAAATGCCACCAAAGTCGCATCAGATAACGGCACTCCTCTTGATCGGCTACATCAGCTAAACGTGACTCGACCAGATCGCACACCGCCTCTCTTTGGGTTGCAGATGTAAACCAATTCTCGCTGTTCCAATCTGCAAGCATGATTGATCAGCTATCGATCCCCAGGTTCCCCTTGGGGATCGCGATCTTCATCATCGTGGGCAGCAGGTAGTTCGCACCGCGATAGGCGTGGACCTGGCCGGAGAGGACGAAGACGACGGCGTCGCCGCGTTCGCTCACGATGTCCTCCATGGCCTGCAGCAGGCGGGAGGGCTGAACGATCATGGGCAGCTCGGGGCTGGCCATGCCGTCGCCCTCGAAGACGAAGAGCTGGTAGCCCTCGGGGCTTCGGAGCAGGCGGCCGCGGCGGTTGATGAGGAACTCGCCCTCGCGGCGGAGGGTGGGGATCGGGTCGCCGGGGGCGACGCCGAGGACGGCGGGGTCGATCTCGACGGCGGCGGGGGGGACGGGGACGATCGGGGCCTGGGGCAAGGCCTCGCCGGCGCCGCCGATGGCCGCGGGCTGGGTGGTGGGCGTCGGGTCGGTGACGCGGCGGTTCATCAGCTGCTGGAGCACCTCGTCGACGCCGGGCTCGCCGGGGGCGCCGGCGGCGGGGACGTCTTCGCCCGGCTCGGCGACCGCGGGCTCGTCGGTGGGCTCGGCGACGGCGTCGGCCTGCTGAGCCGAGGCGGGCCAGGCGGGCAGGGCCAGCGCGAGCGTGGCGATCGCGAGCCAGCCCCAGGGACGCGGGTTGTGTCGGGTCGAGTTCATCATGGTGACTCTATCGGCGGGTTGGCCCGCCGAGCCCAAGCCGATCACCAGGTGGCTGGCTGCGTGCCGGCGGGCTGGAAGACGTCCTGGCTGGGGTCGGCGATCGTGCCCCAGGGGACGATATCCGTGACGGACCAGCCGCCGAAGGGGTCGTACCACAACTCGACGGTGACGATGCGGGCCACGTTGACCGTCGCGGCCTGGGCGATGTCGACGTAGCCCTCCTGCCCACGCAGCCGGACCCCGCGGACCTCGTAGTCGACCGCGGCGTCGGCGCCGGCCTGGTCGTAGGGCACGGCCCGGTCGCCGATCTGGCCCAGGACCCAGTCGTAGGTCTCGGCGGTCGAGCCGGGGGGCAGCTTGACCGAGATGGTGCCGGGCACGGCCGAGTCGGCGACGAGGCGGTTGAGGGCTTCGGCCTCAACGAGCCGGACGTTCTCGGTGTTGGGGTTGCTGCGGGCGACGCTGCCCTTCTGGTCGGGGATGTTGACGTAGGCCGCGCAGCCGGCGAGCAGGGGAAGGCTGGCGGCGACGGCGACGAGGGCGTGGCGGATCGATCGCTTCATGGGGGCGATGATACCGCCGGGCCGGTCGGGTTGCGGGGCTACTCGACGGTGACGGACTTGGCGAGGTTGCGGGGCTTGTCGACGTCGTGGCCGCGGATGACGGCGGCGTGATAGGCGAGCAGCTGCAGGGGGACGCTGGTGAGAAGCGGCTGCAGGGGCTCGGCGACGTGGGGCACCTCGAAGACAAAACCGTCGTCGCAGTACTGGCGGATGTCCTCGTCGCCCTCGGTGGCGACGGCGATGATGCGTCCGCCGCGGGCCTTGACTTCTTCGATGTTGCTGACGACCTTCTCGTACTGGCTGCCGCGGGTGGCGATGAACACGACGGGCATGCCGTCGTCGATCAGGGCGATCGGGCCGTGCTTCATCTCGGCGGCGGGCATGCCCTCGGCGTGGATGTAGCTGATTTCCTTGAGCTTGAGGGCGCCCTCGAGGGCGACGGGATAGTTGTAGCCGCGACCGAGGAAGAGCCAGTTCTCGCGGTTGACGACCTGCTCGGTGCAGGCCTTGATGGTCTCGGACTGCTTGAGGACGCGGCCGATGAGGTCGGGGACCTTCTCGAGGTCGGCCAGGAATCGAGCGGTGGCCTCCTGCGAGAGGTAGCGGCGTCGTCCGACGTACAGGGCCATCATCGTGAGCACGGCGACCTGGCCGAGGAAGGCCTTGGTCGAGGCGACGCCGACCTCGGGGCCGACGCGGAGGTACACGCCGGCGTCGGTCTCGCGGGAGATGGTCGAGCCGACGACGTTGACGGCCCCGAGCGTGAGGGCGCCGCGGTCCTTGGCCTCGCGCAGGGCGGCGAGGGTGTCGGCCGTCTCGCCGGACTGGCTGATGGCGACCATCACGGTCTGGTCTTCGATGATCGGGTTGCGGTAGCGGAACTCGCTGGCGTACTCGCAGCGGGCGGGGATCTTGGCCAGGTCCTCGAAGAGGTACTCGCCGATCAGCCCGGCGTGAAAGGCGGTGCCCTGGCCGGTGAGCGTGACCTTGCGGGCGCGGACGAGCTCGCGGGTGAGCTGCGTGAGCCCGCCGAGGACGACGCGCGACTCGCGGGCGTCCAGCCGGCCGCGCATGCAGGTGCGCAGCGACTCGGGCTGCTCCATGATCTCCTTGAGCATGTAGTGCTCGTAGCCGGCGAGCTCGATCTGCTGGAGGTCCATCTCCAGCTCGGTGACGCGGTGCTGGACCTCTTCGTTGTCGATGGTGGTCGTGCGGAAGTGCACGTCGGAGGCCTCGCCGGACGAGGGGGCGTGCAGGCGGGCGACGTGGTAGTCGTCGAGGTGCACGGCCTGGGTGGTGTGCGCGACGATCGCCGACTGGTCGGACGCGACGATGTACCCGCCGTCTGCGATGCCGATGATCAGCGGGCTGCCCTTGCGGGCGACAACGAGGGTGTCGGGCTCGTGGTCGGTAATGGCGCAGATGGCGTAGGCGCCGGTCACCTCCTGCAAGGCGGCCTGCACGGCCTTCTCGAGGTCGCCGTCGTACATCTCGGCGACGAGCTTGGTGAGGACCTCGGTGTCGGTCTCGGAGTAGAACTGATGGCCGCGCTGCTCGAGGTAGCGGCGGAGGGTGGCGTAGTTCTCGATGATGCCGTTGTGGACGAGCGCGACCGAGTGGCCGTGCTTGGTGGTGCCGGTGTGGGGGTGGGCGTTGAGCTCGGTGACGCCGCCGTGGGTGGCCCATCGGGTGTGGGCGATGCCCAGGTGCGACTCGTAGGTGGCGGGCTGGAGGAGCATCTTGTCCTCGAGCACGCTCACGCGGCCGACGCTTCGGCAGACGGCGATGCCCTCGGGACCGGCGTCCAGGCCCGGGCCGGTCGGGAACGGGACCACGGCGATGCCGGCCGAGTCGTACCCGCGGTACTCGAGCCGTTTCAGGCCCTCGATCAGCAACTGGCCGACGGGCTTACGCCCCACGTAGGCGACAATTCCACACATCTGAAGCTCCTATCGGACGCCCGGCCGTCTCGCTCGTTCGGGCTTCTATCGGGCCAAGACCAACAGTACGCCCAGACTACACGGTCGTTCTGCCCACCCGCCAATAACTCACGCCCCGCTGAGCCTCAGGCGTGGTGCACGGCCCGCACGACCGCCCCCGCCTCGCTCGACTCTAGTTCCACCTCCCAGAAGCCCTGCCCGGCCGGCCAGCGGTCGTCCACCCGGCACGGGCAGCCGGCGTTGAGAAACGCCACGCCCGGCCCGTTCGCCGACATCGGCCGATGGCTCAAACCCTCCTGCATGACGGCTTCGCCCTGCCCGGGCAGCCACCACCAAGGCTGGTGGACGTGGCCGTGCAACCACAACACACGCCCCCGACACCCTCGCAGCATCTCCCAGACCGCCCGCCCTTCCGCGAGGCGTCGACTCACGCGCTCCAGGCTCGGCCACTCACCCGCAACCCCGCCCGGCACCACCGGCGGGTAGTGACAGACGACGAGCAGGCCTTGCGTCGGCTGAAGGCTGTCCAACGCGTCCGAGAGCGCCTCGAGCTGCGCCCCGCCGAGCCGGCCTCGGCTCGACCAGACGTTCGGCCCGGCCGAGTCGAGCAGCAGCATCCGCCACGCCTCGGTCAGGCCCACCGCTGCCGGGAAGCCGTCGCTCGGCGCCCAGCCGGTCATCGTCGCCTCCAGCCGTCGCCGCCGCGTGGCCGTGAGCGTGTAACGGTCGTGGTTGCCGGGCACGATCCACGCCCGCCCGCCCCGCTCCGCCACCGCCGCCCGCGCCGGCTCCAGAGCCTCGCGCACGGCGACAAACTCCTCGGCCAGCGCCGTTGTCGTGACATCGCCGGTGCCGATCAACCCGTCCGCCTCGATCGCCACCATGCGCCCGACGATCCCCGGCAGCAGGTTCATGTCGAAGTGCTTGCCGCGCCGCAGCCGGTGGTTGGCGACCGCCAGCGCCCGCCGACACCACATGTCGCGGAACGCCACGCGCTCCGCCGCCACGTGGACGTCACCGATGACCAGCAGCCGCATCGACACACGCTACCCGCTCGGGCCGCGGCGAGCCGATCGGGTCAGTCGAACTTGTCGCGCACGACGACGTGGTCCATCGGCAGCTGCCCAGGCCGCGGCCAAGCCGGCTTGATCGCCTTGCCCACCGTGATCAGCAGACCCACCGCGTGGTCGTGCGGCAGGTTGATGATCTCGGCGACCTTCTCGTGGTCGAACCCGATCATCGGGCAGGAGTCCAGCTCCATCGCCCGGGCGGCGAGCATGATGGTCTGGGCGGCGATCCCCATGGACCGCATCGCTTCGTCACGCTCGAGCTGCTCCTTGCCGGCGTAGAACGGGCCGATCATCGGCACGAGCATGTCGCGGGCGTGATCGGGAGCGTCCTTCCAATAGCGTTCCGCTTCCTTCTCCCAGGCCTTGACGTCGGCGGTCATCACGATCAGCAGCGACGACTCGGACACGTGCGCCTGATCCCACGCGGCAGCGCGGATCTGCTGGCGGACGTCGGGATCGGTCACGGCCACGAACCGCCAGTGTTGGATGTTGAACGACGTCAGGCTGAGCATCGCCAGGCCGAGCAGCTCGTCGATCTGCTCGGCGGGCATGACGTGGTTCGGGTCGTAGTGCTTGACGGCACGGCGGGTCCTGATGGCTTCGAAGGTGTCCATGAGGGACGGTTCCTGCGGTGAATTAGGAATGGCAACGTGGGAGCCGACTGTAGGCGTCAAATCGCCGTTACAACGATTCGACGGCCCGGTCGGATGCTCGGCCGGTCGGCCGCGCTACCCGGCCACCCCGATCGGCTCGCCGCAGTTGACCTCCTCGGCCTCGGCTTCTTCTCTACCGAGCGGAGCCACGACACCCGGGCCGTCGACGGCGTACCAGCGGCCGAGCACGCCGCGCCAGTCGTCGAGCGATTTCACGGTGATGAACGCGTCCTTGACCGCCGGGCCGTCGGGGTGGTGACGGGAGAACTTGATCCCGAACTTGCGCATCATCCGCCCGGCCTTGCCCTCGCCGTGCAGCCCGACCGAGAGCTCAAAGTGTTCGAGCAGGACGTCGCGCTGCTGATGGATGGTGGGTGGCCGGCTGGCGGACGCCTCGTTGCCGACGAGCAGCGCGGCGCATTGCTCGAACACCCACGGGTTGCCGATACAGCCGCGGGCGATGCTCACGACATCGACGCCCGTCTGATCGAGCATGCGCTGGACGTCGCGGGCGCCCCAGACGTCGCCGCTGCCGCCGATGGTGAACTTGCAGCCGGCCCAGCGATCGGCCCGTACGGTCTCGTTGCCGTAGCGGTCGGTCAGGGTGCGCAGGAACGGGCGGTGGCCGGGCCCGATGTACTTCTGCTCGACCGTGCGCGAGTGCACCGTCGCGCCGCAGTAGCCGAGTTCGATCGTGGCCTCGAAGACGCGGTCGAATGCGGCCGCCATCTCCGGTGAGTCGTCGTACGCCCGGCGGAGCTTGACCGTGCACGGCGCGTCGTCACCCACGGCCTCGCGCACGGCGTCGAGGATGGCGATCGCCTGATCGGGCTCGGAGAGCAGGTGCCCGCCGCGGGCCTTGCGCTTCACCTTCTTCACCGGGCAGGCGAGGTTGACGTCGATCACGTCGTAGCCGAGCCCGAGCAACACCTTGGCCCCGGTGGCGATGTCGGCCGGGTGTGAGCCCATCAGTTGGCCGGCGATCGGGTGGTCGTCGCCCGTGAGCTCGGCGTCGGCCAGGCCCTTGCCGCCGTTGACCAGGAACACGTCAAGCATCGCCTCGGTGATGCAGTACGGGCAACCGTGGCGGCGGGCGACGAGGCGCATCGCGGCGTCCGAGTAGCCGGCGAGCCCGGCCTGGTAGTAAGGCCGGTCGTCGATCCACGCCAACGCCTCGGGGCGGGCGGGGGGCGCGCCGGGCTTGGGGGGCGAGGGGCTCACGCCACCACGGTAGCCGCGCCCCCGTGCGTTACCATCCCCCAATGCAACGCCTTGCCGCCGCGACCGCCCTGCTGCTGATCGTCTTGAGCCACGGCGGATGCGCCAACTACGGGCTCTCCGAGGCGTCGTTCGAGTTCCTGCGACCGGCGCTGACCGACCAGCAGCGGGCGAAGCTGGCCCGCCTGGACTACCCCCGGGACGCCGAGCAGGGCCCGCCGATCGAAGCCGTCGTGATCCACCTCGGCTCGGTGATCCGGGTGACCAACCAGACGGCCGAGACGATCGACGCCCCCCGCCTCTGGCTGAACCAGCGGTACGTCGCCGACCTGGCCGAGCCCATCGCGCCGGGGCAGACCGCCAAGCTGCAGCTGACGTCGTTCGTGAACCAGTACGAGCGACCCTTCCCGATCGACACGTTCTTCAAGCCCGACTCGGGTTTCCCGGTGGTGCTGCTGGAGACGCACGACCCGCGGGGCGACCTCCGCCGGGCGATGATGGCTCAGCCGACGCGCGAGCGCGACATCGTCGAGATCGTCCAGGCCTACAACCCGCTGGACTGACGCCGGCGGGGAATCATCGCCGTCGAGGCGTGATTGATCTACCCTCTGCGGGTCGCCGCTGCGCGGCGAAACCTCCCTCACCCCAAGCCTCCTCCACTCGCCGGACCCCCGCCATGCCCGACACCGACGCCGCCGCGGCCGACACCTTCACGCCCCTGCCCGCCGACGAGCTCTGGGCTCGCTACCAGAAGGAGCTGTGCCGGTTGCCCAAGCTGGGGTTCTCGCTGGACACCTCGCGCGTGCCCTACCCCAAGTCGTTCTGGAAGGACCACGAGGTGGCGATGCAACTCGCGTACAACGCGATGGATCATCTTGAGGGCGGCGCGATCGCCAACCCCGACGAGAAGCGCATGGTCGGCCATTACTGGCTGCGGGCCCCCGAGCTCGCGCCGATGCCCGATATCACCGCCGACCTGCACGACGACCTGGCTCAGATCAAGGCCTTCGTCCAGGGCGTGCACAAGAAGGCCATCAGCCCGCCGGCGGCCAGCAAATTCACCGACGTGCTGTCCATCGGTATCGGCGGCTCGGCCCTTGGCCCGCAGCTCGTCGCCGACGCGCTGGGCCACCTCAAGCGCCGCGACAAGATGGCGATCCACTTCGTCGACAACACCGACATCGACGGCATCCGCCGCGTCATTGCCGCCCTGGGCAACAAGCTCAAGTCGACACTGGTGCTGGTGATCAGCAAGTCCGGCGGCACGCCCGAGCCGCGCAACGGCATGATGGAGGCCAAGGCCGCCTTTGCTGACAAGGGCCTCGACTTCGCCAAGCAGGCCGTCGCCGTCACCGGCGAAGGATCGCACCTGTACAAGGTGGCCACGACCGAGGGCTGGCTGAAGACCTTCCGCATGTACGACTGGGTCGGCGGGCGGACCTCCGTCGCCGCGACCGTCGGGCTGGTGCCCATGGCCCTGCAGGGGCTCGACATCGACGCCTTCCTCGGCGGCATGGCCGCCATGGACGAGGTAACCCGCGTGCACGACACCAGGAAGAACCCCGCCGCCCGGCTGGCCCTCATGTGGCACTTCATCACCCACGGCCGCGGCGAGAAGGACATGGTCATCCTGCCGTACAAGGACCGCCTGCTGCTCATGTCGCGTTACCTGCAGCAGCTCGTCATGGAGTCACTCGGCAAGGAGACCGACCTCGACGGCAACGTCGTGCATCAGGGCATCGCCGTCTACGGCAACAAGGGCTCGACCGACCAGCACGCCTACGTGCAGCAGCTGCGCGAGGGCGTGAACAATTTCTTCGCGACGTTCGTCGTCGTGTTGCAGGACACGGGCAACCCGCGACGCGACCCGATCGTCGAGGTCAACCCGGAGGCCGAGCCGGGCGTCACCGCCGGCGACTACCTCAACGGCTTCTGGCAGGGCACGCGGCAGGCGCTGTACGAGAACGGCCGCCCGTCGATCACGATCACATTCGACAAGCTCGACACCGGCGTCGTCGGTGCGTTGATCGCGTTGTACGAGCGTGCCGTGGGCTTCTACGCCACCCTGGTGAACATCAACGCCTATCACCAGCCCGGCGTCGAGGCCGGCAAGAAGGCCGCCGCCACGGTCGTCGAGCTGCAGACCAAGCTGATGGCCCACTTCGCCAAGGGCGTGACCGACCCAATCACTCCCGACGAAGCCGCCGACGCCGTGGGCGAGCCGAACCACGCGGAGGTCGCGATGCACATCCTCGCGCACCTCGCGGCCAACAAGCGTCTGGTCGTCAAGAAAGGAAAGAAGTTCGCCAGCCTCTAGCGGTTACCGCACCAGCCCGCCGGCGAGGTCGGCGTTCTTGATGCCGGTGCGTGACAGCTTCACCGCTTCGGGGTTGCTGGCCAGGCGTAGCGCCTCGGTGCCGGAGATCTTCTTGTCCTGATAGAGCTCGATCAGGTGCTGGTCGAACAGCTGCATGCCCATCTCGCGCGACGCGATCACGGACGTGAGCTTGGTCATCTCGCCCTCGAGGATGACCTTCTTGGTGATCGGCACGCCGCGGAGGACCTCGACGACCGGGACGCGGCCCTTGCCGTCCGGCACGCGGGCGAGGCGCTGGCTGATGATGGCCTCGAGGTTCGTCGCCAGCTGCATGAGCATCAGCTCGCGTTCGTTGGCCGGGAACAGCGCGATGATGCGCTGGATCGTCTGCATGGCGTTGGTGGTGTGGATCGTCGCGAGGACGAGGTGGCCGGTGTCGGCGGCCTGCATGGCGGTGGCCATGGTCTCCTGGTCGCGTAGCTCGCCGATCAACAGCACATCGGGGTCCTGGCGCAGGGCCTCGCGGAGCGAGTGAAGGAAGCCGGTGGTGTCGACGCCGACCTCGCGCTGGGCGACAAGCGACTTGGCCGAGGTGTGCACGTACTCGATCGGGTCCTCGATGGTGATGATGCGCTGGGCGCGGTGGCGGTTGATCCAGTCGATCATCGCCGCGAGGGTGGTGCTCTTGCCGCTGCCGGTCGTGCCGGTGACGACGACCAGCCCGCGCTCGGCCTGGGCGATCTCCTCGATCACCGGCGGCAGGCTCAGGTCCTCGAACTTGGGCGGTTGCTCGGTGATCCGACGGAAGACGATCGACACCGCCTCGCGTTCGTAGAAGGCGGCGACGCGGAAGCGGGCGACGCCCTCGATGCGGTAGGCGAAGTCGGCGGCGCGGTTGTCCTCCAGCTCGCCGCGCTGAACGTCGTTGGCGATCTGGTTCATGAACCCGGCCACGTCCTCGCCCGTGAGCGGGTCGGTCTTGACGGGGTGCAGGTTGCCGTTGATGCGCATGGCCGGCGGGGTGCCAGCCTGGACGTGGAGGTCGGACGCGCCGTGCTGGGCCATCGAGCGGAGCAGTTGGTCGATATCCATGGAAGCCTCCGTCAGACGTGCAGCATCAGCTTACCCGAGCGAGGCTGGCGGACGCGGGGTCAGGGGTCGGAGGTCGGCGCGGCGTCGATGAGCCCGGCCGAGCCGAGCGACTCCCAGAACGCCCCGCCCAGCGGCGTCGCGACCATGTGAGCGTTGTCGCCGACACGGCCCGGCGAGCCGGTGTTGAGCGCGATCGCCGCGGCGCGCGGGAAGCGCAGGCCGAACTGGATGCACGCGTGAGCCGGCTTGACGCCGTGCTCGTCGCAGACCGCCCAGAACGTCTCGCGCCACGCCTGCACCGCGGCGTGGTCGTTGCGCGACGGGTCGATCGTCTCGTAGTCGAAGAAGCGCCCGCCGACGAGGTAGCCGGCGTGGAAGACGGCCGAGTTGATCACGCCGACGCCACGCTCGTGCAGGCCGTCGATGAACGCCAGCAGCTCGGGCGGGTGGCGGTAGATCGTCATGCTGTTGGCGAACATCACCCAGTCGAGGTCGACCCGGTCGGTGAGCCGCTGGATGACTCGCCAGTCCTTGGAGCCGACCCCGACCGCGGCCACCTCGCCGCGGCGCTTCAGCTCGAACAGCCGCTCGTACGCGCCGAGCACGTCCCCGAAGCGCCGTTCGCGGTCGGCGTCGTCGGTGGCGGCGGCGAGGTACTCGTCGGGGTCGTGCACCGAGACCAGTTGGGGGCGGTACGGGTCGCCGAGCAGTTCGTTGCCCTGACGCCAGCAGCGTTCGATGCCGTCGGCGGAGATGTCCTGCACGGCGTCGTGCTCGAGGTCGGCCCAGGCCCCGGGCTCGAAGGTCGGCTCGTCGGTCTCGAGGGGGACGCGCCGCCACGCCAGCTTGTTGCTGATCACGACGTCTTCGGCCCGGACGCCTAGCTCGCGGAGCGCCTGGCCGATCGCCTCGAGCGCGAGGCCCGCGCCGTACTTGCCCGCGGAGTCGATGACGACCGGGCGCGGCGCGTGCTCGAACCAGGCTCGCACGATCTCGAGCTTCGTCGACCACGGCAACGCCTGGTACAGGTTGCCCAGGCAGCTTGCGCCGTAAATCATCGGCGGCGTCGTCAGTCCCGTTCGGCCCAAGGGGGCCACGGGCGCGGTGCTGGTGGCGTCAGGCATCGGGCATCTCCACCACGGCCTTCACGAGGCCGGCGTCGTCGTAAAGCGTCTCGAAACGCTCATCGAGGTCATCGAACGCCAGCCGGCGAGTCACCATCGCGTCGGCGTCGACCGAGCCGTCGGCGAGGCTGGCGAGCACTAGAGCGAAATCGTCGGCGGTGGCGTTGCGGCTGGCGAGCAGCGTCATCTCGCGGGCGTGGAACAGCGGGTCGTGGAAAACGACGTCGCCGGTGTGCAGGCCGACGAACGTCAGCCGCCCGCCGTGATCGACGTAGTCGAACGCCTTCTGCATGGAAACCGGGCTGCCGGTCGCGTCGAAGACGCAGTCGAAGCGACGGCCCTCGGCCAGCACGGTGGCAACGTCATCGACGCCGAGCCGGTCTCGGCAGAACGCGAGGCGTTGCTCGCTGAGGTCCAGCAGCGTGAGGCTCTCGCACGAACGCCGCGCGAACTGCATCGCCGCCATGCCGATCGGGCCGGCGCCGATGACGAGCACGCGATCGGTCGGCGTCGGCGCCGCCCGGCGGACAGCGTGGCAACCGATGGCGAGCGGCTCGACCAGCGCGACGGCGTCGAGCTCGAGCGTGCCGTCGTCGACGGGGTGCAGCAGCCGTGCCGGCACGCTCATGCTCGGCCGCATCCCGCCGTCGACGTGCACGCCGAGCACGCGCATCGAGGGGCAGCAGTTGGTCTTGCCATGCTGAGAAGCTCGCGAGGTTTCGTCGTTGATGTAAGGCCGAACGGCGCAACGTCGCCCAACCAGGCCGTCCGCCACGCCGGGGCCGACGGCGTCGACCTCGACCGCCAGCTCGTGGCCGAGCACGCGCGGGTAGGCGAAGAACGGCTGGCGACCGCGGAAGGCGTGCAGGTCGGTCCCGCAGACGCCGATCCGCCGGA
>JBCBUE010000023.1:0-44643 GCA_039818285.1 Planctomycetota bacterium | reverse complement strand
GCCCTCGAAGAAGCCAACCGCCAGGTCATCACCCGCGTCTACCGGCTCAACTACCTGACCGCCGCCGACGCCGCCGCCCTGGTCACCCCCATGCTCTCCGACGCCGGGCAGATCGGCGTCACCGCCGCCCCCGTCGCCGGCTTCCAGCCGACCATCTCCGACGGCGGCGAGAACTCGTTCGCGGCCGAGGCCACCCTGGTCATCCGCGACTACCCCGAGAACGTCGATGAGGTGCTGCTCGTCCTGCAGGACCTCGACAAGCGCCCCCGCCAGGTCCTCGTCGAGTCGACCATCCTCCAGGCTCGCCTGACCGAGAACAACGCCTTCGGCATCGACTTCTCCGTCGTCGCCGACCTCGACCTCACCAACTTCGCCTCGCCGCTCAACATCGTCGAGCAGCTGCTGTCCGGCGAGACCGGCGACTCCGGCACCGCCATCGAGTCCACCGTCGGCTCCAACACCGTCACCTCCTCGGGCTTCAAGGTCGGCTTCCTCGGCTCGAACGTCAGCGCGTTCGTCCAGGCCCTCGACCAGGTCACCGACGTCACCGTCCTGGCCCGCCCCAAGATGCTCGTCCTCAACCGCCAGCGCGGCGAGCTGCTGATCGGTGGCCGCATCGGTTACCTCTCGACCACCCAGACCGAGACCTCCACCACCCAGACCGTCGAGTTCCTCGACGAGGGTACGTCGCTGACCGTCCGCCCCTTCATCAGCCAGGACGATCACGTCCGCCTCGAGTTGCGGCCGTCGCTCTCCGACGCCAGCATCCAGACGATCGACAGCAACGTCATCCCCAACGAGACCGTGCAGGAGATCGTCACCAACGTGATCGTCGAGTCCGGCCAGACCGTCGTGCTCGGCGGCCTGTTCAAGGAAGAGACGACCATCTCCCGCGAGCAGATCCCCGGCCTCGGCGACGTGCCCCTGCTCGGCGCCGTCGGCAAGGGCCAGAACGACGTCGTCCAGCGTGACGAGGTCATCTTCATGATCAAGCCCACCATCATGAAGGACAGCCTGATGGCCGACGCCGTCGGCGAGATCGAGGAAGGCATCACCGCCGCCCGCATCGGCGCCCGCAACGGCCAGCTGCCCTGGAGCCGGTCGAAGTGGACCAGCTACCAGCTCAAGCAGGCCTACCAGGCCCGCGCCGCCGGCGACGCCGACAAGGCCCTGTGGCACACCAAGCTCGTGCTCAACAACGAGCCCGGCAACATCGAGGCCGTCGAGCTCAAGGCCGACCTCACCGGCCAGAGCATGCTGATCTACGATCGCTCGTTGCTCGAGCAGGCGACCGACACCGCCATCAAGGGCGCCGTCGACGTCCGCAGCCCGATCGAGCCGCAGGACACGCTGGACCCCGGCGTCCTCGACGACCCCGTGTTCCCCTGGTCCAAGAACAGCGACACCCCGGCCGAGACCGTCGCCACCGCGACCGAGGTCGCCCCGGTGCAGGTCACCCAGCCCGGCATCACCAACGCCGAGCCGTTTGAAGTACCCGCCGCCGGCCTGACCGAAGTCGACGAGCCCGCCGCCTTCGAGACCGCCGAGGCCCAGAGCTTCGACGAGCCCGCCGAGGCCGTCGCCGCCGAGGACGCCGAAGTCATGCAGTCGGTCGTCGAGATCTTCAACGCCGACGACGAAGGCTGGGCCCCGGAGTCCGCCGAAGACACCTCGGCCGAGGACGCCTTCGCCGCCGAGCTGGCCCAGTTCGAGGCCCAGCAAGCTGAGCCGCAGACCACCGAGTCGGCCGAAGGCTACGACTGGGTCGCCGACTTCGGCGGCGAGTTGGTCGAAGAGGGCGAGCCGTTCAGCGAGCCCGCCCAGACCGCCGCGTCGACCGAGTCGTTCGACCCGACCGACGAAGACGACGCCTACATCGTGCCTGTCGACTCGATCACCGAGGTCCCGACCGACACCCCGTAAGCCCAGCGGAGAGACACGCGGCGGGCCGGCTTGATCGCCGGCCCGTCGTTTCACGATCGTGGCCACGGAGGCACGACACGATCAATCACCGGAGGCAAAGACATGAGAACAACCCGCCCGTCCCTGCTCCCCCTGATCGCCCTGGGCCTCGCGCTCGGCGGCGTGTTCGGTTGCGCCGACAAGGGCAACCGCGAGAAATGGGTCGACAACGCCAACGACCGCTGGCAGGACCTGCGCTCGGCGCACATGATGCCGATGGCCCGCCAGGCGCTGGAGTCCGGCGACCTCGACCGCGCCGAGGCCGTCCTGCTGGAAGCCTCGTCCATCGACCCCGACAACCCCCGCATCTTCGCGCTGGCCGGCCGCGTGCAGTTCGAGCGAGGCCGGCTCGAGCGGGCGTATCACCTGTTCGATCAGGCGATCCAGCTCGACCCCGCGTACGCCGAAGCCTTCTACTACCAGGGCGTCGTGCTGGAGCGTTGGAGCCGGTTCGAGCAGGCCGCCGAGGCGTACCGCCAGGCCTACGAGATCGCGCCCGACGACGCGTCGTACTTCATGGCCTGGGCCGAGGCTCTGGTCGCCTCGGGTCATCGCCAGCAGGCCAAGCGATTGCTCAACAGCAAGATGAACTACTTCGACCAGTCCGCGGGCATCCGCGTCGCCGCGGGTCACCTGCACGCTCTCGACGGCGAGCACGACCAGGCGATCGATCGTTTCCGCGAGGCCGCGATGCTGACGCCCGACGACGACGCGCTGGCCGAGGAACTGGCGCTGGCCCAGTTCGCCGCCGGGCGAACCAAAGAGTCGGTCGCCACGCTCGAGCCGCTGCTCGCGCGTCCCGAGATGCAGAACCGCCTCGACCTCCACGAGGTCCGGGCCCGCGCCTATCACCGGCTCGGCCGGTACGACGACGCCCGCGACGCCTACCTGCACCTGACCAAGCTCGCCCCGACCGAGGCGTCGCACTGGGTCCGCCTCGGCGAGATGGCGTGGGAAGCCGATCGGCCCAAGGACACGCTGTCGGCCGCCCGCCGCGCGATCCGCGTCGACCCGCACGACCACCGCGGGTACATGCTCGCCGGGCTTGCGCTCAAGGAGCAGTCGCGTTGGGAAGAGGCCGTCGAGTACTTCGACCGCGCGGCCGAGCTGTCGCCCAACGCGGCCGCGCCGCTGATCCTGCGCGGCATCTCGCTGCAGAACGCCGGCAAGTCGGCCGCCGCGGGCGATGCGTACCGCGAGGCCCTGCGTCGCCAGCCCGAAGACCAGCGGGCCGCTCGGTTGCTGCAGTCGCTCGTGACGACCCCCTGACCGCGTTGATTCGCGAGGCGCTTCGTGCTGACTGATCCGCACTCCACGGCCGTGCTCGGGCTGACGCTCACCGAGGCCTGGCGCAGCCTGGCGGCGGTGTCCGGCCTGGTCGGCATCATCGGCGGCGGGGTCGCGGCGATCGCGGCCTGGGCGCTGGCGCGACGCGAACGGCTGCGCGCCGCGGTCGCCCTGCGTCAGATGCACCGCTACATCGAGGTCCGCCGCGAGGACGCCGACGCGACCCCGCCCAACCTCGACGCCGAGCACCGCGACATCATCGACGCGATCGGCCGCGTCACAGGCGACGCGATCGAGGACGTGCGTGTCGCCCGGCAGACCGCCCGGTCCTGCGAGATCGAGCTGGGGCTGGCGCGGGCCGAGCTGCGTTACCTGGAGGCCGTGCTGCACGCGATCTCCGACGCCGTGCTCGTGACCGACGCGTTCAACGAGGTCGCCGTCGCCAACCGCGCGGCCGCGGACGCGCTCACTTTCGAGCTCGACGGCGCCGGGCACCGGCCGATCGATCAGATCGTCCGCGACACGCAGCTGGCCACGATGATCAAGGACACCCGCGACTCGGGCGACACGTCGCTTCGGCGGCGGATCGAGAAGCGACTGCCCACCCCGGGCGGCGGCGAGCGCGTCTTCGACGTCACCGTCACCAGCCTGGCCGAGCAGGAAAAGGAACGGGCCGGCGTCAACGGCGTGGTGACCGTGCTGCGCGACGTGACGCGCGAACGCGAGATCGCCGCCTCCAAGAGCCACTTCGTCTCCAGCGTCTCGCACGAGCTGCGCACGCCGCTGTCGAGCATCGCCGCGTACGTCGAGATGCTGGTCGACGGCGAGGCGCGGGACGCCGAGACGCGCGACGAGTTCTACGGCATCATCCAGGCCGAGACGACCCGCCTGGCTCGACTGATCGACAACATCCTGAACATCAACCGCATCGAGTCGGGGATCATGCGGGCGCAGCGCGAGCGGCTGGTGCTCGGGCCGATCATCCGCGAGGCGATCGACGTCATGCGCCCGCAAGCCGAGGCCAAGCGGATCGAGCTCGAGGACCACGTCAGCCCGCTGCAGGACCACGTCTTCGCCGACCGGGACATGATGTTCCAGGTCGTGCTCAACCTGGTCGGCAACGCGGTGAAGTACACCCAGGCCGGCGGGGTCGTGAAGGTCTCGTCGGACAGCGACCGCAGCGGACGCCTGCTGAGCGTGAGCGTGAAGGACTCGGGCGTCGGGATCCCCGAGGACGCGCTGCCCCACGTGTTCGACAAGTTTTATCGGGTCCAGGACCACCAGAAGATGGCCACGGGGACCGGCCTGGGGCTCAACCTGGTCAAGCATGTGGTGGAAACCGTTCACGACGGCACGATCCGCGTGACCAGCAAACTCAACGAAGGATCGACGTTTACGTTCGAGCTTCCGTTTGCCGACAACTCTTGAGGCGGGCCGGCCGCCCACGCTGCGCGGCGGTCGCGCGGCCGGGAGCGCCGCGACCCCTGAGGACCGACCCATGCCTCGTATCCTCGTCGTCGACGACGAAGCCCACATCCAGCACGTCGTCAGCCTCAAGCTGCGGCACGACGGCATGGACGTCATCACGGCGTCCGACGGCGACGAAGCCCTGGCGCTGGCGATCGAGCAACGGCCCGACGCGATCGTCACGGACTTCCAGATGCCCGGCCTGACCGGCCTGGAGCTCAGCGCCGCCATCCGCGAGCACGCCGAGCTCGCCGACGTGCCGGTGCTGATGCTCACGGCCCGCGGGTTCGGGCTGACCGACGAGCAGCTGGCCGAGCACCGCATCGCCGAGGTGATGACCAAGCCGTTCAGCCCGCGCGAGATGCTGCAGCGCGTGCGGTCACTGCTCGAGCGAGCGTCGTCGAGCACCGGCGACCAGACCAGGGAGCAAGGACAGATCGCGTGAGAACGCCCGCGACCCTCCCGGATTCGCCGATCACCCCCGAGAGCCGCGACCAGCTCGCGGCCCTGGGGCTGTGTGGCGCGGTCGTCGAGGCGGCCGAGGGCGGGGCGCGGATCGACGGCGAGGTGTTCGGCGAGGACCGCGAGGCGGTGGCCGGACTGCTCGCCACGAACGACGCGATGACCACGATCGCGGAGCGTTGGACGGAGCTGACGAGCGGTCGGCGTCGCTGGATCGACCCGGCGGCGGGTTTGCGGGCGGTGGTGATCGGCGTGCGTCAGGCCGGGCGGCGCAAGCAAGACCCGCACGCGGCCATCGGGCTGGCGCTGTGGCGGTGCGACACGCGGGCCGTGGCGGTCGAGCCGTCGCCCGTGCGCAACGCCGAGCAGACCGACCAGCTCTCGACCACCCTGGGGTGGCTGGCCGACGAGTCCGAGGCACGGCAGCGGTCGAAGCAGGAGCTGCACGGGCTGAGCGTCGAGCTCAGCGAGTCGTACGAGGAACTCAGCCTGCTGTACAAGCTGTCGAGCGGGATGACCGTGAGCCAGCCGGCGTCGACGTTCCTGGACGACGCGACGCGCGAGCTGCGTCAGACCGGCGGGCTGGGGTGGCTGGCGTTGCTGCTGACGCCGGACGAGCCGCGGCTGAACCGGCTGCGCGGGGCGATGTACGTCGCGGGCAGGCCGCCGGTCGACCGGATGGAATTGGCGAATTTCGGGCGGCTGCTGCTGGGGCTGGATGGCACGCGTGGCGGGCCTCGGATCGTCTCGGCCGAGGACGCGCGACAGGCGGGCCTGGCGCCGCTGGCGGACGAGATGCTGGCCGTGCCGGTGGGGGCGGGTGAGCGGCCGATGGGCGTGCTGTTCGGCGCCGAGAAGCCCGAGGGCGGCGGGCTGAGCACGATCGACGCCAAGCTCTGCCACGCGCTGGCGTCGACGCTGGCGATCTTCCTCGACAACAACATGCTCTACGACGGCATGCAGCAGATGTTCCTGGGCACGCTGCACGCCCTGACCTCGGCGATCGACGCGAAAGACTCGTACACCCACGGCCACTCCGAACGCGTCGCGCTGCTGTCGCGCATGCTCGCCGACGCGATGGGCCTTGACGCCGCGATGGCCGAGCGGGTCCACCTGTCGGGCCTGGTGCACGACGTCGGCAAGATCGGCGTGCCCGAGGCGGTGCTCTGCAAGAACGGCCCGCTGACCGACGAGGAGTTCGACGCCATCAAGCGCCACCCCGAGATCGGCGCCAACATCCTGCGCGACATCCCGCAGATGCAGGACCTGGTCCCCGGCGTGCTGCACCACCACGAGCGGTGGGACGGCCGGGGCTACCCGCACCGTTTGGCCGGCCGCGAGATCCCGCAGATGGGCCGGATCATCGGGCTCGCCGACGCCTTCGACGCGATGAGCTCCAACCGCACGTACCGCCAGGCGCTGCACCCGACCGAGGTGCAGGTCGAGATCGCGAACAACGCGGGCAAGCAGTTCGACCCCGAGGTGGTCGAGGCGTTCAAGGGCCTCGACCTCACGCCGGTGCTCAAGCTCGTACGCAAGCACCAGCTGATGCTGAACACCCCGAACAAGCGCGAGACCCACGCGGCCTGAACGCCATGAAGACGACGATCGAACAATTCGACGAGCTCGCGGTGGTGCAGCTCGAGGGTGAGTTCACCCTCGACGACGCCGACCGATTCCGTCGCGAAACGCTCGCGCAGATGGAGGAGAAGGCCCGCGACTTCGTGCTCGACCTCAAGGGCGTCGAGTTCATGGACTCGACCGCGCTCGAGACGCTGCTGTGGCTGCAGGACCAGTCGGCGCAGCGGCTGGGGCAGGTGCGCCTGGCCGAGCTTTCGGAGAACGTCGCGGCGATCCTGCGTCTGACGCGGCTGGACAAGCGGTTCGATACCCACACCGACGTCGAGAGCGCCGTCAAGAGCCTGAGGTAGTTCCATGGCACGCACCGAACAAGCCTCCAAGACGACGACCGGCAAGCCCATGCGGGTCGGCGATCTATTGGTGGCCAAGGGCCTGATCACCGAGGACCACGTCGCCCAGGCGATCGCGTACCGCAAGGACAAGGGCACGGACAAGCTGCTGGGCGAGGTGCTCGTCGAGCTCGAGTTCGTGACGTCCGAGCAGGTGTACGAGGTGCTGGCCGATGCGTGCGGCGTGCCGTTCTCGCGGATCCACCCCAGGCTGGTGGACCCCAAGGCGATCGAGCTGCTGCCGCGGGAGTTCACCGAGAAGAACCTGGTGCTGCCGCTGTTCAACGTGGCGGGCAAGCTGACGGTCGCGATCCACGAGCCAACGAACGTCTTTCTGCTGGACGAGGTTGGTCGACTGACGGGGCTGAGCGTCCAGGCCGTGGCCGCCCCGCCGAGCGACATCCGCCAGACGCTCGAGGCGTACATGCCCGACGCGAATGTCTTTGTCATCGACGACCTGGTCGACGACTTCGACGCCGACGACCTCTCGCTGGTCGAGAAGCAGATGGCCGACCTGTCGGACATCGACACGGCGGCGAACGAGTCGCCGATCATCCGGCTGGTGAACCACGTGATCTTCTCGGCCGTGAAGGAGAAGGCGTCGGACATCCACATCGAACCCGGCGATCAGGCGCTGCGGGTGCGTTACCGCGTGGACGGCCGGCTGTTCGAGAAGCACAAGCCGCCGTACCAGATGCTGCCCGCCGTCGTGAGCCGCGTCAAGATCATGGCCGGGATGGACATCTCCGAGCGTCGCCAGCCGCAGGACGGCGCGATCTCCGTGGTCGCCGAGAAGCGGCAGGTCGACCTGCGCGTCTCGACTATGCCGGGCAAGTACGGCGAGAAGGTCGTGATCCGCATCATCGACAAGTCCAACGCGCTGACCAGCATCGAGACGCTGGGGTTCACGTCGTCGATGCTCTCGCGGTTCCGCACGCTGACCGCCCAGCCCAACGGGATCGTGCTGGTCACCGGGCCGACGGGTTCGGGCAAGTCAACGACGCTGTACGCCGCGCTCAACGAGTTGGCCAACGAGTCGGTCAACATCTCGACCGTCGAAGACCCGGTCGAGTACCCGTTGATCGGCGTCAATCAGTTCCAGACCAACGAGAAGGCGGGGTTCACGTTCGCCACGGCGCTGCGTTCGCTGCTGCGTCAGGACCCCGACATCATCATGGTCGGCGAGGTCCGCGACCAGGAGACGGCGCGCATCGCGACGCAGGCCGCGCTCACGGGTCACCTCGTATTCTCCACGCTGCACACCAACGATGCGCCCTCGGCGATCAGCCGGCTGTTCAACATCGGCGTCGAGCCCTACCTGGTGGCCGCGGCCATCCGGGGCGTGCTCGCCCAGCGCCTCGTGCGGAAGATCTGTGCCCACTGCAAGGAGCCGGTCAAGGCCGACGCCAAGCTCGAGCGCACGCTCAAGCACCTGGCCGACGAGGGCCACCCGATCGAGACCACGTACCGCGGCGTTGGCTGCGGGCGATGCCGCGACACGGGGTACGCCGGGCGTCTGGGCATCTACGAGCTGTTCATCCCGGACGACGAGGTGCTCGACGCGGTGAGCCGCGGCGCGAGCCTGCAGGAACTACGCAAGATGGCCCACGCGGGCGACGGCTACAGCACGCTGCGCGAGGACGGGCTGAGCAAGGTCGCGTCGGGCCTGACCACCCTGGACGAAGTCATCAACGCCACCAGCCTCTAGGGGGCCAAGCATGCCGGAATTCTCTTACAAAGCACGACTCAACACCGGCGCGTTGACCTCGGGCACGATCGCGGCGGGCACGGCCGAGCAGGCGGCGGCGATGCTGCGGGCCGACGGCAAGTTCGTCGTCAACATCTCGTCCAAGGCGGCTCACGAGGCCGCGGGCGCGATCTCGCTGGGCGGGGTGAAACGCAAGGACGTCGTGACGTTCTGCCACCAGCTGGGCGTGATGCTCGACACGGGCGTGCCGATCTCCGAGGCGCTGGACATCTCGGCCGAGCAGGCGGGGACGCCGGCGTTCCGCACCGTCATCGAGGACGTGGCCGAGCGCGTGCGATCGGGCGGCGACCTGTCGTCCTCGCTGTCGGCTCACCCTCGGGTGTTCCCGAACCTGATGATCAGCCTGGTCCGCGCCGGCGAGGCTTCGGGCAAGCTGGGCGCGATGCTCGACCGCGTCTCCGAGCACCTGCAGAAGCAGGCGGCCAACGCCCGCAAGATCAAGGGCGCGTTGACGTACCCGGCGATTATGTTCGCCTTCGTGGTGCTCGTCACGGTGTTCTTGCTGGTGTTCGTGCTGCCGCGCTTCGCGAACATCTTCGCCGACCGCGGCGCCGCCCTGCCGACGCCGACGCTGATGCTGATGGCGATGAGCAACTCGCTGATCGGCTGGTGGTGGGCGTGGGTCGCGGGGCTCGTGGTGGTCGGGGGGGCGCTGTGGGGCATGCGGCAGGTGGAGTCCGGCCGGGCGCTGTTCGACGCCGTGATGCTGCGGCTGCCGGTGATCGGTTCGCTGATGCGCCAGGTGAACCTGGTGCGGATGACGCAGACGATCGGGACGCTGCTCGAGGCGGGCGTGCCGATCCTGGACATGGTCGACATCGTGCGGCACGTCACGCCCAACCGCGCGTACCAGCAGCTGTGGGAGAAGGTGGACGATCAGCTGCGCAAGGGCTCGCAGCTCTCCGACGGGCTGCGCGACACGTGGCTGGTGCCGCGTGCCGTCGTGCAGATGATCTACTCGGGCGAGAAGTCCGGGCGGATGGGCCCGGTGATCAACCGCGTCGCGGCGTACACCGAGGACGAGTTCGACACGGCGGTGAAGAACGCCACGCAGTACATCGAGCCGGTGATGGTCGTGACCGTTGGCGGCATCGTGGGCTTCGTCGCGATCTCGCTGCTGCTGCCGATCTTCTCGGCCAGTTCGCTGGCGGGCGGCGGCTGATCGGTCAGCCCGCGTCGCCGCAGCCCAGCAGCGCGGCCTCGATCGTCAGGCCCGGCCCGTACGCCAGCGCGACGCACGTCTCGCCTGGGTTCGCGGTCTGAGCGAGTCGGTCGAGCAGGGCCAGCACGGTCGGCGAGGAGAGGTTGCCGAGCTCGCGCAGAACGCGGCGTGAGGGGGCGAGGTGGTCGTCGGTCAGGCCGAGCGCCTGGCCGGTGGCGGTGATGATCTGCGGGCCGCCGGGGTGGATCGCCCAGTGATCGACGGCGTCGATGGTCTTGCCGTGGCGCGCGAGCAGCGCGTCAACGACGGGGCGGAGCGAGCCGCGGATGAGGTCGGGCACGCGGTTGGAGAGCGTCATGCGGAAGCCGTGATCGGTGATGGACCAGGTCATCGCGTCGTGGGTGTCGGGCAGCACGGCGGAGGCCTGGTCGATCAGCGTGAAGGCGGCGGCAGGGATAGGGCCGGCAGAGACGACGGTGGCGGCGGCGGCGTCGCCGAAGAGCGCGTTGCTGACCATGGCCTGGGCGTCCCAGCCGTAGGCGAGGTGGATGCTGCACACCTCGACGGCGACGACGAGGACGACGGCGTGCGGGTCGCTGCGTGCGATGGCGCCGGCGACGCGCAGGGCGTTGAGCGCCGCGTGGCAGCCCATGTAGCCGACGTGGGTCCGCTGGGTCGATCGCGGCAGGCCGAGGCGATCGATGAGCATGACGTCGACGTTGGGCGCAGCAAACCCGGTACAGGAAGCGGTGACGAGGTGGGTGACGGCGGCGGGGTCGGCGCGGGCGTGCGCGAGCGCGGCGCGGCCGGCCTGCTCGGCGAGGTCGGGGGCGTGCGTGCTGTAGTGCGCGAGGCGGGCGGCGGTGGTCGGGCCGGGGTCGTCGGGGTGCAGGGACGGGGCGAGCAACGCGTCGGCGTCGGCGTCGACGAACTCGGCGAGCACAACGGGCCGCTGGTCGATCCCGCTGCGGGCGTAGAGCCGTTCGACGACGGCGCGTTGGCGCGCGTTGCTCGCCGAGCGATCGGCCGCGTGCGTGGCGGCGGCGGGCTGGTCCAACCGGTAACGCGGCAGCGCCACGCCGATGCCGTGAAGGCCGGGCGTCGCCGCGCTCATGCCGGCACCGGGTGCAAGCGGGCCACGACCGCGCCGACTGTCGGCCGCGCCAACGCCCCGACGCGCATCGCCGCCGCCACCAGCGCCGGCCGACGCACCGCCCGACGTACGAGCCCCGCCGTCCACCCGCGTCGCCGCGACGCGCGCTGAACCGACGACCACCGCGCCAGCCTCGCGCTCATCGCCTCGCCATGCGCCTCGACCAGCAGGCTCGTCGCCTCCCGCGCCGCCACCAGCGCCCAGCCCATCCCCTCGCCCGTAAACGGCTCGACGTATCCCGCCGCGTCCCCCACCGCCAAGCACCGGCCCCACGCCACACGCTTGCGACGGCGCGTCAACGCCGGCGCCCCGCACCACGACGAGCCCGCCAGCCAATCCCGCGTCGCCCCATCGATCGCCCCGCCCGCCGCCGCCTCGACCACCGCCGACACCGCCGCGCCCGGCCCGCCCCGCTCGCGCACCACCCACGGGTCCAGCGCCCCCGCCAGATGCACCCCGCCGTCCACCATCCGCACCGCCCCGACATACCCGCCCCGCGCAATCGACATGCTCACCGCCCCGCCCGCCAGCCACCGCTCCACCCCGCGCGGCGCCACCCCCCCCGCCCCGCGCATCGACACCCCGACGCGCCCGCCCCGCGCCACCCGCCAACGCCCCGCCGTCGGCCCCGACTCCCCGCTCCCCGCCAGCCCGTCCGCCATCACCACGACCTCCGCCGACACCGCACCCTCGCCCACGCGCACCCTTGCAGGGCGCCGATCATCCCCCGCGTCCATCACCTCCGCCCGGCAACCGTCGCGGAACACCACCCCCGCCGACGTCGCGGCCTCCACCAGCACCCCGTCCAACGCCTCGCGCCGCACCGCCGCCATCGCCGGCACGCCCCACGACCAGTCCGCCCCGCCGCAGACCAGCCGCATCCGCTCCACCGGCCGAGACACCGACGCCACCGCCCCGGCCAACCCCAACCGACGCAACTCCCCCAACGCCACCCCTCCCAGACACCCGCCGCACGCCTTGCCCCGCGGGAACGTCGCCTTCTCCACCAGCAGCACCCGCCAACCCTCCCGAGCGAGCCCGACCGCCGTCGCTCCGCCCGCCACGCCGGCCCCGATCACCACCGCGTCCCACCCGCCGTCGATCGACCCGTCACGCATCACCGCTCACCCTAGCACCACCGCCCCACGTCAACACCGCTCGCTGCCCAAACACGCGACGCACCGCCGCTTCCCCACAATCGCCGACAAGCCCTGCCTGTTCCGCCAACCCCGCCAACTCCCCCGCCGTGAACGCCGCCCGAACGCTCCGCGGCCCGTCGACATGCACGACAGAGCTGCGCGTCACCACCCGGCAAGCCAACCACACCATCGCCAGCCCCCGCCGGCTACGCAGCAGGTCCAGCACCGCCCCACCGCACACCGCCGCCTCGCCCATCCCCCGCAGCACCGCCGCCGCGTCCGCCTCGCTCAGGTGATGCAGAAACAGCCCGCACACCGCCACCTCGCACTCGGGCAAGCCCCCGGCCGTCGCGTCCGCCACCACCCATGCGTGCTCCGCCAGACACGCCGCGTCCGCCGACGCGCGCGCCGACCGAAGCGCCGTCTCGCTCACATCGCACCCCACCAGCCGCACCGCCCACCCGCGTCGCTGAAGCCACCGCGCCACCGGCACGCCCACCGCCCCACCCCCGCACGCCACGTCCAGCAACCGCACCGCCCGCCCGTTCTGGTGAGACCGCTCCGCCGATCGCCCCGCCGCCGCGAGCACCCCCTCGACCGCCCGCCCCAGCAGCCCCGCCGTCCCCCCCAGCCGATGCAGCCGATCCAGCGCCCGCAGCGCCCGCGCATGCTCGGCCGGGTCGATGCCCGGGTCGTCCATCAGCTCACCAATGAGAACCCGCCGCATGCCCGAGGGTACGCGTAAGTCGCGCCCTCGGCCCGAGATGCCCGAATGACGAGCCTTTCTCGTTGGCAATCCGTAAGCATCCGGTTAATCTGCCGCTCGGAGAAAGCAGTTCCAGGAGGCCTCACCATGTTTCGCATCCCCGCCGCCGCGGCCGTTGTGGCGCTCGTCGCCGTCCACGCCTCGGCCAGCTCGATCACCGATTTCACCGAATGGACGCTCTTCGACGATCCGTCGGGGGGCACTATCAGCCCGTTCCTGTCCGGCTCATCGACAATGACCACGGCCACGCTCTCGGCCGGCAACGGAGACGTACCCGCCGCCGACGACATCGGCTTCGCCACGACCAACGCCAACACGGTGGCCGCCTCGACGTCCGGCTTTGCATTCGACAAGGACGCCAGCTTCAGCTTGGCCGTGACCTACGACCTGACCTTCGCCGGCTCCCCCGCCGCCGTCGGCAATATCGGCCTGGGATTCGGGATCGGCGAAGAGCGTTCCGGCGAGAACTCCGTTGGCGTCGCGATCCTGACCATTGACGGCTCGCCCACGCTGTTCTTCGGCGGCGCACGTCGGGTCGACAACGACACGATCCTCGGATCCTCGCTTGTGCCCGCCACGCTCTCGGGCACGCTATTCGTGACCTACGACGCCTTCACCGGAAACGTCACCGTCGGTGGCTCGCAGACCAAGGACGCCAACATGGCCGACCCGCTGGGCTCGGTCGTCTTCGGCGGCGTCCAGCCACTGTGGAACGAACAGGACCTGCTCGCGTCGTTCTTCATCAACGGCGTAACCTTCGGCGGCGGCTGGGACGGTGGCGAAGCGGACGCCGTATTCACGAACTTCCGCGTCCTCTCGGGTTCGCCTTACGTCATCCCCGAGCCCGCCAGCTTGGCGCTGCTCGCCGCGAGCTTCGGCCTGATCGCGTCGCGCCGTCGTCGCGCCTGAGCTCGACGCTCACGCCGACTCGCGCCCCGCCAGGACGACCATCGCCTCGCGCAGGATGCGCTTGCCCTCGTCGAACGTCATGCGCTCGCTCGCCTCGTCGGCCGTCAGCCACGCCAGATCGGCGATCTCCTCCTCCTGCGGCGTCGCCTCGGCGGCCTGCACGAACCCGACGAAGAACGTCACCGTCTTGTCGATCGTCCGACCCTTGCGATCGGTGAACGCGTAACGCTCGATCAACTCGACAGCCTTGCCCGTCGCCGGGTCGCGCAGCAGGTGCGTCACCGTCAGCCCCGTCTCTTCGAGCAGCTCACGCTGGGCCGTCTGCTCGGCCGACTCCCCGGCGTCCGCGTGCCCCTTGGGAAACGCCCAGTGCCCGGCGTGATGCTTGACCAACAAAAACCGCGGCGACGCGGGGTCGCTGCGATCAACCGGAATAACACCAAAAGAAGCGTCGGTAGGCATGGGGATACATCAAAGTACTTAAAACTAGAATGAGCGCGTGTTAGATCGGCTGCTGTCACTGATGAGCCACGACGTCGGGATGGTCTACGACGGACAACGCTTGTGGCTCAGCCGGAAAGATCTGACGGTGGGTCCGATTGATTTGATCTACCAGCCAGACAGACCCCCTCCCCTGCCCGATCATCTTTCCAATGACATACGGGACGCGCTATCCACCAAGCAGCACCTGGCGGAGGAACCGCAAATTGAGGCGTTGTTCAAGGGCGGCGAATACGACGGAGATATCGATCCATTGGTGGCCATCTTGAAGAGAGGCCTGAGGGAGTGCGTCGGCCGTTCTCAGTTAATCGCCCCGAGGGTGGTTCTCGGCGGGCCCTACGTGTCGATGGGCAGCAAGTTTTTCTGGCTCGAGGCGATGGAACGAGCGGGAGCGAGGCAACGTTTTCTTGTCGACTATTCACTCGCATCAGCGATTGGCCTTGATCTACCAGTCCTACAGACCGACGGCCTGGGGATCGTGGTCATGCATCAGGACGTCACTGCTTTCGCGATGATGGCGTATGCCGCGGAACTGTGCGCAGGCATTGTCCCGTTCGGTTATCAACACCTCAATGAAGGTAGGGACGAGCGCGATCGATCTGTCTACGCCATCGTGGTCGCCAATGCGGTTCGTGACACCATGAGCCAGACGCTACGAGATCGTCACCTCGATTCGCTGGCTGCGAACGGTTTCGCGTTCTGCTGTCCAGGGCAAGACAACGGTCACGCAATTGCTAAGAGACTAGAAGAAGAACTCGGTATTGCAATGAACACCCATTCGGCTGACGCGCCACCTGCTTTAGAGGGCATCCAAATTTATCTTGACCATCTCGCCGATTGGAAACAGACCTTGCGCCGAGTGTGACGCCGGTCAAGCCTTGGCAATTACTCCCCCGTGTCCAGCACCGACATGAACGCCTCCTGCGGGATGTCGACCGTCCCGATGCGTTTCATGCGTTCCTTGCCCTTTTTCTGCTTCTCGAGCAGCTTGCGTTTGCGGGTGACGTCGCCGCCGTAGCACTTGGCGGTGACGTTCTTGCCGACGGACTTGATGGTCTCGCGGGCGATGATCTTCCCGCCGATCGCCGCCTGCAGCGGGATCTCGAACAGGTGCTTGTCGATCTGGTCCTTGAGCTTCTTGAGCAAATGTCGGCCGCGGAACTCGGCCTTGTCGCGGTGGACGATGACCGACAGCGCGTCGACCGGCTGGCCGTTGACGAGGATGTCCATCTTCACGAGGCGGTCGGCGTTGAAGCCCTTGATCTGGTAGTCGACCGTGCCGTAGCCGGAGGTGATCGACTTCAGCTTGTCGAAGAAGTCGTAGATGATCTCGGCCAGGGGCAGGTCGTAGTCGAGGATCTGGCGGTCGGCGGCGAGGAACTTCTGCTGCTTGTAGACCCCGCGGCGCTGGTCGCACAGCTTCATGATGTCGCCGATGGACTCGTTGGGGCAGATGATCTCGGCCGAGACGATCGGCTCGCGGATCGCTCGGATCTGCGAGGGGTCGGGCAGGTCGGCGGGGTTGGTGATCATCACCGTGTGCTTCTCGCCGGCCTTGCCGACGTACTCGACCTCGTAGGTGACGGTCGGCGCGGTCTGCACGAGGGTGACGCTCTGCTCGCGTTCGAGGCGCTCCTGGATGATGTCCATGTGGAGCATGCCGAGGAACCCGCAGCGAAAGCCCGGGCCCAAGGCCTCGGAGTTCGTCGGCTCGTGCGAGAAGCTGGCGTCGTTGATCGACAGCTTGGCGATGGCTTCGCGGAGTTCGTCGAACTGCGTGTCGCCCGAGGGATAAAAATCGCAGAACACCATCGGGGCCGGCTCTTGGTAGCCGGGCAGCGGCTGGTCGGCGCGGGCGGTGTCGAGGGTGATGGTGTCGCCGATGTTGACGTCGTCGAGGGTCTTGATCGACGCGACCATGTAGCCGACGTCGCCGGCCTCGAACGGCTCGTTGACGGCGGTCATCTTCGGGCGGAACTTGCCGAGCTCGGTGACGGCGTACGTCCGCTGGGTGCGCATCGTGTAGATGCGGTCGCCCTTGGCGAACTTGCCATCCACAACGCGGAAGTAGACGACGACGCCGCGGTAGTCGTCGTACTTGGCGTCGAAGATGAGGGCGCGGAGCGGGCCATCCGGGTCGCCCTTGGGCGGGTGGAAGCGGGCGCAGATCGCGTCGAGCAGCTCGGGCACGCCCTGGCCGGTCTTGGCGGAGGTGAAGATGCAGTCCTCGGCGTCGAGCCCGAGCACCTCCTCGACCTGCAACGCGCGGGCCTCGGGCTCGGCGGACGGCAGGTCGATCTTGTTGATGACGGGGATGATCTCAAGGTCGGCGTCGACGGCCTTGTACAGGTTCGCGACGGTCTGGGCCTCGACGCCCTGGGTCGCGTCGACGACGAGGATCGCGCCCTCGCAGGCGGCCAGGGCGCGGGAGACCTCGTAGTGGAAGTCGACGTGGCCGGGGGTGTCGATGAAGTTGAGCTCGTAGTTGGTGCCGTCGTACTGGTGCTCAACGGAGACGGCGGCGGCCTTGATGGTGATGCCGCGCTCGCGCTCGAGGTCCATGTCGTCGAGCGTCTGGGCGCGCTGGGTGCGATCGTCCATGGCGCCGGTGCCCATGAGCATGCGGTCGGCCAGGGTGGACTTGCCGTGGTCGATGTGGGCGATGATGCAGAAGTTGCGGATGTGGTCGGCGGCGGGCTGGGGCATGGGTCGGGGATTGTACGGGGCACGATGTGCGGCGTTCCGCGCCGAGGAGGGGTTGATTTGAGGAAGTGAGGGGTTACACTTCGGCAAAGAGCAATTATTGCTCTATATAGGAAACTATTTCTCGTCTACCCCGACAGGAGGTTCGCCTTGCGGTTTCAGTGTTCACGACTCGCCGCGGCGGCCGCGCTGGCGGCCGGCGGGCTGACTTCCCCCAGCTGGGCGATCACCGACCAGGAGATCCTCGATATCTCCTCCGAGGGCACGTCCAACGGCTACCCGTACCGCTACATCGCCGCCACCGAGGCGTCGCCCACCCAGAAAAGGCCGTTGGTCGTCTTCCTCCACGGCCTGGGTCAGGGCGGCAACGACAACGTCCAGCAGGTCACCAGCCACATCAATCCCCTCGTCGATCGACTGCTCACCAGCGAATACAACGCCCACCTGCTGGCGCCGCAGTCGTTCGGCTCGTTCAACGACGCCCGGCTGGCCTTGCTGATCGAAGACGTCATCGATCGGCACGCCGACACGATCGACACCGACCGTATCTATGTCACGGGCATCTCGGCGGGCGGGGCCGGGACGTACAACATCGTCAACGAACGGCCGGACCTCTTCGCCGCGGCCGTGCCGCTGTCCGGCGGGCAGAAGCCCGAGCACGTCCCCAACCTGGCCGGCACGCCGATGTGGGTCTTCACCGGCGAGACCGACACGCTGTTCCGGGCGATCACTGCGCAGAACATGTACAACGCGCTCCAGTCCGCCGGCGACACGCCTCGGCTGACGCAGATCGAGAACGTCGCTCACAGCGGCTGGTCGAATATCTACGCCGACCGAACAAGTCACACCGGCGCGTACCTCGGCGGCTCACCGACCGACGAAGACCAGGCCGGCCTGTACGACTGGCTCTTTGCCCAGTCGCGATCGAACCCCGCGCCGCCCGCGCCGCGGGACCTGGCCGACGGCGAGCGCGTGCTCATCGACTTCGGCCTGATCAGCGAGAACGTCGACCATGACACCGGCGGCGGGTTCGACAACGTCGTCTGGCTGCCGCCCAATCCGGACGATGAAGGGAACTACTGGAACCACCCGCAGAACACGCTGGTTATCGAAGACAGTCCAATCGGCACGCTCGTCGAGGTCAGCCACAACACGGAAGGTGTGAAGACCCGCGTTGGCTTTCACTTGACCGATGACTTCAACGACGACGGCAAGACCGGCGTCACCGACGACACGCTTGCCCCCGGCACGGTCGTCGGCGACGGCTGGTACGTGGGCACCAACGCCGCGTCGACGACCAAGGCGCAAACCGCGGCGATGGTCATCGACGGGCTCATCGCGGGCGGTGAGTACGAGCTGGCGCTGCTGGCCGCGGCGGTCGGGAACGACGGCGGGCGCGGGTACCTGGGCTGGTACTGGGTCAACGGCGTGATGCAGGCGTTCGACGCGGCGGGCAACACCGACACATGGCTGGTGTTCGAGGACGTCGTCGCGAACGCGGACGGCGAGGTCGAGCTGTTCTTTCAAGTGAGCCAGGACGAGGCGTCGCGCAGCCGGCGGGCCTATCTGAACGCGATCGAGCTCACGGCGGTGAACGTGCCCGAGCCCGGCCTGCCGGTGATCGCGCTGTCCGGCGTGGTGCTGGCGAGGCGTCGACCGCGGCGCGGTTGAGCCGTCAATCGAAACGCAGGCATCGGCCGACCGTTTCGTGCGAAGCGCCGGCGTCCTGGCAGGTCTGGTGGAGCATGTCGAGCATGCGTTGGCGTTGTGTGGGCGAGAGCCCGCGGCGCGCGGAGCCGGTGTCGATGAGCTTGGGGTCGAGGGTATCGGGTGCGTTTGGGCCGAGGACGATGTTGGAGGCCTTGAGGTCCTTGAAGAAGACGCGCTGGTCGATGAGTTGTCGCACGAGGGGGGCGACGGCGGCGAGGAGGCGGGGGTGGCCAGCGGGTGGAGCGTGGCGGAGGGTGTGCTGGAGGGACGGACCGTGTGTGGGGGTGACCAGGCATCGCTTGCGTTGCGACCAGCCGGAGCGAAGCAGGGGAACGACCGGGATATCCAACTGGGCAAGCCAGGCCGCGGCGCGTTGCTCCTGGCCGGCGGGGTGGAGGTGGAGCCACTGGCCGAGGCCTTGGCGCAGGGGGCTGTACTCGAACCGCTTGATGACGAACGAGCCAGTCGAGTGATCGACCCGCCAGACCCGGGATCGCGCATCGTGCTTGTAGGTCTCGACCGGTTCAAGGGCGAGGAGTTCGCTGGCCGAGGGCGGGGCGGGGGGCATGGCGTGGATGATCGGGTCGCGAACCGGCGAGAGATCTCGCCGGCTAAACGGGGGTGTTGGTGGTTGCTTCGTAGGGGTAGCCGTAGGACGGGTCGAGCTCGGTACGGACGCGTTGGGTGAGCGCGTCGGCGGTGGCGGGGGGCATGTGGTTGACGAAGTCGCCGATCTTGCCGGAGCGGGTCTTGAAGGTGGTGGGGTCGTTGGGGTCGGTGGCGGCGAGCCGCGCGTTGCCCCCGGAAGTATCGCCTTGCGAGGCCTTTTGCTCCATGCGGCGCATGTTGTCGAACTTGGCGAAGTCGACGGCGTCGGCGAGGGTGTCGTCGCTGAACTCGCCTCCCCCGGAAGTCAGCTCGAGGAAGTCGGTGACGCGGCGGAGTTGGCCGGCGGTGTCGGCGTGGAGGTCTTCGTAGCGGACGAGCAGGAAGCGCTTCGGCGTGTCTCGTTCGGCGTGCCAGAGGTTGTAGAAGCGGAGCATGGTGGCGACGCTGCCGCGGGGGCAGTCGAGGAACTGCTCGAGGGTGCCGTCGAAGCGGTAGCGGGCCTCGCGCTTGGCGAGCTGGTGGTAGGCGGAGACGGCGGTGTCGCGGGGGTCTCGGACGAGGAAGACGACGGGGCGGTCGGCGTACTCGGTCTTGCGGGTGACGAGTTCGTCGGGGGTCTTGAAGTGCGGGTTGTCGTCGTGCTTGAAGCGGATGCGGGGGAGGTTGGGGAGGCGGTCGGCGAGGCGGTCGAGTTCGAGGAGGTCGGCGGAGTCTGTGTTTGGGAGCTGGTGGTGGGTGGCGATGGCCTTGCCGAGCAGGAGGCGGAGCCAAGTGCGGCCGGTCTTGGGGAAGGAGAGGACGTAGGCGTCGGCCATGCGGTTGCGACGGTGGCGGTACCAGGCGCGACCGGGGGCGGAGCGGCGCAGGGCGGCGCGGAGTCGGTCGCCCAAGGGGGCGCGGTCGAGGGAGCGCGGGGCGGCCATCCGGCCAGCGTACCGGCGGGTTGGGGGGTGGGTTTCAGGCGAGGTCGATGGGCTCGAGGTCGGCGTCGGGGACGACCATGACGCCGACGCCGTGGGCGGAGCCGTCGGCGACGTACTCGCGGGTCTCGTAGCGTTGTCGGAGTTGGGGCCAGAGGTCGGCGATGGCGGAGCCGAGGCCGGGGTGGTTGGCGGCGATGCCGTGGAACGCGATGAGGCCGTCGGGTCGGACGAGGGGGGCGAAGCGGTTGAAGTCGGTCGCGACGGCGGCGGGGGTGGCCTGGCCGTCGAGGAACATCAGGTCGATGGGTTCGTCGTGGCAGGCGTCGCGGACCTCGGCGACGGTGGCGGCGTCGGAGAAGAGGCGGACCTGCTGGGCGCTGCGGCGAAAGGCGTCGATCAGGGGAAAGAGCGGGTGTTGGTCGCCATCGGCGGGCGCGTCGTCGGGCAGGCCGACGGAGACGAGGGTGGCGTCTTCGGTCGCGGCCTGGGTCCACCAGTACAGGCAGCCGCCGGAGCGGGTGCCGATCTGCAGGACCCGACGGGGGCGGAGCGCGAGGGCCTCGTTGTAGAGCGACTCGGCCTCGTCGCCGCGGAGCCGGGGGCGGATGGAGCGGAACTCGCCGGCGCCGGCGAAGACGTAGGGGATGGCGAAGCGGGAGCGCGCGGAGGGGAGGTCGGCCTCGAGGGCGCGGAGGTGGTTGATGCTGGCGGCGGAGCGGCCGCCGGCGGAGAGGCGTTGTACGAATCGCGGGAGCATGGGCGGGTCGCGGGGGAGTGTGAGGCCCGAAACGGTCGAGTCTAGCCGGCGAGCGTGGGCGCGTCGTTGGCTTCGGGGCTTGTTTCGGCGTCGGGGTCGCGGGGGGCGAGCTGGGAGTGCGTGAGCTTGCGATAGGCGTCGCTGCGCTCGAGCAATTCGGCGTGTTTGCCGACGGCTTCGACGCGGCCGTCATCGAGGACGACGATGAGGTCGGCGTCGACGACGGTGGCGAGTCGGTGGGCGATGACGAGGGTGGTGCGGTCGTGAATGAGTTCGGCGAGGGCGGCCTGGACGAGGGCCTCGGACTCGGCGTCGACCTGGCTGGTGGCCTCGTCGAGGATGAGGATGGGGGCGTCGCGGAGGATGGCGCGGGCGATGGCGAGGCGTTGCATCTGGCCGCCGGAGAGACCGACGCCCTCTTCGCCGAGGCGGGTGTCATAGCCGTCGGGCAGTTGCGTGATGAAGTCGTCGGCGCGGGCCGCGCGGGCGGCGGCGAGGATGTGGTCGCGGGGGGTCTGGGTTCGGCCGAGCGCGATGTTGTCGGCGACGGAGGCGGAGAAGACGGCGGTGCGTTGGGAGACGAGGGCGATGCGCTCGCGTAGCGAGCGGAGGTCGACGGTGGCGAGGTCGATGCCGTCGATGAGGACGCGGCCGGCGGTGGGGGCGAGGAGGCGGGGGATGTGGGAGACGAGGGTGGTCTTGCCCGAGCCGTTTCGGCCGACGATGGCGACGGTCTGGCCGGCGGGGAGGGTGAGGCTGATGTCGTCGAGCGCGGGGCGGTCGCTGCCGGGGTAGTGGTGAGTGAGATGGTCGAAGACGATGTCGCGATCGCATCGCGGGGCGGGGGGCAGGCCGCGGCGGGAGGCGGCGTCGAGGGGTTCCTGCGGGGCGTCGTCGAGCAGCTCGAAGACGCGGTCGGCGGCCGCGCGCGCGGCTTGCAGTTCGTTGTTTAGGGTCGCGAGGGGCTTGAGGGATTCGCCGGCGGCGGCGAGGGCGGTGAGGACGCCCATAAAGACGGCCGGGGCGACGTTGCCGCGGAAGATGTACCAGGCGGCGATCGACTCAACCACGATCACGACGATGACCGAGAGGGTGTCCATGAGCGGCGCGGAGAGGGCCTTGACCTGGCGGACCTTGAGGCGTTGGCGGAGGACCTCGCGCTGGAGGTTGGCGAAGGAGCGGCGCTCCTGGCCCTCGGCGTGGTGGACCTTGACGACGGCGAGCTGGGAGACGGCGCCGGTCATGGCGCGCAGCAGGCGGGCGGTGAACTTGAGCTCGCCCTTGGTGGCGCGGCGGACGCGCTCGCCGAGCTTGCGGACGAGCAGGCCGATGACGGGGGCGGCGGCGACGGCGATGAGGGTGAGCTGCCAGTTGAGGGCGATGGCCAGGCCGAATGCGAAGACGCCTCGGAGGGTGTGCTCGAGGGTCTTGCCGAGCAGGACGCGGTAGCCCTGGGTCATGGCGTTGATGTCGTTGATGGTGCGGGAGATGGCGTCGGACTCGCCGCGCTGGGCGATGGCGGCCATGGGCATGGCGACGACGCGGCGGTAGAGGCGTTGACGCCAGACGCGGGTGGCGTAGATGGTGATCGACTCGGCGCCCGAGGCCTGGAAGTAGCGGCCGGTCGAGCCGATGAGGGTGAGAGCGAGGATGACGCCGAGGACCAGGAGGAACTGCAGGTAGCGGTCGGCGGGCATGACGTCGGCGAGCGCGGCCGCGGCGTCGGCGAAGGGGGTGGGATCGATGCCGAACCACGAGGCGGGCGAAGACTCGGCGGCCTCGCCGGAGCGGACGCTGTCGGCGTAGGCGCGGAGGCGATCGACCAGGCCCTGGCCGGGGTCGGTCAGCAGCGCGAAGACGGGCACGAGCATGCCGATGCCGGCGCCGAAGGAGGCGGCGGAGACGAGCGAGCCCGCGACGATCTGCGCGAGCAGACCGCGGAAGCGTCCCATGACGCGGCAGGATCGCCAGAAGGGGCCACGCAGCATCGCGCTACCGTAGCAACAAGGCGCAGCGGTGGCGGGTGGGGTCGATGGGTGGGGAACAGGCGAGTGAACTCGCCGGCTAAACGGTTGATGTGGATCATGGTGGGTTTAGCCGTCGCGATTTCGCGACGGTTGAACGAACGACCAGCGCTGCGGGCGTAGACCGGCCTTGATCGGGTTCTGCTCGACATAGCGCGTCGCCCGTTCGACGTCTTCGGGTGTGTTGAGGTAGACGATCCATCGCCCCTTGCACCAGGGCGTGTAGCCAAAGCCCAGGTCGGCGGCGTTGAGGCGTTGGGTTATCTTGGCCTTGAATCGCTGGGTCATGCCCTCAGCCTTGATCGTTGCGTGGCGCTCGACAACGAGGTGGACATGGTCGGGCATGACCGCGCAGGCGTGCACGACAAGGGTGTTGCGATCGACGATCTCAGCCAAACCCTTGGCGATGAGTTGGGCCTGCTTGCCGTTGAATCGCACGGATGGACGGAGGAGTGCCCGTTTGGCCGCGCGTCGGGCGGCGTGATCGTGCGGTCGGTGGGCGACGCTGCGGTTGGTGTTGATCTTGGTGGCTTCGCCGAACTCGCGGATGGCGTGAGACCAGACGCGTGAGGAGTATGAGCCGCGTGGGTCGTTGGGGAGCCAGAAGCCGTAGCAGGTGAGGATGAGGTGGTAAGCCCGGACCATTCGTTCAACGTACCCGCAACCGGCGAGAAATCTCGCCGGCTAAACGGGGAAATCTATTGACGGCGGTGATTTACGCGGCGCTGGGGATCAGGATGCCGGGGTGGCGGTAGCGTTGGCCCAGGGCGGCGGTGGCGTCGAGGCGGAGCCAGTTGTCGAGGAGTTCGGCGTAGACCTGGCGGAAGTCGATCTTGTACTTGAGGTCGCCGCGGTCGAGGTCGGTGAGCGAGGGGTGGCTGCCGATGAGGCGGTCCTTGATGTTCGGGCCGAAGACGAAGACGGGCCCGGCGGCGCCGTGGTCGGTGCCGGCCGAGGCGTTTTGCGCGACGCGTCGGCCGAACTCGGAGAAGGCGACGGTGAGGACGCGGTCGGCGTGGCCGGTGGCGTCGAGCTCGGCCTGGAAGGCGGCGATGGACTCGGCGAACTGGCGCATGAGCTGGTTGTGCCGGCCTTGCTGGTTGGCGTGGGTGTCGAAACCGCCCATGGTGACGTAATAGACACGGGTCGGCAGTTCGGCGCGGATCATGGTGGCGACCGAGCGGAGCTGGCGGGCCAGGCCGTGGCGAGGGAAGTTGGTGCGGGTGTCGGCGGCGACGGCGCGGCGGACCTTCTGCGAGGCGACCTGGGCGTCCATGGCGGTGCGGCGGACGAAGTCGGTCATCGCGTCGAGCGAGGGGTCGTCGGGGGCGGACTGGCCGGCGCCTTCGGCGGTCTGCATGCCCTGGTAGGTCGAGGCGACGGCGGGGTGCAGGTCCTCGCCGGTCCAGCGGAAGAGGTCGGCGTTCTCGAAGGCGATGGGCTTGAAGGATCGGCCCTGAGTGGCCATGGGGGCGTCGTTGCCGATGGTGATGCAGCCCATGTCGGCGTCCTGGCCGGACGCGCTGGCGGCGTCGAAGGCCTTGCCGATCCAGCCGGCGCCGCGCCCGCCGGTGGGGTCGGCGGTGTGCCAGATGTCCATGGAGCTGAAGTGCGAGCGGTTGGGGTTGGGGTAGCCGACGCCCTGGACGATGCCGGCGGAGCGGTTGGCGATGAGGTCGTGGACGGGGGCGAGCGCGGGGTGGAGCCCGAGGCCGCGGTTGTCGACGAGCAGGGCCTGGTTCTCGGGGATGGCGATGTTGCGTCGGGCCTCGTAGTACGCGCGGGAGCCGACGGGGGCGACGGTGTTGAGGCCGTCGTTGCCGCCGGAGAGCTGGACGACGACGAGGACGCGGCCGTCGGGCACGCCGGGGGTGTTGACGGCGCCGCGGGGGGCGGACTGGGCCAGGGCGTCGCCGGTGTTGGCCAGGAAGGCGGGGACGGAGGCGGCGGTGGCCATCATGGTCATGCCGGTCTGCAGGAAGCCGCGCCGGGTCCACGTGTTCGGGCGATCGGGCTGGTGGCCGCGGGGGTCGTCGATCGAGAGCGGGTGGTAGTGGTTGCACATAAGCGGGGCTCAGCAGAGTTGGTACTCGGGGGCGGCGGCGATGAGCAGGAGCAGGCCGATGAGGGCGTCGCGTGACGTGGGGTTCTCGCGGGCGGCGAGGAAGTCGACGAGGGGTTGGCGGCGTTGCGGGGGGGTGTGCGGGCCGAGGTAGGCGTCGACGAAGTGATCGACGACGCGGTAGGGCTCGGCGGTGTCCAGGCCGTCGAGCAGCGCGTTGGGGTCGTGCCCGATCCTGGATCGATCCCAGTTGCCGTCGGGGGTCCGGTTGGCGATGAGCCAGGCGGTGACGTTCTGTCGGGCAAAGAGGGTGGAGGTGTTGATCCACGCGCGGCCGACGTCCCAGCCGGCGACGGTGGGCGGGTTGAAGAGTTCCTGGCCCATACGGCGCATGGCCTCTGAGGCCAGGCGGGAGGATCGCCACGGCAGGTTCATCGACGAGACGGTGCCGGCGAGCAGCTGGGCGGGGGGCTTGATCTTGTTGCCGCGGACGGCGGGGTCGAAGAAGTGCGTGCTGCCGAGCAGGGTGCGCAGGGCGGGCGCGATGGCCATGTCGTGCCGGCGGAGGTGGCCGGCGAGGGCGTTGACGCCGGCGACCTGCCAACGCTGCCAGCGGTCGCGGTTGTCGGGCAGGTCGGCGACGAAGTGGCGATAGAGCTTGAAGGCGACGAACTGGGCGCAGGCGTCCTGCTTGATGAGGTAGCGGACGAGGTAATCGCCGTTGAAGGGCCCGCGCCGGCCGAGGATGCGTTTGTTGGATTCGTCGTCGTGGTAGTCGGCGCGGAACTGAAAGGAGTGGTCGTTGTAGGTGTAGCCGGTGAGGGCGCGGGCCGCGTGGTAGATGTCGCGCTCGGAGTAGTTGCCCTCGCCGAGGGTGAACAGCTCCATGAGCTCGCGGGCGAGGTTCTCGTTGGGGTTGGACTTGACGTTGCGGTCGTTGTTGAGGAAGCGCAGCATCGCGGGGTCGCGGACGATGCGGACGGCCATGTCGTCGAAGGAACCGTTGGCGTTGTCGCGGAACAGCTGGTGCTGCTGCCACATCATGTAGGCGTCCTCGACGTCGCGGTAGCGCGAGGCGAAGTGCGAGTGCCAGAGCAGGGTGAGCTGTTCTTCGAGCGGGCGGTGGGTGCGGGCCATGCGCTCGATCCACCACTGCTGCATGCGGACGAACTGGCGTCGGTCCTGGCGTTCGCGGCCGAGCTGTTCTTCGCGGAGGCGGTCGAGGGTGGCCTGGTCGCCGCGCTGTCGGGCGGCGCGGAGGGTGGCTTGCTCTTGTTCGGTGTAAGGGCGGCGGTAGTCGGGGTCGACGTCGGGCTCGCCGGGCTGGGGGGGGGAGAGCTGGTCGTAGGCGATGAGGCGGTCGAGGGTGGTCTCGAGGCCGTCGCGGACGGCGGCGTGGAGGTCGGCGGGGGAGGGGCCGAAGCCGGCGCGGATGAGCAGGTGGCGGGCCTCGGCCAGGCCGAAGGCGTCGGGGTCGAGCGGGGTCAGGCGGGTGGGGGTCGGCATGGCGGGAGTCGAGACAGAGCCGTGTCGGGCCGGCGAGAGGACAACGCCGCGGCGGCCCGGGTATTGCGATTATCGACGCCTGAGTCGGTGAAACCAAGCTCGCCGGCGTCGATATCGGACGATTCGCCGGCCGTGCGGCATTCTGCGACGAGCCGGCCGTCCACCCGTCGATACGGCCTCACGATGACCCGCGTTACCCCCCCCTTGCTGCACGGCGACGAATCCGACCTGCCCGAGGCCGTCCGCGACGCCCTGCCGACCGCGTCGGCCGGGTACGCCCTGGCCCGCCCCACCGCCGCCGGCTGGGCCCGCGCGGTCGACCCGTTCGGCTGTCGGCGGCTGCTGGAGTTCGGTGCCGGGGCCTCCTCCCGCGTCGCCGCCGAGGCCCTCCGCCAGGTCGGAGGCGGGCGGCTCACGACCGTCGAGCAGGACCCGAGCTGGTGCGCCGAGCTGTGGGCCACGACCCAGGCCGTCGACGGCGTCTACACCGAGATGATCGTCGCCCAGCGGCCGTCGGCCCGGCTGAGCGTGCACGGGCTGATGCACGGCTACTTCGACGCCGCCCCCGCCATCGCCGAGCGCGGCCCGTACGACGCCGTGCTCATCGACGCCCCGCAGGGCTGCTACGGCCGGGACGCCTGCCTCTGGCTCGCCCTGCCCCACCTCGCGCCGGGCGCGCTGGTCTTCCTCGACGACGCCGGCCGATGGAAGGAACGCCTGACCCTCGATCGCTGGCGACGGGCGCTGCCCTCGGCCGAGCTGATCGACTACGACGCCTCGGTCGGCCTGTCGGGCGCGGCCGTGCTGCGGATCAACGACCCGACGGACGTCAGCCCCGCGCTGCTGGGCGCGGCGTCGGCGACGCTGCTGTTCGGGGTGAACGCGATCGCGCGCTGGCGTCGGCCCGAGCAGGCCGCGGCCTGAGCGTCTAACTCAAGCCAACGACGGCACGTCGCGCAGCCGGGGCAGGTCGCTGTCGTCGGCCGTCGGCCCGTGCGTGTCGGCCGACTGGGGGACCTCGGCGCGGTCGGTTGGCAGCTCGATGAGGAACGTCGTCCCCTCGCTGGGGGTGGACTGCACGCCGATGGTCCCGCCGTGCTCGTCGACGATCTTCTTGGTCACGACCAGGCCCAGGCCGGTGCCCTTGAGGCCCTTGCTGGACTGGAACGGCACGAACAAACGGCGGGTCTGCTCGCCGGACATGCCCACGCCGTTGTCGGCGACGCGGATGCGCACGACGCAGGCCTGCGGGTCGTACTCGCAGCGCATCGAGACCACGCCGGTCTCGGGCTGCACGGCGTCCAGGGCGTTGGCGACCAGGTTGAGGACCGCCTGGTGCACGCCGTTGGGGTCGACCGGCACGGGCGGGACGTCGGAGGCGACGTCGGCCAGCAGCATCGCCTGGCGATCGTCGAAGGGCTTTTGCATCAGCTCGGCGATCTCGCCGAGCAGCTCGCCGAGGTTGGTCATCTGGATCTCGGGCTTGCGTTGCTTGGAGAACGCGAGCATGTTCATCGCCAGCTGGTAGATGCGCTCCTGGTTGCGTTGAACGATCTCCCAGCCGTTCTGCAGGACCTTGAGGTTGTTCTTGCGCATGCCGAGCTCGACGACGTCGGCCCCGCCGCGCATCCCCTGCAGGATGTTCTTGATGGAGTGCGAGAGCGAGGCGACGGTCTGTCCGACGGCGGCGAGCCGTTCGCTTTCGAGGCGTTCGGCGAGCAGGCGGTTGTTGGCCAGCGCCAGGCCGGTCTGCACGCCGATGGCGGTGAGCAGGGCGAGCTGGTCCTCGGTGTAGGTGTAGTTGGCGACCTGGGAGTCGAGGTAGATGACGCCATAGGTCTTGCCCTTGTAGCGGATGGGCACGCACATGGCCGAGCGGATGCCGTAGTTGTGCACGGAGTCGCCGGCGGCGAAGCGCGAGTCGCTCATGGCGTTGGCCGAGAGGATGCCGACGCCACGGCGGACGACGTAGTTGACGATCGTTCGGCTGACGGTGATGGCGTCGCGCTTGAGGTTGGGGGCGGGGACGTCGTCGCGGTGGCGGACGACCTGGGGCTCGGCGCCGTCCTGGTCGCGCTCCTGCAGCAGGATGAAGCCGCGGTCGGCCTTGAAGTGGTCGAAGATGACGTCCATGACCTTGTCGAGCAGCTCGGCCTGGTCGGTGACCGAGCCGATGAGGGAGATGAGGTCGTAGATGACGTCGAGCTGGAAGGTGGCGGCGTCGCCGGGCTCGGCGGGGGAGGCCATGATGAGCGACTCGTCGTTGGAGGCGACGGTGTGCTCGACGGAGATGTCCATCTCGCCGCGCTGGGCGACGCGGATCTCGCGCTGGCCGGGGCGGGGCCTGGCGTGCTCGCCGAAGAGGATGAGCGTGCCGCCGACGCGGACCTGGTCGCCGGGCTGGAGGGTGCGGGGCGAGGAGAGGCGGACGCCGTTAACGAAGGTGCCGTTGGAGGACTCGAGGTCGCGCAGGACCCAGTGGCCGTCGTCGGGGGTGAGCTCGGCGTGGCGGCGGGAGATCGTGGGGTCGGTCAGCGGCAGGGACTCGGACGACCGGCCGATCTGCTGCGGCTCGTGGTCGGGCAGGTCGAAGCGCCTGCCCTTGTCGGGCCCCTGGAGGATCTGCAGGACGAGCATGGCGGCATGGTAGCCGGGGAGGTCATCTGTTAGCGCGGGTGCCACACCTTGACCCGAAGGGCAAGGTGTGCGAACGGCCAACGCACACCTTGTCGCTGCGCGATCAAGGTGTGGCACCCGATCAATCGCTGTTGCTCAGCCGCTGCTTCCACGCGGCGAACTGCTCGCGGAAGCCGGTGAGGCCGGCGTTGCCCGACGTCTGATACCGCTGCACGACGTTGGCGGCGCCGAGCCAGTCGTAGACGTCGTCGCCGACCGCGGGGTCGGGGCCGTCGCCGCCGGTGTTGGCGATGCATTCCTTCGCGGCGGCGTTCATGTCGTCAACGGTGAGCTGGCTGAGCTGGTGCTTGCCGGTGGATCGGCATTGGTGAACGAGTGCGCCGACGACCTGGTGGGACGTGCGGAAGGCGACGCCGCGGGTGACGAGGTACTCGGCCAGCGAGGTGGCGTCGAGGAAGCCGTGCTCGAGGGACGCCTCGATCTTGGCCTGGTTAAAGGTGGTGCCGGCGACGATATGGGCGGCCATGTCGAGGCAGTCGCAGACGTCGTCGTAGGCCTGGAAGACGTGGCGTTTGTCCTCCTGCAGGTCGCGGTTGTACCCGACGGGCAGGCCCTTGAGCATGGTGAGCAGGGCCACGAGGCAGCCGTAGACCGAGCCCGACTTGCCGCGGATGAGCTCGAGCATGTCGGGGTTCTGCTTCTGCGGCATCATCGACGAGCCGGTGGTGAACGTGTCCTCGAGCGTGATGAAGCCGAACTCGGTTGAGGCGTAGAGGATCCACTGCTCGGCCCAGCGGGAGAGGGTCATCGACGTCATCGCGCAGGCGTAGACGAAGTCGACGGCGGCGTCGCGGGAGGCGGTGGCGTCGATGGCGTTATCGGTGATGGTCTTGAATTCCATCGCGCCTTGGGTATGCGATCGATCGAGGGATAGCGACGAACCCGCGATGGCGCCCGAGCCCAGCGGCATGTCGTAGTTCAGCGACGGGACCAAGTTGGTTCGGTAAGCCGCGCGATCGATAGCGTGTGCCCAAGCCATCAATTCGCCGCCCACGACCACGGGTTGCGCGCGTTGCATGTGGGTGTAGCTCGGCAGTAGCATCTCGCCGTCGCGTTCAGCCAGCGCGACTAATCGTTCGCTCAAACGCTCACAGCGCTTCAACACCTCTTGCTCGGCCTCGATGACAAATAGCTTGAGATCGAGCGCCACCTGGTCGTTGCGGCTCCGCCCGGTGTGCAGCTTTCGGCCCGGCTCGCCGACTTTATCGATCAGCGCGGCCTCGACGCACATGTGGACGTCTTCGAGCTCGACCTTGAAGCCGGGCCACTGCCGGCCGTTGGGGCCGAGGGCGTCGATCTCGTCTTTGATCTCGTTGAGGCCGCGCTCGATGTCGGCGAGGTCGTCGGGGGTGATGAGGCCGACGTGCTGGAGCATGCGGGCGTGGGCGATGGAGCCGGCGATGTCGTGGCTGTACAAGCGCCAGTCGTAGTCGAGGGAGGAGACGAACCGCGCGGCGAGGCCGGCGGTGGGGTCGGATGAGGCGGGGGCGCTGCTGCCGGCGGCGTCGCCCTTGTTGTGTTCCCAGGGTTTTTGCGACATGGCGGGGAGTTTACGGGTGATCCTTCAGCGACGCGTAGCGTCGCAGCTGGGTAGTGTCCGCGGTGTTGAGGTCAATAGCTGCGACGCCACGCGTCGCTGAAGGGAATTTCCGGGATGCCCGTCTATCTGATCACGTTGCACACGTACGGGCGTTGGCTGCCGGACCGGGGGCCGGGATACGTGCGGCGGGATCGCGATGGGGTGCAGGCTCGAGACGCGGGGATGGCGAACAGCTATCGCACGCAGATGGGCGGCGACGCGGTGCTGTTGACGGATGAGCAGCGCCGTGTGGTGATCGAAGTATTGCGCGATACCGCCAAAAAGACCGAACTACGGCTGTACGCCGTCGCAGTGGAGACAACGCATGTACACATCTTGGTTGGTTGGCGAGATGCGAGCGAGTGGTCGGCCGTACGTGGCTCGATCAAGCGTTCGATGACACTCGGGCTGAACAAGCGATTCGGACCCAAGACTTGGTGGGCGCGTGGCGGAAGTCGTCGTCGTGTGAGAAACCGATCGCACTTCGACGAGCTGGCCGAGCGGTATCTGCCGGGGCACTCGTTGTGTTGGCGGGAGGGGGATCCTTGAGGACGAGGATCTGTGATTGATTCTTCAGCGACGCGTGGCGTCGCAGCTATCGGGGAATGTGCGTACGTGGTCTGAGGTGGGGTCAGAACGCGGTGCCGAAGAGGTCGCCGTCCTGCCAGTCCTCGTTTTCGTCGGGGTCGGGGAGGTGGCGGTGGTGGATGCGGATGACGCGGTGCAGGGCGTCGCCGAGCTTGGGGGCGACGGCGTGGAGGGCGGCGCGTTGCTCGGGGGTGAAGGGCTCTTGCTGATCGCGGAAGAGGACGACGACGGCCAGGGCCTCTTGTTCGGCCGAGCAGGCGAAGGCGACGACGTGGGCGTCTTCGAGCCAGGCGGCGTCGTCGCCGATCCAGTGGGTGATGTCGTCGTTGTCGGTGAGGTGCAGGGGGCCGTCGGCGTCGGCGACCTTGGGGGCGACGACGTCGCCGAGGTGCTGGAGCAGGAGGTCGGCGGCGTCGCGGGAGCAGTCGTAGTTGACGTAGCCGGCGAGGGAGAACTCGTCCATCGAGCTGGGCAGGAAGACGGCGGCGTTGGTCGGGCCGGTCTGCTGCATGGTGAACTCGAGGGTGCGTCGGATGAGCTGCTCGAGGTCGAGCTCAGAGGCGACGAGCTGCTCGAAGGCGTCGCGGGCGACGTCGGGGGCGCTGGCGCCGGGGGTGGGCATGACCCTGGGGGTGAGGGCGCGGTCGTCGGCGGCGGGCTCGATCAGGTCGGGGTCGTCGGGTTGGGCGGCGGGTTGAGCCGGCTGCTTGGCGATCTCGGCGAGCTGGGAGGCGAGCTCCTGGTAGGCGTCGACGAGGTCGTGGCAGAGGACGTCGACCTGGCGGGAGACGTCGATGCGGGCGTCGTTGAGCTTTCGGCAGAGGTTGCGGAGGCGGTCGACGCGGCGGTGGTGCTTGCGGTCGGCGGCCTGCTTGGCGATGGCGTCGCGGAGGCGGTCGGCGAAGTCGCCGGGGGCGGCGGGGTCGGCGGGCTTGAGGATGAAGTCGGTGGCGCCGGCGCGGATGGCGGCGACGGCGGCGTCGACGGAGGGCTTGTGGGTGACCAGGACGGTGTGGGTGGTGCGGTGGTCGCGCTTGAGGCGTTAGGCGAAGTCGATGCCGGTGTTGTCGGGGAGGTCGGAGTCGATGACGGCGAGGTCGACGGGGGCGTCTTCGAGGAGGCGGGCGGCGTCGGCGGGGGAGTCGGCGGTGACGATCTCGGTGCGGTCGGGCGCCGGGGCGGCGTCGGCGACGAGTCGCTCGAGGGCCCGGTCGGGGTCGACGACGAGCACGCGGTAGGGGCCGGTGCGGGTGGTCGATGGGTCGGCGTGCGGTGCGGGGCGCGTCACGTGGGGCGAACTCCGGGACGGTGGGAGGCGAGGCGAGGTCGTGGGGACAACGGGGTCAGGCGACCTGTCGGGCGGGGGGCGGCGTGGCCGGGGTGTCGGGGGCATCGGCGGATTCACCAGCCGGCTCAAGGGGCAGGACGAGGGTGGCGGTGGTTCCGTGGCCGAGCTCGCTTCGCAGATCGACACGACCGCCATGAGCCGCAGCGAGCTGCCCGGCACGGGGCAGGCCCATGCCGACGCGTCGTCCGGCGGGCTTGTTGGAGAAGAAGGGGTCGAGGGCGTGGTCGAGGGTGTGGCCGTCCATGCCGTCGCCGTCGTCGATGACCTTGACGAGCAGGTTCTGTCGGCCGGGCTCGACGACGGCGGAGACGGTGATCGCCTTGGTTGGGTTGGCCTGGACGGCGTTATGGATGAGCTCGGTGACGGCGTCGCGGAGCATCTCGGGGTCGAGCAGGAAGGCCGACTCGGTGTCGCGGACGTGGAGGTAGATGGGGGTGGACTGGTCGCGGGACTGCAGGGCTTGGCGGGTCTGCTTGACGACGCCGTCGAGCAGGCCGAGCAGGTCGACCGGCTGGCGCTGGGCCTGGGGGGGGTCGGCGAACATGCGCAGGCAGGTGATGAGGTCCGAGAGGCGGTGGGCTTCCTTGGCGACGGAGGCGGCGGCGGCCTGGTGCTTGGTGCCGAGGGGGAGCTCGTGGGCGAGGAGCTGGGACCGGCCGGAGATGATGGCCAGGGGGTTGTTCATCTCGTGAGCGGCGCCGGCGGCCATCTCGCCGAGGCGGGTGAGGGACTCGGTGTGCAGCAGGCGGTCCTGGGCCTCGGCGAGGGCGGCGTTGGCGTCGGCGAGCTCTTCGCCCAGGCGGCGGGCGCCCTCGTGTCGGTCGGCGGCGGCCAAGGCGGCGCCCCAGGTCTGCGTGACGGGCGCGAGCTGCTGGGCGGTGGGGGTAGCCGGTCGGTCGTGCAGGAGCAGGGCCACGGCGCCCCAGCCGGCGGAGAGGGGCATGAGGCGGACCTGGCGGAGGTCGTCGGCGGCGACGAGGAAGTCGCTGACCCACGGCAGCAGGCCCATTAGGTCCATCGAGAGGGCGCCCGAGGCGTCGAGCTGCTCGATGCGCGGGGCGTGCGGCGGGGCCTCGGCGACCTGGGCGTGGATGGGGTTGCCGTCGTGGTCGTACTGCGCGATGAGCCAGGTGTCGCGGTCCTGGTGGTTGGTGCCGCCGGGGTGGAGCAGGCAGGTGAAGCCGGGGCCCAGGAGGTGGATGGCCGAGGCGGCGATGGCGTCGAGGACGTCCTGGGTGGAGCGGTCGGGCTGGTTGGCGGCGTGGAAGGCGTTGATGGCGTCGAGGACGCGGGCCTGGACGGCGGTGGTGCGGGAGCGGAGGTCGAGGGCGTGGTTGAGCCGGCCGAGCGCGACGTTGGCGCGTTGGATGGACTGGAGGAAGAGGTCCTTGCTGGGGACGTCGCCGAGGCCCAGGGCCTTGCTGCGAGCCTCGACTGCGTCGTGGAGCCTGGCGACGGCGTTATCGATGGCGCTGGGGGGCAGCTCGAGCTTGCGGGCGAGCTTGTCGGCGTCCTGGCGGACGAGGTGGTTGCCGGAGTAGCCGAGGTGCTGGGCGCGGACGATCTGGTCGCAGAGCTGGACGAGGCCGATGAGCCGGCGGTGCGGGAGGTTGGGCAGGGTGTCGAAGGGGGAGCCGTGGAGCCAGCAGGTGTCCTGCATGGCGTGGGGCAGGCCCCAGTGCTCGGCGACGCGCTTGCCGGCGGTGTGGTGGTCGACGCCGATGACGCGTTTCTCGAACTCGGCGATGTTGGCCTGGTTGAGGTCGGTGAGCTCGACGACCTTGGCATAGGACTTGGGCAGGACGTGGTCGAGGGCGAGCTTGCCCATGTCGTGCAGCAGGCCGCAGACGAAGGCCTCGTCGGCGTTGAGGTCGGGCAGGCGGGCGTCCTTGGCGATGTGCTCGGCGAGGCAGGCGACGGCCAGGGCGTGGACCCACAGCTGCGAGCGGTCCAGGCGGCGGGCGTCTTCGTCGAAGGGCTCGGCCTGGGGGTGCTGGCGGGCGTCTTGTTCGCGCCTTCCTTTGTTCTTGCGTCGCTCGGGTCGGAACAGCTCGTAGACCTGGACGCTGAGCACGGCGTTGCGGATGGTCGAGAAGCCCAGCAGCACGACGGCGCGTTCGACGGTGAGCACGTCGTGGCGGACGCCCTTGTCGGCCGACTTGCACAGCGCGAGCACCTTGGCGGTGAGCGCGGGGTCTGCCTCGACGAGCTGGACGACCTGCTTGGCGGTCGATTCCTCGTCGGCCGTGAGCTGCAGCAGCCGCGTGGCGACGGCGGGCAGCGTGGGCAGCGCGTCGATCTGGCGGAGGATCAGCTCGACGCGGCGGGGCTTGGTGAGTTCGGTCGGCATAAGCGACGAGACGTCGGGGGCCTGCGTGCAAAACGACAGCGGACGCGGGCGATCCTTCGCCGAGTCGGGCCGATCCTTGGAGGCGACGTTCGATCAGGCGTCGAGCAGGGACTCGATGCGCTTGACGAGGTGGTCGACGTTGAACGGTTTCTTGATGAACTCGTCGGCGCCGGAGCGGAGCAGGTCGTCGACCTCTTCGCGGTTGACGACGCCGGAGACGACGATGATGCGCGTGTTGTTGAGCTCGCCGTTCTGGCGGATCGTCTCGCAGACCTTGTTGCCGTTGATGTCGGGCAGCATGTAGTCGAGGACGATGAGGTGGGGTCGGAACTGCTCGGTGACGATGCCGGCGTCGTAACCGGTGGCGGCGGTGCGGACCTCGTAGCGGTCGTCGTCGGCGAGGATGTCGCGGAAGAGCTCGAGGATCTCGGGGTCGTCGTCGACGACGAGGATGCGGGACTTGCCGCCCTCGAGGTTCTCGACGGGGATGCCGTTGTCGCGCATGAACTTAATCAATTCATCGCGGGGGATGCGTCGGAAGCGCGAGCCGGGGACGCGGAAGCCGCCGAGGCGGCCGGCGTCGAAGCATCGGATGATGGTTTGTTGGGAGACCTTGCAAACTTCCGCGGCCTCGCCGGTGGTGAACACCTGCTTGGCGTAGAGGTCCACGGTGGCGCTTCCGTTGGGGGTGGTGTCGGACGAGGGGTCGTGGCCGTTGTCGGTCATGGCCGATCTCCGGGGGGTGGGCACGGCGTCTTCCTGGTGGACGCCGATGAGAGCGTCATCGGGGCGCGGCGGGGGCGACTTGGGGAGATGGGCAAGCGCTGCCGGTGTTGCCGGTGGGGGAGGGGAAGTCGTGCGGGTTGTGCGGGGCAGGCGGGGTGGGCCGGCGGTCAGCGGCCGGCGGGGAGCGAATCGATTGGCCCCTGCTCGAAGAAGATCGAGAGGATGGCGGCGGCGGCGAGGGCGTCGCGACGTGCTTTTTTCTGCTCGTGGGTCAGCCCGGTGAGCGACATCTGGCCGTCGGCGACCTCGGAGGTGAGGCGTTCGTCGGCGAGGTGGACGGTGCGTTGGTATCGCTTCGCGAGATCGGTGGCGAACGCGCGGCATTTCCTGGCGTTGGGGCCTTCGCTGCCGTTGCCCAGCAGCGGCAGGCCGACGACCAGTTGGTCGGGGGCCTCGTCCTCCACGGCCTGGTCGAGCTGGCGGAGGCGCTCGTCGGGCGAGCGGGTGTCGATGGTGAACCAGGGCGAGGCGATGCCGGTGGCGTCGTCGCCGAGCGCCAGGCCGGTGCGTTTCTCGCCGAGGTCGATGCAGAGGTAGCGCATCGGGTCCGGCCGGTTACACGTGCTCGTGGCCGAGGGATTGCTTGACCTCGGCGTGGAGTTTCTTGATGTCCTGCGCGGCGTCGCGGTGGCAGACCATCGTGGAGTGGGCGGTGTGGATGACGATGAGGTCCTCGCAGCCGAGGACGGTGACGGCGTGGCCGGGGTCCTCGGAGGCGACGAGGGTGTTCTTGGTGTCGATGAGCACGGCCTTGCCGGCGGCGACGGCGTTGCCGGCGGCGTCGGGGGTGACGGTCTCGGCGAAGGCGGGCCAGGAGCCGACGTCCAGCCAGGTCAGGTCCATCGGCACGGCGGCGACGGTGTAGTCGGCGTCGGTGGAGGCGGGCTCCATGATCGCGTAGTCGACGCTGATCTTCGGGAGGTCCGGGAAGATCGTGTTGAGCGTCTCGTCCTGGGCGTCGGTGCCCCAGGCGTCGAAGATCTTGGTGAGTTCGGCGAAGTTGCCGGGGGCGTGCTTGGCGCAGCAGCCCAGCAGCGTCGAGGCCTTCCACACGAACATGCCCGAGTTCCAGAGGTACTTCTCGGGCCCTGCGTCGAGCCATTGCTGGGCGGTCTCGGCGTCGGGCTTTTCCTTGAACTGGTCGACGACGCGGCCGGCGTTGCCGATGGGCTCGCCGAGCTGGAGGTAGCCGAAGCCGGTGGCGGGGTAGGTGGGCTTGACGCCGAAGGTCACGAGCGTGGGCTCCTCGCGTTCGGCGAGCTCGTAGCCCTGCTTGACGATCTGCTGGAACTGGTCGACGGGCTCGATGAGGTGATCGGCGGTGAAGACGGCGATGACGGCATCCGGGTCGCGGTGGGCGATGACGCCGGAGGCCAGCGCGACGGCGTTGAGCGTGTCGCGGCCGGTGGGCTCGGCGATGAAGCACTCGGCGCGGAGCTTGGGGAGCTTGTCGAGCATGACGTCACGCGTCGACTCGCCGGCGCAGACGAAGATCTGGTCGTCGGGGACGAGGCCTTCGAGGCGGTCCATCGCGATCTGCAGCAGGGATCGGCCGTCGATGAAGGCGATGAGCTGCTTGGGCAGCGCGGCGGTGGACATGGGCCAGAGGCGGGTGCCCGAGCCGCCGGCGATGATCAGGACGTGTCGCATAGTCGGTCTCCCCCTGGCGGGTGGGTCACTGCGTGCGGAAGAAGGTGTTGTAAAGGGTCATGACGGCGGCGGCGCGGGCGGTCTGGGCGAGGTGCTCGGGGGTGGCGCCGTGGTCGATCGCGGCCTGGCGGTGGTGCCGGGTGCACTGGGGGCAGGCCATGATCGAGGAGACGGCCATGCAGATGAGCTCGACGAGCAGGGGGTCGAGGCGGTCGGGGTGGGCGATGGCGGCGTGGGGCAGGCCGGAGTCGACCGGCAGGCCGTCGGCCTCGGCGGCGGCGGGGCCGATGAGGTCGCGGTGGCGGTGATAGGCGTTGAGCATGGTGCACAGGGCGGTGAGGCCGAGGATGTCGGAGGTTTCGGCCTGCGACCAGCCGAGCTTGGCGGCCTTCTTGCTGTGGGCGCGGACGCAGTGGTGGCAGTTGTTGGCCGAGCTGACGGCCAGGCGGATGGCCTCGAGCTGCTTTTCGTCGAGCGGGCCGTCTTGGGCCTCGGCGGCGACGGCGGTGGCGGCGTCGAAGGTGTCGCGCATGACGGCGGGCGAGCGGGCCATCATCTTCAGCTCGACCCAGGGGTCGCGGCCGTCGTTGCGGGCCTTGATGTCGTCCCACGCGGCCCGGCCGGCGTCGTCCAGCTGGTCGTACTCGGCGGGGGGCGTCACGGGCATGGGCACAGCGTAGCGGGGGGCGATCCCGGGGCGGGGGCGTATACTGCGCGAGGCGTCGCGATGCGGCGACGCCCCCGGGAGCACCCTCATGCAGATGCGTTCGAGCAACCCCGTTCTGTCGGAAGGCCACTTCAGCCACCTCGCGCAGGACCTGTCGACGACCGGCGGCGGGGCCGTGGCCCAGCCGGAGACGATGACGATCGCCGGGACGGTGAACAAGACGGCGATGGCGTTGGCGTTGTGCGTGATCGCGGCGGTGTGGGTGTGGTTTCAGTTTTTCTCCGCCGGGCCCGGGGCGGCGATGCCGTGGATGTGGGGCGGGCTGATCGTCGGTCTGATCCTGGGGTTGGCGACGGCGTTCGTGCCGAAGATCTCGCCCTACACGACGCTGCCGTACGCGGTGGCCGAGGGGTTCTTCTTGGGCGGGATCTCGGCGGTGGTCGAGCAGCAGTTGATCTCGCAGGGCATGCCCGGCGGCATCGCGATCCAGGCGATGGCGTGCACGCTCGGGGTGTTTGTGGTGATGCTGACGCTGTACATGACGCGGATCATCCGCGTGGGGCAGAAGCTGCGGGCGGGGATCACCGCGGCGGCCGGGGGGGTGATGATCTTCTACCTCGTGGCGATCGTCGGCATGATGTTCGGGTGGACGGGCGCGTCGCAGTTCCTGGACTTCCAGAACGGCGGGCTGCTGTCGATCGGCATCTCGATCGTGATCGTGGGGATCGCGTCGTTCAGCCTGCTGCTGGACTTCGACTCGATTGAGCGTGGCGCCGCGATGGGGGCGCCGAAGATCATGGAGTGGTACGGGGCGTTCGGGCTGATGGTCACGCTGGTGTGGCTGTACCTGGAGATCCTGCGGCTGCTGAGCAAGTTCCGCTCGCGTTGAGCCGGCGGACATCGCCGCCCGTAAGCTGATAGCGCCAAGCGCCGCCGTTGGGCGGCGTTTTTTTTATTGCAGGGGCAGGCTGCCGTGGTGCGTCCGTTGTCGTTTCAGTTCTTCGTGTACTTCGCGGTGCTGGGGTGCGTGGTGCCGTATTTCACGGTGTACCTGGTGGAGTGGCGGGGGCTGACGGCGGCGCAGACGGGGCTGCTGTACGGGTTTCACGGGCTGTCGGTGCTGGTGTCGCCGGTGGTGCTGACGCTGTTTGCGGACACGAAGGCGGCGAACCGGATGCTGATCGGGGGGTGTTTCGGGGTGTCGGCGGTGGGGATGACGGCGTTGTTGGTGGGGCCGGGGGTGGTGTCGGTGGTGGTGGGCTACGCGGTGTTTCGGATGGCGTTCTCGCCGATCGCGAGCCTGGAGGACGGTCTGGCGTTTGCGGAGCAGCACGACCAGGCGGAGCGTGGGGTGGCGGTGACGCCCTACCACGCGACGCGGGTGTGGGGGACGTACGGGTTTCTGGCGGGGAGCATGTCGATCTACGCGGCGTTGGCGTGGGGCTGGCCGATCGCGGTGGCGACGGGGGCGGCGGCGGCGTGGTGCGGGCTGGGGCTGATCCACGCGTGGCGTCTGCCGGCGTTTGCGGAGGCGCGCGACGAGGCGAGCGAGGCGTTGCCGACGCTGGACGCGGCGCGTCGGCTGATGACGCCGCGGCTGCTTGGTTTTTGCGGGGCGATGCTGCTGCTGATGCTGGGGGCGTCGTCGTACTACGCGTTCTATCCGCTGTGGCTGGTGCGGGACGCGGGGATCGCGGAGAAGTGGATCGGGGTGATCGCGGCGGCGGGGGTGTTGATGGAGATCGGGCCGATGCTGGGGTTTCGGTGGCTGGTGCGGCGGATCGGGGTGCGGCTGCTGTTGATGGGGACGGTGGCGGTGACGGCGGCGCGGTTCGCGTGGCTGGCGGCGGACGCGTCGGTGTGGACGGCGTGGGGGAACCAGGCGCTGCACGGCACGATGGTGCTGGCGGTGCACGTGATCGCGCCGGTGTACCTGAACCACCACGCCGAGCCGAGCTATCGCAGCTCGATGCAGGGGGTGTACAGCATGGCGGTGTTGGGGGTGGGGGCGTTGATCGGGCCGGCGATCGCGGGTTGGATCGCGACGGCGTGGAGCCTGCAGGCGGTGTTTGTCTACGCGACGGCGGTGACGGTGCTGGCCGGGGTGCTGATGGGGGTGTCGGTCGACCGTCGCGGGGACCGCGAGGTGGGTTAGTCGGTCGGGCGAGGGCCTGCTCAGGCGGCGGCGCTGCGCGAGCTGTCGGCGGCGAGGTCGCGGGCGAGGTCGGCGACGCCGCCGTCGATCTCGGGCATGGGGTAGCAGCGGCGGAGGGTAGCGCGGAGTTCGGCGGCGTCGGCGAGGCGGAAGTAGGCGACGCGGTCGAGGTGCTGAGCAGTGAACGTGACCGCCCGAGCCAGGCGGCGACGCGACGCGGCGATGAGCACGTCGCCGGCGTCGTCGACCTCGATGGGCACCATCTCGAACTGCCACGCCTGGCGGCGGTTGATCAACGCCAGCGCTTCGTCGGTCGGCTGCGCGCCCTCGAGCGAGAGCTGGCCGGTGAGCTGTTCGTACTGCTCGACCCAGGCGTCCTCGACCGACGCGATGGTCACGTCGAACATGCGTTCGGCCAGCACGCCGAAGGGCAGGCGGCGGGCCTTCTGAGCCTGAACGACCTCGAACACCTGCTGGTCGGTCAGGACGCCGCGGGAGACGAGGATTTCACCGATGCGGAGGGCTTGGGACACGACGGGCTCCTTGGTGGCCGGGTCGAGCAACCGCCCCGGCTACCGGTGGATCGTCCGTCGTGGTCGTGGTCATGAGCGTGGTGATCGCGGCGGGCGCGACACGTCGTGCGGTCGTCACGCCCACGACGCAGCGTTTGCCCAGCCGGCGTCAGCGGGAGGCGGGTGTTGTTTTTAGCGGGCGGGCGCTCAAGTCGCGTGGGGCCGAGCGGGCGGGATCACTCGGCCGGGTTGAGGGCCTCGATGTCGCGGACCTCGACGACGTTGAGCTTGAGGACGGGGTCGTAGGCCATCGGGCCGATGATGCCGACGACGCGGCCGAGCAGCGCGCGGGTGTCGCCGACGGCGTCGGGCTGCACGTAGGCGACCGATCGGCCGGTCGAGGGCTCGACGAGGCGGAACATCAGCGGGAGGTTGTTGCCGTTGTAGACGGCCGAGGCGAGCAGCCGGCCGACGGCGTCGTAGTCGGACGCGTTGCGCACGTCGTTGGTGACGACGACGCTGGTCGTCTGCGTGCCGCGCTGGGCGGCCATCACACCCTTGAGCACCGAGGCGATCTGGCGGTTCTGCTCGAGCACGGCCAGGCGGAAAGCGAGCAGGTCCTGGTCGGCGGGCGTCAGCTCGGCGACGTCGACCGCCCGATAAGCGGCGACCATGTCGTCGATCGGCTGCTGCTCGACCGGCAGTTCCATCAACGGCAGCTGGGCGAGCTCGACCTGGCGGAGGGCGTCGGACTCGGCGGGGGTCTGCACGGGCGGAAGAATCGGCTGGACCGGGGTCACGGCCGTGGTTTCCGCGGGCTGCGTCGCGGCGACCGGGGCGGGCTCGGGGTCCGGCGTGGTCGTGGTCGTGATCACCACCTGGGTCGTCTGCGTCTCGACCACCGCGGGCTGGGGTTCGGGCTGCGGCTCGGGGGCCGCTTCGGGGGCGGGCTCGGGGTCGGGGGTGACGACGACGACGGTGGGCGTCGGCTCGGTGACCTCGACGCGGATGGGCTCGGGCGCGGCCGTGGGGGGCTCGGGGGTGTCGCCGGCGGGGACCATGTCGTTGGGGTCGATCTGCGTGAGGTCGACCTCTTTGGCGATCTCCACCTGGCCGTCGTCCTCGGCGGCCGCGCGCTCGGCGGTGGTGGTGAGGGTGGTGGTGGTCACCGTCGTGGTCGTGGTGGTCGACTCGGTGACCTCGGCCGACTCGGCGGGCTCGACGGCTTGAGCAACCGCGGCGATCTCGGTGGCGGCGGCTTCGGCGAGCTCGACGCGGCGGACGGTGCCGGGCGAGAGGTAGACCGACGCGCCGGCGGGGGGGGTGATCCTGTAGTAGCTGCCGTCCTCGCCGACGATCGCGACGACGTCGCCGCGATTGAGCGAGAGCTGGTTGCGATAGCTGGGCCCGGCGCCGTCGATGGAGGCGGCCTTGACCTTGGCGCCGTCCTGGTTGACGGTGCCGGTGCTGCCATCGCCCTGGGCGTCGACCATGGCCTTGCTGATGAAGCTGAAGACGCCGTCGGGCGCGTCGATGCGGTTCCACCCGTAGTAGACCTCACGGACGGTGACCTGCGTGCCGCCGGGCAGGGTGCCGACGAGGTAGTAGGCGGGGCCGGCACCGGCGCGGACCTGAGCGGGCCCGCCGACGACGACACCCTCGAAGGGCACCTCCTGGGCGACGGCGGGCGGGGCCGTCGCGACCCAGGCCAGCGCCACACTCATCAAGGCGAACCCACCGAAGCGAAACCATCGCCCCGCCGCCACGCTGCTGCATCGACCCATGCTGATCATCTCCGTCGGCCCGGCCACCAATCGACCGCGCGACGGTATCGGTCCCCCTGCGCAGCGTCAAGCAAGCCGACGCGCGCGTTCACCCCACGTCGTTGATTCAGGCCCGCGGGCGGGCGTCGCCGGGCAGCGTGCGGCTGCGGGCGGCCTCGGCGACGTCCTCGGCCAGCCGACCCATCTCGGCGACGGCCTGGCGGAGCCGCATCCTCGCCTCGGACGACCGTTCGCCGGCGGTCTGGCGGGCGTCCTCGGCCGCGGCACACACCGATCGGCAGCCGTGCTGGCGGGACGCGCGGGCGACCTCGTGCAGCAGGCCGTCGACGGCGTCGGTGTCGGCTTGTTCGAGGGCGTCGGTGATCATCGCCAGGCGGTCGTGCAGGCGATCAAGGTAGCGCTCGAGCACGCGGGCGGCGGGGGACGGGCCCAGCAGGCCGGTGGTCTGACCCGCGACGTGCAGCGTGGGCGGGACGGGGTGGTCGGCCGGGGCTTCGGCGACGGCGCCGCGGATCATGCCGAGCACGGCGTCGGCGCCGATCTCGCTGGACCGGAAGTCCTGGAAGCGGGCGATCACGTCGGGATCGGTGACAACGGGTTCGAGCGTGGCGAGCATAGAGGCGTCTCCCTCGTGGCGGACCGCGCTGCCACGGCGCAAAGCCGCGGGGTCGACAGGCGATCGGTGTGGTCTGAGGTATCGGCCCCCGGTCTTGCGGGCATCAGCCTTATCGGCCCGCGGACTTATCGGAAGCTGCGGGTCGCGACGGTCGTGCGGGTGGCGCGGCGGGCAAACCCTTACGGCGTGCCAGCCGGGCCGTCGTCGGGGTCCCAACCGCCGATCCGCCAGGCCAGGGCAACGTCCCACGCGTCGGTCTGGCCGGTGCCCCGGCCGCCGCCGCGCGGGCGGATGAGGTCGAGCCAGACGACGCTCGGCTCGCCGGGCTCGCCGGGCAGGCGAGGGACGAACACGTGCTCGACGTTGTCGACGCGGCTTCGGCTGAGGCCGAGCATCGCGGTGGCGGGCCGGCCGTCGTCCCGCGAGCCCGCGGTCTGCACGCGGGCGAGCAGGTCGAAGTCGGCCAGGCCCTCGGTGATTCGCCACTCGGCTCGCTGCGTGCCGGCCTCGGGGGTCAAGACGGTTTCGCCGTCGACGCGGCGGTGCCAGACGGCCACGACCGACAGCGGCCCGGCGCCGGCCTCGGCCGCGATACGCAGGGTCGCGTGCCCGCCCGGCGGCAGCGTGCCGAACCACCAGCCGAACGGGCCGGCGGGCCTGGCGTCCTCCGAGGCGGCGGGCTCGGTGCGCGTCGCGGGGCCGCCTTGCAGGATCTTCAGGCTGTTGTCGAGGTGCGCGACGCCGGCGCCGTAGCGGTCGTGCAGCGGTCGGCCGCCGGCCTGCCGCCATCCCCAGGGCTTGCTCGCGCCGGCGAGGAGCACGGCCTTGATGACCTCGGCTTGCTCGGCGTGCTCGACGTAGAAGGGCAGGTCGCCCGTCGCCTCGACCAGGCGGGCGACGACGGCCGCGACCTGCGGCGTGGCGAAGCTGGTGAGGCCGTCGGAAGCTTCCCGTTTGAAGGTGAGTTCCTTGTTCCAATCGTCCTGCAGGTCCTTCAGCCCGTTGGAATTCCAATTGGGGTTCTGCCTAAGGCGTGTGTTGAATTTGTTGTCCTCAGTCCGGCCACGATAC
>JBCBUE010000022.1:0-47431 GCA_039818285.1 Planctomycetota bacterium | reverse complement strand
GAACGGAACAGCGGCGAGCGCTTGTCCTCACTGATCCCGGTCGCCTCGATGTACTCGAGCATCCAGTTGGCCTGGGCGTAGGCGAGCCCGCGGTCGGTCGGTTGCTTGGGGCGGACGAAGGCCCAGTTGATCTCATCGAGGTCGAACAGGTCGTCGGCGGCGAGCGCGGCGGCGAGGAGTTGCTGAGTCTGGAAGGTGCGGCCGGTGAGCTCGACGGAGACGGCGCAGGCCTCGGTGAACCAGTGGGGGATGCGGTTGCGGGTCTGCGAGAGGTTGACGGTGTGGACGAACTCGTGGCGGAGGACGTTGGCGACGTCGAAGGTGCCGCGCTGGTGGGGGCCCTGACGGGGCGGGGTCATGGCGATGACCGGGCCGGTGGCGGCGGCGATGGTCCAGATCTCGGGCAGGCCGGCGATGCGGACGCCGAAGTACTGCTCGTCGGGCATCAGGTCGATCTGAGTCTTGGTGTCGGGCTCGTGGCCGAACTCGGCGGTGACGTCGGCGTAGAGGGATTCAAGGATCGCGGGCATGTCGGCGGCGAGGGCGGCGTCGATGCCGGGCTTGTAGCGGATGACGAAGTGGTCGGTCTCGATCGTCTCCCAGCCGAGCAGTTCCTCGACGAGGGTGAGGGAGTTGCCGGCGTAGCGGTTGAAGGGGTCGAGGGCGTTGGCGAGCGCGAGCTCGGCGTGGGCCTGATCGAGCGTGCCGGCCTGCATGAGCAGCAGGCCCAGGGCGACGCGGGGGGCGGCGTCGTTGGGCTGGCGGGAGACCGCCTCGCGGAGGTGGTGCTCGGCCTGGGGGTACTGGCGGGCGTGGGAGAGGGCCAGGCCGACCTCGAGGTGGCCCAGCGGCGTGCCGGGCGAGAGGCGGTCGAGCTCGGCGAGCGTGTCGTCCAGCAGCTCGGCCTCGTAGGCGATCGCCGCGGCGGCGGCCTTGAGCGACAGGGCCTCGCGGTGGGTGGGATAGCGCTCGAGAAGGGCGTTGAGGACCGAGCCGTCGGCCAGCAGCGGGCGCGGGTCTTTCTGATGGATCAGCGAGCGGGCCTCGAGCAACGCGGCCAGCGGGTGGTCGGGCGTGAGCTGATTGAGGCGGGCGACGATCGCGGCTGCGCCGTCGAAGTTGAAGGACTCGACGTTGAGCCGACCGAGCTCGTACCAGGCGTGGGCCTGCGCGGGGTTCAGCGACAGCACCTCGGCGAGCGCTTCGGCGCCTTGGCCGCGGTTGTCTTTCTCGGCGAGCAGCCGGCCCTCGACGAGCCGGGGCCGCCAGTCGAGGGGGTCGGCCTCGCGGGCGCGGCGGAGCAGCTCGAGCGCGGTCTGGTAGTCGTCGCCGGGCCGGCCCTGGAGGCGGGCGAGCAGGAGGATGGCCTCGGCGGCGTGGGTGAACTCGGCCGCGCCGAGGAGCCGCTGGCTGATCAGCAGGCCGCGGACGGGGTCGAGGACGCCGACGGCGGCGGGGAGGTCGTTGAGCTCGACGCTGGCGCGGGCGTAGAGCAGGCGGGCTTCGAGCTGCCGCGCGAGGGGGAGGTCGGGGTCGCTGAGCGGGCCGGCAAGGATGCCCTTGACGGATTCGGGCCGGCCGCGGCGCAGGGCGGCCGCGGCGCGGACGGCGGGGTCGATCACCCGAGCGGCGGGGCCGAGCGCCGGGTCGTCAAGCCGCCAGCGGGCCAGCGCGAGGTCGGCGGCGAAAGCGGGCTCTTGGGCCCAGGGCGTCAGCAGGTCGTGTTCGACGAAGCGTCCGTGGAAGACGCGCCGGCGGGCCAGCTCGTCCGCGTCGGTCAGCGGGTCGCTGAGCACGCGCTCGACCAGGGGGTTCGGCTCGGGCGGCGTGGCGGGCTCAACGCCCTTGGCGTGGACGGGGCCGACACTGAGGCAAGCGAACGCGGCCCACCCCCACCGCACGGCACGATCTCGGCACTTCATGCCTCAAGTCTACGATGCCGGGGATGCTGAGCGAACCGCTGCGACGGCGTTACCCGGCGACGGGGGAGCTGGTATTCCTCAACCACGCCGCGGTGGCGCCGATCTCGGCCGACGCGGCCGACAGGCTGCGGTGGTACGCCGACCAGGCGTCGAGCCGAGCGTACGTCGGGGCGGGGTGGTACCGGGAGATCGAGCGCGTCCGCGGGATGGCGGCCGAACTGATCGGGGCCGAGGCGTCCGGCGAGGAGATCGCGTTCGTCCCGAACACCTCGACCGGCCTGGCGCTCGTGGCGCAGGGACTCGACTGGCGGCCGGGCGATCGCGTCGTCATCACCGACGTCGAGTACCCGGCCAATCGCTACCCCTGGCAGCACCTGACGCGGGCGCGGGGCGTCGAGGTGGTCGAGGTGGCCCAGCGTGAGGACTGGCGGATCCATGCCGAGGACGTGCTCGCGGCGATCGACGAGCGGACGCGGGTGGTGTCGCTGTCGAGCGTGCAGTTCGCCAGCGGGCACCGCATCGGGCTGCGGCCGATCGCCGACGCGGTGCACGCGGTCGGGGGGTACCTGTGCGTCGATGGGATCCAGTCGGTGGGCGTGTTGCCGGTGGACGTGGCGGCCGAGGGGATCGACTTTCTGGCGGCCGACGGGCACAAGTGGCTGCTCGGGCCGGAGGGCGCGGGGGTGTTTTACTGCCGACGTGAGTTGACCGATCGGCTGACGCCGGCGGTGGTGGGCTGGCTGAACATGGTCGACGCGGAGAACTACCTGGACTATCGCTACGAGTTCCGAGAGGACGCCAAGCGGTTCGAGCCGGGGACGTGGAATATCCCTGGCATCTTGGCCCTAGGGGCGTCGATGAGGTTGCTTCTGGAAACGGGGACAGACGCGGTGTGGGCGAACGTCGAGGCGTTGACGACCCGAGCCTGCGAGGGGCTGACCGAACAGGGCTATCACGTGGTGACGCCGCGCGACGAGCCGGGCGAGCGAAGCGGGATCGTGGTGTTCGAGCGGCCCGGCGCCACGCCGGCCGAGCACCGCAAGATCGCCAACGATCTCGAACGCCGGGGCGTCGTGATCGCGCTGCGGGGCGGGCGGTTGCGGGTGAGTCCGCACGCTTACAACACGGCGGAGGAGATCGATCGACTGATCGACGCCATGCCGGCGTGCTGAGCCGCGTCAGTGGTTGTCGGGGATGTACGGCGGGATGCCGCGCTTGGCGTTCTCGATGAAGGTGAGGAACTCGTCGACGAGGGGGTCGGGCGCGATCTCATCGCGGCAGCGTTGCACGGCGACGGCGTTGGTGGCCTTGCTCTCGAAGAAGAGCCTGAAGGCCTGCTTGAGCGGCTTGATGTGGTCGCGATAGCCGGCGCGGCGGAGGCCGACGATGTTGAGCGAGCCGACGGAGCGGACCGTGTAGCAGGTGCAGAAGGGGGGGAAGTCGTGGCCGACGCCGGACAGGCCGGAGAACATCGACAGTCGGCCGATGTTGCAGAACTGGTGGATCGTGGCGTTGCCGCCGACGAAGACGCGGTCGGCGAGGTGGACGTGGCCGGCGAGGAGGGCGCCGTTGGCGAGGATGATGTCGTTGGCGAGCGTGCAGTCGTGCCCGACGTGGCTGTTGGCCATGAGGTAGTTGCGGTCGCCGAGGGTGGTGGGCGAGTCGCGGGTGGCGCGGTGGACGGTGACGCCCTCGCGGAAGACGTTGGCCTCACCGATGACGGTGCCGGCGCCGGGGGTCGCGGGGTCGAAGCCGAGGTCCTGGGGCGGGAAGCCGAGGCAGGCACCGGGGTAGACGGTGTTGCCGGGCCCCATGGTGAGGGGGCCCTCGAGATGGGCGCCCGCGACGAGCCGGCAGCCGGGGCCGACGGTGACGCGACCGGTGATCGTGCAGCCGGGCCCGACCTCGACGTCGTCGGCCAGTTGGACGTCGGAGCCGATGACGGCGGCGGGGTGAACGCTCGGCATCGGGCTAAGGTAGGGGATGGTCGAGTCGGGTGAACCAAGCGCGCGCCGAGGGGGGACGCTGCGAGTGATCGACCTCGGCGCCGACGTGCCGTACGAAGTGGGGCTGGCGACCCAACGGGCGATGAACCAAGCGGTGATCGACGGCGACGCCCCGCCGACGCTGCTGCTGCTGGAGCACGCGCCGGTGATCACGGTGACGAACCGGCCCGGGGCGCGGGACCACCTCGTCGCCTCGGCGGATCGGCTGTCCACGCTGGGGATCGCCGTGGCCGAGACCGATCGCGGCGGCGACATCACCTACCACGGCCCGGGCCAGCTCGTCGCGTACCCGATCCTGCCGATGAGCCCGCTGGGGCTGAACCTGTCGCGGTACATGCGGCTGCTGGAGCGGGTCGTGATCGAGACGGTTGCCGGGTTCGGCGTCGTCGGCCATCCCGAGACCGGGGCAACGGGCGTGTGGGTCGCCGGCGGGGGGCCGGCGGGCCGGGCGGACGAGTCGGCCAAGCTGTGCGCGATGGGCGTGCGCATCCGGCGAAACACGACCCTGCACGGCCTGGCGCTGAACGTAACGACCGACCTCACGCACTTCGACACGATCGTCCCCTGCGGCCTGGCCGGGCGCGCGGTGACCTCGCTGGCCGCGCTGCTCGGCGAGGCCGCCCCGCCGATGGAGGCGGTGAAGGCTCGGCTGTCGGAACAACTTGGCACGGCTCTGGGTCTTACCCCCGAGCCGGCCGCGCGGTCGGCGGTGATGGAGGCCGAGGCGAGGGTCGAGCGATCGTCGAGGTGAGACCGACCGACGGCGGACGAGCGGGGTGGTCGGTCGCGATATGGGTGGTCGGCGTCGCGCTGGTGGCGCGGGTGGCGATGGTGTGGGTCGGGCCGCCGTTGCTGTCGGACGACATCTATCGCTACGTCCACGACGGGTACGTCATCGCGGTGGAGGGTCGATCGCCGTACGCCACGGCCCCGGCCGATCACAACCCGCTGGGGCTGGGCGTGAACAACCCCGACCTGGTCACGATCTACCAGCCGCTGAGCCAGGCGGTCTTCGCCCTGATCGCCTGGGTCGCGGCGGACGAGCGGGCGTTCCGGCTGGCGTTCGCGTTGATCGACACGGCGACGGTCGGGCTGCTGGCGGGGGTGCTGCTGGGGTCGGGCCGATCCGCGTGGTGGGCGGCGGTGTACGGGTGGCACCCACTGGTGATCGCCGAGGTGGCGTGGTCGGGGCACCAGGACGCGCTGGGGCTGGGGCTGATGGCGGCGGCCGTGGCGTTAGGCGAGCGGGCGGCGCGAGACGGCCGGTCCGCCCGATGGTGGGTCGCGACGGGGTGCGGGGCGACGCTGGCGGCGGCGTGCGCGGTGAAGCCGGTGGCGCTGCCGGTGGCGGCGTTGATCGTCGCCGCGTGGGCCCGATCGTCGGGGTGGCGAGAGGCGAGCCGTCAGGCGGCAGGCGCGATCGCGGGGGGCGTGGCGGTGCTGATGCCGCTTTATCTGTGGCCGTTGACGCTAGACGGCGGGTACGGCGGGCTTGGCGCGACGGTCGAGCGGTTCGTGCAGAAATGGGCCAGTAACGGGTCGATCCACCCGCTGATCGAGTGGCTGACCGGCGCGAAGAAGTCGGCCGACCTCGCGTGCGGGGTGGGCCTGGGGCTGGCGCTGATCGGGCTGCTGTGGCGAGTCCGGGCGGGGTCGATCGCGGCGTGCTCGATCGGGTTCTTCCTGGCGGCCCTGCTGCTGTCGTCGACCGTTCACCCCTGGTACCTGCTGTGGCCGCTGGTGCTGGTGCCGCTGGCCCGCGGGGGCGTGGGCTCGGCCGTGGCGCTGGCGTGGTCGGTCGTGATCGGCCTGGCGTACACGGCGATCGCCCGGCACGCGGGCGGCGGGCCCTATCAGCCGTACGCCTGGGCGGTGGGGCTGGAGTACGCGGTGGTCTACGGCACGCTGGCGGTGGCGGCCGCGATGGCCTGGCGGCCCGGGCATCAGAGGATGCGGACGACGAACGACTGCATCGGCTCGTCGAAGACGTTCTCGCCCGATTCATCGACGATGTGACGGGGATAGCCGTTGAGCAGGTTGTAGGGATATGACTTGCGCAGGGCCTGGATGCGCGGCCCGTACCCCTCGACCTGCTCACCGACGGGGCCGGGTCGGTTGACGAAGTCCACCTCGCGGGAGAACAGCCCGATCATCACCATCGAGCGGTGCGGGCCGTGATAGAAAAAGGCGTCCTCGCCCTGCTCGCGGAGGGCGCGGGCGGCGCGCTCGGCGGCCTTGCGGAAGCCCGAGCCGTAGTCGACGTCGTACACCGCGACCTGCAGCGAGAAGGACCCGCGGTGGGCCTTGGCGTCGAGCGGGTCGGTGATGACGGCCTGCCCGGGGGCCAGGGCGGTGAGGTTCGCCCGGGCCGTCTGGTCGACGCCCGAGTCGCGGACGGCCTCGAGATCGTCGGTCGCCGACTTGCCGGCAGGGTCGCTGTATCGGCCGAGATAGGCGACGATCGATCGCCCGTTGTCGCGCATCCACCCGCCCGTCAAGCCGGTCGCCTCCTCCAGGTCATTCAGGGCAGTCTGGGCCGCGGCGTGCCGCCCCACGCCCACGTACTCGCCGATGCGGATCGCGTAGGCCGTGCCGATCGCCTCGGGGCCCGCTCCCGCCGCCCGGGCCTCGCGGTCCACGGGGATCGGCTTGGGGTCCGCCAGCATCCGCAGGTCGTCCAGCGACCGGCGCACCACCCGCTCCTCGTAGCACCCCCCCATCCACCCCAACGCCGCGACACCCCACACCGCCGCCATCCCCCATCGACAAGCTCGATGTCCGATGTCTCGCATCCGCGCTGCTCGGCCGATCTTTCCACACCACCCGACAACACGCGAGCGACCTCTTGCTCGCTATCGACCTCCATGTTACGTTCCGACATGCCCCCCTCAACCTCCGACCTGCTCGAAGAAGCCGGCCACAAGACCCACGACAGCGAATTTTTCAACGCCATGCCCCCCGGATACAAGCCCGGGCGGCATAAATACGTCGTCGTCCTCGGCACCGTCATCTCCGGACTGGGCAAGGGAATTTTCTCTTCCTCCCTCGCCAAGCTCCTCAAAGACAAGGGCCTGAAAATCGCCCCGGTCAAGATGGAGGGCTATCTCAATATCGACTCCGGCACGCTCAACCCCTATCGCCACGGCGAGGTGTTCGTCCTGGACGACGGCCTCGAAACCGACATGGACCTGGGCACCTACGAGCGCATCCTCGACCAGAACCTCGGCCGCGAGAACTACACCACCTCCGGCCAGGTCTATCGCCGCGTCCTCGACAAGGAACGCGATGGCGGGTACCTCGGCCGCGACGTGCAGATGATCCCGCACGTCACCGGCGAGGTGAAGTACACCCTCCGCGAGTTGGCGATGAAGCAGAACGCCGACGTCGTCTTCGTCGAGGTCGGCGGGACCGTCGGCGACCACGAGAACGCCTTTTACATCGAGGCCCTGCGCCAGCTCGAGTTCGAGGAGGGCGAGGGCTCGGTCGTCTTCGTCGCGCTCACCTACGTCATCGAACCGCCCGCCCTGGGCGAGCAGAAGTCCAAGGCCGCCCAGCTCGGCCTCAAGAAGCTACTCGAGGCCGGCGTCCAGCCGGACCTGATCGCCGTCCGCGCCCAGAGCGAGGTTCGCGACTCGGCCCGCGAGAAGATCGCCATGTTCTCCAACGTGCCGCTGCGGCGCGTCTTCTCCATGCACGACCGCGACTCGGTCTACACCATCCCAGACGCCATCCGCCGCGCCGGGTTCGACCGCGAGGTGCTGTCGATGCTCGACCTGCACGGCCGGGTCGACCAGCAGCACGAGGACGAGGCCCGCGAGAGCTGGGCCGGCTTCGTCGCCAAGCTCCAGGCCGACCGCCGGTTCCACGTCCGCGTTGGCATCACCGGCAAGTACGCCTCGCTCCGCGACGCCTACGCCTCGATCGACAAGGCCCTCGAGCACGTCGGCGCTCACCTCTCGACCCACATCGACATCGACTGGATCGACACCACCGAGCTCGACGCCGACACCGCCGGCCAGGCCTGCGAGCCCTTCGACGCCGTCATCGTCCCCGGCGGGTTCGGCCACCGCGGCACCGAGGCCAAGATCGCCTGTATCCGCCACTGCCGCGAGAACCACGTCCCTTACCTGGGCATCTGCCTGGGCTTCCAGATGGCCGTCATCGAGTACGCCCGCCACGTCTGCGGCCTATCCGACGCTGGCTCCACCGAGTTCGACCAGAACTGCCCCGATCCCGTCATCGACATCCTGCCCGAGCAGAAGGTCATCGAGGGCCTCGGCGGCAACATGCGGCTCGGCGGCCACGACGTCCAGCTCGAGCCCGGCTCGCTCGCCGCCCACCTCTTCGGCGGCAAGCACGCCGTCCGCCAGCGATTCCGCCACCGCTTCGAGGTCGATCCTCGCTACATCTCGATCCTCGCCGAGCACGGCCTGATCTTCTCCGGCCGACACCCCGAGCAACCCATCATGCAGGTCCTCGAGCTGCCCAGCTCGGTCCACCCCTTCTTCCTCGGTGCCCAGTTCCACCCCGAACTAACCAGCCGACCGCTGCGCCCGCAGCCGATGTTCATGGGCCTGATCGCCGCCGCGATCCAGCACGCCTATCCCAACGCGGCCGAGGACCCCACCACCGCCCGCTGGCTGGCGCCCCAGCCGCCCGCCGCCCCGGCCGGCGCCTGAGCCGCGACACCCCGCCGCGCCGCGTCACGCCCCGCCGCGCGACGCGATACCCTTTACACCCGTCGTCCCATCGGAGTTCACGATGCGCCCCCGCTCTCTGCTCCTGGCCGCCACCCTGCTCGGCGCCGCCCCCCTCGTCGCCGCCGATTCCGTCATCCTTCGCCTCACCAACGGCGACACCCTGCGCGGCGAGCTGATCAGCCGCAGCGAGAACTTCGTCGAGATCCGCCACCCCTATCTCGGCGTGATGACCGTCCCCGCCGACCAGGTCGTCAACGCCGCCGAGCTGCCCGCCGACCTGGACCCGGCCTCGCCCGAGGCCGGCGACGTCACCGTCACCCCCGAGAACACCGTCGCCCCCGCCCCGGCGATCGTCACCGACCCCTCGCCCATCGACGAGCCCGCGGTCGAAGAGGTCGAAGACCCGATCAAGCCCGGCCTGTTCGGCACCAACCTCCTGCGCGGCTGGGACCGCTCGGTCACCCTCGGCCTCACCGGCTCCGAGGGCAACACCCAGGAGCTCGACTTCACCCTGCAGTTCGATCTGTTCTACGAGGACTCCCGCGACCGCTGGAAGTTCGACGGCGACTGGTTCTACGGCACCGAGGACAACGACGTCACCGACAACGAAGTCCTGCTGACCCTCCGCAAGGACTGGCTGCTGCCGGACTCGAAGTGGTTCGTCTTTGCCCTGGGCACGTACGAGTACGACGACTTCGAGTCGTACCAGCACCGCCTGTCGGCCAGCGTCGGCGTCGGTTACGAGTTCTTCAAGCAGGACGACTTCACGCTCCGCGGCCTGGCCGGTGTCGGTGCCGTCAAGGAGTTTGGCTCGGATAACGAGGACGTCCGGCCCGAGGCGCTGCTCGGCCTGGAGACGATCTGGAAGCCCTTCCCCGGCCAGACGCTCACCGCCTCGCACTACTTCTACCCCGAGCTCACCCGCTTCGACCAGTTCCGCAACCGCAACCTCAGCAAGATCGACTACACCATCGAGATCGACCGCGACTACGGGCTGTCGTTCAAGATCGGCGCGATCAACGAGTACGAGTCGCGGACCGACGACAGCACCTTTCACAACGACTTCGACTACTACGCCGCGCTCGTCTATGCCTTCTGAGCCACGGCTCGGCTAGGCTGGCGACGTGACCTTTCCAGACCCCACGCCCGACGCCCCGCTGCCCGACCTGGGGCTGGCTTGCCGGGCCTGCGGGTACCCGCTGGCGGGCGTCACCCGGCTGAGCTGCCCGGAGTGCGGCGACGCGTTTGCGCTGGATGACTACATCCCCGAGGGGGCGTTCCCGCCGCTGATCGCCGACGGGCAGGCCGTCCGCTACTCGGCCGACCTGGCCGAGTTATTCGCGGCGTACCACCTGCCGCTCGTCGAGATGCACGACCCGATCCACATGATCTTCGGCGGCGGGATGGTGAGCTGGTCGGACCGCACGCGAGAGGGCGCTGCCGTGGCGGTCGCACGCGAGCGCTGGCTGGAGGCGGTCGACCTGATCCGCCGGTGGCGGCAAGACGAAGAGTTGCCCGCGCCGCCCGAGCCCGTGGAGGCCGGGCCCGACTGGGCGTGCGCCGCGTGCGGCGAGGAGAACCCCGGCCACTTCCAGGTCTGCTGGAACTGCACGGCGCCGCGGTGAGCAAGAAAACGCCGGGCGGGCTGTCGCGCCGCCCGGCGTCAAAGCGTCAGATGACTCAGTTACCGGCCCGCGCATGCGAGAGCTCGATCGCGCTCACCAGCCGGTTGGCCAGGTCCTGCATCACGCCCTCGGCGTCGTCCAGCTCGCTGGGGTTCCAGCTGAGATTGCGACCCGTGGCCGATTCGACCAACGCGGCGATCTGCACACCCGAGTACGAGTCGAGGACCTCGCCCTCCATCGACATCCCGCCCAGCCCGAAGTCCGCAACCTTCAAGCGCGGCACGGCGTTGAGCACGGGCGTCGACTTGGTGATGTTCGTCAGGGCGACGCGCACCTCGGCGACGTCGATCCCGGGCGTCTCGACGACCTCGTACTCGGCGGCCAGCGCGTCCTTCAACGCCTGCTCCATCATGCCCTCGAGTTGCTCGACCTCCTCGGCCGAGACGTCCTGGCTGTCGTACAGCCGGGCTTCGACGGGCAGGACGATGAACTTGCTGTATTGCGCGAGGCGGTTGTTGGGCTCGATGTAACGCAGGCTCGCCGGGCCGGCCTGGCCGAGGTTCGAGTAGGTCGACAGGAAGCCGGTCTGCGCGGGCAGGTCGCCGGCGGGCTGCGGCGGGCGCGGGGCGACGGCGTCGAGCCGGCCCACGAACAGGTCCGACCAGCGGTCCATCGTGCGGTCGACCGAGCCCCACCACGTCCGCGACGCGACGCCGGCCATCAGTTGATCGCCGCTGATCGAGTCGATCAGCTCGCCCTCCAGCGAGACGCGGCCGCTCTGCGGGTCGACCTCGGTGAGCGCGACGCGGAGCGTCGCCACGCCGGCGCCGGGGACGTCGGCCTGCGGGTAGTAGTGATCGTCGAGCGACTCCTGCAACTCGTAGCGCAGCGTGCGGGCCATGCCGGCCTGCAGCGACTCGTCCGTGCCCTCGAGCTTGCTGCCCGGCAGGGGCACGACCTCGACGGGCGCGACGTAGATGCTGTTGAAGCCGCGGAAGGCGTCCAAGTTGGCCGTGTACCGGGCGACGTCGGGCGAGACCTTCTCGAGCTTGTCGTAATCACTGAGGAAGCCGACGCGCTGCTCGGCTCGGTCCTGAGCGCAGCCGGCGATGAGCGTCACGATGGCCGCCGCGGTCAGTCCCGAGACGATCGCCCTAACTTGTGATTGACGTGTTTTCATGTTGCAGGCCCCTGGTCGGAGTTGGAAAAGAAGAATCGCGAGCGAACGCCGAGGACGACACGCCCTCGACAATCGCCTCAGTCTATCAGGCGTACCGCTCAGGCCTTGGCCGCGGTGGCCTTGGTCGCCTTGGCGTGCCGCTTGAGATAGGCAAGCAGCTCCGAGCACGAGAACGTGCAGACCGACGAGGCGGAGTCACTCATCGCGTAGGGCATAACGACGAGGTCGTTGTGCTTGATCGCGCCGCAGGAGTAGACGACGTTGGGCACGTAGCCGTCGCGCTCCTCGGCGTTGGGCGCGAGGATCGGGGCGGGCGAGTGGGCGATGACCCGCGACGGGTCGTCGAGGTCGAGCAGCGTGACGCCGATGCAGTAGCGGCGCATCGGCCCGACGCCGTGGGTCAGCAGCAGCCAGCCCTCGGGGGTCTCGATGGGGGCGCCGCAGTTGCCGATCTGCACGAATTCCCACGGATACACTGGGCCCTGCAGCTTCACGGCGTTGTTCCAGAAGTGCACGTTGTCCGAACGGAGCAGGAAGTTGTTCTCGCCGTCGATGCGGCCGGCGACGACGTAGTCGCCGTCGATCTTGCGAGGAAACAAGGCCATGCCCTTGTTCTGGACGAACTTGCCGTTGAGGGTGTGGACCTCGATGTGCGTGAAGTTGGTGGTCTCAAAGACCTGGGGCAGCGCGACGAAGCCGTTGTAGGCGGTGTAGGTGCCGTAGTAGGTCACCGAGCCGTCGGTGTCGGTAAAGCGGGTGAGTCGGCAGTCCTCGATGCCGCGCGATTCGTTGTCGGAAGTGGGGAAGAGAACGATCTCGGAGGCCGAAGCGGTGGCCGGGACGTCGAGCGTGTAGTTCGATCGGGCCAGCCAGCGCATGTTGCGGGCGGTCTCGTCGAAGCTGTCGGGCTTGTGGTTGCGGGTGTTGATCTGCGCGAGCGTGCGCTCGAGGTCGGGGAGCGTGAACTTCTGCGGCAGGGCATCGAGAACCACGCGGCAGGCGTCGGAGTACGCGGCCATCTCGATGAGCTTGAGAAAGAACAGGTGCTTGTCGTAGGTCTTGTCCTGCTGGATGCGCAGCCGGCCGGAATACGGCGAGGGGTCGTCGAACGCGACCTGTCCGTCGGCGTTGACGTGGCCGGTGCGGAAGACGATGGAGGAGACGTGTCCTTCACCGGTCGCGCGCAGGGACATGATGAACCGCACCCCGCCCTTGGGGGCCGTGGACTGGTCGGGGTGCTCGACCATCGAGGGGTTGAACAGCGCGGCCGCCTCGATGGCGTACTCCATCGTGAAGAACGCGCCGAGCAGCAGGCGGCGGTTGCTGGAGATCGTGTCGGCGTCGGGGACGAGGTGGCGGACCTGATCGAAGTGGCGGAGGAACGAGCCCTGCAGGTCGCGGTGGCGGTGGTCGAAGCGCCGCATGGTGTCGGCGAGCAGGTCGTCGGCCTCGGCGTCGCTGAGCTGCGCGACGCGGTCGCAGATGCGGACGACGCGCTCGTCGCCACCGGCGCCGAAGAAGCGTGTGATCACGCGCTTGTCGTCGGAGCGGAACTTGATCGGCAGGCGGTTGATCTTGACGGCGTAGTCGGACATGGGGTGTCTCGGGTGGGGCGGCGCGGCGGGCGACGCATTGAACGTCGGGAGAGCCCGGGCGTCCAGTGCCGGCCCGCGTGAAACAAGGACGAGACGGGCGGGCGGTCGAGTCAGCCGTCCCCGAACAGGGCCGAGCCGATGCGCACGACGTTGGCGCCCTCTTCGATGGCGACTTCGTAATCGCCGGACATGCCCATCGAGAGGACGTTGAAGGTCTCGCCGCCGATGCCCTCCTTGCGGACCTCGCTGAACAGCTCGGCGCACCGCTTGAAGACGGGGCGGGCCTGCTCGGGGTCGTCGGCGTAGGGGGCCATGCACATCAGCCCGCGCAGCCGAAGGTCGAGCATCGAGTCGATCGTCTCGGCCAGGTGCACCGCAGCCGGCAGCGCGACGCCGCCCTTGTCCGCCTCGCCGGCGATGTTGACCTGGATCAGCAGGTCGACCTGTTGCTCGCGCTTGCCGGCGATGGCCTGCAACTCCTCGGCCAGGCGCAGCGAGTCGACCGAGTGGATCAGGTCGACCAAGGGGGCGATCTGCTTGGCCTTGTTGCGTTGCAGCTGGCCGATCATGTGCCAGCGGACCTTGTCGGGCACCGCGGCGCGGTCCTTGTTATCCGAGACGTCGGCCATGCGGTCGCGCCGCTCGAGGTACTCGGCCAGCTGTGGGACGCGCTGCTGGAGCTGCTGGGCGCGGGACTCGCCGAGGTCGGCGTGGCCGAGCTCGACGAGCTGGCGGATCTGGTCGGGGGCGGCGTACTTGGTGACGGCGACGACGTTGACGGCATCGCCGGGTCGGCCCGAGCGCTCGGCGGCGGCGGCGACGCGCTGCATCACGGCGGCGTAGGCGTCGCTGAGCCGGGCGGGGGAAGTCGTGGGCGTGCCCAAGTCGAGTCTCCGTGTCAAACCATCCGTGGGACACCCAAGCATATCGCCCGCCGCCGCTCGGTTCAGCCGACCGCCCCGCCGAGCCGGCGGAGTCGTTCGAGCGCCGCCGATCGATCGGCGATCCGGCCGTCGAGCTGGGCGTCGTACACCTCGTCGAGCAGCGTCTTGAACGCCGGCCCGGGCTTGTGCCCCAAGGCGATGAGGTCGTCGCCGGTTACCAGTGGCTCGGGCGTGACGCCCTGACGGTAGAGGTCGTCCGCTTCGCTGGCGATCGCGTCGACGTCGGCCATGGTCGCCGCCAGCGTGAGAGACGCCGCGGCGTGCGGGCGGGCGAGGGCTCGCTTCCTGGCGTGCAGGGGCAATTCCGGCCATCGGGCGACCGCGTCGAGCCCCTCGAACGCGCCGGCGACCGCGTGCTCGTCGGCGTTGGACAGGCAGACGGCTCGACGAACGCGGCGCAGCGCCGGGCGGAAGTCCCACGCCGCCGCGGCCGTCAGCGTCCCGTCCGAGAGGTGTCGGTCGAGCATCCAGGCCGCCAGTGCGACCGTGGCCGAGGCGTCGGCCGGCAGCGCGGCCAGTCGTGACGCGGTCGCTTCCGAGGCGGCCGATCGGTCCTCGTTGAGCGTCGGGCCATCGAGCTTGAGGGACTGGAGCAGCGCCGCGGCCGCGGCGCGGGTCGGGTGGGCGAGCATCATCGCCAGCTCGGCCCCGATCCGTTCGCGTGAGATCTGCCCCAGGTACCGGGCCGAGGCACGGATCGCCCGCTGCGTCGTCTCGTCGATCGCCAGGCCCAGCCGCGCCGCGAACCGCACCGCCCGCAGCATGCGCAGGTAGTCCTCGTCGAACCGCTCCGACGGATCGCCCACCGCTCGGAGCACCTTCGCGTCGAGGTCCTCCAGCCCGCCGACAAAGTCGATCGCCCGGCCGAACCCCGCCAGGTCACGCGTCACCGCCTCGCCACCGGTCACCGGCCGATCCAACGGATCGGCGAACAAGGCGTTGATGGTGAAGTCTCGCCGCCGGGCATCGTGCGCCGCGTCGGTAAACCGCACGCCGTCCGGCCGACGCCCGTCGCTGTAGCCCCACTCCTCGCGGAACGTCGCCACCTCGATCTGCGCCTGACGCAACGGCACCAGCACCACGCCGAACGACTCACCCACCGCCCGGGCGTGCCTGAACATCCCCAGCACCGCCTGCGGCTCCGCGGCCGTCGCCACGTCGTAGTCCTTCGGCTCCAGCCCCAGCACCCGGTCGCGCACGCACCCGCCGGCCAGATAGGCTGCGTGACCCGCCTCGCCCAACCGCTTCACGATCTCCACGGCCGCCTCGTACGACACGGCCGCGAGTGTAGACGCACCTCCGCCCGCCGCGCCGCGTAGCATCGCTAGACCCCTCTCGCGCGGAGGCCGACCGATGCCCGACTCCCCGGCCGTGACCCTCGATACCGCCCCCGCCCCGCCCACCCCGCTCGACAGCGCCGCCGCGACCGACAAGCCGCTCCGCTGCCTCAACTGCGGCTACGACCTGCGCGTCCACCCCGGTGCGACCGGCAGGCCGATCGGCGACTGCCCCGAGTGCGGCTGTCCGCTGGCCGTGACGCGCCGGCTCGACCCGCTGGCCAACGCCGACCGCCGCTACCGCCGGGGGCTGGTTGCCGGGTTGGGCTGGCTGGTGGTGGCCGTCGCCGCCGCCCTGCCGCTGTTGCTGCCGGGGCTGCTGCTCGCGGTGATGGCGGCGTGGCGACTGACCGGCGTCGAGCGCGGACGATTCGAACCGAGCCGCGACCGGCTGCCTCGCCTGTTCGCTCGCTGGGGCATCACGCTCGGCGTCGTCGGCCTCACGGGCCTGGCCGCGTTCTCCCTGGTCGCGATCGTGTTCTACGACGTGCCCATGACCGGCAACCTGCACTCACTCGACATCGCCCTGCTCACCGCTGGGGCGTTGACCGTCACCGGCCTGCTGTCCCTCTGGCGACACCTCCGCCACGTCGCCGCCCGCGCCGACGACCCCGCGCTCACCGCCCGGATCGACCGCCTCCACCGCGCCTGGCTGATCGCCATCGGCCTGATCGGCGCCGTCGCCCTGATCGCTTCGATCTTTGACTGGACCTATCAGCTCTACGCGATGAACCACTGGGCCTCGGCCCCGTCGCTGTTCGCCGTTGTCGCGGCCGTGCTGGTTTGGCTGTGGGTCGTCACGCTGCGAGCGGTCGCACGCCTGCGATCGAGACTGGCACCGATTGCATCGCCGTAGGCCCGCCGCGGGGTACCTTGGACGCATGGCCGCCTCGGCGCCCATTCCGGTGGACGATCAAGGCCGCGTCGCGGTCGATCTGCCGTGCCTGGAGTGCGGCTACAACCTGCGCACGCAGCCGATGGAGACGGGACGATGCCCGGAGTGTTCGCTGCCGGTCGGGCGCTCGGTCGTAGGCAATCAGCTCCGCTTTTGCGACCCAGCCTGGCTGACCCAATTGGGGCACGGCCTGACCGGGCTGGGGGTCGCGGGGGTGACGGTCGGAGGCATCGCCGGAGCGACCTGGGCTCTTATCGGCGGCTCAAGATCGAGCTACTGGCGCCAACACCGGATTGAAACCCTCCTCGCGAGCCAGAACTACCTGACCGCAGGCGTGCTCATCTTCGCCGCGATGGCGTGCATCTACGCGGCTTGGCGTTCGACCGCGCCCGACCCGATGACCCGCAAGGACGAGTGGCTCGTATCGACACGCAAGCTCGCGCGGTGGTGTCTGCTGGCGTCGGTGGCCTGGTTTTTCCTGCTCGTTGCCGCGTGGACACGATCCGTCTACGCCACCGGCCAGGAATCGGATTTCTGGAGCGAGCTGACCGCCATCGGCTGGCGAGGATGGCCGATCACTTTCGGCGTCGGGGGCGCCGCGCTGATGGTCTACGCCGCGTCCCTCGCGCGACGCGCTCGCATACGCTGGCTCAATCGATCGATCTGGCTCGTTGTCGTGATCGCCGCCGCGGCCGGGTTCATGGATGTCCTCCATCAGACCAGGTGGTTTGGACTCCAACCCTACCTGGGCGATTACATCGGCGGATGGTTCCCGGTCATCCCGGCTTGGGCTCAATCGTCGCCGAGCAATCCGACGCCCGTCCCCAGCGCCACCCAATGGATGCAGATTCACACTTATCCCGGGCCGTTCGGCCTGACCTGCTACGACGGCGAGGTCGGCCTGTGGGGATGGACCTACGACAGCGGGAGCCGGCTAATCGACGACCTCACCGCGTGGGCCAGGCCGATCTGGCTTGTCGCCGTCCTGCTCGCCGCGTTGCTGCTGCTGAGGATGTGGTCAGTGATCTGGACGAACTCCCAGCTTGCCCGGTCGAGCTGGGCGGGCGTATCGCCGACACGCGTTGCGTCGCGGGGCTGACGCGACGGCGTGGCCGTTGGTCCTGACGCCCCCGCGTGCTCGGACATCACCCCGGGACACAGCGTGTCTTGGCTGCGGGCTGCGGCTACGCAAGCTTGCCGAGCAGGTCGACGACGTAACCGACTGCCTCGGTGACGGGGACGTTTTCACCCTTGTCGCCGTTGCTGCCGTCGCGGGCCTTGACCTCGACGAAGGGGGTTTCGGCGGTGAGGCCCTTGTCGCCGACGGTGACGCGGACGGGGATGCCGATGAGGTCGGCGTCCTTGAACTTGGGGCCGGGGCGTTCGTCGCGGTCGTCGATCAACACTTCGACAAAGTCGCGGACGGTGTCCGCGATGCCGCCGTCCGTGGTCGATCCGCCGACGCCGTCGGCGGCTTTGCCCACGGGCAGCGCCCGCGATTCCAACTCGGCGGCGAGGCGGTCGACGGTGTCCTTGACCTCGCCGGCGTACTTGATCGGCGTGATGACGACGTGGTACGGGGCGAGGGCGACGGGCCAGACGATGCCCGACTCGTCGTGCCCGCCGTCGCGCTCGATCGCGGCGGCGAGGATGCGGTTGACGCCGATGCCGTAGCAGCCCATCAGCGGGTGGACCGGCTGGTTGTCCTCGCCGGCGACGGTGACGTCCAGGCCGCGCGTGTACTTGTCGCCGAGCTTGAAGATGTGGCCGAGCTCGATGCCCTTGCGTTCTTCGAGGACGCCGCCGTCGTTGAGCGGCGACGGGTCGTCTTTCTCAGCGTTTCGGACATCAGCAATGGTCACACGACTAAGCGAAGCTTCACGATGAGCTTCCTCGCTGTAATCGCCTCCAAAAGTGATCGGATCAACTGATCCCGTGTGATGGACATCGAAGAAATCACGGCTCCAATCGAACCCCTTGACATGATTTTGGCTCTTATCCGCACCAGTCACCCAAAAACCGTGTGCCGTCGCACTCGGATCAACAATAACGGGCCATGCCCCAGTTTCATCGCGATTGAAGGACATCGGCCCGAGGTAGCCAATCGGAAGGCCTAATTGCAGTAATTCTTCCGTTGCCGGAAGTTCCAAAGCAACGGTGTATTCGAGCAGGCTCTTGACGTATGCAAGTAGCTTCGCTTCGTTGACTTCATGATCACCTCTCACAACTACGCCAACGTACAGGTGACCTATTGAAGAATCTTGAATGGCTTTGTAAATGAGTGTCTTTAGTGTGTTTTTCGGGTTGAGTTTGGAGCCTTGATTCTTCTTCCAAAACGCGCATAGTTCGTCGATCGTCATCGTGTCGGGCGTGTGAACCTTTTCCAGTTCGGCGATCGGCGCGGGTGTCTCGGCCGAGTCGTCGAAGGCGGGCCCGACCGCGCGTTCGCCGGTGGCGCACTTCTCGACGTTCGCCGCGTAGTTGCCCTTGTCGGAGACGAGGATGGTGTCCTCGCCGGTGGGGGTGGGGCACATGAATTCGTGGGAGGCGTCGCCGCCGATGGGGCCGGCCTCGGCCTCGACCTGCATGGCGGGGACGCCGCAGTCGGCGAAAATGGCGTGGTAGGCGCGGCGGTACTGCTCGTAGATACAGCTGAGGCTGCCGGGGTCGTCGTGGTGTCCAGCGGGGTTGTCGGCGGGGCCGGGCAGGTGGAAGGAGTAGGCGTCCTTCATCTGGAACTCGCGGGTCCGCAGGAGGCCGAAGCGGGGGCGGAACTCGTCCCGGAACTTGGTCTGGATCTGATAGAGGGACTTGGGCAGGTCGCGATAGGACTTGATGAAGGCGCCGACGAGGTGGGTGATGACTTCCTCGTGGGTGGGGCCGAGGGCGGACTCGCGGCCGTGGCGGTCGGTGACGACGAAGAGGTTGTCGCCGTAGGCGGCGCGGCGCTGGGTGCGCTCCCAGAGGTCGATGGGCTGGAGCGAGGGCAGGAAGACCTCGGCGGAGATGGGGTCCATGTGGCGGCGGACGATGGCGATGGCCTTTTCGAGGGATCGCTTGCCCAGGGGGAGGTAGTCGTAGACGCCGGCGGCGAGGGGGTGGATGTAGCCGGCGCGGAGGAGCAGCTGGTGGCTGGGGACGGTGGCGTCGGCGGGGGCCTGGCGGGCGGTGGGGATGAGGGTCTGGGACCAGCGGGTGGGCATGGGTGTCGAGCGGGGGTGAGGGAAGCGTTGGGGAGAACTTGGCGGCGGGGAGTGTACGGGCGGGCGCGCTGCGCGGTTGGTTAGACTGGCGAAGATGAAGCGTGGCTGGTGTGCCCGGGCGACGGCGGGGATCGCGGTTTTTATCGCGATAACCGTGTTTTCGGGTTGTTTTGATCCGCTGTTTCCCGAGAATGCACAGCGACACCCGTACGAGCGGTACTCGTCGCTGAGGGGCAACGAGGCTCAGGTCGAGAGCGAGGACACGTTCGGTCGGCCGCAGGCGAATCTGCGGGAACGACTGGCGCCGCTGGAGTCGCGGTGAGAGGCGCGGGGGAATTCGTCGGGCTGGTTTGATCGCCCGATGTTTGGTAAGTGGTGACGTCTGGTGGGTTTGCCGGACGGGCAGGGAACGGGCCTGAGGGCCAAAAAAGGAAAGCCGAGTCGAGCTTTGGCCGATCTAAAGGGACAGCGAGAGAGCCTGCACCGGACGCCGCGGAGGTATCGCGGCCGGCCGAGCGGGCGGACGAGCAGAAGGGCTGTCCTGGTGCCGGATCGACGGACGCTGACCGTGTTGGCCTGCCTGGTGTTTGGGATGACGTCGGTGTCGGCGTTGCTCCTGGCGCTGGAGCCGGGGCCGATGGCGCCGCTGTCGGGGGTGAGCCTGCGATCGATCGATGAGGGCGGTTCGGCCGCGGCCGATCGGCTGTTCGAGACGCCCGAGTCGCTGGACTGGCGGGCGATCGTGATCCACGACTCCGGCGCTCGGGTGGGCTCCAGCCAATCGATCAATCGGGTGCACGACGACCTGGGCCGGGGCGGCCTGGGCTACCACTTTGTCGTCAACAACGGCTCTGACGAGGTCGACGGCCTGATCGAGGTCGGCTTCCGGTGGCAGAAGCAGATGATCGGCGCATATCTCGATGGCGAAGGCGCGAGCTGGTATCACAAGCACGCCATCGGTATCTGCCTGATCGGTGACTCGGACCGATCGACCCCCACGGCCGCCCAGCAGCGCGAGCTTGTGTGGTTGGTCCGGCAGCTCCAGCGTCGGTACGGCATCCCCGCCAACCGCGTCCTGGTTCAGGTCGGCTCGGAGGGGGCATCGACCCTGTTTCCTGAGACCGGCCTCCGGGCCCAGCTTATCCAACGCTGACCCACTCCTTCGACCTCGACCCCGGCCGTGGTCGGACCAAGAAATCCAGATTTGATCCCTCGGCGATCGCCCGTATCGGGTTCGACCCGATTCCGTTGCGCTCGTTCAGCGCTGATCTGTTAGGGAAAGTGCCCAGATCATTAGCGGATTTGACAGGCGTCGCGCGTCGAATCAGCAAGAAATGCCTCAGATCGGTTGTCATGCCACCGATCAGTAGATATTCTCCCGTCATACGTCCATCCGCTTGTTCGTGACAACTTGAGAGGACTCAGCGGCGTCTAGCTGCGGCCCCGATTCGTCGGGAGAGCTGGTGCTGCGTGATTGTAAATGCCTGACCCGCAGTCGATTGCTGGATTTGACGTGGTTCGTGCCGTCGGCTCGGGTGCCCATAGCGTGATTTATTGCGTGCGCGATCGGTCTGAGAAACTGTTCGCGCTTAAGGTCGTCGAGAAAGAGTCGCCCTCCGACCAGCGTTTCCTCGACCAAGCGGTTGCGGAGCACGAGGTCTCTAGCAACTTCGACCACCCGCTGCTCCGCAAGAGCTACCGGCTGTTGCGTGAGCGCAAGCTCATCCGCACGTCGACGGTGCGCGTGCTCATGGAGTACGTGGAGGGCAAGCCACTCGAGCAGTTTCGGACGGCCGATGTGACGGTTCAGGCCGACCTCTGCCGGCAGGTGGGGGAGGGGCTGGCGGCGATGCACGCCAAGGGCTTCGTGCACGCCGACATGAAGCCGAACAACGTGATGGTCACGGACGAGAAGCAGGTCAAGATCATCGACTTCGGCCAGAGCTGCCCGATCCACACCCGCAAGGAGCGGGTCCAGGGCACGCCGGACTACATCGCCCCCGAGCAGGTCCGCAAGGAGTCGCTGACGGCCCAGACGGACGTGTTCAACCTTGGGGCGACGATGTACTGGCTGCTCACGGGCGAGCACGTGCCCACCCTGATCCCCAAGACCAAGAAGCAGGCCGGCACGCTGAAGGACAATCGGCGGATTGAATCACCGGCGTCTCTGAATCCGGCGGTCGCGCCGGCGCTCTCGAGCGTGGTGATGGACTGCATCGAGAGCAACCCGATGGACCGTCCCCGGACGATGCGGGAGGTCGTGGATCGGATCCGGATCGCCCAGTCGCAGCTGGCTCGGGCCAAGCCCGGGACGGTCGAAGGCGAGGCCTCCGCGGCCGACGACCTCGACGAGGACGCGGGCGCGAGCCCCCGGCGGTCTCGGACCCGCGGCCCTGAAGCCGAGCCCACCCAGGCCAAGGGGCGCAACGGCGGAGAGAGTTGGGACACCCACTTTGGCACCTGGGTCGGCGGCGTGATCGGCCCGAAGCCGGAAGTCGGGTAGTCCGGCCAGGGGATCGGGCCACAGCCCGCACTCGGGGGAGGGCGGGCGACTGGGGGACCCTGGGGTGGGGCCGGGGGGGGGGAGGGATCGGCGCCACGACGCGCCGGCACGGGCCGTGAGGGGCCCCGACGGGGGTGGGAGAGAGGGTGGGGGTCTGTGCCGGCCATCGCGGCGGGCTCGTGACGCACACGAGCCCGCCCTGATGGGTCGTGTGCGTTCAGGAACTTGGCGGCAAGATCATCTGACGAAGGGGTGCGCAGTCGACGGGATCGACCCACGCCAGCGGCCTCGGATCGACTACGCTCACGGCGTGACCGAGGGGCGTCTGGAGCGTGCGGGCTACGCGGCGACGGCCGGGGCGGCGGCGGGCGTTTACGTCGGCTTGGCCTGGGGGTGGTGGGCGCTGGCGCTGGCCTTCGGCGCGGGGTGGTGGCTGGCGACGCGGCAGCGACGCCGGAGGCCGGGGAGCGAGCGGTGGGTCACGGAGGCGCTGTGCGGGTGGTTGGTGATAGCGGCGGCGATGGCGGCGTGGTCGGCGACGCGCGAGCATCGGTTGGCGGCGACGGCCATCGAGCGGTGGGTGGCGGCCGAGCCGAGCCTGGCGCGTGTCCGTGGCCGTGTGATCGATGAGCCGGCGGTCGTGCGATCGCAGCGGGGTGCGTTGGGGCGGTTCAGTTACGAGCCCCCGGTGACGCGGTTCGAACTGGCGATCACGGCGATCGCGACGGACGCCGGCTGGCAAACGGCGAGCGGGCGGGTGCGGGTGCGGGTGGAGGAGGCCGAGCCGCGGCTGTCAAACGGGGACCGGGTCGAGTTGCTGGGGTGGCTGTCGGGGTTTGGCGGGGTGCGTAATCCCGGCGAGTTTGACTACGCGGCGGCGATGCGGGCGCGCGGGGTGGGGGGGCTGTTGTCGGTGAGTTCGCGGGGCGGGGTGGCCTGGCTGGGTCCGACGTCGGCGGGGGGGCTGCTGCGTGAGGCGGTCGCGGTGGTGGAGCGTTGGCGGGCGGGGTTCGCGAGGGCGTGCCTGGACTCGCTTCGGCTGGGCATGGCGGGCGAATCGGTCGCGGTGGAGCGGGCGGTGGCGTCGACGATGCTGCTGGGGGTGCGGGAGGAGATGCCGTCGGGGGTGAACGACGCGTTCCGGCGGACAGGGCTGGCGCACCTGCTGAGCATCAGCGGGGCTCATCTGGGGATCCTGCTGGGGATCGTGTGGGCGGGGCTGCGGCTGGTGTCGTCGCGTCCGCCGAGGGTGGCGGCGGTGGTGCTGGCGGTTCTGGGGGTGTACCTGCTGGCGGTGCCGTGGCGGACGCCGATCCTGCGAGCGAGCCTGATGGCGTTCTTGCTGGTGGTGGCGTACGCCAGCGGTCGGCGGGTGCGCGGGCTCGACATGATGGGGCTGGCGGCGGTGCTTCTCTTGTTGTTCGACCCCGGGCAGGTGGCGGGCGCGGGGTTTCAGCTGAGCTTTGGGGTGGTGTGGGCGCTGCTGCGATTCACCGAGCCGATGGCGTGGTGGCTGTGGGGCCTCGGCGAGCAGTGGGGGCTGACGCCTTATGGGCTCGAGGCGATCGAGCGTGTGGACGGGGGCGATCTCGACGACGGTCACCGGCACCCGCTGCCCGGGCTGTGGGGCGTGGGGCTGCAGACGCTGGCGGCGAGCGTGGTCGCGACCGTGGCGGCAGCGCCGTTGGTCGCATATCACTTCGACTTGCTGACGCCGGGCGGGCTGTTGCTGAGCCTGGCGGCGTTGCCGGTGGTGGCGGGGATGCTGAGCGTGGGTTACGCGAAGCTGCTGATCGGGCTCGTGCTGCCGACGGGATCGCTGCTGCTGGCGGGGCCGATGGTGTGGCTGACGCGGAGCCTGGTGGGGCTGGCGGAGGCGGGGGCGTCGACGGGTTGGGCGGGCGTGTTGCTCGGCCAACCCGTGGGCGCGGCATGGGCGGCGGCCGCGGGGGTTGTGGCGGTCGCGTGGCTGGGCGGGGCGTGGCGGGGACGGGCGGTCGCGGGCTGGTCGGCGGTGGCGCTGCTGGCGGGGTGGCTGGCGGTGGTGCAGGTAGGGGGCGGAGGCGGACTGGCCGAGCGTTGGGCCGTGGCCCGAGGGGAGGGGCCGACGCGGGTGCGAGCGCTGTCGGTTGGGGAGGGATCGTGCATGGTTGTGCAGCCGGGCGGCGGGGCGCCGGTGTGGGTCGTGGACTGCGGGGCGCGGGGCGACTGGGACGTGGGCGAGCGACGCGTGGCCCCGGCGCTGCGGCGGATCGGGGTGGGGCGGGTCGGGACGCTGGTGGTCACGCACGCCGACATCGACCACTACAACGGCGTGCTCGACCTGGCCGACGCCGTACCGATCGATCGGGTGTTGACCAGCCCGCAGGTTCTGGCGGCGGCCGCGGCAGACCGAGACGACGGCCGCGAGACGCCGCTGCGGCTGCTGATCGATGGGCTGGCCGAGCGCGGCGTGCCGATCGAGGCGGTGGCGCGTGGGTGGAGCGAGACGATCGACGCGTCGCGTGGCTCGGCGGTGACCTGCCTCTGGCCGCCCGCCGACGAGATCTTCGACCGGGACAACGACGCCTCGCTGGTGCTGGCGTTCGACCTGGCCGGCCGGCGTGTCCGCCTCAACGGCGACATCCAGGACGCGGCGATCGAGGCCCTGCTTTCCTCGGGCCCGGACCTCTCGGCCGACGTGATCGACCTGCCGCACCACGGCGCGCTAACCGGCGCCTCGTCCGCGCTGCTCGCCGCGACCGCGCCGCGCATCGTCGTGCAGTCCTGCGGCCCGCGACGGCTGATCGACGATGGGTGGCCGGCGTTGCTCGATCCGCTCGGGGTCGAACGCTGGGTCACGGCGCAGGCCGGCATGGTGACCGTGCGGATCGACCCCGACGGCGCGATCACCACGACGGGCTACGCCGGCCCGTTGGCCGGGGGCCACGCTGCTCTCGCGGAGGAGGCGTTCAGCGAGTAGTGTCGATGCCTTTGCGGGCCCCACGCGTGCTGCGCCGACGATCGTTCAGAGGCGGGACCAGGAGGTTGCGATGAGTTGGTTGCGGTGCTGGCGAGTCGGTCAGTGGGCGGTGACGCTGGGGTTGGCAATGGCGACGGCGATCGGCGGGCTGATCGCGATGGCGGCGGTGTCCGAGGCGGTCTGGGGCGCCGACGGGTGGCGGCCGGCTAGTGGCGGGCTGGCGAGGTGGAGCGTGCTCGCGGCGGGGGTGGCGCTGCCGCTGGTGGCGGTCGCGTTCGCGATGGCGTGGCGTTGGCGTCTGCCGCGCAAGGCGTGGGTCGATACGACCACGCTGACGGGCCCGACCAAGGCGCCGCGCTAAGGCTGGCCTTCTGCGTCCTCAGCGGGCGCCGGGGTCGCCGGCATTGGCGTCGAGGTCGGCGCTTCGGGCTGCTGACGCAGGAGAAGTTCCACCGTCACGGCCGGCTCGGGCAGCCACTCGCTCAGCGAGCGCGTCGCCACGGTCGGCGTTTGAGCCCGCAGCATCGCCGCCAAGTCGACGCCCGCGAGGGTCGGCGCGGCCTCGTTTTCGCGTTGAGCCTCGGGGGTTGATTCGGACGGGTGATCCATCGCCGTCATGTCCTTCGCCATCGACTCGAGCCGAGCCCGCCGTCCGGCCGCCTCCGAGCGTTCCGGCTCGGGGGGCACCCACTGCACCTGGGGATGAGCGTCGATGGTCATGCCGCGTTGCGCGACCGCGTCGTTGCCCTCGCTGAGCAGCCGGACGCGCTGCCGGCCGTCGTCGTTGAGGTGCGTGAGCAAGGCGTCCACGCGGTCGGCCGGAACGGCCAACTGCACGACCTGGACCGCATCGGCGGCCGGCTCACGAACGCCAAGCCGGTTGTTGACGGCGTCTGTCGCGCGGCCCGCGACGGCAGAGCCGCGCTCGCCGTCGACGGCCAGACCCTCGGCAACCGGGTCGGGCGACTGCACGACCGCCGCGTTACCCAAGGCCCAGCGCTGCAGGTCGACGTACGCCAGCGTGGGGTTGGGCGTGTCGACCTCGACGCGTAGCGCCGGCTCGGGTTCGCCGGCCGAAGGTTCCGCCGATGGCGCGGCGGATCGGGTCAGGGCCGGGGTCGCCGCGTCGCTTGCCTGGTCGCGCTCACCGATGTCGAACGACCGCTGAGCGAAGGAGTCGGTCCCCACCGCGGAGGCGAGCGTCTCGTCGCCGAGTTCCGCCGGGCCGGCGTCGGCGAGCCGCGACATCCCGCCGTCGACTAACCCGCTCGCTACCTCGGAGGCCGGCCGCGGCTCTGCTTCCGCCACGGACCCCACTAGCGGGGGAACGACAAGGCCCTCCTCGAGGGTGGACGCCTCGCCATCCAGCGGGGGCACCGAATCGCGCTCGCCCTGTGGCTGCCCCGCCACGGCAACGGCCGGCGCTGGCGGCGACTCGTCATCCGACGCCACAGACTCCTCCATCGCGCCAGGCAACGCCTCGCGTCGCCGTTCCGAGACCGACGCCCGCTCGGCAGAACGCGTGAGCGCATCGGCGTTAGGCGTGTCCATCGCGAGGTCCTCGCCCCCACGACCGCCCGGCGTCACCGAGCTCAGCAGGTTGGTCCCCACGATCGACTGCACCATCACCGCCGCGCACAGCAGCACCGCCGCCGCCGCCGCCAGCCGGATCGTCCACCGCCGAAACCGCAGCGCCCGATCTCCCGCCCGAGGCGAGGTCGCGGACGACGGGCTGATCCGCCCTGCCACGCCGAGTTCGCCGCCAAGCCCCGGCGCCGCCGGCGCATCGCCCAGCAGCGCATCACGCTCGCGCAGCGCGTCCACCGTCTCCTTCACGGACTCGGGCACGTCCTGGTCCGCCACGCCACGCAGCGCCTCGCGGTCGTCGCGCATCGCCCGCACCCACCGCGCCAGCTCGGGCCGACGCGTCAGCTCGGCCTCGGCGCGCCAGCGCTCGGCCTCGTCCAGGTCGCCCTCGAGGTACCCCAGCAGCAGTCGTTCGGTCTGTTCGTCCAACTTGATCATCTCGGGGTCAACAACTCAGCCCGACGCGGCCTCCACGTCGCGCCCGTCCAGCTCGCCCGCGGCCGACGCCCGGCCGGCCTCGAGCTCCTCCATCCGTTCCCGAAGCGCCACGCGGGCCCGGAACAGCCGGCTCTTCACCGTCCCCAGCGCCAGCTCCAGCACCTCGGCGATCTGCGCGTAGTCCATCCCGTCCACGTCTCGCAGCACCAGCACCCGCCGATGGTCGGGCTCAAGATCGGCCAGGGCGGCCAGCACCATCCGCTGCCGCTCTTCCTGTTCGACGCGCACGTCCGGCGTCGGTTCCCGCGCGTCGGCCAGCCGGCGGCGGAGCTCGTCGGCCTGATCGCCGTCTCCCCCGCCCCGCGGGGCGTCGATGCTGAGTGTCCGGCGGACCTTGTCTCGCCTCAGGCGGGTGAGGCTCTGGTTCATGGCGATGCGGACCATCCAGCTCGACAGCCGGCTCTCGCCCCGGAAATCGCCGATCGACTGGATGATCTTCAGCATCGCCTCCTGGCAGGCCTCGGCCGCCGTGTCGCGATTGCCCAGCATCCGCAGGCAGACCTGGTACAGCCGGGACTGCTGGCTCTCCAGCAGCATGCCGAGCGCCGCGCGGTTGCCCGACTTGATTTCCGCGACCAGTTGTGCCTCGGCATCCTGCGCCATCCAACGCTCCGTCGCCCCGCCCGAAACCCCGACCACTCTATCGCAGGCGGCGGCCGGCCGGTTCGCCCGACGGCGTCGCGGCCCCGCCCGTCGGATCGCGACATTGCAGGGCGCGGCGGGGGCGGCCCGATAGCCATGGGCATGCGATGGGCCGGTCCGGCGATGATGGCGTGCGCGGCGGCGCTGCTGGCGATTGGCGTGGTCATGGTGCGCTCGGCCGAAGCCCGGATCGACCCGGCGGCCCCGATGACCGACGCGGCGATCGCCCCCGAGGGCGCCGAGGCCGCGCGATCGGCGCTGGCGGCCTCGACGGCCAGCCGCACGACGATCTACGCCGGGCTCGCGATCGTGACCATGCTGATCGCCAGCCGTTTCGACCCACGACGGCTCGCGCCCGGGGCGGGCGACGGCGGCGAGCTGAGGCCGGGCGTGGCCGCGGCGTGGCGCGGCTGGCCGATCGCGTTGCTCGTGGGGGGGGCGCTGGGGTTGCAAGCGTTAACGCTCGTGCCGGGCGTCGGGGTCGAGGCCAACGGCGCGGTGCGGTGGCTGGGGCTGCGTCTTCCGGGCCTGGGGCAGGTCACGTTCCAGCCGAGCGAGGGGGTCAAGTGGGCGATGGTCCTCGGGCTGGCGTGGTGGGGCGCGGCGCGGGGGCCGGCGATGCGCAAGGCGGGCACGGGGCTTGGGCCGGGGCTGCTGCTGTTGGGCGTGGGGTGCGGGCTGGTGGTGCTGGAGGATCTGGGGACGGCCGTGCTGATCGGGGCGGTGGGCGGCGTGATCCTGCTCGGTGCCGGCGGGCGTATCTGGCAGCTGGCGGGCGTGGGGCTGGCGGGCGTGGCGGCGGCGGCGACGATGATCTCGCAAAGCCCGTTCCGCATGGACCGCATCCTCGCCTTCCTCGACCCCTGGGCCGACCCCGCGGGCACCGGCTATCACCCGATCCGCTCGATGGCCGCGCTCGCCCAGGGCGGGTGGAGCGGCAACGGCCTGGGGTTCGGCGTGCAGAAATTCGGCTACCTCCCCGAGGACACCACCGACTTCATCTACGCGATCGTCTGCGAGGAGCTCGGACTGGCCGGGGCGGTCATGGTCGTCGGCCTGCTGCTTGCCGTCGCTTGGCTGGCTTGGCGGATCGGTGCCGAGAGCGGCCATCGGTTCGTCGCGCTGGCCGCGCTGGGCGTGGCCGGGACGCTGGGGCTGCAGGCCGTGATCAACGTCGCCGTGGTCACGGTGGTGATGCCGACCAAGGGGATCGCCCTGCCGCTGGTGAGCCACGGCGGGACCGGGTGGGTGATCACCGCGGCCATGCTCGGGCTGCTGGCCGGCGCGGATCGGCGCCGATCGGCCGAGGTGGTCGACACCAAGGACGCCGACGCCCTCGCCGACGCCACGCCAGGCGGAGCTAGGCTGGCGACGTGACGCAGCGACCGACGGGTGCCGGCACGCTCCTGCTCGCCGGTGGCGGCAGCGGCGGTCACATCTACCCCAACGTCGCGATCGCCGAACAGCTCGCCGCCGCCGGCTCGCGGCTGCAGCCGCTGTATGCCGTGAGCGAACGCCCGATCGACCAGACCGTCTGCGAAGGGCTCGGCGGCGAGGCCTGGGCGGCGCTGCCCGCCGTGCCGATGACGATGCACCCCGTTCGCCTGTGGCGTTGGTGGAAGGGCCATCAGGCCGCGATCGATCTCTGCGAACAACTCATCCGCGAGCGCGGCGTGACGGCCGTGGTCAGCACCGGCGGCTTCGTCGGCGGGCCGGCCGTTGCCGCGGCGAGCCGACTGGGCGTGCCGAGCTGCCTGGTCAACCTCGACGCCGTCCCCGGCAAGGCCAACCGCTGGTCCGCTCGCCGCGCCGACGAGGTCTTCACCGCCTACGACGGCACCGGCCTGCCCCGCGCCCAGCGCGTCGGCGTTCCCCTGCGCGAGGCCAGCCGCGCCACCCACAAGCCCGAGGCCGCCCGCTGGCAGCTCGGCCTCAGCCCCGACAAGCCCACCCTGCTCGTCACCGCGGGCTCGCAAGGCGCGACCTCCATCAACGCCGCCATGGTCGAGCTCGTCGGGCGCACCGTCGGCCGCCGGGCGCTCAAGACCTGGGAGGTCGTCCACCTCACCGGCTCGGCCGAGGGCGAGGCCCAGGGCGCCGCCGAGGCTTACGAGCGCATCGGCGTCCGCGCCGTGGTCGAGCCGTTCCGCGACGACATGGGGCTCGCGTGGTCCGCGGCCGAGCTCGCGGTCTGCCGCGCCGGCGCGGGGACCGTCGCCGAGGCCTGGGCCAGCAGCACGCCCGCCGTGTTCCTGCCGTATCCGCATCACCGCGATCAGCACCAACGCCACAACGCCGAGCCGTTGGTCCGCGCGGGCGGCGCCCTGCTGGCCGACGACCACGTCGACCCCGTGGCCACCGTCGGCGGGCTGCTGGGCCGGGTCGTGGAGTTGTTGAGCAACGCGGCGCGCCGCGAAGCGATGCGGCAGAGCCTGATGCGGTCGCGCCCGCCGGACGGGGCCGGGGCGGTCGCGCGGTGGGCGATGGGCGCGGGGTCCTCGCGACCGGCCGGCACGTCGGCGAGCGGCGTCGGCTAGACTCGCGCGAATGTCTGGTGGTTGTTGCAGGGAGAAGCGATGAGCGAAGCGAGCGCGGCGATGGACCTCTCGTCGGTCACGGCGTCGGTCTCGGCCGTCGAGACCTACATGCAGGAGTTCGTCAAGGCCCGACCCATGGCCGGCAACCTCTGCGAGGCCGTGCTGTACGCCCTGATGGGCGGCGGGAAACGCGTCCGCCCGACCCTCGTCGTGCGCAGCTGCGAAGCGGTCGGCGGCAGCGCGGCCCAGGCCATGCCCGCGGCCGCCGCGATCGAGATGATCCACGCCTTCTCCCTGGTCCACGACGACCTGCCCGCGATGGACGACGACGACCTCCGCCGCGGCCGCCCCACGCTCCACAAGCACACCAACGAGGCGATGGCCATCCTCGCCGGCGACATGCTCATGGGCCTGGCCTTCGAGGTCCTGGCCACCCGCCTGACCGAGGCCGCCCTCGTCGCCGCCACCACCCGCGAGCTCGCCACCGCCACCAACGACATGATCATCGGCCAGGTCTGCGACACCCTCCCAGACTGGGACGACGGCGTCGAGCCCGTCGAACGCCTCGAGATCATCCACCGCCACAAGACCGCGGCCCTGCTCCGCGCGTCGTGCCGCATGGGCGCGATCTGCGGCGGCGCCTCGGCCGCCGAGCTCGACGCACTCACCCAGTACGCCGAGGCCATGGGCCTCATGTTCCAGGTGGTCGACGACCTGCTCGACGTCACGCAGTCCACCGAGCAGCTCGGCAAGACCGCGGGCAAAGACGTCGAGCAGGACAAGCTCACCTACCCGGCCGTGATGGGCATCGACGCCAGCAAGCACGAGGTCGAGCGGCTGCGTATCGTCGCCGTCGGCGCGATCGAACCGCTCGGCGAACGCAGCGAACCACTCCGCGCCCTCGCCCAGTCGATGGCCGTCCGCACCAGGTAACTCAGCGCCCGGCCGCGGCCGACGCCGGCGCCGCCCAGTGCTCGGCGATCACGGCCTCGGCCTGCGGGTGCTGCAACGCAAACTCGCGACGCACCACACGCGGCGTCGGGAACCACTTCCACAGATACACCCCCAGCAGCCGTTCGTCGCGGCTCTGGTCGATCGCCGACAGGGCCACCGACAGGCAACGTCGCGCGAGCGCAAACCCCGGCTCGGTGTCCGGCCCCGAGTCGTCCCACGGGCGGGCCGCCGCCGTCGGGTGCGGCGGATACCCCAGCTCGGTCAGCAGCAGCGGCCGATCGAGCCGGGCCGCCTCGGCGAGCATCCCGTCGAGCGCCGCCTCGAAGCCCGCCCGCAGCTGCGCGTCGGTCGGTGATGCGGCCTCGCTGATCGGGAAGTAGAACTGCACGCCGACCGCGTCGAGCCGATCCCAGAACGGCACCCGGTCGACCGTGTTCCAGTTCGCCGCGTAGGTCAGCCGACCGGTGAACTCGGCGCGAACCGCATCAATGATCGGCCCCCACTCCGGCCGGTGCGTCGTCAGCTCCAGCTCGGTCCCGACCGCGAACCACGCCGCGCCCGCGCGCTCGGCGATCCGCGCCTGGTGAACGATGAAGTCCTTGTAGTCCACGAAGAAGCGACGCCAGTCCGCCTCGTTGTCGAACTCGATCTCGCCGCGCCACCCCCACGGGCTGCCCCAATAGGCGATGTGCGGCTTGACCATCAGCGTCATGCCGCGCTCGGCGAGTTGCTCGGCCGGGACCAGCAGCGACGGATCTTGCACACCCGGCGAGTGGCGGACGGCCCCGGTGCCCGAGATCCTGCCGTAGGGATGCAACGCGACGCTGTTCACGCCCAGTTCGCTGAGCCGATCCAGCGTGCCGGCCATGTGCGGTCCGTCCCACTCGCCCGGGCCCCAGCGGAAGCACGTGACCGTCATGCCGTGGAGACGCTGCTCGGCGAACGCGAGGGCGGTGGGCAGGCCGGCTAGAACGACCGCGGCCACGGCCAACGCACGACGGAGGGCTCGATTCATCGCGGGAGTCTAGCGCGGCCCAGCCCTCAACGAACAAGGCGGCGCGACTCGAGAGTCGCGCCGCCTTGGAGGAGGTATCGGATGGTCCGAGGCGGATTAGTCGTACAGCGGGCTCACGGTCGTCGGGGGGATGGCGACGAGCCGCAGGGTCGTGTCGATGCGGAAGTTCGACTGCGTCGTGTGCCGCTCGGCGAAGAAGAAGTGCAGCGAGTAGACGCCGCCGGGCTCGAGCCCGAGCTCCTCGGCTTTCTCGTCGAGGTTGACCGAGCGCGACTCCTGAGCGTGCACGCCGCCGATGTCGACGGCCAGCTTGCCGTTGATGTAGACCCAGACGTCGTCGTCACCGGTGAAGGTGAAGACCATGGAGCCGTCGTCCTCGTCCTCGGAGGAGGGGATGCCGTCGCCGTCGAGGTCGCGGTTGTTGGGGTCGTAGTAGGTAAACTCGGTGTTGATCTCGTAGGTGAAGTAGAAGTTGTGCGTGCCGGTGGAGACCGACTGCATGTCGTTGAAGCCCAGGCCGTCGGCGGGGAAGAAGTAGTTGCCCGACCCTTCCTTGGCGAAGGAGTAGACGCCGCCGGGCTCGTCCGAGCCGTTGTCGAGCGTGATGGTCAGAGGGATGGCGATGTTGACGCCGGGAACATCGCGGTACCACTGGTCGAAGGACTCGGGCCCGGTGATCATGCCGCGGGCGGGGTCGTTGGCCGTGTCGAGGACGGGCTTGCCGTCTTCGCCGAGCTGGCTGAGCACCAGGCCGGTCTTGACGCCGAAGCTCTTGTCCTCGTTCTGCATGTCGGGGTGATCGATCTTGAAGTCGCGGAGCGTGCCCGTGAGTTCGATCGTGTCGGCCTGGGTCAGGCCGACCGAGGCGAGGGTGCCGACCAGGGCGAGGGTGGTGAAGGTCTTCTGCATGGTCCTGCCTTTCCTTGGGGCGTGGGTGCTTGCGGTCGCGTTGTGACCAAACCGTGTTCAACGCTCGGCTGCGACGTAGCGCCGACGTCCCTGGATGCATGGAGTTAACGATTCACGGATGCGTGGGGCTAGCGAAACTGGGCAACGCCGATCAAGCCCGGCTTGCCCGATCGCTACAGGCGGGCGCTCAGTCGAGGGCCCGCGGCATCGTCGAGGCGAAGACGCGAATGGGGGGGGTCCCGGCCGACTCGATCGCCAGCGTCGTGTCCTCGTCGGGCGCGACGGTGATGTCGATCGAGGCGCGTTGGAGCACGGCGACGCCGAAGTCGTCTTCTCGCGGACGGACGGTGAAGGTCGCGGCCTGCACGCCGTCGAGCAGCGGCTGGGCGGTGGCGGTGGTGGCGCCGGGCTTGATGATCGTGAGCCAGAGCTCCTGGGCGGTGGGCTCGTAGCGGATGGCCAGCTCGTTGCCGTCGGTGTCGATGAGGCGCAGGAAGTTGGCCTCGACGACCTCGCCGTTCTGCGTGGCGGTCGCGGCGGCGGGGGTGAGGCCCGAGTGGCTGGCGGCGATGGCGGTCGCGTAGGCCGTCTGCATGAGGTTCCACGGCGCGTCCGTGGGCGTGCCGGCGGTCAGGGGGCCGTGGGCGCTGGACGTGCGGACCAGCGTGACGACGCGCTGCGTGACCAGGCGGGTGGTGTTCTGCGTGGAGGCCGACTCGGCGGCCGCGGCGTAGGCCTGGAACGAGGCGTCGATCGCGACCATCGTCGCGACCATCAGCACGGCCACGATGGCCAGCGAGACGAGCAGCTCGACGAGCGAGAAGGCGGCCGCGCGGCGGACGCGACCGGGCCGGCATGGGGCGGTGGGTCGGCTCATTGGGTCGCGGTCTCGCGATAAGTGGCCATGACCGGGCGGAGCTCGATCGGGCCGACGATGCCGTCGGGCAGGGGGATCGAGGGGTCGTAGCGGAGGTGGATGATGCCCAGGCCGGCCGTGGGCAGCTCGGCCTCGAGGTCGCCGTCGGCGGCGGAGAAATAGCCAAGGGTCGTGTTGAACTGCGGGGCCAGGTCGCCGAGCACGGGGCCGGTGTTGGCCTCGGGCTTGAAGGTCGCGATGACCGACCCGTTGACGCTCACCTTGCCGCGCATGTCGATCAGGCCCGCGACGACCGCGCCGTCGAGGTTGATGGTCTCGGTCGTCTCGTACGGCGCGACGAAGGTGCCCATCTCGACCGAGTAATTCGGGGCGAGCAGGGTGGATCGCTTGTAGATCCGCTTCTCCTCGTTGGAGAGCGTCGGGGAGGCGTCGACGTCGAACTGGACGTTGCCGGTGAAGGTGAGCTTGTTGCGGACCTGGCTGAAGCCCGAGGGCGTGCCGGTGACGACCGGGCCGAGGAACGTGCAGTCGTGGAACCGCAGGTTGTTGGACTCGGCCTTGGTGTCGTAGATCTTGTTGGCCTCGTCGTCGGGGTCGCCGTCGGGGTCGATGAGGACGTACTTGTCGGGGTGCTTCTGCGAGCCGTCGGCCTCGGTCATGCCGGCGTAGTTGAAGTCGAACTGGTTGGCGAGCGCGTCGTTGCCCTCGATGTAGGTCACGCCGTCGAAGGTGCAGTTGACGAACAGCGCGTTGGCGCCCTTGGGGATGCGGACGTCCACAAACGTCATGTCGCGGTAGACAGTGCGGGTATAGAAGTCGTACGGGTAAGGCGAGCCGAAGGGCACTTCCTCGGTGACCTCGCCGTCGATCCGCGGATCGAGCCCGGCGTCGGGATCGGCGGGGGGCTGCGCGGCGGCTTGGGCGCCGAGCTCTTGCTCGGGGGCCGAGGTCAGGTCGGCGAAGTAGGTGGTGTCGAAGTTGGAGGCGTCGATATTGAAGCGTTCGTTCTCGGCCGATTCGAACGTCGTGGCGTTCTCCTCGAACCCGGGGACGACCGAGCCGGCGTAGTGGTTGTGGTAGTCGTTCTCGTCGGCGCCGTTGTTCCACGCGGCCTGCTGGGCGGAAATGTGCACCTCGCCGCGGACCTTGGCGTAGCGGTCGTTGCTGTCGATGACGCCGTCGCCGTAGCCGAGCAGCGTGTCTAGCGAGTCGACGACGCCGTCGCCGTTGCGGTCGGGGCGGAAGGTGTCGATGAGGTCGACGAGCTGCTGGGCGTCGAGGGTAGAGACGCCGCCGGACTCGAGCTCAGCGGTGGTGATCTGCAGCTGGCCGGTGGCGCTGTTGAAGGTGCCGTAGTGGTCGAGGAAGAGGTCGTAATCGTCGATGTAGCCGTCGCCGTTGGCGTCGAGGTCGGCGGCCTCGTTGACGGGGGTGGCGGGGTCGTCGAGCGTGCCGACCTCGGCGGGGGTGTTGACGGCGATGCGGTTGTCGCCGTCGATGTCGCCGTAGGGGTCGCCGCCGGCGTCGGTCCCGCCAATGAGCCAGTCGGTGAGCAGGTCGAGCTTGGCGTCGAGCGAGGCGTCCATACCGGAGAAGTCGGAGAGCATGACGACGGGGTGGCCGTTGGGCACCCAGTCCTCGCTGGTGATGGTGGCGTCGTCGCCGTCGATCTCGTCGTACCCCGAGCCGATCGGGCCCTCGATCATGACGTTGCGGCCGATCATCACGCGGCTCTGCGACATGATCGCGTAGCGGATGCGCTTGTCGAGCTTGAAGTCGACGCTGATCGTGCGTGGCACGGCCCGCGTTCCCACGCCGTCCTGAGCCGTGACCGCGACGCGGATCCACGTACCGTCCAGCGGATCGGCGTTGCTGACGGGCGGGTCCATCGTCGAGTACGGGGGCTGCTGGTACCGGTCGCCGTTGTAGTTCTCGCCGACCAGCGGGTGCTGGCTGAGCACGGCGCTGAAAGACGGGGCGTTCGGCCCGACCTGAGCCAGCGGCAAGACCAGCGACCCGTCGGCGTCGACCGTGATCTCGCCGAGCGTGTACTGCGAGTCAGTGCCGAGCTCGCTGCGCAGCTCGTTGCGGAGCGTGACCCAGAGATCGAGCGCGCTGCCGCCGGTGTCGACCGAGCCGACGGAGTAGCTGGTGTAGCGCGGGTCGTAGATCAGGCCGGCGGAAGTGTTGATCTCGCTGGCGACCTGCTCGATGCGATAAGCGAGGAAGTTGAGCCCGGTCTCGGCGGCCGCGAGCGAGCGCTGCACCTTGAGCTGCGAGTCGGCGGTGTTGAGGTTGCCCTGCGAGACGACGGCCATGGCCGTGGCCAGCGACCCGAAGATGACCAGGAACATCATCGCGAGGATCGCGGCGGCGCCGCGTCGGCTGCGCGCGGGGCGGCGACGGCGGCGGGCGACGGCGGCGGGCGTGAGGCATTGCGTCATGGCAGAACTGCTCCGAGCTAGTCGGGGACGAGCCACGTGAGGCTGGTGATGAGCTGAGCGGTCTCGCCGGGCGGGGTGTGCAGGATGTCGACGGTGACGCGTACGACGGTGCGGTCGCCCGTGCCGACATCTTCGAGCACGTTCAGGCCGGGCAGCGTGCCGGACTCGGGGGCTGCGACGAAGCCCTCCCAGACGCGTTCGACCTTGATGTGCTGGGTCCACTGGGCCATGTCGTTGCCGGGGATGACCTGACGCAGCGCGTTGATCGGCGGGCTGAACAGCGTGCCCGGGCCGCGGCCGGTGGCGAGGTCGACGGCGCCGGCGAAGTCGTCCAGGTCGTCGAAGAGCGTGACGTCGGCCGTGACGCCGACGATCTCGTTTGCTTCGGGGCCGAGGTTGGCCAACTGCGTGGCGGGGTCGTGGGCGGGCAGCGCGAGGGTCATCTCACGCATCTCGTTGGCCAGCAGCATGGCCGTGCCGGACTTCTGGGCCCACTGGTTCTTCTGGTGATAGGCCTGCTGGGCGGCGACGATCGCGAGCACGCCCGTGCCGATGATGACCGTGGCGAGGGCGGCCTCGATGAGCGTGAAGCCGGACGCGTGGCGACCCCGCTTCGTTCGGCGGGTTGGCGGCTGGGCGGGTTGGTGGTCAGGCACGCGCATGGCTCCGTCGAGAGTCACCGATTTACCGTCACGTCGGGCAAGCGACCCTCGGGCTTCTCGGACCCGGGGCGATCTCCCGATCCGCCCCGCCGTCACAGACCTCACCAAACCGCCAGACCGCAACACCGTCACGCCGACCAAGGATTACTTCACCAGCGTCGACAGCTTGAAGATCGGCAGGATGATCGCCATCGCAATGAAGCCGACGATCGAACCCATGATCACGATCATCAGCGGCTCGATCATGCTGGTGACGGTCTTGATGGTTTCGCGGAGCTGCCGGGCGTAGTAGTCGGACACCTCGTCGAGCACCTCGCCGAGCTTGCCGGACTCCTCGCCCGCCGAGACCATCTGCACGACGGCGGTGGGCAGCAGGCGGGTGCGGGTCAGCGGATGAGCGATCTTCTTGCCCTGCTTGACCGACGAGTGCACGTTGCGCCAGAGACGGCGGAACAGGCGGTTGCCGGAGATCTCACCGGTGATGAGCAGCGTGTCGAGCATCGGCACGCCGGCGTTGACCAGCTCGCCCATGGTCTGCAGCGACCGCGAGATGTACAGGGCGCTGAACATCTTCTTGAAGATGGGCACCCGCAGCTTGCTCAGGTCCCACCACCACCCGCCGACGTCGGTGCGGACGAACATCCACAGGCCGAACAGCCCCAGGACCATGCCGCCGATGACCGCCCACCACCACTCGACCATGAAGCCCGAGAGGGCCATCAGGAAGATGGTCGGCCACGGCATCGCGGCCTCCTTGCCCTCGAACACGGCCGCGAACCGCGGCAGCACGAACGTGAGCAGGAAGATCGTCACGCCCACGGCCATCACGGCGATCACCGCGGGGTAGATCATCGCCCCGATCACCATCTGCCGCGTCTCGATCTGCTGGCGGAGGTAGGCGGCGATGCGTTCGAGCATCTGGCTGAACGAGCCGGACATCTCCGAGGCCCGCACCATGTTGATGTACAGCGGGCCGAACAGCCGCGGGAAGCGCCCGAGCGCGTCGGAGAACTGCTTGCCGGACTCGACGTCCTGCTTGATGGTGAAGAGGATCTGCTTGAACTTGGGGTTCTCGACCTGGTCGGCGATCCCCTCGAGCGCCGCGCGGATCGAGATGCCGGCCCGGATCATGACCGCGAGCTGGACGGTGAAGTTGAGCACGTCCTTCTGCGTGGGGCCCGAGGTGTAGTTGAGGGCCTTGAGGGTGGCCTTCCAGTCGCGCTGCCCGCCGCCCGAGCGGACGGGGGTGAGCTGCAGGACGGTGTTGCCCTGGGCGCGCAGCTGCTGGGCGGCGGCGAGCGCAGTGGCGGCGGCGATCTGGCCGACCGACGTCTCGCCGCCGGAGGTCCGCATCTGGTAGCGGTAGGTGGGCATGGTGAACTAAGCCGTGATACGGGGTGGATCGGTGGCGGGCCGGGCGGTGAGGATCAGGCGGCGAGGCTGCGTTCGAGCTTCTCGGGGTAGGCCGCCTGGGCGATGGCGTCTTCCTTGCTGATCATGCCGTTGAAGTAGAGCTCGGAGATCGCGTTGTCGAGCGAGTTCATGCCGAGCTGGCGGTTGGTCTCGATGACGTTGGGGATCTCGAACGCCCGGTTCTCGCGGATGAGGTTGCGCACGGCGGGCGTGCACAGCATGATCTCGACGGCGGGGACCATGCCCTTCTGGTCGAGCCGCTTGAACAGCGTCTGCGAGACGACGGCCTGCAGCGTGTTGGCGAGCATGGAGCGGATCTGGTTCTGCTGGTCGGCGGGGTACATGTCGATGATTCGCTCCACGGTCTGCGAGGAGTTGACCGTGTGCAGCGTGGAGAAGACGAGGTGGCCGGTCTCGGCGGCGGTGATGGCCGCGGCCGTGGTCTCCAGGTCACGCATTTCGCCGACGAGAATGATGTCGGGGTCCTGACGCAGGACGTGCCGGAGGCCCGAGGCGAAGGACGGGGTGTCGGCCCCGAGCTCGCGCTGCTCGATGATCGACTTGCGGCTCTTGAGCGTGTATTCGATCGGGTCTTCGAGCGTGATGATGTGCTTGTGATAGCGCTGGTTCATCGCGTCGATCATGGCCGCCAGCGAGGTCGACTTACCCGAGCCGGTGTCGCCGGTGACGAGGATGAGCCCGCGGGGGAGGTAGGTCAGGCGGGAGATGACTTCGGGGAGGTTGAGGTCGGCCAGGGGGGGGATCTTGGTCTTGATCGCACGCATGGCGATCGCGACGCTGCCGCGCTGGAGGTGGGCGTTGACTCGGAAGCGGCCGAGCTTCTGGACGCCGTACGAGAAGTCGACGTCCTTGACCTTCTCGAAGATCTTCATGTGGGGCTCGGTGGCCATGTGCTTGAGCATGGCCATGGCCTCGTCGGGGCCGATCTCCGGGAAGTCCATCGGGGTCATGACCGTGTGGAGGCGGGCCATGGGCCGGTGGCCGGCGATGAGGTGGATGTCGGAGGCACCGTGCTCGACGGCGGTTTCGAGGATCTGATCGAGTTCCATGCGTCGCTCGGTGGGGTGAAGATCGGGCCGGGCGGGGGCAGGGCGAGGGGTCGCCGCGGTGGGCTATCGACGGTCGAGGGTCGGGTCATAAGGCCCGGCGAAGCTGGCGAAAGCGTGGGGCGTGAGGCGCGTCGGTCCGGCCGATGCAGCCCGCGGGACCGTTATCACCGTCAGCCGAACGTGCGGCCTGGCGCGGTGCGGCAAGGTGGCGTCAGCGGGGGCCCTGATCGGCCTGCTCGATGAGCTCGGCGGCCAGGGGCTGGTCGAACTCGACGCCGGTATCAAAGCCGACCGGCTCGAGCGGCGAACACCAGCGGACGATCGCGGCGTGCAACGTCACGCAGCCGACGGCGTCGCGCAGGGCGATCAGGCACGGGGTGTTGGGCTCGACCAGGCGGTCGTGGCGGAAGCCCAGGCCGTGGCGGGAGATGTTGCGGGTGTCGACCGAGTAGACCCCCATCTCGCCGTCCTTGCCCAGGCGGATCAGGCAGGACACGCGGTACGGGTGGCGTGGCTCGCGCCGTCGGCGCTGATTGAGCCGGCGGGCCGCGTTCTTGGCCGGGACGGCGTCGGCGACGACCTGCTCCCAGCGCTGCCGGCCCATCCACAGGCGGGTCGAGCGGACCACGGACGCATCGACATCGACGGGCAGATCGGTGGCAGACACGCGACGGACATCGGCCAGCCGGGGCGTCGGCTTGACCGTGCCGACAACGGGCAGCGAACGCGGGCTACTTGGTGCCCGCCGGACCCTCGCCATCGAGATACTTGTCGCGGACGGCCTGCTCGAGGTCGACGCCGTTGATGTTGGCCAGCGTGCACAGCCAGGCCAGGACGTCGGCGAACTCGCCGGCGGGGTCGTCCGAGCCGGAGGTGTCGCCGCCCTGCCCGGTCGATTTGTGCAACGCGGTCGCGAGCTCACCGACCTCCTCGACGAACCACATGAACGTGCCGGGCGTGCCGCGGGCGTCGTCGGTCGCGTGGTAGCGATCGCGGATGTGTTGTTGGAAGGCGGCGAGGGTCAGCGGGGTGTCGGCGGCGTTGGTCATGGGGTCGAGGTCGCGGGCGGCGCGGGAGTAGCGGGCGATCGGCGTTGAGCGAGCCGGCGGAGCAGCGGCCACCAGCGCTGGCTGAGCAGCAGGATCAGGGCGACGGCCGAGGCGTGGCCGAGCCAGGTGACGTGCATCGCGTGGAGGTGGTGTGACTGGACGGCGGCGAGCAGCCACGGGCCGACGCCGGTGGCGTCGACGGCAAAGCCGATGAGGATCGCACCCAGGGTCGCGGTGCCGAGCGCGGCGAGGGCGGCCCGGAAGCCGAGCGTGGCGTGGGCGATCGACCAGGTGGCCGCGTTGGCGGCCGGGCCGGCGATCATGAGCGTCAACGCCGCGCCGGGCGACGCGCCCAGCGCAATCAGCGCCAGCGCCAACGGGATGACGCCCGTCGAGCAGATGTACACCGGCATCCCGATGAGCGCCATCACCGGCACCGCCCACCACCCGCCGAGGTACGGCGCCACCAGCTCGGGCGTGAGCACGGCGGTCAGCACGCCGGCCAACAAGGCGCCGAGCAGCAGCGGCACGGCGATGTCGCGAGGCAGGCTGACCAGTGCAAACTTGAGGCCGCCGCGCCAGTTGACCGGCTCGACGCCGTGGTCGTGACCGGCGTGATCGTGCTCGGCGTCGATGCCATCTTCGTGACAAGAGTTGGGCGACGTCTCGGCCTCGCCCGAGCAGCAGGGCTTGGCCGCCATCGCCAGGCCGACCGTGCGTTCGGTTGTCTTGGACGATCCTCGGCCCGTCAGGTCGGCGGCAATGCCGCTCACGATCCCCAGCCCCAGCGCCACAATCGCCCGCGCCACCGCCATCGGCCAACCCAGCAGCGCCCAGGTCGCGAAGATCGAGTCGACGCCCGTCTGCGGCGTGGCGATGAGGAACGACGCCGTCGCCCCACGCGACGCCCCCTGCTGTCGCAGGCCCGCCGCCACCGGCATCACCCCGCACGAGCACAGCGGCAGCGGGACCCCCAGCACGGCCGACTTCACGACCGACCCCACGCCGCCCCCGCCGAGGTGGCGCTGCACGAACGACGTCGGCAGGAGCACGCGCAGCACGCCGGCCACGACGAACCCCAGGAAGAGGTACGGCGCCATCTCGGCCAGCACAGCCCAGGTCCGCCACGCGATGTCCAGCAGGGTCGCCATAGACATTTACTCTAGGTGTACGTCGACCGGTTCCCGCGGGATCAGTGGTGTCAGCCCGGTCGACCCAGCAGACGTTGCCTGGCGCGATCGGCGATGTCGAGTGCGACGTCGGCGGTGGCCGCGGTCGCCGTGACGTGCCCCATCTTCCGCCCGACCCGCGGCTGACGCTTGCCGTACAGGTGCAGCTTGGCCGCGGGCTCGCCCAGGGCGTCGATCCACGGCGGGACGGTCGGGTGCACGAGCAGCGGCCGCCACAGATCGCCCAACAGGTTCACCATCGCCGCCGCGGGGACGCGCATCGACGGATCGCCCAGCGGCAGGCCGCACACCGCCCGAAGCTGCTGCTCGAACTGATCCGTCACGCACGCCTCGATCGAGTAATGCCCCGAGTTGTGCGGCCGAGGGGCCAGCTCGTTCACGATCAGCCGCGGCGACGCGCTCGCTTCGCCGACCACGAACATCTCGACCGCCAGCAACCCGACGAGGTCGAAGTGCTCGGCCACCGTCAGCGCGATGGTCTCGGCCTGATGACACATCGCCTCGTTCAGGCCCGGCGCCGGGGCGAGCGTGGCGTCGAGGATGTGATTGACGTGGCGGTTCTCGACGACCGGATACGCCAAGGCCTCGCCGGCCGGTGTGCGTGCCACGAGCGTCGAGACCTCGCGATCGAAGGGGACCCACGCCTCGGCCACGCCCGGCACGCCCCCGAGCTCCGCGAAAGCCGCCTGCGCCTCGTCGGCCGAGCCGAACGCCCGCTGGCCCTTGCCGTCATAGCCGAACTGCGCGGTCTTCATCACGCCGCGCCCGCCGATGGCGTTGGCCGCCGCACGCGCCTCCTCGGCCGACCCGCACGCACGCCACGACGCGATCGGCACCCCGCAGCCCTCGAGGAACGTCTTCTCGGCCACGCGGTCCCGGCAGGTCTCCAGCACCCCCGGGGCCGGCCGCACGGGCACCCACTTCGCCAGCCCCGCCAGCGGCCCGGCCGGTACGTTCTCGAACTCAAACGTCACCACGTCCGCCCGCCGCGCGAACCGCTCGAGCGCCAGCCCGTCGTCGTACCGCGCGACGATCTGCTCGTCGGCCACCGCCGCCGCCGGGCAGCCCGGATCGGGGTCGTACACCACGAAGCCGTACCCCATCCGCCGCGCCGCCTGGCCGAGCATGCGCCCGAGTTGGCCGCCGCCGAGCACGCCGACCGTCGCGCCGGGCAGGATCGGCTCGACGGCCTGGGCCGCGCCGCCGCCGGTCAAAACGGCTCGCCCTCGGGCTTGAGGTCACGCCCCGCCATCACCTTGTCCGTCTGCGCCACCGACCACGCCTCGAGCCGCTCGGCCAGCGCGGCGTCCGTTGTCGCCAGCATTCGCGCCGCCAGCAGGCCCGCGTTCTTCGCCCCCGCCTCGCCGATCGCCAGCGTCCCCACCGGCACGCCGCCGGGCATCTGCACGATCGACAGCAGCGAGTCCAGCCCCCGCAGCGCCCGCGATTGCACCGGCACGCCCAGCACCGGCAGCCGCGTCTTGCTCGCCAGCATCCCCGGCAGGTGCGCCGCCCCGCCCGCCCCGGCCACGATCACCTTCAACCCACGTCCCGCCGCCTTCTCGGCGTACTCAAACAGCCAGTCCGGCGTCCGGTGCGCCGACACCACCTTCATCTCGCACGCCACCCCCAGTTCCATCAGCACGTCCGCCGCCGGCTGCATCGTCTGGCGGTCGCTCACCGACCCCATGACGATCCCCACGAGCGGCTCGCCCGACCCCGTCCCGCTGCCGTTGTCGCTGGCGGCTGGCATGAAACGACGATTATACGGCCGGCCCGCGGCTTCACACGCCGTCAGTCCTCCGGCCGCTCGTAGAGAAAGCTCGTCAGCGTCGCCAGCCCCGCGATCGCGGCGAACAGCCCGCCCCACATCACCGGCTTGATCGACTGATTCAGCGACGCGACCAGAACCGTCAGCCCGACGATCCCCAGCGTGATCAACCCCAACGCGATCGTCCGCAAACGACGCATCAGGAAGTCGCCGCGTGCGCTGCGTCGGCTCGCCTCGGACGACACACCAATGCCCGACCCCATGTCGTAGGCCCGGCCGCACTCCGGGCAACTGCCCGAGTGGTGCAGCCCGGTCAGCTCGTACCCGCAGTCGCCGCAGAAGAACGAGTCGCCGATCGCCATCGGTCAGTTGCCCCAGCCCTGCACGCCGAAGCCGAAGAAATAGAACAGCCCCAGCAGCACGAACCCAAAGAAGATCGCCCCGATGATCGTCAGCAGCTTGTCGATGCGATCGAGGCCGGCTCGGCGGGCGTTGCGTTCGGCGCCCTCGTTGGCGGGCTTGCTTTCCATGGCCACATCCTAGCGCCAGCGGCGCCGCCGCGCGGCCGCTCGCCCCCCGCGCACTATCATCGCGGCCCGTCGGCGAGCCTCGCCGGCCCCCTCCCGATCCCTCCCGCCCCCCACAGCCCCGCCATGACCGACCGCGCCCCCACCGACCGCGCCAAGCCCGTCGTCCTCGTCGTCCGCGACGGCTGGGGGCACAACCCCCACCCCGAGCACGACGCCTTCAACGCCATCAAGCTCGCCAAGACCCCCGTCGCCGACGCCCTGGCCGAACGCTACCCCGCGACCCTCATCGCCACCTGCTGCCGCGACGTCGGCCTGCCCGACGGCACCATGGGCAACTCCGAGGTCGGCCACCAGAACCTCGGCGCCGGCCGGATCGTCAATCAGGAGTCCGTCCGCATCACCGTCGCAATCGAAGACGGCGAATTCTTCGACAACCACGCCCTCTGCGACGCCGTCGAGAACGCCAACGGCCACACCCACAAGGTCCACCTCATGGGCATCGCGTCGGACGCCGGCGTGCACGGGCTGCTTGAACACCTCTACGCCTGCCTCGAGCTCTGCAAGAAACGAAACGTCTCCGCCGACCGCGTCTGCCTGCACCTCTTCACCGATGGCCGCGACACCGGCCCGTTCACCGGCAAGGGCTACGTCGAGCAGATCGAGGCGAAGTGCAAGGAGATCGGCGTGGGCCACATCGCCTCGCTGATCGGCCGGTACTACGCCATGGACCGCGACAACCGCTGGGAGCGCGTCGCCAAGGCCTACCACTGCCTCACGGGCCAAGGCGAAACGCCGCGATTCAACTCGGCCGCCGACGCCATGCAGGACTACTACGACACACCCACCAACGACTCGCAGCAAGGCGACGAGTTCGTCACCCCACGCGTCGTCGGCGACCCGTCCACCTCACGCATCGCCGACGGCGACACCGTCATTTTCTACAACTACCGAGGCGACCGCCCGCGCGAGATCACCCGAGCCTTCATGCAGCCTGACTTCAAGGGCAACGTCCCGCCCTCGCCCGACTCCGGCGAGAAGGGCTTCGATCGCGGCGAGAAACTCAACCTCCGCTACGTCTGCCTCACGCAGTACGACGTGTCGTTCGACGACTTCCAGGCGCTAGACGTCGCCTTCCGCAAACCGCCCAAGATGGAAAACATCGGCGCCGCTTATCTCAGCGAGAAAGGCCTGACGCAGTTCCACTGCGCCGAAACCGAGAAGTTCCCGCACGTCACGTTCTTCTTCAACGACTACCGCGAGGACCCCTTCCCCGGCGAAACGCGCGAGATGGCCCAGTCCCCGCAGGTCGCGACCTACGACCTGCAGCCGGAGATGTCGGCCGAGAAGGTCAAGCGGCTCGTCCTCGATCGCATCAACTCGGACGACTGCCCCGACTTCATCCTCGTCAACTTCGCCAACGGCGACATGGTCGGCCACACCGGCAAGCTCGACGCCGCCATCAAGGCCGTCGAGACCGTCGACGCCGCGGTCGGCGAGATCGTCGACGCAACGGCAGCCAAGGGTGGCAAGCTCATCGTCACCGCCGACCACGGCAACGCCGAGCAGATGTTCGACCCCGACACCGACGCCCCGCACACCGCGCACACGCTCTACAAGGTCGAGTGCGTCGTCGTCGACGAATCGCTGTCCAAGGACACGCCGCTGCGCGACGACGGCCGGCTCGCCGACGTGTTCCCGACGGCGCTCGACCTCATGGGTCTCGACAAGCCGAGCCAGATGACCGGCGAGTCGCTGCTCAAGTGACGACCGTCGAGATCATCTGGTGGTGCGTCGCGGGACCGATTCTCTTCTGGTGGGTGCTGTTGGCGCTCGGCTCGGCGATGCAGGCCCGCAAGTTCGCCGGGCTGTTCCTCCGCGAGCCGCGCGAAGCGTTCGAGACCTTCCGCCCGCCGGCCGTGATCGTCGTCCCCTGCAAGGGCGCGGACCCGCAGCTGGCCGACAACCTCGCGGCCATCATGCGCCAGGACTACCCCACGCCCTACCGCGTGATCCTCGTCGCCCAGGCCGAAGACGACCCGGCCGTGCCGATCATCCGCGACGCCATCGCCAACGCCGAGCACGACGACACCGCCCACCCCGCCGAGTTGCTCATCTCCGGCGACGCCCCGCCCAACCAAGGCCAGAAAGTCTGGAACCAGGTCACCGCCCTGAAACACCTCGGCCTCGATCGACTCGCATCGGCCGACCCCTCCGCCCTCCCCGCTCCGCCTTCCGCCCTCGCCCCCGACACCGCGATCGTCTTCGCCGACTCCGACGCCGTGCCGGGGCCCGACTGGCTGGCGAACCTCGTCGGCCCGCTCAAGCAGCGCGACAAGACCGCCGTCACCACCGGCTACCGCTGGCTGGTCCCGCCGCCCAAGGGCACGCCCGACCCGCACCCGCAGGTCACCGCCATCGCGTCGATCATGAACAGCTCGGTCCTCTCGTTCGCCGGCACCGGCAAGTTCCAGTTCGCCTGGGGCGGGTCGATGGCCATGCTCGCCCAGACCGCGATCGACGGCGACCTGCTGGGCATGTTCGACGGCGCCCTCTGCGACGACTATCAGGTCACCCGCATGACCCACAAGCTCGGCAAGCGCGTCTACTTCGTGCATCGCTGCATCGTCGACTCGCCCGACGCGTGGTCGTGGCCGGGCTTGCGCGACTTCGCGTACCGGCAGTACATGCTGACGCGGAAGTACTTCCCAGGGTTGTATCTGCTGGCACTCACGATGCTGTGGGCGTACCCCGTGGGATTTGTCGTGTCGATGAGCTCGTCGTTCGTTCTGGTGCCCTGGCTCATCGTGACCGACCAGCCGTGGTACGCCATCGGCATCCCGGCGCTGGGCAGCGCGGCGCTGGTGATGCTCTTCGACAAGACGCGGCACCACCATCGCAAGATCGCGATGGCGCGCGCCCTGCCGGAAGACATCTACGCACGCCTGGGGCGCGTCCGCCGCAAGGATGCCGGGCCGACGCTGCACTGGATGGCCATCCACGCCTATCTCGCCATCCGTCCGATGTTCTCCAACGTCATGACCTGGCGGGGCATCACCTACCGGCTTCACGGCCCGCAACGCTGCGAGCGCATCGACCCGCGGCCCACCTGAGCCCCATCAGTCCTTCGACTTGCCCAGCCGCTTCATCACGAACGGCACGCGGTACTCCAGCGCCGCCGTCATCTCAGCCGTCGCCTCGCCCGCGCCCGGCACGCCGTCGAGCACGCGGATCATCGCCACCTCCTGCCGCCCGTGCTCGGCCCCGACCTTCGCGCACCGCACGCTCTGCGCCCACAGCTTCTCGGGCAGCCTGCCGCTGTCCATCGCCGCGAACCCAAGACGCTCGAAGAACCCGCGCTCGAACGTCAGCGCCATCACCCGTCCCACGCCCAGCCGCCCCGCGTCGTCCAAG
>JBCBUE010000021.1:0-47881 GCA_039818285.1 Planctomycetota bacterium | reverse complement strand
GGCGATGGCGGGGTTCGGGGCGGAATGGGCGCACAAGGCGCCGGCGTGGCTGGGGCTGGCGGCGGTGTTCGTGGCGAGTTGTGCGAGGATGCGGGGGGTATCGTCGGTGGAGCGGTCGTCGACGACGATGACGTGGTACGAGAGGCCGGTCGGTTGGAGCGCTTCGTGGATCTCGGCGAGCAGGGGTTCGAGGTTGTCGGCCTCGTTGTGCGCGGGGGTGACCACGTCGAGATCGGGCGCCGGGTCGGCGGGGCGTTCGGCGGGGGTTGGCGGCATGGGCGGGGAGGGGGGCGATGAGCCGAGGCGGCCCGAGGGGACGGCCGGCCATGGTAATGACGCTGGCGATGCTTGCGTTGATTGCCGTGGGGCGCATGGCGATCGAGCCGAGCGACCTGTACGACAACGAGCAGCCGCTGACGATCAGCTACACGGCCGACATGCTGCTCAACGGGCATTGGGTGGTGTATTACGGGTTCACCGGCGAGCTGCTGACCAAACCGCCGCTGTTCAACTGGGTCGCGGCGCCGTTCGTGGCGATGGCGGGGTTCGGGGCGGAATGGGCGCACAAGGCGCCGGCGTGGCTGGGGCTGGCGGCGGTGTTCGTGGCGACTGTGGCGATGGGGTGGCGGTGCTTCGCGGCGGTCGATCGATCGGCGACGGCTTATCCCTACGCCTTCATCGCCGATTGGCGGGGGCTGGCGTGGGCCGCGGGGCTGATGGCGGTGGGCAGTTACCTGGGGATCAAACTGATGTACCTCGCCCGGCCGGACGGGGTGCTGGTGGGGTGCCTGGCGGTGGCGTGGTGGCTGGGGACGATGATGGTGGTGCGCGAGTCGGGGGAGCGCGTGCGATGGGGGGTGGTTTCTGGGTTCTGGGCAGCGGTGGGGTTGGCGGCGCTGGCCAAGGGGGTGCCGGCGTTGATCCCGGTGATCTATGTGTTGCTGCTGGGCGGGCTGCGCGGATGGGCGCGGGGGGAGCGGTGGGCGTGGCGGTGGGCGAGGGATTGGGGGGTGTGGTGGGGGTTGCCGTTGGCGGCGGGGATGGTGGGGGCGTGGCTGGTGGCAGGAGAGGTCGCGTCGCCGGGGCTGTTGAAGCGTCTGGTGGTGGACGAGGTCGGAGCCAAGGCGAGCGGGGGCGGGTGGTGGACGCCGTTGATGGGGCTGGCGATAAGCCCGGGGTATTTCGTGGCGCGGGTGCTGCCGTGGTCGGTGCTGGCGTTACTGGGGGTGGGGCATGTGCTGTGGCACTGGCGCGGCTGGCGGGCGTGGGTGGCGCACCCGGTGTTCCCGGCGATCGCGTGGCTGGGGGTGGTGATTGTGTTCTTCGTGCCGGCGGCGGACCGCGGGGATTACCTCGCGCCGGCGATGCCGGCGGCGGGGGTGCTGGCGGCGTTCTGGCTGGGGCACCACGCCTATCGATTGAGGTCGGCGGCGGCATTGGCGGTAGCGGCGGGCTGCGTGGGGCTGGCGATCGTCGGGTGGCGCGTGTCGATCGCCGAGCCATATGGCGAGAACACCCATCGGTTCGTGGCCGACCTGGGAAAGGTCCTCGACGGCCGACCGATTGTGCTGGTGGAAACGGGCTACAACCCGTTGCCCACGCTGCTTGGCGTTCACCCGCGCGGCAAGCGACCGAGCGACGACGAACTGGCGGCCGCCGGCTGGGCGATCGCGCCGGAAGGGAAGACTTGGCCGGCCCCCGAGGGTGCCGAGCCGCTGTTTGCGTCGCGGCCTCTCCCGGAGGTCTCCGGCAAGCGAGCTGGCTCGTTGGTGCTGTGGCGGCTGAAGCCTGCGACTTCGGCCAGAGAGTAGAGTGACCTCATGACCACCGCCGCGATCCCCGGGCACAAGTACATCGCCGAGCTCGCCGCCAACGAGTACGTCGATGGCGTGTACGCCATCCAGAACGCCCAGCTCGGGCAGACCAAGGCCGGCAAGCCGTTTCTCAAGTGCCTGCTGGCCGACAAGACCGGCCGCACGCCGGGGCGGATGTGGAGCATCGACGAGGGGCTGTTCAACGCCCTGCCGACCGACGGCTTCGTCTGGGTCGCCGGGCAGAGCCAGCCGTACCAGGGCGAGGTGCAGATCATCATCCAGCAGGTCCGCCCGCACGAGCCGACCGACGCCGAGCTGGCCGAGCTGCTGCCGTCGACCAAGCACGACGTTGATGAGATGTTCGCCGAGGTCGTCCGCCTGCTCGACTCGCTGCAGAGCCCGGGCTGCCAGGCGCTGGCCAGCATGTACCTCTCGGATGGGGAGCTGATGCAGGCGTTCTGCCAGGCCCCGGCGGCGCGCGAGGTGCACCACGCGTATCTCGGCGGGCTGCTGGAGCACACGCTGGGGCTGATGCGGCTGGCCGACGCCGTGTGCCCGCTGTACCCGGACCTGTCGCGCGACGTCGTGCTGCTGGGTCTGTTCCTGCACGACCTGGGCAAGACGCGCGAGATGACCTGGCAAAAGGGCCTGGGCTACTCGGCCGACGGCGAGCTGGTCGGGCATATCGCCCGCGGCGTGACGATGCTGCACGACAAGATCAACGCCCTCGCGGCCGACCCCCACGACCCGGTCGTCGTCCCGGCCGAGCTGGTCCGCGTGCTCGAGCACGTCCTGCTCAGCCACCACGGCGTGCCCGAGTACGGCGCCCTCAAGGTGCCGGCCACGCCCGAGGCGATCCTGATTCACTACCTGGACAACATCGACGCCAAGCTCAACATCGCCCTGACCGAGTGCCGCGACGCCGATCACCTGTCCAACAAGGCCCCGGGCGATTTCACCGAGAAGATCTGGGCGCTGGGCACGCGGCTGTACCGCCCGGACCCGGCGAAGATGTGAGGCTTCTGCGGCGTCGAGGTGTTGCCTGCCGATGACGTCTCGACGGAGGCGATTCGCGTGCAGCTCGGCGAACTCATCGACGGACTCAACGTGACGGCGACGTACGGCGATGCGTCCGCCGAGATCGCGGGCATCACCGACGACTCGCGGCGGGTCGAGCCGGGCTGGGCGTACGTCGTGCGGCACGCGGCGAGCAAGCGGCAGGGCGAGCTGGCCGGGGACAACGCGGGGTACGCCGACGCGGCGATCGCGGCCGGGGCGGCGGCGGTGATCGACACGCGGCAGGGCCTGGGGACGGGCCGCGTGCAGTCGCTGGCGGGCGAGCTGGCGGCGCGGTTTTACAGCCGGCCCAGCGAGGCGATCGACGTCGTCGGTGTGACCGGCACGAACGGCAAGACCACGGTCGCGACGCTCACGCGGTCGCTGCTGCGGTCGGCGGGGATCGGGTGCGGGCTGATCGGCACGATCGCGGTCGACACCGGCGAGCCGGGCGGGCCGGTCGAGGCGTCGCTGACCACGCCGGGCGCGATCGAGCTGCAGGCGACGCTCGCGGCGATGCGCGACCGCGGGCTCAAGGCCGCGGCGATCGAGGTTTCCAGCCACGCGCTCGAGCAAGGCCGGGCCGACGCCGTGTCGTTCGCGGTCGGGGTGTTCACGAACCTCTCGGGCGACCACCTCGACTACCACGGCGACATGGCGTCCTACGGCGACGCCAAGGCCCGGCTGCTCGGGCTGATCCGCGCCGGCGACGCCGCGGTGACGAACCTCGACGACCCCTGGTCCGGGTCGCTCATCGACCACGCCTCCCGGCGGGTGCGAGCCGTGCCCTGCTCGATCGGGCGCGAAGCGGATGCGACGGTCTTGGTGGAGGCGGGCGACGCCGGGATGCGGCTGACGCTGCGGGGCGCGTGGGGCGCGGCGGCGGCGGACGTGCCGCTGGTGGGCGAGCACAACGCGATGAACGTGTTGCAAGCGGCGGCGGCGGCCTGGTCGGTGGGCCAGCGGCACGGCATGACGGCCGACGACCTGTCGCGCGGGCTGGCCGAGCTGCCGGTCGTGCCGGGTCGGCTGGAGCCGGTGCGTGCCGGCGTCGGCGAAGCGCCCATGGTGCTGGTGGACTACGCGCACACGGACGACGCGTTGGACAAGGCGTTGCGGGCGGTGCGGCCGATCGCGGCCGCGCGGGGCGGGCGGGTGTGGGTGGTGTTTGGCTGCGGCGGGGATCGCGATCGGTGGAAGCGGCCTCGGATGATGCGGGTGGCGTGCGGGCTGGCCGAGCGCGTCGTCGTGACCAGCGACAACCCGCGCGGCGAGGACCCGTTGGCGATCCTGGATGAGGTGCTGACCGGTCGGGTCGATCGAGACGGGCTGAGCGTGACGGCCGAGGTCGATCGCGCCGCGGCGATCGGGCTCGCGGTCGCGGGGGCGGGGCCCAGCGACGTGGTGCTGATTGCCGGCAAAGGGCACGAGACGTATCAGCTCGTGGGCGACCGTCGGCTGGACTTCGATGACCGCGTGGCGGCGGCGGTGGCCTTGGCCGATCGTCGCGCGAAGGGAGTGGCGTGATGCGTTGGACGCTGGATGAGTTGGCGGCGGCCGCGGGCGGGGCGGTCGATGGGTCGGTGGGGGGCGAAGCCGTGGCCGGCGTGGTGATCGACTCGCGTCGGGTCGAACCGGGGTGCGTGTTCGTGGCGCTGCGGGGCGAGCGGGTGGACGGTCACGACCACGCGGCTGGGGCGATCGAGGCGGGGGCGGTCGTGGCGATCGTTGAGCGGGCGGTCGAGGGCGTGCCGCGCGAGCGGCAGATCGTCGTCGAGGACGCGATCGCGGCGCTGGGGGCGATGGCGGCGGCGTGGCGGGATCGCTTGGCCGAGGCGGAGTGCTGGGTCGTCGCCGTGGTCGGCTCGAACGGCAAGACGTCGACGCGCCACCTGATCTGGGGCCTGCTCAACGGCCGACGCGTGCGGCGTCCCGCGGCCGACGCGGCGACCGACAACCCGGCGTCGTGGTCGATGGGGATGCTCGCGGGCACCGAGGCCGAGGCGAGCTTCAACAACCACCTGGGCGTGCCGTTGACGCTGCTGAACGCGTCGTGCGCCGACGACTTTGTGGTGTGCGAGATCGGCACGAACGCGCCGGGCGAGATCGAGGCGTTGTCGCGAGTCGTCCGGCCGGACGCGGTGGTGATGACGAGCATCGGGGCCGAGCACCTCGAGGGGTTCGGGAACATCGCCGGGGTGGTGCGCGAGGAAGGGTCGGTCATGGCGCACGTGCGCGAGCACGGGCTGATCGTGATCGACGACGAGGCGTGGGCGATGATCCGCGAGGCGCTGCCGGGCGTGTCGATCGACGGGCGGGTGCTGGTCGTGGGCAAGACGGGGGTGATCCGGCCGAAGTCGGTCGAGCCGACCGACGAGGGGGTGGTCTTCGACGTGGCGACGAACGAGGCGGCGCCGGCGTGGATCGAGCCGTTGGCGGGGGAGGGGTGGTTCGCGCCGCTGCACGGGCGGTGGGCGCCCAAGTCGGCGGTGATGGGGCTGGTGGTGGGGCGTTGGCTGGGGGTGGACGCGACGCAGCTTCGGCACGGGCTGGCGGCGGTGACCGGGATGGCCGGGCGGATGGAGCGGCTGGAGTTCACGACGGACCGCGAGCCGATCGTCGTCTGGCACGACGCTTACAACGCCAACCCCGACTCGGTCGTGGCGGCGTTGGATTACGTCGAGGCGTTGCGTGGGTCGCCGTGGCTGCTGGTGATGGGCGACATGCTCGAGCTGGGGCACGCGTCGGCGAACGAGCACGACAAGGTGCACCAGCGGGTGGAGTCGATGCGTCGGCGGCTGATGATCGAGCGCGTGGCGTGGGTGGGCGATTGGATGGGCGGGCCGAGCGACGACGCGAGCGTGGCGGCGATCGCGGCCGGGATCGGGCCGGGGGACCGGGTGCTGCTCAAGGGATCGCGGGGGATGCGGCTGGAGCGGGTGGTCGCGGGGCTTTCGGCGCGTTGGGGAGAACCGCGTTCGAGCGTGGAGGGGCTGGGGACGGCGGGGGCGTCGGCGGTCGGGGTGGTGATTGACCGGTAGGATGCCGCGCGATGCTGGTGTGGCTGCAAGACGTGCTGCGGGGGCCGATCGACGCGTGGTGGGTGCTGCGGCCGCTGAAGGTGCTGGACTGGGTGGAGTTCCGGGCGGTGGGAGCGGTGGTTCTGGCGTTCGCGATCGTGGTCGGGCTGGGGCCGCGGGTGATCCGCTGGCTGCTGATGCAGAAGATCGGCGACAGCCCCGAGTTCTACAACAAGGACCTCAACGTCCTGATGCAGGGCAAGGCCAACACGCCGACGATGGGCGGGCTGCTGATCGCGGGAGCGATCTTCGCCGTGACGGTCCTGCTGGCCGACCTGTCGAGCTTTTACGTCTTGATGGGGCTGATCGTGCTGGTCGCACTCACGGCGATCGGCGCGGCGGACGACTGGCTGAAGCTGACCGCCGCGCGGCGGAGCCCGGGGTCGCGCGAGGGGCTGTACTCGTGGGAGAAGTTCGTCCTGCAGGTCGGGCTGGCGGTGGTGATCGCGATCTTCATCTACCGCTGGGGCGACACCAAGCAGACCGGCGACATCGACCAGACGCTGCGGATGTCGCGGGCGTTGAACCTGCCGTTCCTGAAGAGCTGGGTGTACTCGGGCGGGGAGTGGGTCGTCTCGCCGGACATGATGGAGCTGCCGCGGTGGCTGTTCATCGTGGTGGCGGTGCTGTTCATCGTGGGGTTCAGCAACGCGGCGAACCTGACGGACGGGATGGACGGGCTGGCGAGCGGGGTGACGGCGATCGTGGCGTTCGCGTTTGCGATCCTGGCGATCATCGCGGGCTATCAGTCGCCGGCGGGGTTTCAGCTGGCCAAGTTCCTGCTCGTGCCGTTCGTGCCGGCGGCGGACGAGCTGGGGGTGATGAGCGGGGCGATGGTCGGGGCGTGCCTGGGGTTCCTGTGGTTCAACTGCGCGCCGGCGCGGGTGTTCATGGGCGACTCGGGGTCGCTGCCGTTGGGGGGCTTGCTGGGGTACATGGCGGTGGTGATCCGCCAGGAGCTGCTGCTGCTGGTGATCGGCGGCATCTTCGTGATCGAGGCCGGGTCGGTCATCCTGCAGGTCGGCTACTTCAAGCTGACCGGCGGGAAGCGCATCTTCCGCGTCGCGCCGATCCACCACCACTTCCACCTCGGCGGGTGGACCGAGCAGCAGGTCGTGGTGCGGTTCTGGCTGATCACGGCCCTGCTCGCGGCGATCGCGATCGGCACGATCAAGCTGCGTTGAGGGAGATGTTCAATGTGCGATGTTGAATGTGCAATGTGTCTTGCGGGGCTCAATACATTGCACATTTGACATTGAACATGTCACATCCGCTTGACGATCGCGTCGAGCAGGCGTTGCTCGAGCGCGGGGTCGCGGGCGACGGCGTGGTAGTAAGCGGGCTGGGTGACGCCGAGCCGTTGCACGCCGGCGGGCACGGCGGTGAGGTCGTCGATCTTACGTTTGGCTTCCATCGACCGGGTCGGCCGGCGGACGGGGGTGGCGAGCTGCTCGACGGCGGCGGTGATGTCGAGGCGGTAGGCCGAGCCGGGCAGGGGGTGACCGGGCAGGACGGACGGCCGGTCGAAGGAGGCGCCGGGCGCGAGGGCGGGCGGCTCGGGGTAGACGGGGACGCTGGCCAGGCCGGGCTCGACGGCGGTGATGGGGACGAGCTCGACGCGGACGACCCGCTGGCGCGGGGCGCCGGTGGCGGCGAGCGACTGGGGCAGCGTGCTTCGGGTGGCGACCCACGGCTCGGCGAAGGTGCCGACGCGGAGCGGGCGGGTGGTGACGACGCCGAAGCGGTGGTCGCGGCGGTCGAGCGTGAAGCCGAGGTCGGTCAGGGCGTTGACGGTGGCGGTGTAGACGCGGTCGTAGTCGTCGGCGGGGAAGGTGAGCTCGACGGTGTCGGGCAGCAGGCCGGGGTTATCGGGCGCCGGCGCGGCGCAGGCCGGCAGCAGCAAGGCGAGGGCGGCGAGGGCCAGGGGCGTCGTGCCGGTCGGGCGGCGTCGGCAAGCGGGGCAACGGGTTGCGTCGGCGGGGGCCGGCATCGCCGGATGGTAAGGGCTGCGGCGCTCAACCGCCGGTCGGGTCGGGACGACAACACGGTTGGGGGAGGGCTGCGCGATCGCCGACGGAATGACCCGCACTTGACCCCGCCCCCCGCCGAGCCCGACCGCCGAGCACGACGCACCGCCTTCTGGCGGGGGTCGATGTACCGGCAGTTGCTGCTGTGGCTGGTGCTGATGACGGCGGTGCCGACGCTGGCGCTGTCGCTGTGGATGGAGCGAGCGTCGGGCGAGGCGATGGCCCGCCTTCACCGCCAGAGCATCGAGACGATGACGCAGGCGGTCGCCTCGGCGCTGTCAGGTCGGCTGTCGGACGGCTGGTCGCCGGAGGCGGCGGGGGTGATGGAATCGATCGCGCTGGATCGTCGGGTGGCGCTGGCGATCGTGCTGGACCGGGACCGCCGAGTGCTGCACCGCCGGGCGATCGATGCGGACGCGTGGGTGGCCTACGAGCGGATGATGGACGGGCAGGGGGCGATCGACCTCGAGATCGGCCGGCCGGTTCGGCTAGAGGGCGAGGGCGTGCTGCGGGCGCAGCTGCAGCCCGTGTGGGACCGCCCACCGGCGCGGGGACGGGGTGCGCCGACCGGCGGCGCGGATCGCCGGCTCGAGGGGTTTGTCGTGCTGGCGCTGCGCGACCGCACGATGCCGGAAGTCCTGCAGGGGCTCCGCGCCGCGCAGCTGGTGGGCGGCGGCGTGATCTGCCTGGCGATGCTGCCCGTCGCGGCGTGGGGGGCGCGGCAGTGGACGCGGCCGATCGCGCGGGTCGACCGCGCGGCCCAGCGACTGACCGAGGGCGCCGACCCCGACCCGCTGCCCGAGGGGGACGACGAGCTGGGCCAGCTCGCGCGGTCGTTCAACGCCATGCACCGCCACCTCGACGACGCCCGCCGCGAGCTGATCGACGCCAACCGCGAGCTCGAGGGCAAGGTCGCCGATCGGACCCGCGAGCTGGACAACGCCAACCGCCGGCTCAAGGCCGAGATGGCCGACAAGGACGCCTTCCTTCGCGCCGTCACGCACGATTTGGGCGCCCCGCTGCGCAACATCGACGGCATGGCCTCCATGCTGCTCATGAAGTACAAGACCGACCTCGCCGACGACGCCCTGCGCAAGCTCGAGCGGATCTCCGCCAACGCCAAGCTGCAGACCGACCTGATCGCCGACCTGCTCGAGCTATCGCGCCTGCGGGCCGACCGAGGCAAGCGCGAGCCAGTCGATCTCGACGAGCTGACCCGCCAGATCGTCGAGAGCCTCGACTACGAGCTGACCACGTACGCCGTGACGCTGACGCTCGAGAACCACCTGCCGACGGTCCGTGCCGAGCGCAACCGACTGCGCCAGGTGATGCAGAACCTGCTCGACAACGCCGTGAAGTACACGCGCGACCGGCCGCGGCGCGAGGTGCGCGTGCGGTCCGAGGTGCGCGACGGCGAGCATGTCATCGAGGTGATCGACACCGGCTGCGGGATCGAGCCGCGTGAGCTGGGCAAGGTGTTCGAGGTCTTCCAGCGCGCGGCCCAGCCCGCCGGCCAACGGGTCGAGGGCCGGGGCATCGGGCTGGCGAGCGTGCGGTCGATCCTCGAGGCGCACGGCGGGTGGATCGAGGTCGAGTCGACGCCGGGCGTGGGGTCGACCTTCCGCTTCGCCCTGCCGGTCGAGCCGTTGCAGAGCGGCGAACCCGGCGCCGAGGCGGGGCCGGTCGCCGCGGGGCGGGGTTAACGCGGGCCGTCCGATCGCCGATGGGCAACACGGCCGCGCGTCTTGCCCGAGCACCCGGTGACCCCCCACGACTCCCCGCGCATCCTGATCGTCGAGGACGACCCCGACACGGCCGAGCTGATCGCCGAGACGTTATCGGACCACCTGACCGACGCCGAGGTCGTCCACGCCGGCTGCGTCGCCGCGGCGCTGCGGCACGACCTCGACGCGTTCGACATCGTGCTCTCCGACATGAACCTGCCCGACGGGCTCGGGCTGGACTTCCTGGCCGAGGCGCTGGCCCGCCGGCCGTCGCTGCCGGTCGTGTTCGTCACCGGCGAGGGCGTCCTGGAGCGGGCCACCGAGGCGGTGCGGCGCGGGGCGTACGACTACGTCGTCAAGGCCGGCGACTACCTGTTCACGCTGCCGGTGGTCGTCGAGAAGAACCTCGCCCAGAGCCGGCTCAAGGCCGAGAACGAGGCGCTGCGCGACCGGCTGGAGGTCACGCTCGCCGAGGTGCGCGTGAAGAACGAGCAGCTCGAGTCGGCGGTCCGCAAGCTCGAGACCATGGCCGCGACCGACCCCCTGACCGGGCTGGCCAACCGCCGCAGCCTGGGCATGTCGCTGGACCGCCGCTTCGCCGACTCGGAGCGGCGCGACCTCGACCTCGCGCTGCTCATGATCGACCTCGACGGCTTCAAACAGCTCAACGACACGCTGGGCCACCAGGACGGCGATCGCGTGCTGCAGATCGCGGCCGAGGCCTTGCTCACGACCTGCCGCAAGAGCGACGTGGCCGGCCGGTTCGGCGGCGACGAGTTCGTGCTGCTGCTGCCCGAGGCGGGCGTGGCCGAGGCGCAGGACGCGGGGCGGCGCGTGGCCGAGGCCTTCGCCGAGCGGATCGCGTCGTACCTCGCCGACCGAGGCGGCGGCTGCGTGGTGACCATGTCACAGGGCGTGGCGACGCGCCGGCACAGCGCCGCGGCGACGCCCGAGGAGCTGATCGCTCACGCCGACCACGCCCTCTACCGCGCCAAGGCGGCCGGCAAGCGGCGGATGATGGTATACGAGCGCGTCGCGTAGATGGGCGATTCTCCTAGCGTGGCGCCCCGCGAGCGATGGGCCCCTCGCCCGGCCCGCATGTTTCAAGCCGCGCGGCCGTCGTGGCCGACGATGTACGAGCAAGCGGTCGATCCGCTCGCACCTTGGCTCTGACCGCCCCTCGCATTCCGTGCGGTCAAGGGAGTCGCTCCACGACGTGTCGCGCCCCCGGGCCACGAGGCCTTTGATGTTGTTCCCGAGACCTCGCCGACGCTCGCCGATCACGGCGGGCCGGCCCACGGAGTGCGGACCCCGATGAAGCTGTCCAAGACCACGACGTACGCCGTCCTGGCGCTCGAGTGCCTGCTGTGCCAAGACGGCCAGGCCGGCTCGCCGATGCGCGCCCGCGAGGTCGCCGAGCGCCTGGGCATCCCCACCGACTCGGCCCTCAAGGTCCTGCAAGCGCTCGCCCGCGGCGGCCTGCTGAAGAGCACGCTCGGGCGGCGCGGCGGCTATCGGGCCAACGCCAAGCCCAACGAGGTCACCCTGCTTCGACTTATCGAACTCATGGACGGCCCCATCACCGCGGACGTCCCCGTGCCGGCCAATGCCGGCTCGACCCTCGTGTCCGCCCTCGACGGCGTCTGCGCCGAACTGCGCGACCGCTCGCGCACCGAGCTCGAGTCGATCACGCTCGAACGGCTGATCGAGCTCAGCGACGCCGAGGATCGACCGGCGCTCGCGCTCGCGGGCTGACCGCCGCGGGGTGCCCCGCCATCTCGAACACCCGCCCGTCGCGCCGCCGGCAACGTCCGGTCACCTAGCCGGCTCAAGCGGCCCCCTCAACGCACCGATTCATTAACGGTCGCCTTCGTGCGCCCCCGGCGTGGCGACCGCTTGCCCTGTGACCCGTCTCGGAGGCCTTTCATGTCCGATCTCACGACTCAAGAAGCCGCCCCCACCGCCGGCCCCGACGCGGCCGTCGCCGCCGAGGGCGACCTGCTCCAGCTCGTCACGTTCGTCATCGGCGACGAGGAGTTCGCCGTGCCCATCCTGGCCGTCCAGGAAATCAACCGCATGCTCCAGATCACGCGCGTGCCCCAGAGCCCGCCGTACGTCGAGGGCGTGATCAACCTCCGCGGCAAGATCATCCCGGTGATCAACCTCCGCGGCCGGTTCGGCATGGACAAGCTCGAGGACAACGCCGACACCCGCATCATCGTCGTCGAGGTCAACGATCGCGTCATCGGCTTCACCGTCGACCGCGTCAACGAAGTCCTCCGCATCGCCGCCGACATCGTCGACCCCGCGCCGCAGATGGCCTCGGGCCTGGACGCGGAGTACATCCAGGGCGTCGGCAAGCTCGAGGATCGGCTGCTGATCCTGCTCTCGCTCGACAAGCTATTCACCGACGACCAGCTCGACGAAGCCGAGAGCATCGCTCACGCCGCCGCCTGACCGGCGCGCCCCGGGGACCCGTCCGAACCGAGCCAGCCGCCCAACCCTCCCCGGAGTTCGCCCCCGCGATGACCGCCAACGCCACCACCGGCCGCGTCAAGCAGATGTCCCAGGCCCAGTTCGATCAGCTGCGCAAGATCGTCTACGACCGCGCCGGCATCCACTTTCAAGACTCCAAGAAGTACGTCCTCGAGTCGCGCCTCTCACGACGCGTCGAGGAGCTGGGGTTCGACGACTTCGAGCAGTACCTGATGTTCCTCACGGCCGGGCCGTACCAGATGGACGAGTTCCAGGAGATGTTCAACCGCATCACCATCAACGAGACCTCGTTCTTCCGCAACGAGCCGCAGCTCGAGGCCTTCGAGCGCGAGATCCTCTCCGAGCTGCTCGAAAAACGAAGCAAGACCAAGACACTGCGCATCTGGTCGGCCGCCTGCTCGTCGGGCGAAGAGCCTTACACGCTGGCGATGCAGGTGCACCGCAGCCTGGGCGTCCGCCTGTCGGACTGGCGGATCGAGATCCTCGGCACGGACATCTCCGAGAAGGTGCTGATGCAGGCCCAGTCCGGCGTCTACACCCACTACGCCGTGCGCTCCGTCGGCCCGATGATCCTGTCCCGCTACTTCAAGCAGGAGGGCAGCGAGTACATCCTCGACCCGACGATCAAGTCGATGGTCCACTTCGAGAAGCTCAACCTCAAGGACCGCCACGCCGCCAAGCGCTTCGGCACGTTCGACATCATCTTCTGCCGCAACGTGCTCATCTATTTCGACGATCAGATGCGCACGCAGGTCGTCAAGACCTTCCACGACCAGCTCAACGACGACGGCACGCTGCTGATCGGGCACTCCGAATCGCTGCGGAGCCTGGACGTGGCGTTCGAGTCGCTGGCGATGCCGCAGGCGTTCGCGTACCGCAAGGCGTTCAAGACGAACGACACGCCCACGGGCTCGCTGACGGGCGGCGCCCCCAAGCCGACGTTCACCGCCACGCCGCCCAAGCCCGCGTTCGGCGCCAAGCCGACCGGCGTCACGCCGTCGGCCTCGTCCACGACGGGTGGCGCGCCGCGCTTCCAGGGGTTCGGCCAGATGGGAACCGGGGCCTGACCCCCGCACGGAGGCACCATGAGCGCTGAACTCGACCCCAGCCTGATGCAGGACTTCCTCACCGAGGCGGCCGAGCTGATCGAACAGCTCGACGCCGACCTGGTGAAGCTCGAGGCCGCCGAGCCCGGCGACGTCGGCGACCTGTGCAACGCGTGCTTCCGCGCGCTGCACACCATCAAGGGCGCGGCGAGCTTCCTGGGGCTCGGGCCGATCATCACCTTCGCGCACGCCGCCGAGGACGCGCTGAATCGCCTGCGCAAGGGCGACATGGCGATCACGCCGGAGATCATGGACGCGATGCTTCGGTCGGCCGACGTCGTCCGCGACCAGATCGACGCCCTGACCAACGGCAGCGAGGCCCAGGAAGGCCCGGCCGACCTGATCGCCCAGCTGCACCAGATCGCCGAGGGCCACGGCGCGGCCGGCGGGGACGGCTCGGGTGAGGCCGCCGCCCAGCCGCCCTCGGCAGAAACGACCAACCAAGACGACGCGACCGTCGCCAACGGCACCGTCAGCCGGCCGCTCGACCTGCCGCCGCAGAAGGCCGACCTCGTCGACTTCATGGTCGCCGACATGCAGGACTACCTGGCCGAGCTCGACGGCGTGTTCGACCAGCTCGCCAACGACGCGACCCGCGACGAGGCCGCCACGCAGCTCGCGGAGATCGGCGACAACCTTGCGAAGACGGCCGACTTCTTCGAGCTCGACGACCTGACGCGCGTCGTGGCCGTGTTCGCCACCGCCGCCGACCGCGTCAACGAGGCATCGCCCGACATCCTCGACGAACTGTCGATCCGGCTCCGCGCCGCCCAGCGCCTCGTCGCCCAGCAGGCCGAGGCCCTGACCCGCACGCGCGTGCTCGAGTGGCCGCTGGACGTCTTCCTCGAACGCGTCCACAAGCTCGCCGCTCTCGAGTCGATCGAGCCGCAGTTCATCGGCCTGCACGAGGGCGACGTCGACAACGTCATGGCGCTCGACGGCCTGGTCCGCGACGACTACCCGGATGCCGACGCGACGACGCCGGCCGAGCCGCAGACGCCGGCGCCCGCGACCAACGCGACACCCGCCGCGCCGGCCGAGCCCGCCGCCCAAGACAACCCGCCCGCCGCCGACAAGACCGACAAGACCGACGGCAAGCCCGCCCCCGCCAAGGCGGTGGTCGAGCAGACCATCCGCGTCGAGGTCGGCCGGCTGGAGGCCCTGCTCAACCTGGTCGGCCAGCTGGTGCTCAACAAGAACCGCGTCCTGGCCCTGACCCGCGACCTGCAGCTGGCCGAGGACAGCCTTCAGGCCGAGTTCAAGGAGCAGTTCGCCGGCGCCGCCTCCGAGCTCGACCACCTGATGGGCGAGCTGCAGGTCAGCGTGATGCGGACCCGCATGCAGCCGCTGGCCAAGCTGTTCGACCGCTACCCGCGCGTGATCCGCGACATCGCCCGCGCGACCGACAAGAAGATCGACCTCGTGATCGAGGGCAAGGACACCGAGGTCGACAAGTCCGTCCTCGAGCAGCTGGCCGACCCGCTGGTGCACCTGTTGCGCAACGCCGCCGACCACGGCGTCGAGGCGCCCGCCGACCGCGTCGCCGCGGGCAAGCCCGAGACCGGCACGATCACCCTCAAGGCCGAGCACCAGGGCAGCCACGTCCGCGTCGCCATCACCGACAACGGCAAGGGGCTGGACCGCGAAGTCATCGGCGGCAAGGCCGTCGAGCGCGGGCTCACCACGCCCGAGCACCTGGCCCAGCTGCCCGACAACGACGTGTTCCGCTTCATCTTCGAGGCCGGGTTCTCGACCGCCAAGCAGGTGTCCGACCTCTCGGGCCGCGGCGTCGGGATGGACGTGGTGAAGACGAACATCGCCAAGGTCAACGGCACGGTGAACATCAGCTCGGCCAAGGGCCAGGGCACGACGATGGAGATCCTCATCCCGCTGACGGTGGCGATCATGCCGGCGATGGTGGTGCGGGTCGGGCGCAGCCGCTACGCGATCCCGCTGCAGTCGATCGTCGAGATCGTCAAGCCCGAGCAGGTGCACAACGTCGGGGGCCAGCCGGTGATGCGGCTGCGCGACAAGGTGATGCCGCTGCTGGACCTGTCGGCGTGCCTGGACGAGCCGGCCGACCCCGAGTCGGGCCGGTTCGCGGTGATCGTCGGCGTGGGCGGGCAGACGGCGGGGATGCTGGTCGACGCGTTGATCGGCCAGCAGGAGATCGTGATCAAGCCGCTGGACGACGGCTACGCCAAGGGCGGGCCGTACTCGGGCGCGACGATTCAAGAGGACGGCGGCGTCAGCCTGATCCTCGACGTGATCAAGCTGATGCGGGGCGGCGCCGCCGCGGCCTCGCCGCCAAGGCGGGCGGCCGCTTGAGCCGATGAACCCCTAAGCGAATTCGCAACCCAGGAGTGAGCCGTGGACCAGAGCTACATCCTTCCCTTCGTGAAGTCCGTGCAGAACGTGTTCGAGACGATGCTGCAGTTGCCGATCGAGGTCGGCGAGCCAAGCCTCAAGCAGAACCCCTCGCCGCAGTACGACGTGTCGGGCATCATCGCGATGTCGGGCGACGTGGAGGGCTCGATCGTGCTGAGCTTCCCCACCGCCGCGGCCGAGCGGGCCGTCGGGCTGTTCACCGGCATGGAGATGGCCGCCGACAACGCCGACTTCCCCGACGCCATCGGCGAGTTGGTCAACATGGTCTCCGGCGGCGCCAAGGCGCAGTTCACCGGCAAGCAGGTGTCGATCTCGTGCCCGTCGGTCGTGATCGGCGCCAACCACGAGGTCCACGGCGCCAAGGACCTGGTCTGCATCCGGATCCCGTGCACCTGCGACATCGGCGAGTTCAACGTCGAGGTCGCCCTCAAGCAAGCCGCCGTCGAGGCCGCGGCCTGACCCCCTTCCCCGACAACCGCCCGGCCACCGCCCAAGGAGCCAACCCATGCGTGTGATGCTCGTAGACGACTCGAAGACAATGCGGAATATCCAGAAGGGCATTCTCAACCAGCTCGGCCACACCGAGCTCGAGGAAGCCGCCGACGGCCTGGACGCGCTCTCGAAGGTCAACGCCTTCAACCCCGAGCTGCTGCTGGTCGACTGGAACATGCCCAACATGGACGGCCTGACCTTCGTCAAGCAGTACCGCAGCAACGGCGGCGCCGCGCCGATCATCATGGTCACGACCGAGGCCGAGAAGGCTCGCGTCGTCGAGGCCATCAAGGCCGGCGTCAACAACTACGTCGTCAAGCCGTTCACGCCCGAGGTCCTGTCCGGCCGGATCAACGAGACGCTCAGCCGCGCCGCCGCCGCCTGACCCCGGCGCGTCGACGGGTGCTCGGCCGAGGCCGGGCGTGATTCTTCAGGAGTGTTGCCCATGCGTGCGGTGGTGATCGATGACTCGGGCTTCATGCGTCGCGCGGTCGAGAAGATGCTGGCCAGCGACCCCGAGATCGAGGTCGTCGGCCGGGGGCGCAACGGGCTCGAGGCGATCGAGCTGGCCAAGACGCTCGAGCCGGACGTGATGACGCTCGACATCGAGATGCCCGAGATGGACGGGCTGACGGCGTTGCGGCGGATCATGCGTGAGTCGCCGTGCAAGGTGGTCATGGTGTCGTCGCTGACGACCGAGGGGTCGGTCGCCGCGCTGCGGGCGCTTCGACTCGGAGCCGCGGACGTCGTGGCCAAGGACCACTCGACGTTCTCGATCCACATCGACGACATCCGCGACGAGCTGGTGCACAAGGTCAAGGCGCTGGCGACGGAGGCCAAGCGCGTCCGGTCGGCCGCCAAGCGCCCCCGCCTGGCCGGCAAGCCCGCGGCGTTCGACAAGCCCACCGGGCCGCGCGCCAAGGACGTCAGCCTCGCCGGCCAGCGCTTCGAGCTGGTCTGCATCGGCTCCAGCACGGGCGGGCCGCCGGTGCTCGAGCGCGTCCTGCCCGCCATCCCCGCCGGCTTCGCCTCGCCCATCGTCATCGCCCAGCACATGCCCGAGGTGTTCACCCAGTCGATGGCCCGCCGGCTCAACGAGCTGTGCCCGCTCGAGGTCCGCCACGGCGCCGAAGGCGACGAGCCCGTGCCGGGCACGATCACCATCTGCCCGGGCGGCAAGCACACCCACCTCAAGCACGTCGCCACCGGCCGACTCCGCCTGCACGTGACCGACGAGCCCGCGGCCGACGTCTTCAAGCCCTCGGCGAGCGTGCTGTTCGAGTCGGCCGCGCAGGCCTGCGCCGGGCCCGTGCTCGGCGTCGTGCTCACCGGCATCGGCGAGGACGGCAAGCGCGGCGCCCAGGCCATCCGCGACGCCGGCGGCACCATCCTCGCCCAGTCCGCCGACTCCTGTGTCGTCTACGGCATGCCCCGCGCCGTCGACGACGCCGGCCTCACCCACGCCAGCGTCGACCCCGACGGCCTGGCCCGCGCCCTCGCCTCGCTCGCCCGCGCCGCGGCCTAACGCTCGTCGGCGATACGCTGGCCGGGTGAGCTCGGCCCCCGCCATCGCGCTCGATTGGCCCTTGCCCCGCGGGCGATCGCTCGCGCTGCGCGAGCCGGGCGTCATGGGCGTGCTCAACGTCACGCCCGACTCGTTCAGCGACGGCGGGCGGCACGCCGAGGCCCCCGCCGCGATCGCGGCGGGGCTGGCGATGGCCGAGGCCGGGGCGGCGGTGATCGATGTCGGCGGCGAGTCGACGCGGCCCGGAGCGAAGCGCGTGCCGTCGGCCGAGCAGATCGCACGCGTCGTCGAGCCGATCCGCCGGCTGCGCGGGGCGCTCGACGACGACGGTCACGCGGCGGTGGCGATCGGCATCGACACGACGCGCGCGGCGGTGGCCGAGGCGGCGATCGACGCAGGCGCGGCGATCGTGAATGACGTCTCGGCCGGTCGCGAGGACGCGGCGATGCTGGCCTTGGCGGCCGAGCGCGGCGTGCCGATCGTGCTGATGCACATGCGCGGCCAGCCCGCGACGATGCAGGACGACCCGCGGTACGACGGACCGGGCGGGGTGGTCGGCGAGGTCGAGCGGTTCCTGGCTGAGCGGGCCGAGGCGGCCGAGACGGCGGGGGTGCCGCGCGAGCGGATCGCGTTGGACCCGGGGATCGGGTTCGGCAAGACGGCCGAGCACAACCGCGACCTGATGCGGGCGCTGCCGTCGCTGGCGGCCAGGGGCTTGCCCGTGGTGGTCGGGGCCAGCCGCAAGCGCTTCATCGCGGCGGTCAGCCCGGCGACCGGGGCGGACGCGAGCGATCGGCTGGGGGGCACGTGCGCGGCGACGCTGTGGGCGGCGTCGAGCGGAGCGTCGCTGATCCGTGTTCACGACGTGGCGGCGAATCGCCAGGCGTTGGACGTCTGGCGCTGGCTGCGCGGCTGATGCGCCGCGCGGCGCGAAAATTTGTTTGGTTGATGTGGGGGTGTCGGTAAGTTGCCTGCACACCGAGAGTTGGAGCCGGACCGTTCGGCGGCGACGGCTCTCAATTATCGGATGGGGCGGTCTCGCGGGGGAAATTATCGGGCGCGGCCCCGCGACAAGCGTTTTAATTGCAATTGAATGCTTGTGTTACTGTCCTGACCCCGACTTGAGGCCTATCTTCAAGCGACGGAACGGGGTTGGGCGATATGCGTGGTGTCAGGCACTTGCCTGCAACGAGTGTCGGCCGACCAGGACGTTCGGCCGTATCCCGCACGGAGGCGTGCACCGCGCTGAACAACGGGCCATCCGCTCTGATCGAGCGATCTCGATAGCCCAAGGCCAGGAATTGCACCATGGCAGACATCGCCCCCCTCGGTCGTTCGCTCGCTCCCTCGCCCGCCGGCCCGGCGCGCGTGAATGACTCATCGACGGCCGTGCTCGGCGCCAGCCGACCCGCCGACCAGGCCGACCTCTCCGACCACGCCCGCCTGCTCAGCAAGCTGGCCGACCTGCCCGGCGTCCGCCAGGACGTCGTCGATCGCGTCAAGACCGAGATCGAGCTGGGCACTTACGAGACCCCCGACCGGATCGACACCGCGGTCGATGCCCTGCTCGACAGCGGCGACCTCGACTGATCCAACCCCCATCGCTTTCTCCCTCCGCCCGCGGCTCCGGCCGCGGGTTTTTCTTTGGGGCCGCCGCCCCTCAGCGAGCCACGAACGGCAGCTCGGTCACCGTCGCCGGCTTCATCACGCCCTCGCCCGCCAGGTGCAGCGTCGTGCCCGGCTGGTGCTGGCCCCACTTGACCTGCGCCAGCGCGATCGCCGACGAGCCCAGCAGGGGCGACAGCGTCGACGACGTCACGACGCCCACCGGCTTGCCCGACGTCGCGGCGGCCCCGGGCTCGGGCGGCAGCGTCACCGGCGACCCGCCCGCCGGCAGCGTGTCGTCGTCGAGCTGGAGCCCGACGATCACGCGCTTGGGGTGGCCGAGGTTCTTCATGCGGGCGACGATCTCCTGGCCGACGTAGCAACCCTTGGTGAACGACACCGCCTCGTGCAGCGCCGCGTCGCCGAGCTCGCCGGGGATCGCGTCCGGGCCGAAGTCGACGTGAAACAACGCCTGGCCCGCCTCGAGCCGAGCGGTGTTGAACGCCATCCACCCGACCGGCCGGCCGCGCAGCGTCGAGCGACGCCGCTGGGCCTGCTCGGGCGTCGGCACGGCGTCGGCCGTCGCGCTCGCCACCGCCACGCCCGCGGCCTCCAGCAACGCGCGGTACACCCGCCCCGCGTCGGCCGTCGGCGCCCACAGCACGACGCCCACCTCGCCGGTCACGTCCCGCCGGCTCGCCGACACCCGCGCCCCCGCCAGCCCCACCACGTGCGTCGTGCCCGGCATGCCGACCATCGCGTCCACCGTGCTCACGGCGTCGCTCGGCTCGCCCTCGACCGCCTTGAGCAGCGCCGCCGTCGACGGCCCGTGGCAGGCCAGGCACACGCGCTCGCCCACCCACGACGTTAGCTTCACGTCCTCGGCGAACAGCTTGCTCTCCAGCGCCGCCAACACCACGGGGATGTCGCAGGCGTCCAGCTCCAGCCACGTGTTCAGCCCGCCGTGATGGACAAACATATCCGCCACGATCCGCCCCTTCTGGCTGAGCAGAAGCGAGCGAAACGTCGACCCCTCGGCCGCGCCGTTGACGTCGTTGGTGATGAGTCGGTGCAGGAAGTCCGCCCGGTCGTCGCCGCGGACGTCGATGAGCCCGCGGTGCGGCAGGTGCATCACGCCAACACGAGCGCGGATCGCGCCGTACTCCGCCTCATACCCCCCGTAGTGCGCCGCGATCGGCACGGCCGCGTCGCCCTCGCCGAAGGGGATGTACTCGGCGTCGAGGTCGTTTTCCAGGTCACGCGGCTCGGGGCGGGGCGGGGTCATCGGTCAAGCGCTGGGCGAACCACGATAGCGGCCGGGCGCGCGTCGGCGAGCGAGCCGCGCCGGCACTACCATCTGATCCCCACCCAGGAGGAGCCATGGCCAAAAAAACCATCACCGACCTCGACGTCGCCGGCAAGCGCGTCCTCATCCGCGTTGACTTCAACGTCCCGCTCAAGGACGGGCCCGACGGCAAGGTCGTCACCGACGACCGCCGCATCCGCATGGCCCTGCCGACCATCAACTCGGTCCTCGACCGCGGCGGGTCGGTCGTGCTCATGAGCCACCTCGGCCGGCCGGGCGGCGACGGGCACGAGCCCGACTACTCGCTCAAGCCCGCGGCCGACACGCTCAAGGAACTCACCGGCCGACCGGTCACCATGGCCCCCGCGACAGTCGGCGAGGACGTCGAGATGATCGTCGGCGACATGGCCGCCTCCGGCGGGATCGTCGTGCTCGAGAACCTGCGCTTCGACAAGGCCGAGAAGAAGGGCGACGAGGCCTTCGCCGGCCGGCTCGCCAAGCTCGGCGACGCGTACTGCAACGACGCCTTCGGCACGTGCCACCGCGAGCACGCCTCGATGCACGCCGTGCCCAAGGCGATGAAGGCCGCCGGCAAGCCCGCCGTGGTCGGCTTCCTGGTCGACAAGGAGATCAAGTACCTCGCCGACACCCTCGCCGACCCGGCCCGCCCGTTCGTCGCGATCCTCGGCGGAGCCAAGGTCTCCGACAAGATCAACGTCATCGACAACCTGCTGACCGTCTGCGACAAGGTGCTGATCGGCGGGGCGATGGCGTACACGTTCTCGCTCGCGCAGGGCGGGGCGGTCGGCAACTCGCTGGTCGAGCCGGACAAGGTCGAGCTCGCCAAGCGGCTCCTCGACAAGGCCGGTGACAAGCTGGTGCTGCCGACCGACACGGCCTGCGCCAACGGCTTCCCCAAGGACGAACAGGCCGCCAAGGCCCTGACGATCGAGACGGTCCCCGCCGGCGAGATCCCCGACGGGTTCGAGGGGCTGGACATCGGCCCGACCACCGCCGCGACCTACGCCGGGCTGGTCGAGGACGCCAAGACGGTCGTGTGGAACGGCCCGATGGGCGTGTTCGAGGTCCCGCCCTTCGACAAGGGCACGCGCGCCGTCGCCGAGGCCATCGCCCGCAGCGACGCCACCTCCATCATCGGCGGCGGCGACTCGGCGGCCGCGATCGAGCAGATGGGCCTGGCCGATCGAGTCACTCACGTCTCCACCGGCGGCGGGGCGTCGCTGGAGATGCTCGAAGGCAAGGCCTTCGCCACCGTCGACGTCCTCGACGACAAGTAGGCTGCCCCGCCACGCGTCTCACGACTCGGGAGTCCGACCCATGGCCAAGATCAAGATCGGCATCATCGGCACCGGCGGCATGGCTCACGGCCACGCCAACAACTTCGCGCGCATCCCCGGCGTGTCGCTGCACATGGCGATGGACGTCGTGCCCGGCCGGGCCGAGGCCTTCGCCGAGAAGTTCGACATCCCCTGGGCGACCGAGTCGCTCGACGACGTGCTGTCCGACTGCGACGCCGTGACGATCGTCACGCCCGATCGCTTCCACGCCGAGCCCACGCTCAAGGCCTTACGCGCCGGGCTGCACGTGATGTGCGAGAAGCCGCTGACGACCACGCTCGCCGACGCCCGCAAGGTCGCCAAGGCCGCGGTCAAGGCCACCGCCAACGGCCAGGCCCACGCCATCAACTTCTCCAAGCGCAACGCCCCGGCCGTTATCGAGGCCATCAAGCTCGTGCAGCGCGGCGACATCGGCGAGCTCCGCCACGTCCACGGCGCGTACCTGCAGTCCTGGCTCACCGCCAACGCCTGGGGTCATTGGACCAACGAGGCCTGGCTCTGGCGGCTGAGCAAGGCCCGCGGCTCGGGCGGCGTGCTCGCCGACCTCGGCTGCCACCTGCTCGACTACACCACCGCCGCCACCGGGCCGATCGCGTCGATCCGCTGCTCGCTGCACAACTACCCCAAGGTCAACGCCAGCGGCCGCAAGGTCACCCGCGCCGGCGGCGTCGACCTCGACGCCAACGACACCGCCATCATCGAGTTCACCGCCGCCTCGGGCGTCACCGGCGTCTGCCACACCACCCGCTGGGCGACGGGCTACGTCAACCACGAGCAGCTCGAGGTCTACGGCACGCAGGGGGCCGTGCGCTTCGACCTCGGCGACTCGTCCAACACGCTGCACACCTGCCTGGGCAAGGCGCGCCACAAGGCCGAGTGGACCGCCCGCGAGATCAAGCACACGCCGACCACCTGGCAACGCTTCGTCAAGGCGATCAAGACCGGCACCCCCGCCGAGCCCGACCTCGTCCGCGGCGCCGAGCTGCAGGCCTATCAAGACGCCTGCGAACGCTCGGCCGACGACCACGCCGCGCCGAAGAAGATTCTGAAGTGGGTCTAAGCCCCGAGCCCGCGCACCGGCCAACCGCCCCAAGGAGAGCCATCATGTCCCACCGATTCGCCTCGGCCCTCGCCTGCCTTGTGCTCCTCGCCGCCGCGTCCACCCCTCCCGCCCGGGCCCAGTCGCCCCGGCCGACCGTCTCCTTCGACTCGGCCATGAACACCTGGTTCAGCGACGAGAACGGCCTGCTCACGATCGATCGCAACGTTGTCGCGTTCGTGCCCGACGGCCCGCTCAACATGGCGGTCGCCGTCGTCGACGCCAGCGGCACTGTCGTCGACAGCCACACCTACTTCCCCGACATGAACCGCGACGGTGTCTTCGGCACCGCCAAGGCCAAGGGCCCCGCGCAGGTCCAGCTCACCGAGCCGGGCGTCTACTCGATCGTCTGGGTCATCAACGGCGAGCCCGCCACCCGATTCCCCGTCGCCCTCAAGCAGACCGGCGCCGGCGACGACCCCTTCAACCCTCAGAAGACCTACGCGTACGACGGCCTCTGGCGGACCCACGGCTACTGGACCCTGCACAAGACCGGCAACGACGACCCCACGCCCGAGTTCCACTACTGGGTCGGCGGGCTCGACGTCCCTGAGGACCGACGCTCCGACATGTTTTTCGCCGAGCTGATTCGTGACGGCCAGGTCGTCGCCCACAGCAAGCGCACGCTCGGCCACCTCCCGCCCGGCCGATGGACCTACGACAACCTCACGCTCTACCACCCGCACGAGAAGAAAGACACACCCTACGCCAAGCTGTGGACCCAGGCCGACCTGCTCACCGACGGCAAGCACGAGCTTCGCTTCACCCGCAACAGCGACGGGCAGATGATCCGATCGTACGACTACGTCGTCGCCGATGGCAAGATCGTCCCGCTGCCCGAGACGGCATTGGACTACGAGCCGCGCATCGACCACCTCTTGCCGCGCGTGCAGCGGCGTGGAGGCAACAACTTCGAGATGATCGAGGCCTACTGGATCAAGGACGGCGGGCCGGGCACGGCGAAGCACTCTAGCCAGCCCTGATCGTCAACCAATCGCTACGACTATCGCGTCATTCATCTCTGCAACCAAGTCAGCAACCGTGGCACGGTGACACTCTTCGTGCCTCCGCTCGTAGCAAATTAGACATGTTGTCGTGGTCTCACTCAATGCCCGCAACCGTTCTAAGCCTTCAGCCAATTCATCCTTGGCATAGGCTCGAAAATCGAGATGGAAAGTATCCAGGTCGCCGCTGGCGTGTAGCTCATCACGCAAGTCATCGGTGGAACCCAGCTCACTCATCGGTACGTAATTAATCGAGGCGGCTTCACATCGGGCGGCGAGTGCTTTAGAGCGAAAATCCGGCTTTCGGGACATTGCACGCTGGCGTACGTCCACTAGAGTCTCCACCCCCGCGTCTAGCAGCCTTTCAATCAGTTCCTCACCACTTCGTCGCTCGTAGCCCACAGTGAATACCGTCGGACCATCGCCTTCACGAATTATTCGTAGCCAATCCAACTGTGTCGGCTGGTCTGAGTCGACTCCAAAGGCTGCAAGTCCTTGGGCACTTCGTTTGCGTCTGGCCGCATGTTGGTCAGCGACTGGGCTAGAAAAGGGTGGCTTCATGAGCATCTTTCGGGGCTGAGTGAGATCCAGTCAAGTGAAACACGCCACGTTTTCGTGGGTCGGCAAGGTTCCCCAGGAAGAATCGGACATCTCGGCCCTGCGGCCACACTTCCTGCAGCCATTTCTGCCGCATTCGCGGCACCGCCTCGTCGGAGCCGTAGAGCCGATTCCAATTTCGCCAGGTCTGACAAACTTCCCAGGACCGGAACGTATTCAGCTGTTCAACGCCTTCCGCGTCCCTCCATCTCACGCGAAACTTAAACGGGATTTTCTCCAAGTCTAACCGTTGCGTATGTAGCATCTCTTGAGAGAGAATTTGTTGCTCTTTGGGACTCCAGTCTGGAGATTGTGGTTCCGCCCGAAACTCCAATACTTCAGATACGGCCACTGGACCAATAGAACGTCCAGCTGCTTTCAGTTCATCAAGCGAAGCGAAGGTCTTACCTGCTTCGATCCAGTCATGCCGTGCTTCCACGCTCGTACGATCGGATTCAACATGAAGCGAAATTAAATCCGGCTTCCGAGATTCGGGACGATCGTCGTTTGGATTATTTGCCAGATTTGCTCGCACAATTGAGCCAACGCGATAGCGCTGATCGTCCGCCAAGTATCTCAATGGCACGGGGTAGAGACGGAGCCATTCACCTGTTTCATCGATCGCCGCCGTGCAAACCGTCTCGTCGTACTTGGTGCTGAGGTCTGGGTATGTGCGAACCACGATCAGCAAACGTGTCGCCGTGCTCATTGAATATCCCCGGTGAGCTCACCTTTCAGGCTGATGCTAGCTCTAACCCGCGCTCGACACCAGCCCCGCGTCGACGTCGGGCGCGGGCAGCGTCGACTCGCCCATGAGGTAGGCGTCGACGTGGTGGGCGGCGCCGCGGCCCTCGGCGATGGCCCAGACGATCAACGATGCGCCGCGGCGCATGTCGCCGGCGACGTAGACGCCCTCGACGTTGGTGGCGTACTGGCCGTAGTCGGCGGTGACGGTGCCCCACTTGGTGGTCTCGACACCGAACTTGTCGACCAGGGCCGGGGTGTCGTGCCCGGTGAAGCCGATGGCGAAGAAGACCAGGTCGGCGGGGAGGTCGTCGGTCTTGCCGGTGCGGGTGGAGACGAGCTTGCCGGCGTCGTCGCGGGACCAGTCGAGGCGTTCGACGCGGACGTGAGTGACGCGGCCGTCGTCGTTGCCGAGGAACTCGAGGGGCAGGCAGCCGTACTCGCGGGGGTCGCGGCCGAAGCGGGCGACGCCCTCGGCGTGGGAGTAGTCGAGGTAGTACGTGCCGGGGTCGCCGGGCCAGGCGTGGTCGGCGTCGCGGTCGTCGGGCTCGCGCTCGCGGCGGGTGATGTTGAAGACGGAGTTGCAGCCCTGGCGCAGGGCGGTGCCGATGCAGTCGGCGCCGGTGTCGCCGCCGCCGATGACGACGACGTCCTTGCCCTTGGCGGTGATGGGCACGCCGTTGTTGAAGCCCGAGTCGAGCAGGGCCTTGGTGGTCGAGTGCAGGTACTCCATCGCGAGGTGCACGCCGTCGAGGTCGCGGCCGGGGATGTCGAGCTCGCGGCCCTGCAGGGCGCCGCAGGCGAGGATCACCGCGTCGAAGTGGCGGCGGAGGTCGTCGGGGTCGATGTCGACGCCGACGTTGGCGCCCGTCTTGAACTCGATGCCCGAGCGGCGGAGGACGTCGACGCGGCGGTCGACGAGGCGCTTGTCGAGCTTCATGTTCGGCACGCCGTACATGAGCAGCCCGCCGATGCGGTCGTCGCGCTCGAAGACGGTGACGTGGTGGCCGGCCTGGTTGAGCTGGTCGGCCGCGGCGAGGCCGGCGGGCCCGGAACCGACGACGGCGACGCGCTTGCCGGTGCGGGTCTGGGGGGGGTTGGGCTGGACCCAGCCCTCCTCGAAGGCGCGGTCGATGATCGCGCACTCGATGGACTTGATGGTGACGGGCGGGTCGGTGATGCCCAGGACGCAGGCGTGCTCGCACGGGGCGGGGCAGATGCGGCCGGTGAACTCGGGGAAGTTGTTGGTGCGAGCGAGACGCAGATAGGCGTCGTGCCACTGGTCGTGGTAGACGAGGTCGTTCCACTCGGGGATGAGGTTGTCGATCGGGCAGCCGGTGTCGGACTGGCAGAAGGGCACGCCGCAGTCCATGCAGCGGGCGCCCTGCTCGCGGAGGGTGTGGTCGTCGGCGCGGGTGTAGATCTCGTACCAGTCGGTGAGGCGGACGGACGGGTCGCGCGCGGGCATGGCGCGGCGCTCGTACTCCATGAATCCGGTGGGCTTACCCATGATGATGCTCTGTTGGAACCGCGGATAAACGCGGATAAACGCGGATGTCAGAGGCGGTGGACGAGCCGCTTGATCTCCAGCTTCGGTTTGGCAAAGTTCAGGATCAGACCGACGTGATGGCCGGTCGCACGGAGGTAGTTGATGGTTTGCGCGACTTGGTTCTCATCGATGTGCTTGACCGCCTTGAGCTCGAGCACGAGGCGATGATCGATGAGCAAGTCGATGACGTAGGTGCCGACTACGGCGCCGTCGTAGGTCACTTCAACCGGCTTCTGCTGTTGGACGGTGAGGCCGGTTTTCTTGATCTCATGGGCCAGCGCGTTCTCGTACACCTTCTCAAGGAAACCTGCGCCCAACGCGTTGGAAACCGCAAACGCGCAGCCAATCACGCGTTCGGTCAGCTCGTTCACGTCGGACGTGCTCGGGCTTAATCCGCGTTCATCCGCGTTCATCCGCGGTTTCTCAGCCGTGGCGTCAACCATGCGAAACCTCCGGCTTGTCGCGGGCAGTGGTTTCGGCGGCGTGGCGCTGGGCGTCGAGGACGCGGCGGTAGTCGATGGGCATGACCTTGACGAACTGCTGCACCACGCGGTCCCAGTCGGAGAGGACGCGGGCGGCGACCTCGCTGCCGGTGGCCTCGGCGTGGCGGCGGATCAGGTCGCGGCACTCGGCGACGTCGTCGGGCTGGTCGAGCTTTTCGAGGTCGACCATGCCGAGGTTGCAGTTGGGCAGGAAGGCGTTGTCGCGGTCCCAGACGTAGGCGATGCCGCCGGACATGCCGGCGGCGAAGTTGCGGCCGGTGGGCCCGAGGACGACGACGCGCCCGCCGGTCATGTACTCGCAGCCGTGGTCGCCGACGCCCTCGACGACGGTGCGGGCGCCCGAGTTGCGGACGGCGAAGCGTTCGGCGGCGATGCCGCGGAAGAAGGCGTGGCCGGCGGTCGCGCCGAAGAGCGCGACGTTGCCGATGACGATCTGCTCTTCGGGGACGAATTTGGACTCGGCCGGCGGCTTGACGGTGATGGCCCCGCCGGAGAGTCCCTTGCCGACGTAGTCGTTGGCGTCGCCCTCGACGGTGATGGACACGCCGGGCGCGAGAAAGGCGCCCAGCGACTGGCCGGCCGAGCCGTGCAGCGTGATGTCGATCGTGCCGTCGGGCAGGCCGGCGTCGGCGTAGCGGTTGCTGATCTGGTTGGAGAGCATCGCGCCGACGGAGCGGTCGGTGTTCTTGACGGGCAGGTCGATGGCGACGGGCTCGCCGTGGGTCAATGCCGGTTGCGCCAGCTCGATCAGCCGACGGTCGAGGACGTCGTCGATGCCGTGGTCCTGCTCGATGGTCTTGCGGACGCCGGCGTTGGGTCGGTTGGCGGGTCCCTTGGCGGGCTTGAGGATGGCCGAGAGGTCGAGGTCGCGGGTCTTCCAGTGGCCGGCCTCGGGGTGGTAGGCCATGAGGTCGACACGGCCGATGAGTTCGTCGATCGTGCGGACGCCGGCGGCGGCCATGTAGCGGCGGCACTCCTCGGCGACCATGAACAGGTAGTTGACGACGTGCTCGGGCTGGCCGTGGAACTTGCGGCGGAGGACCGGGTCCTGCGTGCACACCCCGACGGGGCAGGTGTTGAGGTGGCACTTGCGCATCATGATGCAGCCGACGGTGATGAGCGGCGCGGTGGAGAAGCCGAACTCCTCGGCGCCCAGGCAGGCGGCGACGAACACGTCGCGGCCGGTCTTGAACCCGCCGTCGGTCTCGAGCGAGACGCGCGAGCGCAGGTCGTTGAGCACGAGGGTTTGGTGGGTCTCGGCCAGGCCCAGTTCCCACGGCAGGCCGGCGTGCTTGATGGAGGTCTGCGGCGAGGCGCCGGTGCCGCCGTCGTGGCCGGAGATGAGGATGTGGTCGGCGTGAGCCTTGGCGACGCCGGCGGCGACCGTGCCGACGCCGACTTCGCTGACGAGTTTCACCGAGACCTTGGCCGAGGGGTTGGCGTTCTTGAGGTCGAAGATGAGCTGGGCGAGGTCTTCGATGGAGTAGATGTCGTGGTGCGGCGGGGGTGAGATCAGGCCGACGCCGGGCGTGGAGTGGCGGACGCGGGCGATGGTCTCGTCGACCTTGTTGCCGGGCAGCTGGCCGCCCTCGCCGGGCTTGGCGCCCTGGGCGATCTTGATCTGCAGGGTGTCGGCGTTGGCGAGGTAGTAGCTGGTGACGCCGAACCGTCCCGAGGCGATCTGCTTGATGGACGAGCGCTTGGTTTTCGGTGAGCCGTCGTCGTACTGCTCGAGCTTGAAGCGGGCGTAGTCCTCGCCGCCCTCGCCGGAGTTGGACTGGCCCTGAATGCGATTCATCGCGAGCGCGAGGGTTTCGTGGGCCTCGGCGGAGAGGGCGCCCAGCGACATCGCGCCGGTGCGGAAGCGCTTGACGATCTCGGCGGCCGGCTCGACCTCGTCGAGGGGGACGCCGTCGGCGACGTCGACCCAGGAACCGTTGAGCGACGGGGTGGTGTCGGTGCCCTTGAGCTTGAGCAGGCCGCGTAGGGTGGCGCGGTGGCGCGCGTCGTCGTTCATGAGGGTGGCGAACGACTCGTAGGCGGCGTGGCCGTTGGTGCGGGCGGCCTGCTGGAGGTGGGCGATGGCCTGGGGCGAGAACTGGTGCATCTCGCCGTCGGCGCGCCAGTGGTAATCGCCGGGGTTGGGCAGGGCGTTGCCGGCGACGGACTTGCGGACGGGGTAGCCCAACGCGTGCCGCATGCGCGACTCGGCGGCGATGACGTCGAACCCGGCGCCCTGCAGGCGCGAGGCGGTCGACGCGAAGGCGCGGTGCATGACTTCCTGCTTGAGCCCGATGGCCTCGAAGATCTGCGCGCCCTTGTAGGAGGCGAGCGTGGAGATGCCCATCTTGGACATGACCTTGAGGATGCCCTTGCCGACGGCCTTGATGTACCGCTGCGTGATCTGCTCGGCGGTGGCGACGGGGTCGATCTGCCCGTCGCGCTGCAGCTTGAGCAGGGCGGCGAAGGCGAGGTAGGGGTTGACGGCGTCGGCGCCGTAGCCAAAGAGCGTGCAGAAGTGCTGCACCTCGCGCGGCTCGCCGGACTCGACGATCAGGCCAACCTGCGTGCGCTCGGCGTGGTCGACCAGCGTCTGATGCACGGCCCCGGTGGCGAGCAGGGCGGGCACGGCCAGTCGATCGGCGGCCATCGCGCGGTCGGAGAGGATGATGAGCTGCACGCCTTCGGCGACGGCCTGGCGGGCGACATCGGTGATGCGGTCCAGGGCATGGACCAGCGCGTGGCCGTCCGCGGGGTGGGCCTGGCCGTTGGCGTCGGCGGGGGCTTGGTCGCGGGGATAGGTGATGTCGATGACGCGCGACGTCCAGCCGGCGGGGTGGGTGGCGGGGTCGAGCGCGGTGAGCCCGGCGAGCTGGTCGTCGGTGAGGATCGGCTGAGCCAGGTGCAGGCGGCGGCAGTCTTCTTCGTCGCTCGCGAGCAGGTTGCCCTCGGGCCCGATGAAGGTCTCAAGGGACATGATGATCTCTTCGCGGATCGGGTCGATCGGCGGGTTGGTGACCTGGGCGAAGAGCTGCTTGAAGTAGTCGTAGAGCAGGCGCGGCTTGCGGGAGAGGACGGCCAGGGCGGTGTCGTTGCCCATGGAGCCGAGCGCTTCCTTGCCCTGCTCGGTGCGGACCATGGGGAGCATGAGCAGGTGGAGGTGCTCGGCGGTGTAGCCGAAGGCGCGGAGGCGATCGAGCAAGTCGACATCGTGATCGACGGGGCAGGCGGCGAGGTTGTCGGCCGCCGGCGCGGGGTCGGCGGGGGCGAGCTCGATGCGGTTGCGCTGCAGCCACTGGCCGTAGGGGCGGGCGGCGGTGATCTCGCCCTTGATCTCCTCGTCGGCGACGATGCGTCCCTTGTCGAAGTCGACGAGGAACATGCGCCCGGGCTGCAGCCGGCCCTTGCCGACGACGGTGGCGGGGTCGAGGTCGGTGACGCCGACCTCCGAGGCCATGATCACGCGGTCGTCGTCGGTGACGACGTAGCGGGAGGGGCGCAGGCCGTTGCGGTCCAGGCAGGCGCCGATGACCTTGCCGTCGGTGAAGGAGACGGACGCGGGACCGTCCCAGGGCTCGATGAGGTTGGCGTGGTACTCGTAGAAGGCCCGCTTGGCGACGGGCATCGACTCGTGATTCTCCCAGGCCTCGGGGATCATCATCATCGCGACCTCGGGCGCCGATCGGCCGTTCATGAACAGCATCTCGAAGGCGTTGTCGAACGAGCCGGAGTCGGACGACTCGGGGTTCACGACGGGGAAGAGGTCGGGCAGGTCGTCGCCGAAGACGTCGGACTGCATGGTGCCCTGTCGCGCGGCGAGCCAGGCCTTGTTGCCCTTGACGGTGTTGATCTCGCCGTTGTGGGCGATCATCCGGCAGGGCTGGGCGCGGTCCCAGGAGGGGAAGGTGTTGGTCGAGAAGCGCGAGTGCACCATCGCGAGGTGCGAGGTGTAGTCGTCGGCGCGGAGGTCGGCGTAGAAGGCGGGCACCTGCCGGCTGGTGAGCATGCCCTTGTAGATGATGGTCCGGCAGGAGAGGGAGCAGACGTAGAACGTGCCGGGCTCGATCTGGTTGTCGGGTTGCTGCGTGAGGTTGATCGCGCGGTTGCGGGCGAGGTAGAGCAGGCGGTCGAAGGCGACCTCGTCGGCGGCCGCGTCGGGGGCGGCGACGAAGAGCTGCTCGATGGTGGGCATGGCGGCGAGCGCGGTCGGGCCGACGTCGGCGCCGATGGGGTCGATGGGCAGGGCGCGCCAGCCGAGGGTGCGCACGCCGACGCGGTCGAGCTCGTCGGCGTAGCGCTGCTTGCAGAAGGCACGCTTGGCGCCGTCGCGCGGAAGGAAGACGTTGCCGGCGGCGTACCGGCCGGGGTCGGGCAGGTCGACGCCGAGGTCCCGCTTGGCGACGCGGCGCAGCAGGTCGTGCGGGAGGGCGGTGAGGATGCCGGCGCCGTCGCCGGTGTTGGTCTCGCAGCCGCAGGCGCCGCGGTGGTCCATGCGCGAGAGCATGACCAGGGCGTCCTGGACGATGGCGTGGGAGCGCTGGCCCTTGATGTGGGCGATGAAGCCGACGCCGCAGTTGTCGTGCTCCTGGGCCGGGTCGTAGAGGCCGGCGGCGGCGGGGCGGGCGAGCTGGGGGGTGTCGGGCCGGGGCTGGATCGGGTGGGCCGTCATGAGTTGGCTCCGGGGGTCGGAGTGGCGGCGAGTCGTGGGGCGGGGTGGGAGGAGAGGTACGCGCCGACCACGTCGACCTGCGGGCCGGCGTGCTCGAGCAAGAAGTCGATGAACGCCTGGACGAGCGGGCGGAAGGGGGGCTCGCGGTGGCCGTTGGCGTGGCGGTGCGGGCGGGCGGCCTTGCGGTGCAGGATGCCGATGGGCCGCGACAGCGGCGGGTCGAGCGAGGTGGCGACGAGCGAGCCGGCCTCGATCTCGCGGAGGACGGTGCGGACCGGCAGGATCGAGAAGCGGTCGGTCACCATGACGGCGTTCTTGATGGTGTCGATGTTGTCGAAGGCGTAGGGGATCGAGGGCAGGGCGTTGTGCTCGCGGAGGTAGCGACGGATCGATCGGCCGACGGGCAGGTGCTCGTCGAACGTGGCCATGTCCCACGCGCCCAGCTGGGCGGCCTCGACGGCGGACCGCTGCGCGACCGGGTGATCCGGTCGGCTGATCACGGCCATGGGCTCGTCGCGGAGCGGGATGTGCTCGGCCTTGGCCCATCGCTGGGGGTAGCTGATGATCCCGAAGTCGCAGGCGCCCTCGATGACCTGGCGGTAGACCTCTTCGGGTTGGCAGTAGTCGATGATGACGTTCGCCTTGGGGCGGTTGGCCTCGAAGTCGGCGCGGACGCGGTTGAGCAGCTCGATCCCGGCCGAGTAGATGGCGGCGACGCGCAGCCGGCCCTCGGGCGACTCACTGATCGAGGTGATCCGGGCGTGCAGGCGGTCGAGGCGATCGAGGACGTCGGTGGCGCCTTCGAGGTAGACCCGGCCGGCGTCGGTGAGGTCCAGCGGGCGGACGGAGCGATCGAGGAGCACGACGCCGAGCTGCTTCTCGAGGTGGGAGAGGCGTTGGCTGGCGGCGGACTGGGTGATGCCGTGGGTCTCCGCGGCGTGGGACACGCTGCGAAGGCGGGCGACATCGGCAAACAGGCGAAGGGCGTCGAGTTCCATCGGGCCGACGATCGTACCATAAGTCAGGTTGATGTCGACACCGGGCAGCATTAGTGCGGTCTAATGCAGCGCCGGGGCGATCTGCGCGATCTTGCCCGAAACGACGCCGTTCTCGCGGGAAAAACGGCGTTTTCGTCGATAATGGGGGGGATGAGCGGGCCCGTCATCGGTCATGTGGTGCATCGCCTGGCGTTCGCGGGAGCGGAAGTGCTGGCGCGGGACCTGGCGCGTCGGCTGGAGCCGGCGGGGCTGGGGTTCGTGTTCCTCTGCCTGGACGAGGCCGGGCCGATGGCCGGGGCGGTGCGCGAGGACGGGTTCGCCGTGGTCCCGCTGCGCCGCCGGCCGGGGATCGACGTGGCGCTGCCCGGCCGGATCGCCGCGGCCGTCCGGCAGCACGGCGTCACGCTGTTGCACGCCCACCAGTACACCCCGTTCTTCTACGCCTCCCTGGCGCGACGCTTCTCGCGGCGCCCGCCGATCCTCTTCACCGAGCACGGCCGGCACTACCCCGACACCCGCAAAGCCAAGCGCGTCTTCGCCAACCGCTACCTGCTCGGCAGGCCCGACCGCGTCACCGCCGTCGGCCAGTTCGTCCGTCACGCCCTGCACGACAACGAGGGCATCGCCCGCGGCCGCGTCGACGTCATCCACAACGGCATCGACCCCGAGCGCTTCGACCCCGGCGCCCACGGCACCGGCGAGCGCCAGGCCGCCCGTGACGCGGCGAGAGAAGCGATCCGCGAGGCCGCGCGCGACGCCGGCAAGCCCGCCTACGACATCAACGACGACACGCCGCTGGTCGTGCAGGTCGCCCGCTTCCACCCGGTCAAGGACCACGCCACCGCCGTCCACGCCTTTGCCCTGGCGCACGACCGCCACCCCGACGCCCGGCTGGTGCTGATCGGCGATGGCGACGAGCGTGGGGCGGTCGAGCAGGCCGCGTGGGACGCCGGCGTGTCGATCCACACGGTCTTCATGGGCGTCCGCGACGACGTCGATCAACTCATCCCCGGGGCCGACGTCTTCCTGCTCTCCAGCCTGTCCGAGGGGATCAGCGTCACGCTGCTCGAGGCGATGGCCGCCCGCCTGCCGATCGTCGCGACCGACGTGGGCGGCAACGCCGAGGTCGTCGAGCACGGCCGGACCGGGCTGCTCGCCCCCCGACAGGACGGCCGGGGCCTGGCCGACGCGCTGGACCGCCTGCTCGCCGACGCCGACCGCCGCACCGCCATGGGCGACGCCGGCCGCGACCGCTGCCTCAGCCACTTCCACCGCGACCGCATGCACCGCGACTACGAGGCGGTGTACCGCGCGATGCTGGGCAACTCGCCACGCCCGTAAAGCGTTTCGGCGTCTAGCATCGGGCATGACACGCTTCCTGCCGATCGCCGCCGCCCTTCTGCTGTTGACTTCTCCCGCCGTCGCCCAAAGCGATCTGCCGTCGCTGCTCCAGCGAGGCTGGGCCGACGACCCCGTCTGGTACGACGGCCAGGCCGAGATCGCCGAGTACGACGCGACGCGGCGGATCTACGGCAAGGACCGGCCCTACACCGCGCAGATCATGGTCAACAAGGAACGCCTATCGCCCGAGACGTTCACCAAGTCGGCGACCAACGCCGGGGTTGAGGTGTTCAAGTTCCACACCCGCGACGAAGACATCCCCACGCCCAAGTACGACTACAACTTCTCGACCATGGTCTACGTGACCACCGACGCGCTCAAGCCCGTCAAGCTCGACATGGGCTCGCAGGAAGACTGCGGCGCGTCGTTCAAGCTGATGGGCGTCTGGGACGGCGCGTTGAAGTGGTTGCAGTACAGCTACTTCCCGAGCGAAGGCCTCCGGCAAGATGAGACGAAGCTCGACGAACAAGCGACCTGGCTTGACGCCTTGCCGCTGCAGCTGCGTGGCTACCCGTTCGACGCGCCGCTGGAGCCGACGACGATCGCCGTGGTCCCCGAGCAGACGACCACTAAGTGGTCGCCCGTTCGGCCGGACATGTACGTCCTGGAGTACGCCGGGCGCGAGACGGTCGACGTGCCCATCGGCGAGATCGACGCCCACAAGCTCGTGCTCCGCTTCGCCGGCCCGTCGCGCGAGCGTCGCCCCGACATCACGATGCACTTCCACGCCGACCCCGCGACCCGGCACGTCCTCGTCGCCTACGACGACCCGCATGTCGGGCAGACCTATCGACTCAAGTCACTGACGCGGGACGCGTACTGGCGGTGACGCCGACGTATCGTCTCTGAGTGCCCGAGCTGCCTGAAGTTGAGTGCGTCCGACGGTCGATCGAGCGGCGGGTGGTCGGTCGGCGGGTAGTCGCGGTCGAGCTGCGACGAGCCGACATCCTTCAGCCGGCCGGGGGGATGCGGCGAGGGACTGCCCCCGTTGTTACGACGCGAGGTGGCGCTGGAGAAACGTGTACGCGCCTGCTCCGTGGCCAGGCGGTGATCCGAGCCGAGCGGCACGGCAAGCGGCTGGCGATCGTCGCGAAGGACGGCTCGGCGGTGGGCGTGCACCTGGGCATGAGCGGGCGGCTGTTGGTGTTTGATCCCGAGACGGGCGCGGGCGACGAGCCGTTTAGCGGGGTGCACACGCACGCGGTGTGGCGGCTGGACGACGGGAGCCGGCTGGCGTTCGTCGATCACCGCCGATTTGGGGGGCTGTGGGACTGGTCGGCGTCGGACGGCCCGCAGGCGTGGTTCGCGGGGATGGGGCCCGACGCCCTGGCGATCGGCCCGGTCACGCTGTGGCGGGGCCTGGGCGGGACGAGGCGCGGCCTGAAGGCGGCGCTGCTGGATCAACAGGTCGTGGCCGGGCTGGGCAACATCTACGCCGACGAACTGCTGTTCAACGCCCGGCTTCACCCGCTGACGCCCGCCAACCGGATCAGCCAGGAGCGAGCGGCCGGGCTGGTGCGGCGCGTGCGGACGCTGCTGAACCGGGCGATCGCGGCCGGGGGCTCGACGCTGCGGGATTACCGAGACGGAGACGGGGCGTCGGGCGGGTACCAACTTCGGCATCGGGTGTATGGGCGGGCGGGGCTGCCGTGCGGGCGTCGGTCCTGCCCCGGCCGGGTGACGAGCGCGACGGTCGCCGGTCGGACCACCGCCTGGTGCCCGGTGTGCCAGCCTGAAAAGCGGCACTAGTCCACATGGGGTTCGGCGAGCGATGTTGCCGACATGCAACACTCCTAGAGAGGAGAAGAGAAGAAATACTCTCTCTTCTTCGTGGTTGTCCTGGCGCATTGTGCATTGCCCGGCAACGCCATATCTAAGCATCGATCCAATAATTACTTAAACGCCATCAAGCCGGTGGGGTGAACCTGTCGGTAGCCTGTCAAGGCGAGACGCTCAGCGCTGTGGCTGCGGGAGTCGGGTCGGGCGGTCGCGGGGGTGAATGTCGTCGGAGCAACCGACAGCGAGCGCTGGCTGAGCGCAGGGCGAGTGCTGATCCACGTGTTTTCCACAACCAGCGGTCCTCCCGGACCGGCACCCTGCCCCAGTCAGAGCGACAGGTTCCGACAACGGCGTGTGAGGGTCAGCCCTCGGCGGGCGTCTGTTCGGTGGCTCGGATCTGGGTGTCGAGCACCTCGAGCTGGCGGGCGAAGGACGGGTCGGCCGAGGCTCGCTCGTCGGTGGTGCGGATCGAGTGCATGACCGTGGTGTGGTCGCGGCCGCCGAAGTAGCCGCCGATCTCCTCGAGCGAGAAGCGGGTGCGTCGCCTCGCCAGCCACATGCAGACCTGACGGGGCTCGGTGATGGACTTGTGGCGTCGCCTGGACTGGAGGTCTTGCAGCTTGACCTGGTAGTACTCGGTGACGGCGTCGATGATGTGCTGCAGGGTGGTCTGGTTGGCGCGGGGCGGGGCGGCGGGCTCGCCCATGGCGTCCTGGGCGGTGCGGAGGTCGAGGGCCTTGTTCTGCAGCTGGGCGTGGCCGAGGACGTTGTTGATGGCGCCCTCGAGCTCGCGGGCGTTGGTGTCGACCTTCTTGGCGATGTAGTCGATGACGTCCTCGGGGACGTTGACGCCGCGGAGCTTGGCCTTGGCCTTGAGGATGGCGACGCGGGTCTCGAAGCCGGGCTTCATGACGGCGGCGACCAGGCCCCACTTGAAGCGGGAGACCAGCCGGTCCTCGAGGTGGGGGATCTCGGTGGGTGCGGCGTCGGAGCTGAGGACGATCTGGCGGTTGGACTGGTAGAGCTCGTTGAAGGTGTGGAAGAACTCTTCCTGCGAGCGGTCGCGGTTGGCCAGGAAGTGGATGTCATCGATGACGAGGACGTCGACGTGGCGGTATCGGTGGCGGAAGTCGTGCATCTGGCCACGCTGGACGCATTCGATGAAGTGGTTCATGAAGGCGTCGCAGGAGACGTAGAGGATGTTGGTGTCGGGCTTGGCGTCGAGGATTTTCTGGCAGACGGCCTGGAGGAGGTGGGTCTTGCCCAGGCCGACGCCGCCGTGGATGAACAGCGGGTTGTAGGCCGTGCCGGGCTGGTTGGCGACGGCGACGGCGGCGGCGTGGGCCATCTGGTTGTTGGGCCCGGTGATGAAGGTGTCGAAGGTGTTGTCGGGGGACAGCACCATGTGGTCGGCCTCGAAGTCGACGGGGTCGGCGCTGGAGGGGTTGGCGACGGCGTCGGGGCCGAAGGGGTCGGCCTCGGGCTCGCGGGCGGGGGAAGCGCCCACGGCCTCGGGGAGGCTGGAGGAGGCGGCGGTGGCGGCGAGGGCGTGGCCGTTGCTGGCGACCAGCGTCTCGGCCTGGGCGCGCTCTGCGGCGCGGGGCTTGGCGTGCTTGTCGACGAACCGCACGGCCAGGAGCTGGCCGGTGACGGCCTGGGCGGCCTCGGTGAAGGGTTCGAGGCACTTTTTCTGCAGGTAGTTCTGCTGGATGATGCTCGTCGTGCGGACGCGCAGCAGGCCGGCGTCGAGATCGACCGGCTCGAGCTGCTCGAACCACTGGCGGCAGATGGCGGCGTGATGGCTCCGCAGGTAGCCCATCATGTCGCGCCAGACGGTGGTGTCGAGCCTGGGCATGCGCGCCTCGCGAGAACGATCAGCCAATGAACTCGCCCCTGTCAGGGCGGACCCGCGCGACTCGGGGTCGTGGGTTGCGGCGCGCTCCGATGCGCGGCAACCGTCGAACGTAGCAAGCAGGCCGTGCGGTTTCAATACGTTGTTTACCGATCGCGTCTGACGACATCGCACGCGGGGCGCGACGTGCTAGGCTCTTCCCCCACGCACGTCAGGGCGAGGCAGCGCACGATGCGGATCGAGGTGTTCGACGACTCAGGCAGGCCGGCGTTGCCGATGCTGCGCACGCGCGGTTGGGCGGACACGCGGGTCGGCGCGTGGACCGTGTCGCAGCGCGTGACCCACGCGCTGGCATCGATGGTCGACGGCAACGACACGTGGTGGGTCAACGGTCGTTGGCTCGCCGATGTTGAGGTGTGGCGTGGGTTGAGACAGCTGCCGGTGGGGAGGTGCTGGCGCGTGGACGATCGGGTGGTCGCGGCGCGGGTGACCGACGGCGACGCGATGACGGCGGCTCGGCTGCGTGATTTGCCCGGCGAGGCGTGTCCGGGCGAGGCGCGTTGGGCCGAGCACGCGGGCGACGTGCTGGATGCGTTGCCCGGGTTGCTCGTGAGCGATCTCGGGGCGATGGGCGGTTCGAGCACATCGGGGGCGCGGGTGCACGCGACGGCGGTGCTCGACGAGTCAACCGGACCGGTCCGGCTCGAGCCTGGCGTGGTGGTGGGGGCCTTGGCGGTCATTGAGGGGCCTTGCTGGGTCGGGTCGGACGCGGTGATCCAGGCGCACGCGCACCTGCGTCCGAACACGAGCATCGGCCGGGCGTGCAAGGTCGGGGGGGAGGTCGCCGGGTCGGTGGTGCACGACTTCTCCAACAAGGCGCATTACGGCTACCTCGGCGACTCGATCGTCGGCTCGTGGTGCAACCTCGGGGCCGGCACGACCACCAGCAACCTCAAGAACACCTACGGCACGATCCGCCTGGCCGACACGCCTTCCGACGCCCAAGGCGAGCGCACCGACACCGGCCGCACGCGTCTGGGGACGGTGATGGGCGACTACGTGCTCACCGGCATCGGCACGATGCTCAGCTCGGGCACGTGGATCGAGCCGGCCGTGTCGCTGGCGACGTCGCGGCTGGCGCCCAAGCGGTTCGAGGCGTTCTCGTTCGTCACGGACGACGGCGACGCGCTGTACGACTTCGACGCGTGGCGACGCACGGCCGAGACGATGGCCGAGCGGCGCGGGCAGACGCTCGAGGCGGCGACGGTCGAGCGGATGCGGGCGTTGCACGCCGAGGCGGCCGCCCGGCGAGGCTGACTCCGCTTACCCGCCGAGCGCGGCGTCGGTCGCGGGGGTCTCGGCTTCGAGGCGGTCCACAACGAGCATGAGGATCTCTTCGTGTAGCGCCTTGAGGCGGGTGTTGTAGACCGGGGGCTTGAAGCCGTTGAAGATCATGGCGAAGGCGACGACGCGGGGTTCGGTCATGCCCTGGGGGTCGGTCTTGACGAGGTAGCCGGCCAGCGACGAGACGCCCGAGAGGTAGCCGGACTTGGCGAGGACCCACGTGCCGCGGGGCAGCTCGTCGAAGCGTCGGCCGGGGGCGAGCGTGCCGTCGGCGAGATAGGTGCCGTTGGCGTTGGTGCCGGCGTAGGCGAGCGAGGCGCGGAACGGTTCGGCGAGCGCGGGGTCTTGGTGAGCGATGTCGAGCAGGTCGACCAGCAGGCGGGGCGAGAGCAGGTTGGAGCGGGCCAGGCCCGAGCCGTCGGTGACGCGGGCGCTGGCGAACGCCGGGCCCAGCCGGGCGCCCAGGGCGTGCCGGACGGCGGCGGCGCCGTTGTCCCACGAGCCGGGCGAGCCGGTGAACGCGTGGCCCATGCGCTTGAACACGGCGGCGGCGGCGAGGTTGTTGGAGTCCTGGTTGACCTGCTGGAGCACCAGCGGCAGGCCGGTCTGCACGACGTGCAGGTCGATCGAGGGCGGCGCGGGCTCGTCGATGGTGCGGCGGGCGACCTGGCCGACGTCGATTCCCTCGGCCTTGAGGCGGTCGGCGAGCAGGTGGGCGAAGTGCAGCGCGGGGTCGTGCACGGTGAGACGCATCGGCGTGCGGGGTCGGGACTTGACGGTGCCGGAGAAGCGCAGGTGGTTGGTGCCGAGCTCGCGGTGGACCAGGAAGTGGTCGGACGAGCCGGTGCGGGCGCGGTTGGCGGTGTCGATCAGGGACGACGTGGGGAAGACCGAGACGGTGGGCGTCGCGCCGAACTGGCGGTTGGGCACGGGAAGGACGTCGATGATATTGGCGTAGAAGTTCAGCCCGGCGACCTGGGCGCCGTAGGGGCGGAGCAGGTCGTCGGGCTCCCAGTCCGGGTGGGTGCGGGCCTGGTTGAAGATGGTGTCGTCGAGGATGAGTCGGCCGAAGCGCGTCTGGTTGGTCTTGCGGACGGCGTCGACCCACTGGTCGAGCAGGTCCTCGAGCTGCAGGCCGTGCTGGGCGAGGAGCTCGGGGTCGCCGAAGCCGGGGTCGCCGTCGCCGGTGATGACGAGGTCGGGCGTGGCGTCGGGTCGGTCGGGGTCGGGCGGGGTGACGCCCAGGCGGGTGCGGAAGAGGAAGTCCGGGCCGAGGATGTCGAGCGCCGCCAGGGCGGTGGCGATTTTGGCGTTGGAGGCGGGGATGAGCAGAGATCGGCTGTCGAGGTCGATGAGGGTGTCGTCGCGGTCGAGGTCGCGGACGAGCACGGCGGCGACGGTGTCGCGCAGGTCGGCGGACTGAATGGCTCGCTCGGCGGACGGGTTGAGCACGGTCGCCCGGGCGGGGCCGGCCGTGTCGAGCAGGGCGGCGGTCAGCGTGGCGAGCAGGGCGAGACCCGGAGCGAGCGACAGCCGCGGGGCACGACGAGACGGGGCGGAGGTGCGATGCATGAACCGCCTATCGTCCACGTTCGCGGTCGGCGTGCAAGATCGCGGGTTACGCTGCGTGGATGGCTCGTTTGCTCGGCACCTCGGCCGTCCTGCTCGTCCGCGACGCGCTCGCCTCGGCGGAGTACTTCCGCGACAAGGCCGGCTTCACCATCGGCGGGCTCTGGCCCGACCCGTCGAGCGAGCCCGACGCCGGCCCGCCGTGTTTCGCGATCGTGCACCGCGATGGCATGTGCCTGATGCTCGCCGACCACGACCCCGACCGCCCCCTCACCCCGCCCGGCGACCCGGCCGCGGCCGGCGTGCCGTACCTGCCCAACTGGAAGCACCGCGACAAGACCGCCCAGGTCTACTTCTGGGTCGACGATGTCGATGCGCTGTACGCCGAGCTGATGGAACGCGGCGCGACGCACGACTTCGGCCCGTGCGACCAGCCGCACGGCTGCCGCGAGTTCGGCATCCAGGACCTCGACGACCACGACGTCGTGTTCGGGCAGGTGATCGACGGCGACTGACGCATACAGTGGCCGTGATGTTTCCGGTGCACGATGGCTATCAAAGGGTCGAAGCCGGCTGGTTCGGCCGACTGATCGGTTGGCGGGCGCGTGGAGTGGGCACCGATTACATGCCAAGCCCGGCCTCCGGGCACGGCTTTGGGGTGTGGTGGCGGGTGGTCGAGCGTGGCGGGGTGCTGAGCATCCAGCCGGGCATCGACCATCGGGTGCTCGGGGTCGCGATCCTGCTGACGGGCGTGTTGGCGGGCGTGCTGGTTTGGGTGATCACGAACCTGGACGGGGTGGTCTGGGCGGTGGCGGGTGTGTTCACGCTCGTCGCGTTGGCCTTCGTGGTCGTGCTGGTCGTCAGCCCCCGGCAGCTGGCGGCGCAGGGGCCTGCCCTGCGCGTCGAGCGGCGCGGCCATCGGCTGACGCTCAACGCCAAGCCGGCGGGCACGCCCGACGCGATCGAGCGCATCGAGTGCGTGGCGTTCGTGTACTGCACGCCTCACTTCAACGAGCGCGGGCGTCGCCGCGGCGGTCAGTACACCTGGGGTTCGCACCTGGTCGTCGTGCTTCGCGAAGGCGAGCCGCGTTACGTGCCGATCGCGTGCGTCGGCTCCAACCTGCGAGGGACGGGTCGGCGGTTGGCCGAGGCGCTGGGCGTGCCGTTCGCGTGGACGCACCTGGGCGTACTTGAGGCCCGGGTGAACGCCCCTGGGTAGGTTGGTCGCGGGCCCGGTTGTGCGGCCAGATGCGATACGGCGTCCTTAGCGGGCGTGATTGGGGCTGACATCTTTGGTCGCCCGATAGTTCTCTCGCGTCCCCCGGAGACTCGCCATGGAAGGCATCGTCAGTCGTTCTGCTCTTCGATCCGTATTTGACGCGTGGCTTCACGTCATCGGCGCGGGGTTGCTGCTGCTGGTTGTGGCGTGGGCGGTCTTGGCCGGCGGGGCGCCGGGCTGGTTCGTCGATGTCCCCAGCCTTGCGCTCGTCGTCTTCGGCACGCTGGCGGCGTGGTTGATGTCGTGCGGAACCGCCGCGTTCGGGTCGATCTCGGGCGTCTTGCACGGCGACGCCGAGGTCGATCGCGAGACCTTCACCCGCCGGCTTCATGCGCTGATCCGGGCTCGCCAGTTGGGCTGGTCAATCGGCTTACTCAGCCTGTTGCTCGGTCTGATCGCGATGATGGCCGACCTCAGCGATCACTCGAAGGTGGGCGCCGCGCTGGCCGTCGCGACGCTGCCGTTGCTGTACGGCGTGGCACTCAGCGAGTTTGTCTTCGCCCCGCTGGCGAGTCTCTACACCGCCCGCGCCGGTCGCCACGAGTGGGCCATCCCCGGCGAGCGCGGGCTGATCCCGTTGCTGCTCGGCGGGTGCGTCGTTGCGATGGTGTTGATTCTGGGCGTCTTTACGGTGGGCGTGCTCGCGACGCTCTAGTCCGCGGGCTGCCGCGTCAGGTCGGCCGAGCGCTGGTGGCGGAATCGGCCGATGGCGATTGCCTCGTCGGACTGCTCGGGCACGAGGTAGACCTCGAGCATGTCGTTCATGGCGTAGAGCACGCCGTCGCGTAACTCACCGACGAACTCACGCCGGCGGAGCGGTTTGCCCTGGTTTTCCTCCCACTCGTACAGCACGCCGACGCGGTCGGCCTCGTCTTCGATGGGCGTGAACGTCAAGCGGACATACCACGTGTCGTCCCACGCGCCCTCCCAGACGCCGGCAAAGTCCTCGGCGGCGGCGTCCTCGCGGTGCTCGGGCACGGGCAGCGGCTCGTCGCCGTCGTGAGCGAACGCGGCCGAGCCCATCAACGAGGCAAACAGAGCGACGACCAGTAACAGGCGGTGATCGGGCTTCATGGGCGGCTTCCGGAGGGGCGTGCGGGGGGTTTGCTGCACTCTACCGGCCGCCGGTGTCGCTCGACTACCATCTTGCCATGACAGACACATCCCCCGAGGCGATGATCGATCGGGTCGGCGAAGTGACGGGCCGGCTGCGCGAGCAGGTCGGCAAGGTCGTCGTCGGGCAGGACGAGGTGGTCGACCAGGTGCTGATGGCCCTGCTCACCCGCAGCCACGCGCTGCTGATCGGCGTGCCGGGCCTGGCCAAGACGCTGCTGGTCTCGACGATCGCCAAGTCGATGTCGCTGCAGTTTTCTCGCGTGCAGTTCACGCCGGACCTCATGCCGTCGGACATCACCGGCACGGAGGTCATCGAGGAGGACAAGACCACCGGCGAGCGTCGGCTGCGGTTCGTCAAGGGGCCGGTCTTTGCCAACGTCATCCTGGCCGACGAGATCAACCGCACCCCGCCCAAAACGCAGGCCGCCTTGCTGGAGGCGATGCAGGAGCATCACGTCACGGCCGGCGGGTTCCAGCACGCGCTGCCGCAGCCGTTCTTTGTGCTCGCGACGCAGAACCCGATCGAGCAGGAGGGCACGTACCCGCTGCCCGAGGCCCAACTCGACCGGTTCATGTTCATGATCCGCGTCAGCTATCCCAGCGAGGCCGAGGAGCTGGAGGTGCTGCGGCGGACGACGACGCGGGCCAAGCAGGACGTCGAGCCAGTCGTGTCGGCTGAAGAAGTGCTGGCGATGCAGGACGTCGTGCGCGACGTGCCGGTGGCCGAGCACGTGGCCCGATACGCGCTGCGGCTGGTGCGGTCGACGCGTCGCCCGAAGCGCGGCGAGGAAGACCAACGCCCCGACTTTGCCCAGCAGTACCTCAACTGGGGCGCCGGCCCGCGCGCGTCGCAGAACCTGATCCTCGCCGGCAAGGCCCGGGCGTTGTTGCAGGGCCGGACGCACGTCATGGCCGAGGACATCGACGCGATCGCCGGCCCGGTGATGCGGCATCGGTTGATCCCCAACTTCGCCGCCGAGGCCGAGGGCGTGACCGCGGACGACATCGTGGACAAGCTGGTGGACATCATCGATGTCGCCGAGCCGAGCGACCCGCAAGCGGCGGCGGTGTTGAGGTGAGCGTTGAGCTTCTCCCGCAAGTGATTCGTGATCGCTTTGAGGTTCACGAATGGAAGCATGCCTGCGCGATTCTCTCCGCCGATTTCCCTGATGAGTGGAGAGACCTTTGCGACTTGCTTTCGCAGTTTCGGCTTTGCCAGTCGTGGATCACGACGCCTGGTGGCCGGAAGTCGAAGGTCTCCGAGCACATTGATAGCTACCTTTATGACCGAGGCTGGCAGGAGAAGCAGTTTCAGACCTCGGTGCGTGTCGATGAGGTGGAGCTGGAGTCGCCGACCCACGGCGTGGACTGCTTCAAGAACGGCGTCGCGCTGGAGATCGAGTGGAACAACAAAGACCCGTTCTTCGACCGCGATCTCAACAATTTCCGACTCCTGTTCGACCTAAGGGCGATCAGTGTCGGTATCATCATCACCCGATGCGACAGCCTGCAAGAGATATTCAAGCGATTGGGTCGGGGATCATCTTATGGCGCATCGACGACTCACATGTCGAAGTTGCTGCCGCGGATTGAAGGCGGTGGTGGCGCGGGATGTCCGATTCTCGTTTTCGGCATCAAACCGGAGCTTCTGGACGAAGGCTGCTAGATATGAGAAAGCAGGACGCTTCAACTGACTTCCTGAGGGCGTGTGGTGGGCTGTGCGCACAGACAATTCTGGCCGACCCTCCGTGGCAATTCACGAACCGAACCGGGAAAGTTGCGCCTGAACACCGGCGGTTAAGTCGGTATGAAACGTTGTCATTGACTGAAATCGCAGGCCTTCCGGTGTGCGAAGCCGTGGCCGACACCTGTCACCTCTACTTGTGGGTCCCGAATGCATTGTTGCCGCAAGGCATCGAAGTGATGCAGTCGTGGGGGTTCAAATACAAGACAAACATTGTGTGGCATAAGGTTCGTAAGGACGGTGGGCCTGATGGCCGGGGTGTCGGATTCTACTTTCGCAACACCACCGAGATGCTCCTGTTTGGTATTCGTGGGTCGATGCGAACCCTTGCGCCCGGTCGGCGTCAGGTCAACATCATTAAGACCCGCAAGCGCGAACATTCCAGGAAGCCTGATGAGCAGTACGAGTTGATTGAGTCGTGCAGCCCAGGTCCATATTTGGAGATGTTTGCCCGCGGAAGCAGGCCCGGCTGGAACGCTTGGGGGAACCAGTCGGACGCGTACAGTCCCGATTGGCCAACCTACAAGTACAACAGTTCCGCTGCCGAACCCTCTATGCCGTTGTTGCGGCAGGCTTAGCCGTTCTCGGTGGTTGCGGCCTTTGCCTTCCATGGCCCACGAATACCTCGACGCATCGACCCTCGCTTCGCTCGGCTCGGTGGAGTTGCGGGCGCGGATGATCGTCGAGGGGTTGATGCAGGGGATGCATCGGTCGCCGACGCAGGGGGTGTCGGTCGAGTTTGCGCAGCACCGGGCGTACGCGGCCGGGGACGACACGCGGTTTCTGGACTGGAAGGTCTACGGCAAGACCGACAAGCTCTACCTCAAGCAGTTCCAGCGCGAGACGAACCTGGACCTGGTCGTGCTGATCGATCGGTCGGGGTCGATGGGGTACGGCAGCAATTCAGAATTCAGAATTCAGAATTCAGAATTGGGGACGTGGCGGAAGTTCGATCACGGCGCGGCGGCGGCGGCGGCGGTGTCGTACCTGGCGTTGATGCAGCAGGATCGGGTGTCGCTGTTCAGTTTCGCTGAGCACCTCGAGCAGGTGACGCGGTACTCGAGTCGGCGGGACCACTGGCGGGCGATCGCGGCGGCGCTGGACGCGATGGAACTGACCGACCCCCGGAAGCTGACCAAGGGCATGCGGGCGGACTTGCTCGAGACGGTGCCGGGGCGGGCGGACCTGGGCAAGGTGATCGACGAGCTGATCGCCAAGCTGAATCGGCGGTCGCTGGTGGTGATCGTGTCGGACTTCCTGGACGATACGGCCGGTCTGGAGCGTGGGCTCGCGCGGCTGCACTACCGCCGGCACGACGCGGTGCTGCTGCAGGTGCTGGACCCGGCGGAGCTGACGTTCCCGTTCCGGGACAGCAGCGAGTTCGACGGGTTGGAGGCGGAGGGTCGGTTGCCGGTCGATCCGCAGGCGTTGCGCAAGGCTTACGTCGATGCGTTGACGGACCACCTGGAGTCGCTGGAGGCGTTGACGCGGCGGTTTACGTTTGATCATGTAGTGCTGAACACGGCCGAGCCGATCGGGCCGGCGTTGAGCCATTTCCTGGCGTATCGCGCGAGCCGGCTGGGGAACTGAGTGGGGGTTGAACCACAGAGGCGCGGAGGCACGGAGAGCCGCGGGCGTTTGTTCGGCTGCGTCGACCGCGGCGTCTCGGCGCCTTGGTGGTTTGATTGATTGTGCTTGGCGGATCGTGTGACGGGTAGACTGCTGGCGTGATTCCGTCGTTGGTCATCGGGCAGGTGGGGGCGTTGTTTGTCGCGCCGTTGGTGGCGGGGGTGGGGGTGGCGGCGATTGCGCTTCCGATCACGATCCACCTGTTGAGCCGCTTGCGTCGGCGGCGGGAGCCCTGGGCGGCGATGCGGCTGTTGCAGGAGGCGTTCCGTCGGCAGCGGGCGCGGCTGCGGATGGAGCGGTGGTTGCTGCTGGCGGTGCGGTGCCTGTTGGTGGGGTTGCTGGGGCTGGCGTTGGCGGGTCCGGTGGCCGAGGCGTGGGGGGGGTTGGCGGGGCAGTGGGCGGCGCGTTGGCTGGGCGTGGGGGGCGGGGGGCGGGTGATCGAGCTGGTGGTGGACGACGCGGTGGGGTCGGGGGTGCGGGGGGCGGCGGTGGACGGGGAGCGGTCGGCGCGGTGGGAGGCGGTGCGGGCGTCGGCGTTGGAGGTGGTGGACGCGGTGGAGCCGGGGGATCGGGTGCGGTTGTGGTGGGGGAGCGGCGTGGGAGGCGGTGGGGTGGTTGGCGAGGGGACCCAACCGGGCGCAGCGCTTCCGGTTGGCTTGGGGGGGGATGCTGATGGGGGAGAAGGGGGGGGGTTTGGGGGGCGGTGTTGGGGGCGGGGCCGGGGCGGGCGTTGCGGGAGGCGATCGAGGGGCGGGCGCCGGGGTACGGGGTGGCGCGGCTGGGGGAGGTGTTGACGTCAGCGGAGCGTGGTGGGGCGGAGGACGGGGCTCGGCCGCGGTTGGTGGCGGTGGTGAGCCCGTGGTCGGGGGACGGGGCGTGGCTGGCGCGATCGGGGCTGGGCGAGGCGGCGGGCGAGGACGGGGCGCGGTGGTTGGTGAGTCGGCCGGGGCTGGGGGGCGGGGCGGGCTCGGCGAACGTGGCGGTGGCGGGGGTGGCGCTCCAGGCTTTGTTACGCAACCCTTTAGCAG
>JBCBUE010000020.1:0-48830 GCA_039818285.1 Planctomycetota bacterium | reverse complement strand
GCTCTTTGAGCGGTTCGAGGAATTCTTCCGCGTTGCCGACAATCACCAGCGAGGCCCGATCCGCGCTCAAATACTTGCTCGCCATCGCCGCCGCGCAGCACGCCACCGACCCCGCCAGCCAACCCCAGCCGACCCGTCCCCCTCGCGCCCCGCCCAGCAGCAACGCCACCGCCCCCATCGCCGCGACGCTCACCATCAACTCCGTGCGCTGCGTGACGTACACCACCGCCTCGGTCACCAGCGGGTGCGCCGCCCACACGCCCGCCGCCCCGGCCGCCGCTCCCCACGCCGCCCACCGCCCCACGCCGCCCAGCCGGGCCGCCTTCTCCAGCCCCAGCAACAGCACCACCGCCCCCAGCGCGTGCAGCAACGCGTTGCCCAGCCGATGCCCCCACGGCTCGATCCCGCTCACCGCAAACGTCAGCGACAGGGAGACGTTACTGAGCGGCCGCGAACTCAGCGGGCTGTCCTGCGGCGGCAGCCACGGCCCCGGCACCGCCCACGCCTCGCGAAGCGTCGTGTTCTCCAGCAACCCCGGCGCATCGTCGTAGATCAAGGGGTAACCCAGCGTCGGCAGGTACAAGGCCCCGATCATCGTCAGCAGCAGCGCCACCGCCCCCCACCTCGCCAGCCTCAGCCTGCGCGTCGACATCGCTCAACCTTACGCGGACCGACCCGATCGATCAGCCCGGGTTCACCGGGGTCTCTCGATCGATCGGCGTGTCGTCGCGATTGCCCCACTCAAACCACGACGCGTCGTAAATCGACACCCGCGGGTACCCCAGGTCGCGCATCACCAGGTACGGCAGGCTCACCCGCGTGGCCGTCTGGCAGTACAGCACGACCTGCTTGTCGGGCGTCACGCCTTGCGCTTCGAGCATCGCTCGCATCGCGTCCGCTGACTTCACCCGCTTGTCGTCGGTGAGCATGTCCGTGTAATTGATACGCATTGAGCCCGGCAGGTGCCCGCCGCGCGCGTTGCCCCGCTTGTTCTCGCCCGTCCACTCTTCCAGCGAACGCGTGTCGTACATCACCACGTCGGGATTCGTCAGGTTATCGAGCACGTCCGGCTCGTTCCACACGAAGCCCGGCCGAGGGTCGGCGCGGTAGATCGTCGGCTCCAGGGCAGGGGTCTCGGTCGCGAGTACGCCGCCGGCCAACCGCCAGCGATCCACGCCGACGCCATCCAGGAATCGGACTCGTTCCTGACCCAGCCAGTCGAGCAGCATCGCCGGGACGGTGCCGTCCTTCTTGCCCGCGTGATTGCCATAGACCACCACCGTGTCGTCGGCTCGGACACCCGCCTCGCCGAGCATCCGTTCGTAATAGGCCACGTCCGGCGACCCGTCGGCCCGGCGATAGACGTACTGGCTCAGCCCCTGACCCGGCTTGGCCTTCGGCGTGCGCCATTGGTCCGGCCCGAGGTTGATGGCGCCCGGCAGGTGCCCCGATGCGTAGGCCAGGGCGTCGCGAGCGTCGATGAGCACCACCCGAGGCGACGCTTGCCCATCGGTTCCGTCCGGCGCGAGCAGGCGTTTCAGCTCCTCGGGCTCGATGAACGACGCCAAGCCATTTACGCCGGGCGAATCGGTCGAACCCAGCGAAGGCGTCGGCTCCCCCGCCCAGCCCCTAGGTGCGGCGGCGACCAAGCAAGCCGCCAACGCCGCGATCACAGCCGCGAGGCCCAGGGGTGTGCAACGTCGTTCAGGGGCCACGGCATCGGCGATGCGCATCTTCATGGCCGCATCTATAGAGACTCCAGGCCTGTACGTCATATCGATCAGGGAAAACCTGTATCAGGATAAACACTTAATTTCGGCCGGGTCGCGGCGGGCCTGATCGGGAATCAACGCCGCGCCAGCCCCGCCGCCTTGAGCAGCTCCCGCTTCTCGGCCACCGTCAACGCCCGAGACCCGCCGATCGCCAGCCCCTTGAGCCGCAACGGCCCGATCGCCGTGCGATGTAGCTTGCGGACCTTCAGCCCCAGCCGGGCCATCAGCCGCCGGACCTCGCGGTTCTGCCCCTCGGCCAGCGTGACCATCAGCACCGTGCGGTCCTCGCCGTTGCTGTCCCGGTCGCGCCTCAGCACCCGCACCGCCTCGACCGCCGCCCGCTTTACCCCGACCTTCCCGCGCGTCGACCGACCGTCCCGCCCCAGCGTCCGCTTGTCGGTCAGCACCAGCCCGTCCCGCAGCCGGACGATGTCGTCGGCCTCCAGCCGGCCGCGCACGCTCACGCGATACGCCTTGCTCACCTCGTACCGCGGGTGCGTCAGCCGGTTCGCCAGCTCGCCGTGGTTCGTCAGCAGGATCAGCCCGGTCGAGTCGGCGTCCAGCCGGCCCACGGGGTACAGCCGTTCCTTCACCGCGCCCGGCACGAGGTCGAGCACGGTCTGCCGCCCGTCGGGGTCCTCCGCCGTCGAGATCACGCGTCGCGGCTTGTTGACCATCACGTACACGAGCCGCTGCATCGTCCCTCGCCGCCGCCCGCGCCCCTGCCCGCGGATCGGCCGATCGTCGATCGCGATCTTGTCTTTCTCGGGGTCGACCCACGCCGGCAGGTCCATGATCACCTCGCCGTTCACCGCGACCCGCCCCTCGGCGATCATCGCCTCGCACTCCCGCCGCGACGCCACCCCCGCCGCGGCCAGCACCTTCTGCAACCGCTCGCCCCGCGACTTATCTTTGAGATCGTTCTCGGGTCGACCGACCATCACGGCATCATCTCACATTTCCTTGCCACCGCGTCATGCCTGCGAAAGCAGGCATCCACGCCTACAGCCGAGTGAACAGGTCCGCCCGCTCGGAGTTCATCTCTTCGATCAATTGAATTTTCCACTCGCGCTTCCACGATTTGATCCGCTTCTCCCGGATGATCACCGCCTCCGCGGTGGCGTGAAGCTCGTACCAGACCAGCTGTTTCATGGCATATCGACGCGAAAACCCATCCACAACGCCCTCACGGTGTTGGTAGATGCGAACTTTAAGGTCACCGGTCATGCCGACGTAGAGCGTTCCATGGCGGCGATTGGTAACGATGTACACCGCGTAGACACGCGTCCCGGAACTCATGCGCTTAACGTAGGCGGGGGCGTGAATGCCCGCTTGCGCAGGCATGATATCGAGCCCGGACTGAAGACTTATCCGAACTCGTCCCCGCGGAACGTCGACCCCAGGTACGACCGCTTCACGGCCTCGTTGTTGATGATCTCCTTGGGCGTGCCCTCCGCGAACACCTGCCCGTCGGAGATCACGTACACCCGATCGCACACGGCCAGGATGTGGTGCACGTTGTGGTCCGTGATCAGCATCGCGATCCCCAGCCGGTCGCGCAACGCACGCAGTTCGTCCTGCAGCCCCTCCACCGCCAGCGGATCGACCCCCGCGAACGGCTCGTCCAGCAGCACGAGGCTCGGCTCGGTGATCAGCGCCCGCGCGATCTCCAGCCGACGCTTCTCCCCGCCCGAGCACAGCCGCGCCTGCTGGCGGCGGATCTTCGTCAGCCCGAACTGCTCGAGCAACTCCTCGGCCCGCTGCCGGCGCTCGACCCGCGTCATCGGCCGCGTCTCCAGGATCGCGTGCAGGTTCTGCTCCACCGTCAGCCGCTGGAAGATCGACGGCTCCTGGCTCAAGTACCCCATCCCCAGCTGCGCCCGCTGGTACATCGCCAGCCGCGTCACGTCCTGCCCGCCGAAGAGCACCTGCCCCTCCTCGGGCGTCAGCATCCCGGTCGTCATGCGAAAGCTCGTCGTCTTCCCCGCCCCGTTCCGCCCCAGCAGCCCCACGATCTCCCCCTCCTCGACCACGAAGCTCACACGATCCACCACCCGCCGCTTGGCGTAGGCCTTCACCAGGTTGTTGACCTTGAGGATGTACATCGAGCCCGACAGGGTAGGGGATTTCAGATGGGCGATGTCAGATTTCAGACGGCCCCCGATGCCGACTCCAACCTGAAATCGCAAATCATGAATCTGCCATCACGCGATCCGCCCCCGCTCCAGCACGACCCGCCGGTCCGCCCGGTCGGCGATCGCATCGTCGTGCGTCACCATCACCACCGTCTGCCCGTCGCGGTGCAGCGCCTCGATCACGGCCATGACCTCGCCGCCGGTCTCGGGGTCCAGGTTGCCCGTCGGCTCGTCGGCCAGCAGCACCGCCGGGGCGTTCATCAGCGCCCGCGCGATCGCCACCCGCTGCCGCTCGCCGCCCGACAGCTTGTTCGGCCGATGCGTCGCCCGGTCCGCCAGCCCGACCTTGTCCAGCAACTCCGCCGCCCGCGCCCTGGCCTGCCCCCGCCGCCGCCACCAGCACACCGGCCCGCCGTGCAGCATCGACGCCACCAGCACGTTCTCCGTCGCCGTCAGCTCCGGCAGCAGGTGGTACGCCTGGAACACCATCCCCACCACCGACCGCCGATACACGTTGCTCCCGCGCTTCCCCGCTCGCACCACCGTCCGCCCGTCGTACGTCACCTCCCCCTCGTCCGGCCGATCCAGCCCGCCCATCAGATGCAACAGCGTGCTCTTGCCCGAACCCGACCGCCCCAGCACCGCCACAAACTCCCCACGCGACACCGACAGGTCCACCCCGCGCAAGACATCCAGCGTCTTCGACCCCGAGCGATACCGCTTGGCCAGCCCCGTCGCCTCGATCAACGCCGACTCACTCATACCGGAGCGTCTCCACCGGGTCCTGCCGCGCCGCCAGCACCGCCGGGATCAGCGCCCCCGCCACGCTGCTCACCACCGCCCCCGCCGCCACCCACGCCATGTCCCACACCGCCACCCGGTCGGGGATCCGATCGAAGTAGTACGTCTGCGGGTTCCACATCCGCCACCCGAACAACGCCACCAGCAGCTCCTGGATCCCGTTGAGGTTCGTCACCACCAGCGTCGCCAGCGCGCTGCCCAGCCCGGCCCCGATGATCCCCACCGCCAGCCCGTACCCCAGGAACACCAACGCGATCCCGGATGCCGACGCCCCGATCGCCCGCAGCGTCCCGATGTCCCGCGTCTTCTCCAGGACGATCATGTAGAACGTCGTCGCCACCATCACCACCGCCACGACGCTGATCACCGCAAACAAGAACGTCACCAGCCCCCGCTCGTTCTCCACCGCGCTCAGCAGCACCCCGTGCTTCTGCTCCCACGTCCACACAAACACGCTCGTGCCGCGGTCCAGCTCCCACCCGTTCACCGCCGCCCGCACCGCCTCGGCCGCCGCCGCCAGCGACACCCCCTCCGCCGAACGCACCAGCACCTCCGTCACCCGCGCCGGGATGACCTCCCCCGTTGGCATCCCCTCCTCGTCCACCGCCACCCCCTCGTCCATCCCCAGCATCCCCTGAAGCACCCCCAACGGCACATAAACCCGGTTCGCGTCCACCTCGTACAACCCCGACTTGAACTCGTTCACCGTCGCAAACGACCGCGTCTCCGGCTCCAGCAGCCCCCCCGACCGCGTCAACGGCAGCACCGTCAGGATCACCCGATCCCCCTCCCGCGCCAGCGAATACCGAAAGTCGTACGCCCCTTGCTCGTCCCGCCCGTTGCGCGGGCTCACCTCGATCCCCGGCACGATCGCCCCCGACACCGCCCGACGCTCCTGCGGCCATTGCCGCCAAAGCTCCGGCACCGCCAGCTCCGCCCCGAACCGATCGAACCCCATCTGCCCCATCCGGTCCCGCTGGGCACGCACCGCCTCGTCCTGCTCGACCAACGGCCCGAACCGATGCTCGAACTCCGCCACCCGGTGCTCGTCCCCCCAGTACATCGTCTCCGCGTACCCCACCACCGCGTCGTACCCCCCCGGCTCGATCCCCACCACCTGCGCGATCGGGATCGACGACCGGCCGATCTTCACCAGCCCCGGCACGTCGATCACCGGCGTCGCCACCGCCACCTCCGGCAACGCCTCCAGCCGATCGATCAAGTCCTCGTACCCCTCGAACCCCGTGATCGACCCCGCCCGCACGATCACGTCACCCGACAGCCGGTGCGCCGACGCCCGCAGCATCTCCAGGAACCCCCCCATCACCGACATCACGATGATCACCATCGCCGTGCACAACACCACCGCCAGGCAGGCAAACAGCGGCGCGAGCTTGCGGCGGAGGTACTTCGAGATGAGCAGCAGGACGTACATGGGGTAGCTGAGGCAACGCCAAGACGCCAAGACGCCAAGACGCCAAGTCGGGCTAGTCGGGCGGGGTATTGACGATGCGGGTGATGCCGTCTTTCAGGACGGCTTCGTGGAAGTTGATCAGCAGCCCGAGGTGGTTGCCGGTGGCGGCGAGATAGGCGTTGACCTGGGCTTTGTGTTTCGGGGCGACCTGCTCCACCGCTTTGAGTTCGACCACGAGTTGACGTTCGATCCACAAATCGAGCTGGCCCTGACCGACCAAGCGTTCACGGAAATACACGTTCACTCTGGGCTGCCGTTCAAACCGAATCCCAGCGTCGGTCAGCGCGATCGACAGCGACTCTTCGTACACGGATTCTGGAAACCCCGGCCCAAGCTCACGATGAACCTCGATCGCACACCCGATCACCCGCCGCGCCAACTCGTCGAGCAACTCGCTCGGTTCTTGGCGTCTTGGCGTCTTGGCGTCTTGGCGTTCCAACCGATCCACCTCAATCCCTCGGGCGCATCAGGGGGAATAGGATCACGTCGCGGATGCTCTGGGCGCCGGTGAGCATCATGATCAGCCGGTCGATCCCCAGCCCCATCCCGCCGGCCGGGGGCATGCCGACGCGCAGGGCCTCAAGGAAGTCCTCGTCGATCTGCTGCTTCTCCGCCTCGTCGCCGACCTGCTGCCGGAATTGCTGCTCCTGCACATCGGGGTCGTTCAGTTCCGAGTACCCCGGGCTGATCTCGACGCCGTTGATCGCCAACTCGTACACGTCGGCGAAGTAATCGTCGTCTTGGCATCGCTTCGCGAGCGGGATGATCGTCCCCGGCACACGCGTCACGAACGTCGGGTCGATCAGCGTCGGCTCGATGAGCTTCTCGTAGACCTCGACAAGCTGCTCGGCGGGGGTCAATTGAGTCATGTGTTGAATCCAGGCAAGCGACTTCATCTTGTACTCGTGATTGAGCACAGATTGCTTGCTTGGATTAGCGAACTCGCCGAAAGCTACCTCTTGATATGCAGGATCTTGCTGGAGGCCTGCAACGTATGCTTGCTGGACGTTTTTGATGACTTCGCCGGGCCCGATGAAATCTTTATCAAACTTCCACCCTGTGCGTTCCTCGACCAAGTCGGCCATCGACACCCGCCGCCACGGCCGACTCAAGTCGATCGTGCGGCCCTTGGCGCTCTTGGCGTCTTGGCGGTTTTCATCCGTTCCTTCAGCGTCGCGTGGCGACGCAGCTGCGTGTTCAATCACCAACCCGCCGCACACCTGCTCGGCGACGGTGCAGACCATGTCTTCGACCAGCTCGGCCATCGTCTCCCAGTTGCCGTAGGCGGCGTAGGCCTCGAGCATGGTGAACTCGGGGTTGTGGCGGGGGCTGACGCCCTCGTTGCGGAAGTTGCGGTTGATCTCGAAGACCTTGGGCATCCCGGCGACGAGCAGCCGCTTGAGGTAGAGCTCGGGGGCGATGCGCAGGGTGAGCGGCAGGTCCAGGGCGTTGTGGTGCGTGGTGAACGGTCGGGCGGCGGCCCCGCCGTGGATGGCCTGGAGCATCGGCGTCTCGACCTCGACGAAGCCCCGGCCGCGCAGGTATTGCCGGATGGCGTCGATGATGGCGATGCGCTTCTGCGCGAGGGCCATCACCTCGGGGTTGGTGTGCAGGTCGACGTAGCGCTTGCGGTAGCGGGCTTCGGGGTCGGTCAGCCCCTTGTGCTTGTCGGGCGGCAGGGCGAGGGACTTGCTGGTGATGGCAAAGCCGGGGTCCGTGCCATTAGCCCCGGGTTCCACCCGGGGTGAATCGTCTTCCGTCGCCGCAATCGGTTCGGCCCAGACGGTGACCTCGCCGGTCTTGGTGGTGGCGAGCGGGCCGTGAACCGTGACGAGGTCGGCGTAGTCGATGAGCTTGGCGGCCTTGAAGGCGTCGGCGCCGATCGCTTTCTTGCTGATGGCGACCTGCAGGTCGCCGGAGGGGTCGCGGAGCGAGGCGAAGATGAGGTTGCCCATCTGGCGGAGCTGCATGACGCGGCCGGCGACGCGGACGCGGGGGCGGTCGTCGGTGGCGCCGGTGTCGTCGGCCTTGTGGGCTTCGTCGGCCGCGGCGTCGTACCGGGCGCGGGCGTCGGCGAGGGGGGTGACGCCGTCGATGCGTTGGCCGTAGGGGTCGAGCCCGAGCTCGCGGAGCTTGTCGAGCTTCCGCCGGCGGTCGGCGAGCAGTTCGTCGGTCGACTTGGTGGAGGTGGCGGCGGGCGCGTCGGGCATTGGGTCGATCCTACCTGCTTACAGAAAAACAGCCCGGGCCGTTCGGCTCGGGCTGATGGATGTTCATCAGGGCGTGCGATCCCGACCGGACGTCACTCGGCGGCGACGGCCTCGGGTTTCTCGCTGGACTCGGTCGACTCGACCGGGGCGTCGTTCGTCTCGGGCGTGGCCTCGGGGGCCAGCGCGTGGTGCAGGCCGCGGCGACGGTCGCGGAGGCGACGCTTCTTGCCGACGCGGTCGCGGAGGTAGTACAGCTTGGCCCGTCGGGCGTCGCCGCGACGCTTGACCTCGATCTTGGCCACGCGGGGCGAGTGGACGGGGAAGGTGCGCTCGACGCCTTCGTTGGCGACGATGCGGCGGACGGTGAAGGTCTCTTCGAGCCCGCCGTTCTGCTGCTTGATGACGACGCCGGAGAAGACCTGGATGCGTTCCTTGCTGCCCTCGATGATGCGGACGTGGACATCGACGGTGTCGCCGACCGAGAACGCGGGGACGTCCTGGGCGGGCTTGAGCTGACTCTGCTGGACGGCGGCGAGGATGGCGTCGCTCATCGGGATCACCCGGCGGGTAAGGGGCTGAAGATCGGTTCGGGGGACGCGAGCCACGGGCTGAATCCGCGAAAGGCGGACCCGAGGTCCGGCGTGGCGAGCCAAACACCTTAACAACCGCCCACCCCGGCGTCCAGCGTGTTACGCCCTGTGCCGGGCCTCCAGCTCGGCCAGCGCCTCGGGCTGAAAGCACCGGGCCCGGGCCCGCACCTCGCCGGCCCACTCATCGGTCACCTCGCCGCGTAACGGCAGGGCCATGAACTCGGCATCGACGCCGTACGGGTTGGTCCACCCGAACCCCGACGCCGGCCGGAACCCGAACCTCCCGTAGTACGCCGGGTCGCCCAGCACGAACAGCGCCACGCACCGCGCGTCGCGGGCCTGGGCGATCCCCCGCTCCATCAACGCCGCCCCCACGCCCCGGCCCTGCCACCCCGGCAAGACCCCGATCGGGCCCACGCACAGCATCCCCCGCCGCCCCGGCTGGTCCGCGATCTCGACGCCCGACCACATGGCGTGCCCGATCATTCGCTCGGCCCCGCCGACCCGCGCCGTCGCCACGTCGCTGAAGATCGTCTCGCCCTCGGCCTCGCACGCCACGACCAGCTCGTCCTCGCCGGCGTAGCCGTGGGCGCTGGCGGCGAACGCGGCGCGGTGGACGGCGGCGATCGCGTCGGCGTCGTCGGGCGTCGCCTCGCGGATCACGACGACCGCCGCGCGGCCCTCGCCGACACCGCCGCCGTCCGCGAGGTCGGGCCGACGCGCTCGCGTCCGCTCGGCCGATCGCTCCCGCCGCCACGCCTCGACCTTCGCGTGATCGCCCGATCGCAGCACGTCCGGCACGGCCCGCCCGCCCCACGCCTCCGGCCGCGTGTAGTGCGGATAGTCCAGGCCGCCGTCGAGGGTCGAGCTGAACGACTCGTCCTCGACCGACCGCGCATCGCCCAGCACGCCGGGCAACAGCCGCACGATCGCGTCGATCACCACCATCGCGGCCAGCTCGCCGCCGGAGAGGACGTAGTCGCCGATCGAGATGTCGATCAACCCGTCTTCGCTCTCGCGCAGCCGATCGAGCACGCGCTCGTCGAGCCCCTCGTAGTGCCCGCAGATCAGCGACAACCGATCGACACCCGCGAGGTCCTGCACGAGCGCCTGATCGAGCCGTTGGCCCTGCGGCGAGAGGTAAATCCTGCGATGGGTTCCTGTCACGCCGTCGCGCTTCGCTTTGTCATCGGCGGCCGCGACCGCGTCCCACACCGGCTGGCACTGCATGACCATGCCGGGCCCGCCGCCGTAGGGCGGCTGGTCGACCTTGCCGTGCCTGTCGGCGGTGTGTTCGCGGATGTCGTGGAGGTAGTAGCCGACGGCGCCGGCCTCGGCGGCGCGCTTGAGGATGCTCGTGCCCAGCGGGCCGGCGAACATCTCGGGGAACAGCGTGAGCACGTCGATGCGCATGGGCAGACGTTACCCGTCTCGATGGGTGACGCGCAAAAAAAGGCGCGACCCGTCTACGACGGGCCGCGCTGCACCGTCCACTTTCGGGGGCAAGGGACGGCGTGCACCCAGGAGGAAGCCAAGCGTGAGAAGCGGTTATCGGTTGGTCAGGGCGGGGGTGGCGGGCTGGCGTCGTCGGCAGAGCCCGAGGGCGGCCGCGAGCAGCACCATGCTGGCCGCGAGGCCCGGCTCGGGGATGGAGGCGACCCCGGCCAGGCCGTCGAGGTCCGTGTCGAGGGCCCCGGTGATGCCGAAGACCCAGTCGTAGTAATCGGGGACGTAGACCAGCCCGCCGAGGTCGCCGTAGTCGGCGTCGGCCTCGCCGTCGGTGGCCGCGAGGAAGGAGTTGATCCCGACGAGGTACGTCACGCCATCGATCTCCACGAACGCGCCGCCGCCGCTGTCGCCCGGAGCAATGAGGTACTCCAGCGCCAGCGCCTCGTCGTCGCTCCACCGCAGGCCGTCGGACGTCGCGTTGGGGTCGTCGAAGTCGACGAAGAAGAGGCTGTCGTCGTAGCCGAGGAGCTGGAGGTTGTCGCCGCCGAAGGCGTCGAGGGTGTTCTGGCCGGCGTGCTTCTCGCCGGCGCTGCCGGTCGCGCCGGTCGCGCCGTCGCCGGTCCGGCCGTAGCCGACGAAGGTGACCACCGCGCCGTCCAGGGCGTCCTTGTCGCTCACGGGGTCGGTGACCGTCGGCTCGTAGATGACGGCCGCCTCGATCGCCGGGTCGGCGTCGAGCTGGATCAGCGCGAGGTCCGTGCCGGTGGTGAGGTCGCCGGTCCAGTCGTCGTGGAGATAGACGTCGCTGACGCCGTAGTCGACCCCGTCGACGGTAAAGGTGAGATCGCCCGACGCGTCGGCGACGTGGGCGGCGGTGAGCACCCAGCCATCGCCGAGGTAGACGCCGGACCCGAGGCTGTTGCCGGCGGTGATCATGCCGACCGAGTCGTAGGCCGAGTTGTCCAGCAGGGCGGCATAGGCGTCGTCATCGGGGTCGACGACGGTCGTGCCGGCGATCGCGGTCGCGGCGGGCAAGGCCGACACGGCCGCGAGAAGGGGTGTGCGGAGGATTTCTCTCAGGTGCAAGGGGAACATCGGTGGCGCCTCCTGACCGGTGCTGACTGCGAGGCGATCGTCACGTGCGATCGCGCGGTCCGGTGCAAGAGTCGCCGCCCAGCGAGCCGCCACAACCCGGCGGTCGACAAGAAACGCAATTTTCCTGGCCCGTGCGTCCGCCTTGATGGCGACCGTCGCGCGGACCAGCTTGGGCGGGGCGGGATCGACCGTAGAGGCGAGCCACCCGGGCAGGACGCCGAGCCCCGGCTGGGTGTCGGGCGGTGTGGTCCGTTCGGACGGATCGACCGTATCCACGACGGGCGAGGCGGCGGGAGCCGGGGCCGGGGCCTGCGTTTGAGGCAGGGGGTCGAGCCGGGGCCGAGGTCGGCGAGCGGCTGGGCGGGTCGTGTCGGTGCCTCGATCGGGATCGGCCGAGGCGACGGTGGCCGGTGGAGAGCCGGGCAGGGCGACGTTGGCCGGCGGCGGGCGGTGCGTGGGCGGAAGAGCTATCGGCATCCGACCGAGCCGCGGGGCCGTCGACGTCGTGGTGAACGGCGTGCCGGCGCCGAATGACGCGGCCGGGGGCCGCGACCCGCCGGCGGTGGCGTGGATCGTGCGAGGCGGCGGCGCGAGGATGGCGTGCATCGGTGTCGGCGTGTCGGCCGCGAAGCGTGCGGGAGATCGATCGATGGCCGCGGCGATCGATGGCGTGGCTGAGGCGTCGGCCGCGGTCGGCGTGGAGTTCGCCGGGCGGTCGGGGGCCTGTGCGGCGGGGGCGAGCAGCGCAACGGCCGCGGCGGGAACGAGCCCGTGCGAGGGCTTGAGGCCGACCATCAGCCCGATCGCCCGGGCGACGCCCGCGCTGACCAGCCGGGTCGGCAGCATCGCCGCGATCCCGGCCCCCAGCGAGGTCACCCCCACGCGCTGCAGATGGCGGTGCAACTGATCCTTCACCCGGCGGATCCGTTTGCCGACCGCCTGCTGCGTGACCCCCCAGTCGGCCGCGATGCTGGACTGGGGCTCGCCGATCATGAGGTGCCGTTCGGCGGCTTCGCGGTCGCGAGGCTCGAGCGTGGCCAGGCACTGGCGCACCAGCCGCTTGAGTTCGTCGTGCTCCATCGGCCCGCGGGCTCGTGGCGGCTCGGCCGGTTCGTACGTCCGCTCGTGACGCCGACGGGTGATCTCCGAGCGCAGGTGGGAGATGGCCGTGTTGATCGCCGTCTGCCGAAGCCACGGGCCGACGGCGGTATGCACGGTGTCGCCCTTGGCAAAGAGCTTGATGAAGACCTGCTGGGTCGCGTCGACGGCGTCCTCGTGGTGCCGCAGGCGGCGGTAGCACAGCCGGTACACCATGGCGTGGTGGTCGCGGACCAGGGCGGCGAACTGAGTTGGGTCTTGTGGCACCACGGGCGCATCGCCTCCACGGCTCGGGCTCGGCCCCGTCTCGATGTCGGCGTCGCGCAGGCGCGACGGCCGTGGTGCGAAACACATTATCGAGCGCGTCGATCCCGGCGGCAAGTCAAACCCTTGTGTCTTGGTGCGACGCCTCGCCGGCCGCGCGGACCGATCCCGGCCGGGTCAACGCCGCCCGGCCCAGCGTATTGCCTGCGCGAACGGACATCACCCACGCCCGGCTTCGCCCAGAGCGCCCACACGAAAAAACCCGCGGCCATCGAGGCCGCGGGTTTCTCTCCCATGTGTCCGATTCGCCGAGGCTTACTTGGCGAAGAGCATTTCCTGGTAGGTCGGCAGCGGCCAGAGGTCGTCGGCGACCAGCCCTTCGAGCTCGTCGGCATAGCCGCGCACCTCGAGCATCTTGGGCAGCACTTCGTCCTTGAGGAAATAGCAGTGGGCCTCCACGTCGTCCATACCCTCTTCCTTGGCCTTGAGAGCGACCAGGGCGTTGGTGTCGTCCTGCAGCTTGCCGATCAACTCGGTGACGGTCTTGAGGGTCTCCTGGTCCGGCTCGATGCCGACGGCCTTGAGGTTGGCCAGCGAGGTGGCCAACTCGGACTGATAGCGGACGGCGGCGGGGAAGATCACCGTGCGGACCATCTCGATGACGAGGTTGGACTCGACGTTGACCGAGGCGATGTACTGCTCAGCGTATACCTCGTAACGCGACTCGAGCTCGCGTGGGCTGAGGACACCCAGCGAGTCGAAGAGTTCTTCGACTTCCCTGGTCTTGAACATCGGCAGGGCGTCGGCCGTGGTCTTGAGGTTCGGCAGGCCACGCTTCTCGGCCTCGGCGTGCCACTCGTCGGAGTAGCCGTCGCCGTTGAAGACGACCTGCGAGCAGGCGCCCCAGACGTCCTTGACGATCGAGGCGACGACGTCGCCGACGGCCTTGGGGTCGGTCGGGGCCGCGGCCTCGAGCTTGTCGGCGAACTCGTTGAGCGACTCGGCCATCACCGAGTTCATCGCGATCAGCGGGCCGGCGATCGACTGGAACGATCCGACGGCGCGGAACTCGAAGCGGTTTCCGGTGAAGGCCATGGGCGAGGTGCGGTTGCGGTCGCCCGAGTGCTTGGGGATCGGCGGCAACACGTCGACGCCGACCTTCATGTCCTGCTTCTTGGCGGTGACGGACGAGCCGGTGGCGATCGCCTCGATGGCCTGGGTGAGCTCGTCACCGAGGAAGATCGAGAGGATGGCCGGCGGGGCCTCGTTGGCGCCCAGGCGGTGGTCGTTCGACGCCGAGGCGACGACGGCCCGCAGCAGCTTGCTGTGGCGGAAGACGGCCTGGATCATCGCCGAGCAGAACAGCAGGAACTGAGCGTTCTCGGCCGGGGTGTCGCCGGGGTCGAACAGGTTGCCCGCGGCGGCCGAGCCCATCGAGAAGTTGAGGTGCTTGCCCGAGCCGTTGACGCCGGCGAACGGCTTTTCGTGCAGCAGGGCGACCATGCCGTACTTCGCGGCGCACTTGCCGAGCATGGTCATGATCAGCTGCTGGTGGTCGGTGGCGACGTTGCCGAACTCGAAGACCGGGGCGATCTCGTACTGGCCGGGGGCGACCTCGTTGTGGCGGGTCTTGGTCGGGATGCCGAGCTTGAAGCACTCGCGCTCGACCTCGAACATGCAGGCGAGGACGCGCTCGGGGATGAAGCCGAAGTAGTGGTCGTCGAACTCCTGGCCCTTGGGCGGCGGCGAGCCGAACAGCGTGCGGTTGGCGGCCATGAGGTCGGGGCGGGCGAAGTAGAAGTGCTTGTCGATCAGGAAGTACTCCTGCTCGGCGCCGGCGGTGGACGAGACGAAGGGCCCGTCGTTGCCGAAGAACTTCAGGACGCGCTGCGACGCGGCGTTGAGGGCCTGCATGGAGCGGAGAACGGGGGTCTTCTTGTCGAGGGCCTCGCCGGTCCAGGAGACGAAGGCCGTGGGGATGCACAGCGTGGTCCCGTTGGGGTTCTCCATGATGTAGGCGGGAGAGGTGACGTCCCAGATGGTGTAGCCGCGGGCCTCGAAGGTGGCGCGGATGCCGCCGTTGGGGAACGAGGAGCCGTCGGGCTCGCCCTGCATGAGGTTCTTGCCGGCGAACTCGGCGATGGTGCCGCCCGAGCCGTCGGGGTCGAAGAACGAGTCGTGCTTCTCGGCGGTCAGGCCGGTCAGGGGGTAGAAGACGTGGGCGTAGTGCGTGGCGCCCTTTTCCAGGGCCCAGGTCTTCATCGACTCGGCGACGGCGTCGGCGACATAGGTCTCGAGCTCGGTGCCGGTCTCGATGGTCTTCTTGAGCGACTTGTAGATGCCCTTGGGCAGGCGCTGGGCCATCTTGCTGAGGCTGAAGACGTTCTCGCCCCAGGCCTCGGCGGTGGGCTCGGTGGAGAAATCGAAGGTGCTGGGCGTCGGACCCAGGGCCGCGATCGCCGACATGGCGTCCAGTCGTGCTTGCTTGCCGCTCATCGGTGCATCAACTCCGTGGTGGGGGTTGCCTCTCTCCAAATCGACCGCGGTGACGCACGATCGATCACAATTCAAGTCGAGTTGCCTACTTTTAAGGCAGTCTCGGCGCGTTGGCCCGAAAGATAACGCCTCGCTGTCGGTAGTGCAACGTCCGTGGGCATTTCGGCCCCGGGGGTCGGCTCAGCAAACGGCCGGCCGGCCGGGAGTTACGCTCCCCCGATGCCCCACGACTCGCCCGCCCCCGCGCTCGACCGACGCATCGACGACCTCCGGGCCCTGCTTGACGCCCTGCGTCCGCTCGCCGAGCCGACCCGGCGGGCCGCCGACCTCCTCGCCGACGCCCTGACCACGGGCCACCAGCTCCTCGCCTGCGGCAACGGCGGCTCGGCCACCGAGGCCGCCCACATGACCACCGAGTTCGTCGTTCGCTACGTCGATCACCGCCCGGCCTACCCCGCCATCGCCCTGACCACCCACGGCGGCGACCTCACCGCCATCGGCAACGACTACGGCTACGACCCCGTCTTCAGCCGACAGGTCGAGGCCTTCGGCCGGCCCGGCGACGTCCTCTTCGGCTTCTCTACGTCGGGCAAGAGCCGAAACGTCCGACTGGCCCTCGAGACCGCCCGGGACCGAGGCCTCAAGACCGTCGCCATGCTCGGCCGCGACGGCGGCGACACCCTCGGCCTCGCGGACGTCGACCTGCTCGTGCCGCACGACGTCACCGCCCGCATCCAGGAAGCCCACCTGCTGCTCATCCACACGATCTGCGACCTCGTCGAGCCGCGGCTCCAAGCCTGACGAATTCTGCTCGCCTCGGGGGCATCGACGCCGTTACGCTTCGGGTGACCCGGGTGGCCGCGTCGCCGGCACCCATCTCGAGGAGGTCGCGTGGTTCCGTCCGCTGTCGAGTCCAGCAACGCCTCCGGCTCATCGCTCGATGGCGCGTCGTCGCCCGCTCCGCGCGTTCGCTGGCGTCGGGCGCGTGCCGTTGTTCGACGCGGGCTGGTCATCGTGCTGTTCGCCGCGGCGGCGATGTGCCTAGGGATCATGGTCGGCGGCGGGCGTTGGTGGCCGATCTTCCTGGCCTGGGCGATCGCCGGCGGACTCGTCGCGTGGCGCTGGCACACCTGGTGGCCCGAGCGCTTCGTCCTCGCGGCGTGGCTGTCGGTCCTGCTGTGGCTGGCCGTCCGATCCCCCAGCCACGACCGCGCGTTCCGGGTCGACATCTCCGTGCTGCCCGAACTTTCCATCGCCGACGACACCGTCCACGTCACGCGACTGCGGAACTTCGAGCGCTTCGCGGACGGGACGTTCGAGCCTCGCTGGGAGGACCGCACGTACACGCTGAGCAAGCTGCGGGGCGTCGACATGATCGTCGAGCCGTTCGCGCTGACCGAGCTGGTCGCCCACACGATGCTGTCGTTCGACTTCGGGGACGAGGGCCGCCTGGTGCTCTCGATCGAGGCCCGGATGGAGACGGGCGAGACCTACGGCCCGGTCGCGGGGGCGCTTCGGCAGTTCGAGCTGGGGTACTTCTTCATCGACGAGCGCGACGCGCTGACCGTGCGCGGGGCCAAGCCCGGGCAGGCGTTGTACGCCTATCCGATCCGCGCCGACCCCGAGCACGTGCAGGCCGTGTTTCGTCGGGTGGTCGCCGAGGCCAACGAGATCCTCAACCAGCCGCGGTGGTACCACATCATCCTGGACAACTGCACGACCGTCTGGGTGCGGGCGGTGCAGCACGTCCGGGGCGAGCCGTTCCGCCTGCACCGCGACATCGTCCTTAACGGCCGGATCGCCCGCGGGCTGCACGGCATCGGCGTGATTGACACCGACCTGCCCTTCGAGCAGGCCCGCGAGAAGTTCCGCATCGACGACGCGGTCCGCGAACACTTCGACGACCCGGACATCTCGAGCGCCGTCCGCGCCGGGCGTGAACAATCGAGCGGTCCGGGAGCCGACGCCCCCTGAGCGTGCGTAGGCTTGCGGCATGGCGATGCTCCAACCAACGGCGTGGGCCCGATCGATGGCCTGGGGGTGCGTGGCGATGGCGTTGGCGATCGGCGCGGATCGCGTCTGGGCCGAGCCGACGCCCTGGGTCGATTGGCCGACCTTCGGGCCCGAGGTCGACGGGCTGGAGCTGCGCGGCCACACGAACGAGCTGCCCGACTTCGTCGGCCCGATCGACGGTACGGCCCGGCTGGTCGTGTTCACCGAGGGCAATCACTTCCCCGTGCTGCTACCGATGGTGTACGACGAGTTCGCCGCCTGGGTCGCGCAGCGGCCGGGCCTGGAGCCGATCGAACCCGGCGACGTGCTGGTGGTGACGCTGCCGCAGGTCATGGTCGTGCGGGCGCTGACGAGCGGGTCGATCCGGGTCGGCAACGCGACGCTTCGGGTGACGCCTCAAGGCGGGGTGTTCCCGCACGTCGTGATGGGCGGCGCGGGGCCGATGGGTCGGCTGGCCGAGGCGGGGATCGTCTCGGACACGGCGACGCCGTTCGCCAAGCACCGCGGCATGGGGATGCTGCTGAGGCGCGGGGCGACCGACGAGTTCGACGGGCTCGACGACCTGGTCGCGGCCGACACGCCGATCGTGTTTGCGACGCCCGGCGAGGCGGGGGCGCGGCGGCAGTACCGCCAGACGCTGCAGGCCCTGGTCGGGACGGAGGCGACCGATCGGCTGTTCGCTCGGGAGATCGGCGACTTCCCCGGCCGGCTGAAGATCCAGCACCGCGACGTGCCCTATGCCTTACTGACCGGCCAGGCCGACGCGGGGCTGATCTTCGGGCACCTCGCGGCCTTCTACGCCGACGCGTTCCCCGATCGTTTGCGGTACGTGGCCGTGGACGAAGCCGAGCCGTTCGGCCAGTCGATCCTCGCGGCGACCACCCCGGCCCGCGGCGCGGGCGATGCGTTGGCCGAGGCGTTCGTGGCGTTCGTGCTCGAACGCGGCCGCGCGGCGTACCCGGCCGGTGGTTTCGCCGACGCCGAGGCCTTCGATCACGGCGAGACGGTCTCGCTTAATCCGCCGTCGACGGGGCCGCGCTGAGCGGGGCGTTGTCGATCAGGCGCGTCGCGCCGCACGTCACGGCGATCAGCAGCCGAGCGTCGTCGCGGGCGGGTTGATCCGAGGGAAGTGGGTGGAGCGTGTCGGGGTGGCGCGCGACGGCGTAGTCGATCTCGAGCCGGTGCTCGATGAGCGTGTCGGCCATGCGGCGCTCGATCGCCGATGGCGTGAGCGTGGGGTTGGCCAGCCAGGCCTTGCGGGCCGCGCTCAGGGCGCGCGAGACGCCCAGCGCCTCGGCATGGCGATCGTCGGTCAGGTACCGATTGCGCGACGACATCGCCAGGCCGTCGGGCTCGCGGATCGTCGGGCAGCCGACGATCGACATCGGCAGGTCGAGGTCGGCGACCATCGCACGCATGACGGCGAGCTGTTGATAGTCCTTCTCGCCGAACACGGCGTAGTCCGGCTGGGCGAGGTTGAACAGCTTGAGGCAGACGCGGCAGACACCGGCGAAGTGCCCGGGGCGGTGTTCGCCCTCAAGGGGGGCGGTCAGCTCGGGCAGGTCGATCGCGACCTCGGGCCGGCCGGGCGGGTAGAGCTGATCGGCGGTGGGGGTGAAGACGGCATCAACGCTTCGGCCGCGCAGCAAGGCGAGGTCGCGTTCGAGGTCGCGGGGGTAGCGGTCGAAGTCCTCGTCGGGCCCGAACTGGGTCGGGTTGACGAACACCGACACGACGACGGCTCGGGCGGGTCGGTCGTGGGTCGCCTCGGGTTCGCGGGCTCGGTCGATGAGCGCGAGGTGGCCGTCGTGCAGGGCGCCCATGGTGGGCACGAGGGCGAGCGGACGCGGGGCGTCGGCGAGCCAGTCGCGCAGGGATGAGGGGGAATCGAGCAGGTGCATCGGCGAGCCGAGCAGCTTACTGAGGCCCGCCGCGGCGTCGCGCGGTGTCTACCCCGCCTGGGCCATCGGGATCGTCTGGCCGGTGTAGCGGCGGTAAAGGTCGAGCAGGGCGTCGATCTGCTTGGTGACCGGGCGGTGCTCGTTGACCCAGGCGCGGGCGGCGTGGCCCATGGCGGTGGCCGACTCGTGATAGTCAAGGAGGTGGACGATGCGATCGTGCCAGCCGGTGGGCTCGGGGTGGCTGAGCATCCAAGCGGTCTCGCCGTCGATGAGGTAGTCGAGCCAGGGGTCGTCGGTGGCGACGACGGGCAGGCCGCGGGCCATGGCCTGCAGCGTGAGCGAGCGTGCCTTGCCCAGCGGCTGGGGCATGAGCAGGGCGTCGGTGCGGAGCAGCAGGTCGCGGTTGCCGAGCTTGCGGGGGACGAGCGAGATGTGACGGAGCAGGCCGAGCTTGTCGGCGGCCTGCCAGATGCGGTGCTGATCGTTGGTCTGGCCGTCGAAGAAGAACTGCGCCTGCGGGTCGCGCCGGATGACGCGGGCCAGGGCCTCGAGCAGGGCCTGGATGTAGCTGTCGTGCCGGCCCGAGCCGGTGATCACGGCGCAGAGCGGGCGATCGGTCGGTCGAGGCGAGGCGTCGAGGCGGTGCACGCCGGGCGGGACGAGGTGCACGGGGATCGACTCGGGCACGCGGGCGCGCAGGGCGGACGTGAGCGGCTCGGTCGCGGCGGTGAAGGCGGCCGCGTCGGGCCGCAGGTGGCGGACGATCCGCGCGGCGGCCGAGAGGTCGTGCGCCGACGACGCCGACAGCAGCAGCGGCAGGTCGAGCCTTTCGGCCAGCTTCACCGCCGCGGGCCACAGCCGGCCGTCCAGGGCGTGGATCAGGTCGACCTTGGCGGCGGCGAGCTGGGGGTGCAGGGCCGCGATCCGGCGCTGATTGAGGAACCGCCAGCGGGAGTCGATCCAGTCCAGCCGGTGGGCAAACGGCGAGGTGTCCTCGTCGGGGATGAACGCGGGGACGACCTGCGTGAGCGTGACGTGCTCGTCGATCAGCCCGACGACCAGCTGCCGGAGCGAGGCGAGCTCTTCGTCGAGCCAGGCGGTGTTGGCGAGCAGGGCGATGTGCATGGCGGTCGGCCGGTTAGCCGGGCGGCGACGAGACGATCAGCGACGCGAGCCCGATGTTTACCGCATTAAAGCCCGCGTGGCAGGCGATCGGCGTGATCAGCGAGCGCGTCCGCTCGTACTGATAGCCCAGCGTAATCGACAGCACCGTCAGGGCCGGCAGCGCGTGGGGCGAGGCGACCCCGCCGTGGGCCAGCACGAACACCACGGTCGTCACACCGATCGCCAGCCAACGACGCGGCGCGGCCGGCATCGGGCGAGCCAGGTTGAGCAGCGTCGTCTGCAGCAACCCCCGGAACAGCAGCTCTTCGAGCACCGGCGCGAGCACCACGGCCGAGACCACAAAGCCCAGCCGCACCGTCGGCGGCGCCGCGAACATCGTCTTCAGCAGCTCGTGCGCGATCTCGGAAGGCGCTTCCCCCAGCGCCGCCGTGATCGCGGTCGCGATGAGCGACGTGAAGAAGATGATCGGCAGCACGAGCAGCAGCCCGCCCAGGCCGAGCAGCGCGTGACGAACCCATCGACGATCGACCAGGCCGACCCGTCGCAGGCCGTTGGGCTCGCGCCGCGCCAGACCGACAAGCAGCACCGCCAACGGGACATAGATCAACGCCTGGCCAAGCAGCGTGACCGCCAGCACCCGCGCGGGCGGCGGGTCGGCGTCGTCCGGCGACACGAGCCCCAGCGAGATCGCCATCCCGCCAAAAGCGAAACTCATCATCCCGAAAACCGCCAGCCCGACGAGCAGCACGCCGACACCCCACGGGAACCGGCGGTCGGGCGCCGTGGCCAAGCGTCGCGGTCGGTGCACGCGCAGCACGGCCAACACGGCCACGGACAGGCCGGCCAGGCAGGCGACGACGACGGTCTGGAGCGTTTCGGCGGTCAAGGATCGGTGAGTTATCGGGCGGCGCGACGCATCGCGTTGCCGGGTGTGCAAGCAGTGTCTAGGCTACGGGTTTCGCCGACGGTCAGCCGTTGGCGGGGTGCGGTCCGCGCCAGTCCACTCCACGCCACGAGCACGCGGTTATGTCGATCATCACGATCTGGTCGCCGTTCTTCCAGAGCGACGCCCGGATGAAAGGCCGGTCCCACCACCTCGGCGGCCGGGTCAAGCCGCTCGAGCCGGTCAACGACGAGATCGTCCGCGTCGAGGTCACCGACGACGGGCAGACGCACACCGTCACCATCTCGGCCGACGGGCGTTACGCCATCGCCGAGTGCACCTGCGAGCGATTCGCCAACGGCGCGTTCTGTGACCATATTTGGGCCGCCCTGCTCTCCGTCCAGCACGCCGCGTCGACCGCGGCCGACACCGACAACGGCGACGGCCGAGCCGAGCCCGTCGCCACGGCCAGGCTCACCGCGGCCGAGCGCCTCGCCGGGCTTCGCGTGCGCGCGCCCAAGGCCCGCAAGCGCCCCGAGGGCGCGCGGTCGACCCGCCGCGCCGAGCCCGCCTGGGTCGGCCGACTCAGCCTGCTCCGCTCGCCGACCTTCGACGCCGAACGCGGCACCGGCCGCGTGCTGCCCGCCCAGCAGCAGGTCTGCTACGTCGTCCTCGCCGGGCTCTCGCGCCGACACCGCGGGGCCGTCATCGAGATGCGCCAGCGCACCGCCATGGCGACCGGCTGGAGCAAGCCCAAGCCGCTGCGCCTGGCCGCCGACCAGGTGCCGGCCCTGCCCGACGCCGTCGATCGCGAGCTCTGCGCGCTCTTGCTGGGCGCGTCCCGCGTCGGCGAGGTCGAGCCCACCGGCCTGGGCCGCGGGGGCGAGCGAGCTCACGCCACCTATCGCCTGCTGCCCGGCTCGCGACGCGCCATGCTCAAGCGGCTCATCAGCACCGAGCGCTGCCTCGTCGACGCGACAGACGACGGCGTCGGCGGCGTCGCGCTCACCTGGTCCGACGAGCCCTGGGTGTTGTGGATGGTCGGGCGATTCGAGAACGGCGGTGAGGACGACGCGCCCGCCGAGTTCGGCGCCGACACCCCCGCTCAGCCTCAACGCGGCCTGTCGGTGCGCGTCGAGCTGCGCCGCGGCGACGCCGTGATGAGCGTGGACGCGCCATCGGTCATCTGCGGCGGCGAGGACGGCCTGCTGATCCACGGCCGCGAGGCCAGCCCGTTCGACGACCGCGACGCCTGGCGCTGGATCGCCCAATTCCGCGACGTCGAACTCGGCGACGGCCAGGGCAAACGCCTCTGGGTGCCCCAAGACGACGTCTCACGCTTCCTCGATCGCCTGTACATGCTGCCGCAGTTGCCGGAGATCGACCTGCCCAAAGACATCGGCCGGCGCGAGGTCAGCGTCCGCCCGGTCCCTCACCTCGAGCTGTTCAGCCCGGGCACCGCCGAGGCCGGCGAGGTCTTACCGGCGTCCAGCAAGCACCAGCTTGCTGGGCGGGTGTGGTTTGCCTACGGCGACCGTCGCGTCAGCCCGATGCAGAGCGGACGCTTTGTCCCCGCCAAGCCCGAGGAACCCGCCGCCGACGCCGGCCCCGACGGCGACGGCGACGGCGACGGCGACGGCGACGGCGAGACGATCCTCGCCGAACCGACCGCGACCGCCGCCACGAACGCGCCAGACGCAGCGCCCGACACCGACGCGGCCGCCGAGGCCTCGCGTAGCGCGCTCGTCCGTCGCAACCTCCAGGCCGAGCGCGACGCCGCGACGCACCTCGCGCCCCTCGGCGTCCGCCAGGCCGCCGCCGACGGCGAGGGCAACACGCTCGTGCTGCCCAGCAAACGCCTCGGCCACATCGTCGGCCGGCTCATCGGCCTGGGCTGGTCGATCTCCGCCGACCGCCGTGTCATCCGCGCCGCCGGCCCCGCCTCGCTATCCATCCGCTCGGGCATCGACTGGTTCGAGCTCCGCGGCAGCATCGGCTACGAGCTCGCCGACGGCAGCCGCACCGAGATCACCCTGCCGCAGATCCTCGCCGCCGCCCGCTCCGGCCAGACGCTCATCGAGCTCGGCGACGGCTCGCAGGCCCTGCTGCCCGAGGAGTGGCTGGCCGAGCACGGCCTGCTCACCTCGATGGGCGAGCTCGAGGGCGACCACCTGCGCTTCCGCACGTCGCAGGCCGCCATGCTCGACGCCTTGCTCGACGAGAAGGAGCTCACCGACTTCGACCAGCAGTTCGCCCGCGTCCGCGGCCGGCTCGCCGAGTTCGCCGGCATCGAGCCGATCGACGCCCCGGCCGAGTTCCACGGCCAGCTCCGCGGCTATCAACGCCACGGCCTCGGCTGGATGCGCTTCCTGCGCTGGTTCGGCGTCGGCGGCGTGCTCGCCGACGACATGGGCCTGGGCAAGACGATCCAGGTGCTCGCCAACCTCCAGGGACGACGCGCCGGCATGCCCGCCAGCGGCATCTGGGAGGCCGAGCCCACCACCGACGAGCCGACCCTCATCGTCGCGCCCCGGTCGGTCGTCTTCAACTGGGTCGACGAGGCCGAGAAGTTCACGCCCGGCCTCAAGGTCGTCGCCTACGCCGGCACGGACCGTGGCCAAGTGCTCAAGGACATCGAGGGCTACGACGTCATCGTCACGTCATACGGCCTGCTCCGCCGCGATATCGACCAGCTCCGCGAGACCGTCTTCGACTACGTCGTCCTCGACGAAGCCCAGGCGATCAAGAACCCCGCCTCGCAGTCCGCCAAGGCCGCCCGGCTCCTGCGCTCCCGACACCGCCTCGCCCTCACCGGCACGCCCATCGAGAACCACCTCGGCGACCTCTGGTCCATCTTCGAGTTCCTCAACCCCGGCATGCTCGGCAGCAACTCACGCTTCGGCGACCTCGTCCGAGGCGTCGGCGCCGGCCAGACCGCCATGAGCGAACGCTCGATCACCCAGCCCGCCGCCAGCAACGGCGACACGCCGCCGCCCGCCGCCACACCCACCGCCATCGAAGCCGCCCAGGCGGAGGCCGCGGCCGACCCCGAGCTAGAAGCCGACGACCCCGTCGCCCCCGAGCGCCAGGCCGACCCGACGCTCCAGCAGGTCGCCGCCGTGCTCCGCCCGTTCATCCTCCGGCGCACCAAGGGCCAGGTGCTCAAGGACCTGCCGCCCAAGACCGAACAAACGCTCGTCTGCGAGATGGAGCCTGCCCAGCGCAAGGTCTACGACGACCTCGCCGCCTTCTACCGCGGCAAGCTCATCGGCCAGCTCGACGCCGCCAACGTCGGCAAGACCGGCGGGCTCGGGTCCGCCTCCTTCATGGTCCTCGAGGCCCTGCTCCGCCTCCGCCAGGCCGCCTGCCACCCCGGCCTCATCGACGAGGCCCGCGCCGACGAGCCCTCCGCCAAGCTCGACGTCCTCGTCGACAAGGTCGTCGACATCATCGAGGAAGGCTCCAAGGCCCTCATCTTCAGCCAGTTCGTCAAGATGCTCCACCTCGTCCGCCGCCGCCTCGACGAGCGCAAGATCGGCTACTGCTACCTCGACGGCCAGACCCGCGACCGCCGCGGCGAGGTCGAGCGGTTCCAGAACGACCCGCACCACGACAACCCGCTGTTCCTCATCTCCCTCAAGACCGGCGGCCTGGGCCTGAACCTCACCGCCGCCGAGTACGCCTTCATCCTCGACCCCTGGTGGAACCCCGCCGTCGAGGCCCAGGCCATCGACCGCGCCCACCGTATCGGCCAGACCAAGCCCGTCTTCGCCTATCGCCTGATCTGCGAGGACACCGTCGAGCAACGCATCGCCCAGCTCCAACGCCAGAAGAAAGACCTGGCCGAGGCCATCATCGGCGGCGAGCAGAGCGTCATGCGCAGCCTGACCCGCGAAGACCTCGAGGCCCTGCTGGCATAGCGACTTATGGTGCTGGGAGTAGTCAGAGTATTTCGCTTATGTTCAATTGCGAATGAGAGAATCTGGATTACTCGCTAGTGTGGACCTCGTGGCGCTGTCTGGGTTGCTGCAGTTCAGACACGCTCGAACCAAATACTATCCCGAATTTAACTTGACCCAAGTCGCAAAATCGAGAAATGCTGTATCGTACTCCGTATCGTGGAGATAAGAGATGATGCGAAATAAAAGCTCGGCCTTGCAAATCATTGTTTTGGCAACAATCGCCTGTGCTTCCAGCACTTCCGAAGCTGCTATCGTCGTCAATGCGGTGCCTGTTGGCAATGACATCGTTTTCTCCGGCGGGGGTACGCCTGACATAAGCGCTGTTGTAAACCCACTTGAACCGGTGTCGGTACTTCCAACAAGCAATCCAGCCATATATCCATTCGCCGCTGTGGTTCTAGGCGGTGACGCTAATTCAACAACTAATCCTGGACTTGAGGCGGTTTTTAGAACGCCCCAGTTCACCGGGCCAACTGCAATCGGGCCTGGATTGAACGTCACAGCCGCTTCTTCTTCTTCGGGTGATTTCTTCGGCCTTGGGTTCAGAAGCCAATTTTTCTTACTTTTGCCTGAAAATTACGTCGAAGGTACCCCGGTTTCTGGTTCAGCTACCTATGAGAACACCTCTTTTAGTTCGCTAGGGATTGAGCCTGGAAGCTATGAATGGAGTTGGGAAACGGCAATCGGGCGCGACACGTTTACACTTAACGTAGTCCCCGAGCCAGGGTCGGCAACGCTCTGTGTTATCGGTACTCTTCTGCTTGTCCGTCGGTATCGGAAAAGAAGTAGTTTCAACTAGCCCGAGTTTTTCTGCTCGTGCGTTCTAGAACGGCGGCGACGAGGGCGTCACGTTGGAGGTCCAGGGATTGGGAGCGGTCCGCTTTGGAGACGCGGGCATAGCCGATGAGCGTGGGTTAGCCCCCTTCTGTTGGTGTATCACAAACGGTCGTTTGCAAGACACCCCGGACTGTTATTCGTGATCGATGGAAGAGTGTCCATCAAACGGTCTATCAATCAATGTCAGGCAAACGAACTAAGCCGACTCGGTCGGAGACCTACTGCGGGCTGCTGTCCGCCGTGCCCAGGCTGGGCTGCTGGTCGACATACGTGACGGCGTCGGAATAGACCCAGGCGGCGTTGGCGACGCCGTTGCCGGAGAGGGGGGCGCCGTCGCTGTCGACGAAGAGGTTGTCGCCGGTGCCGCTGAAGTTGTCGTTGTACGGGCCGCTGCCGAAGCGCGTGCTCAGGGTCTGGTAGGTCTCGAAAACGACGTGGTTGTCGTTCCAGGCGACGCTGCCGCGCCAGTCGCCGGAGTTGAGCGGGGTGTGGATGGAGGAGACCTGGGTGGTGGCGTCGGCGCCGGTGTTGCGGTCGCCAAGGACGGGGGCCTCGGTGTTGAGGGTTTCGGACCACTCGGAGACGCTGTCGCTCATGGGTTCGACGGGCTGGTTGCCGTACAACCCGGAGCGGGGGGCGGGCTGACCGGGGGGCTTGCGCCAGGTCTGGCTGCCGGTGTTGCCGGCGGCGATGCGGAGCATGGCGTAAGAGTAGTTGTCTTCGTTGACCTGGCCGCCTTGCCATTCGGTCAGGCCGGTCTCGACCGGGGAGATGGCGTATTCGCCGGTGAAGTAGTTGCCGTCGAGGAGCAGTTCGAGTCGCTCGGCGGGGTGGCCGCCGTTGACGCCGCCGGGGTAGGGGGTATTGGCGTCGACGAGGACGTTGCCGTCGGGGGTGAGGCCGGGGAACATCGAGTTGTTGGACTGGGCATACATCACCATGGACTGGTGGATGCCGCGGACCTGGGTGTTGTTTTGCATCTGGCGGGCGGTGCGTCGGGCGGCGCCGAGCGCGGGGAGCATGATGCCGATCATCAGGGGGATGATGAGCAGGGCCGAGGCGGTGCCGACGCCGCCGATGATGGTGCCGGCCAGGGCGAGGCCGTGCCCGCCGAGGCGGTTGCCCGAGGCGGAGATGTTGTTCATGGCGACGACGCCGAGGATCAGGGCGACCAGGCAGACCGCCACGCCGACGCCGGCGCAGATCGTGACGAAGCCGAAGATGGCCAGGCAGAGCGAGACGATCGCGAGGGTCGACGTGCCCTGATCGGCGTCGTCGAACGTCGGTGCGGGGGGTTGCTGCACGGGGTGCCTCCGGAAGTCGAGTTAAGTCGAGGGTACCGCGGAATCGCGATGGGCGGGCCCGGGCGAGCGAAGAAATCACTTCGTTGACGCGCGTCGTTGCCGAGCGGTCGGAATCGGGCTATTTTGATTGGGCTCCGTGGCTGATGTCGCGGAGTCCCGCCGTTTTCTCACCCCGCGCACATACCGGAGCCCGCCTGCAGCTCCTCAAGCCCCGCCACGACACGGCTCGACGCGTCGCGGGGTGCGGTGGAAGGCCCGCGTGGCCAGAGGGCGGGTCCCGCAGACCTGAGTCGAGCAGAGAACCCACACCGTGATCAACATTTACGTCGGCAACATGCCCTACGACACCACGGAGAGCGAACTCCGTGAGCATTTCGGCCAGTACGGCGAGGTCGGCAAGGTCACCCTGATCGTGGATCGGGAGACCGGCCGGCCCAAGGGCTACGGCTTCGTGCAGATGACCGACCTCGAGGCCGGTCGTGAAGCCATCGAGAAGCTCGCCGGCGAGCCGTTCAACGGCCGACCGCTGACCGTCAACGAGGCCCGCAACCGCCGCGAGATCGAGCCGGTCAAGACCGAGACCGACGGCGGCTACACCCGCGTCGCCTCGGCCGGCGAGGCCGAGCCCGCGGGCGACGACGCCCCGATCTCCCAGGGGTACAGCAACCGCATCGTGCCCGGCTCACGCCTGCCGGACTGACCGGGTTCGCCCGGCGTCCCGGGTTACGCGGGGGCCGGTTCGACCGGGACGAACCGATCGATGGTCAGGCCGAAGCCGGACAGGGCGGTAGGCGTGAAGGGGTGGTCGGTGATGAGCTCGAGCCGTCGCACGCCGAGGTCGCGGAGGATCTGCGAGCCGATGCCGTAGGCGGCCTGGTCGCGGCGGGTGGTCGTGGTCGCGGCCGAGAGGGCGTCGTCGGCGGACGTGGGTCCGGTGATGGGGTGGTCGGGCTGGGCGTCGTCGAGGGGCGAGCCGGTGGGGTGGCGGAGGGTCTGCAACTCGCGGAGCAGGCCGGTGCCCATGCGCTCGTGGCGGAGGTAGACGATCGCGCCGCGGCCGCGCTGCTGGATCATGCGCATCGCGGCGCGGAGGGTTGATGACGAGTGAGTCGTGGTCTCGGCGAAGACGTCGCCGAGCAGGTTCTGCGAGTGCATGCGGACGAGGACGGGGTCGTCGCGGTCGATCGGGCGGTGGCGGTCGTCCCGCCGCGCGAGGTCGCCCTTGACCAGCGCGACGTGGGGCAGGCTGTCGACGGCGGCGCGGTAGGCGATCAGGCGGAACGGGCCGAAGGCGGTGTCGATGGGCTGGTCGGCGATGCGCTCGACGAGGCGATCCTGCTCGAGTCGGTGCTGGATGACGTCGGCGACGGTGCACATCTTCAGGCCGTGGGTGTCGCAGAGTCGGGCGAGGTCGTCGCGTCGGGCCATGGTGCCGTCGGCGTTCATGACCTCGATGATCACGGCCGCGGGGCGCAGGCCCGCGAGCTTGCAGAGGTCGACCGATCCCTCGGTCTGCCCGGCCCGGACGAGGACGCCGCCGTCGCGCGAGCGCAGCGGCTGGACGTGGCCCGGCCGGTCGAAGTCGCGGGGCGTGGCGTCGGGGTCGGCCAGGCGCGTGGTGGTGGTCGAGCGGTCGTTTGCCGAGACGCCGGTGGTGATGCCGAAACGCTCGGCGGCGTCGACGGTCACGGTGTAGGCGGTCGAGCGCTGCGAGGTGTTGATGCGGCTGAGGGGGTCGAGCGCGAGGCGGTCGCAGGTCGGCCCGTCGAGCGCGACGCACATCATGCCTCGGCCTTCGGTGAGCATGAAGTTGATCGCCTCGGGCGTGGCGTGCTCGGCGGCGACGACGAGGTCGCCCTCGTTCTCGCGCGAGGCGTCGTCGGCCAGGACGATCATCCGGCCGGCCGAGAGCTCATCGAGGATGTCCGCGACGGGGTCCATCGAGGCAGCGTACGGCGGATGATCAAGGCGCCCACGGCGTCGGGGAGGACGAGCCGCTTTGCTGGGCGTCGAGGACGGCCGCGGTGATGCCGATCGCCGCCAGGATCAGCAGCAGCAAGACGAGCAGCGTGCCCACCAGGCCGATGATGAACCCGATCAAGCCCAGCGGGCTGTCGGGCCGCTTGCGTCGTGCGAGCCAGCCGGTAATCGCGCCGGCCGGGCACATCAGCCCGAGCAAGCCCACCGGCAGGCACAGACAGCCGCTGAAGGCGCCGACCAGTCCGACCGACGAGAGGATGACCGACACCAGCCCCATCGTGTCCTGCTCCGACGCACCGACCGGCGAGGTCGGCGGGATCGAAGCGGGGGCGGGGGAAGGCGTGGGGTCCGGCTCGGTGGGCGAATTGTCCATGGCGGCAGCTTAAGTCAGCGGCTCGAGCGTGGCATGGCATACGCCGGTCACCAGATCGCCGGGTTGGCGAGTTGGACGACCCAGGCTGCGCCCAACACCGCACCCCATATCGCTACCCAGCGAGCGTGCAGCCTGACGGGTTGCCGCCGCCAGATCAGCCACGCCAGTCGGGCGAGGGTGGCGACCAGCAGCCCCAGGATGGGCAGGGCCAGCGGGTGCAAGGCGAGGCTGGCCGCGGCGTCGCCGTGCCAGAGGGCGAGCATGGCTCGCGTGCCGCCCGTTGTCGGCGAGGGGACGTCGGTGAACCAGGTCAGCGCCGACGGCGCCAGCGTTCCACGCGACAGCCAGGCCGCGTTCCACGCGACATAGCCGAGCGCGACGGTCCAGCCGACCGACTGCCAGGTCGCTCGCGTCAGGGCCGACACGAGGCCTTACGGGTTGGGCTTCTCGGCCTTGAGCGAATCCACGACGAACGGGATCCAGCACAGCGGCAGGCAGATGAACACGAGCAGCAGGAAGATGATGAAGCCGTTTTTGTTCAGGCCGAGGGCGAGTTCTTCACCTTGAGGCATGTCTTGTCCCCTGACAATTGGAAAGAGAGAAAGCAGGTCGCGAACGCACGCACCTTAGCGGCGTGGCGTCGCATGGCAAGCGAGTTCTCCGGGCCTGGGGGCGGCGGCGGGCCGGGTCTCAGGCCTGCGAGGCGGCGGCTCAGAACCACGGCTTGCGACCGATGACGTACGTCCGGGCGAACTGCTCGTCGGGCATCGTGAGATAGATGATCCCCTCGATGAGCCCGATGACGCCCAGGACCGTCGGGGCCATCAGCAGGGTCGCCGGCAGGCAGCAGATGAACCCGCCGACCAGGCCGGACGCGAGCCCGGTGAGGCTGATCGCGAGCATGATGATGCCCTCGTTCTGGTAGCCGAGGATGAACTTGTGCACCCCGAACGCGCCCAGCAGGATGCCCGTGAGCCCGGCGGCGAGCTTCTTGTTCGCGAGGTCCGGGCCGGTCATCGGCGGCGGGGCATCGTCGTCGGGCATCGCGTCAGTCCTTGGGGGTGAGCCGGATCACGGCGCGCGGCGTCAGCGGATAGGCGGCGTTGAGCGCGACGATCTGGTCGCGCGTCACGGCCCGCAACGCCGCGAGCTCCTCGGTCAGCGGCGTGTACTCCCGCCGGTACAGCCACTGCAGGCCGATCGACTGCATCCGGCCCTGCGGCCGCTCGCCCCGCAGGGTGATCCGCGTGGCCAGCTTGTTCTTGGCCCGCTCGATCTCGTCGTCGGTCGGCGGCTCGTCGGTCAGGGCTCGCGTCATCGTGTCGATCAGCCGGCCCTCGACGTCGTCGGCCTGGGTCTTGTCGCAGACCGCGCCGGCCATGTACGCCCCGACGCCGTCGTGCGGCCAGAACGACAGGTCCGCCTCCTCGGCGACCCCCGGCTCGACCAATGCCCAGTACAGGCGGGACCCCTCCTGATCCCCCACGACGTCGGCGAAGACCTTGGCGGCGTAGCGCAGCTCGTCCTGGTGGGACGGCGCCGGGGTGAGCATCGCGAGGTAGTGCCGGCTGACGCGGTCGTCGGCGATGGTGGTGGCGTAGTCCATGGCGGGCGGCGTGCCGTGGTCGCGCGCGACGCCGGAGGGTTTCCAGTGGGTCGTGCGTTCGCCCACCAGCCCCGTGAGGCGGTCGGGGTCGAAGTTGCCCGCCGCGGCAACGACGATGTTGTCGGCCGCGTAGCGCGACTCGAAATAGGCCCGCATCTGCTCGGCGGTCAGCGGCTTGATCGTGTCGGGCGTGCCCAGCACGCGGTGGCTCAGCGGGTGGCCCTTGAAGTACGCCTCGAGCAACGCGTCCTGCAGCCGCCACTCGGGGCGGTCGTCGTACATCCCGATCTCCTCGAGGATGACGTTCTTCTCCATGTCGAAGTCGCCCTCGCGCAGCGAGGGGCGGAGCATGTCGGCCAGCAGGTCGACCGCACGGTCGAGCATCTCGGGCAGGACGTGGGCCCAGTAGACGGTCTGCTCGTGGGACGTAAAGGCGTTGTAGTTCGCGCCGATCTCGTCGAACTCGCGGTTGACGTCGTCGGCGGTGCGTCGCTCGGTGCCCTTGAACATCATGTGCTCGAGGAAGTGCGAGACGCCCATGACCGGCGGGGCCTCGTCGCGGGCGCCGGCGTTGACGAAGAAGCCGACGGCGGCGGTGTGGGCGTTGGGGTCGTGCTCGGCGATGAGACGCAGGCCGTTGGCGTAGGTGTGGTCGTGGAGGGTGGGCATGGGAAGATGGTAAGGGGTCGGATTGCGTGCCGCGGCGGGGTGTGGCAGGCTTCGGGGATGCGACGAACACGACAGGGCTGGCGCGGTTGGCTGACGGGCATCGGGGTTGGTGCGGCCGCGCTGGGGTGGGTCGGTTGCCAGGGCGGCGGGGCGGTCATCGAGCCGGCGGCGCTGGGCATCGATGGCTTGTACGGCCGGGCGTCGGTCGAATTGAGCAACGCGCGGGTCGTCGTGGGGATCGTGCCGGAGATCGGGCGGGTGATGCACTTCGGCCCGGCGACCGGCGGGGGCAACGCGATGTGGACGCGCGACGCCTCCGGGGACGAAGGGTGGAAGAACTGGGGCGGGGACAAGGCGTGGTGGTGGCCGCAGGACGAGTGGTGGGCGATCCGCGGCGAGGCGGGCAAGCAGTGGCCGCCGCCGTCGCAGATGGACGGCGAGCCTTGGGAGCTGGTCGCGCGGGAGGGCAGGCGGTCGGTCGCGATCCGATCGGTGGCAGACCAGGTCCTCGGCTCTCGGTTCGAGCGCAGCTTCCGCGTGGTCGGCGACGAGGCGGCGATGGTGGTGACGACGACGCTGGTGCCGGTCGAGGGCCTGGAGCGGTATCGCGGCCTGACCCAAGCGGGGGCGCTGCCGGCCTGGGCCGTGCCGTGGACGGTGACGCAGGTCCCGACGGACCGGCCGATCTACGCGCGGCTGGTCGAGGGGGCGACGACGGGGCAGGTCTGGATGAAGCCGATGATGGGCGAGACGCCGATGTCGGTGCACCCGGTCGGCTCGGGCTGGGTGCGGATCGACCGGGACAAGTCCGAGGGCCGCAAGTTGGGGGTCGAGGCCGACGTGCTGGCGGTGCGGCTCGCCGATGGCGCGTGGCTGGTGCAGCGGTACCTCGGCAGCGCGACCGGCGGCTCGTTCGAGCCGGCCGAGCGGGCGCAGGTGTATCAGGCGGGTGAGTACGTCGAGCTCGAGTTCATCGGGCCCTCGACGGGCGGGCCCGGGCCGCGCTCGTTCGAGCTCGAGTGGCGGCTGCAGGACGAGCCGCCGTTTGCGCTCGAGTAATGAGTTGTTGTTTCACCACGCCGGCGCGTTGGCGTGGAGCTCGATCGTGGATTCGTCGTTGGTGTTTGCCTGGCGCCATCGGGCGCAGTTCGGCCGTGAACACCCCGCGCATGGGGGTGTCGCGCTGAGACTTGGTGTGGTCGATGTCGCACGCGGAGACGGTTGCGACGAATGCGGGCGCGACGCGGGCTGCTGCGGCAAAGGCAGGTGATGGCACATGCCCCGATAGTTACGGCCGATCGGGTGGCGAGCAATGGCTCCAGTCTCTCATCGGTGGTAAATTTTCACCGTGTCTTCAGGGCCACTTGAACGCATCGACCTGTCGCGACCGCCGCGCATCGTGGCCGCGGGGCGGGCCACCCACGGGCACCGTCCCGTCGAGCGTTACCGGTTCGATGACACCTGGTGCCTGCATCTCTACCGCTACCGCTTCGCGCTCGAGGTCGACGGCGAGCGGCATCGCGTGCCTTCCGGCACGGTGAGCCTGCTTCGGCCGGGCCTGAGGTTGGTGTATCGATACCCGCGCCCGGGGTGTCGGCACCACTACTGCCTGTTCACGCTGGACGGCTCGTCCCGGGCCGCCGAGTCGGCGAGGGCGGCGTTTGCGCCGCTGGTCGATGTCGATGCGTTGACGCCCGGGTTCGGCCGGCTGTTCGACCGCGTCGTCGACGAGCACGCCGAGCGCTCGGCTCGGGCGCGGGCCGCGTTGTGGGAGATGCTCTGGCAGCTGACCGACGACCGGCACGCCGAGCGCATGGCGACGAGCGACCCGGCCGAGATCGCCGCCGCGCAGATCCGCACCCGGCTGAATGAGCCGCTGCGCGTCGCGGACCTCGCCGAGGAGGTGGGCCTGTCGCACAACCAGCTGACCCGTCGCTTCCGCGCCCGGTTCGGGGTGACGGTCGTGGCGTACGTGCAGCGGCAGCGGATGGCGGCGGCCGAGCGGATGCTGCGCGACACGACGCTGCCGATGAAGGTGATCGCCACGGCGGTTGGGCTCGACGCGCAGCAGTTCAACAAGTCGGTCCGCCGCGCGTTGGGCGCGAGCCCGACGGCCGTGCGTCGACGCACGCGGCCGGCCGACGGCTGACGGCTGGCTCAGGAGGCGCCGACCGGCTGGCCGCCCGCGAGCAGCCGCTCGAGTTCCTCGGTGTATCGGCCGCGCATGTCGGTGCCGTACTCCGCGACGCCGTGCGTGGCGTCCGGGCCGGTGAGCGCCGGGCGGTCGTCGCGGTCGGGGACGAAGTCGTCGGTCTGGGGCGAGGTGGCGGCGGCCTCGCGCGTCAGGAAGTGCAGGGCGACGCCGGCCCGGTCGCGGGTGGTGTTGTTGGCCATGGTGCAGTGCGGCGTGCCGTAGCAGAAGAAGCCCACGGACCCGGCGGGCATCTCGAAGGCGATGGAGTCGAGCTCGTTCTCGGGGTAGCAGCGGATGTGGTGGTTGGACTCGGGGTCGCGCTGGTGCTCGAGCGGGGTGTGGAAGGCCGCGGGCAGGATGCGCATGGTGCCGTTGGCGACGGTGGCGTCGTGGACGGCGATCCACATCGCGGTGCCCTGCATCGGGTTTTGAATCTGGAAGTAGGCGTTGTCCTGGTGCCAGCTGGTGCCGGTGCCGCGCAGGCCGGGCTTGAGAAAGACCTGGTCGAGGTGCAGGATGATCTCGGGGCCGATGAGGGAGGTGACGGCGTCGATGACCTTGGGCTCGAAGGGCAGGGCCTTGAACAGCGGGCTGCGCGGGCCCATCGGGCAGAGCTGTAGGTTGACATTGTCGTGGCTGGCGGTGGTGCCGTCGCCCTGGGTCTTGACGTTGTAGAGCTTGCCGTCGTCCTGCAGTCGCTGGATCTCGGCCTGCATGGCGGCGGTCTCGCGGGCGTCGAAGAAGCCCTCGGCCAGGGCGTAGCCCTGCGTGCGGAACTGTTCGATCTGGTCGGCGGGGAGCGGCATGAGGGGCCTTTCGAAGGGGGAGATGTCGATTTCGATGAACGCGAGTCATCTTCCATGGCTGACAAACTATTTTCGATGTCGGTGTTGTCTGACTTCGTGTCATTTTTGATAATTCGAGGATGGCGCGTGCACGCGATCCAACGGTGACGCCGCGACCGATCTCCGGGCCGGGCCGCGTGCGCGACGTGCGGCTGACCGTGGCGGGGCGGGTGAGGGCGAAGCGCGACTGGATTCACCATCGGTTTGCGATCCACGCGGTGGGGCTGATCGTCGACGGGCGTGGCACGTACCGGGTGGACGACGGGCCGGAGGTGGAGATGGGCCCGGGCAGTCTGTTTACGGTGTTCCCTGGCGCGACGTTTCACTACGGGCCGCGCACGGGCACGACGTGGGACGAGTGCCACGTGGGCGGTCTGGGGCCGGGGGTGGGGCGGTGGTTGGAGGCGGGCTGGTTTTGGACCGACGGCGCGGTGCGTCGCGTGCACGGCCTGGCGGAGGCGACGCGTCGGTTCGGCGAAGTGGCCGAGATCGCGCGGGGCGGGGCGCCGGGCGACATCGATCGGGCGGTGCTGCTGGCCGAGCGTCTGCTCTTGGAGCTGACGCTCGACGCGGAGGGGGGGCGAGCGCCGGACCGGGTCGACGAGGCGTTGGAGTCACTGGGCCGGCGGGCCGACAGGCCGGTCGACTGGGCGGCGTTGGCGCGGGACCATCGGATGAGCGAATCGACCCTGCGGGCGGCGTGTCGACGGCGGACCGGGCTGCCGCCGGGGCGGTATCTCGCGCGGCTGCGCTGCGATCGGGCCGCGGCGCTGCTGACCGAGACGGGGCTGTCGGTGGCGGAGATCGCCGACCGGGTGGGTTATGTCGATGCGCCGACCTTCAGCAAGGCGTTCAAGCGGACGGTCGGGCTGTCGCCGGACCACTACCGAACGCGAGCCCAATTGCCTGGCGGGAAGAAAAAACCCACGGCGGCGGGCCGTGGGTTTCGGGATGATTGATCGATTCGACGGGCGGGCCGATCAGGCGACGGCCTTGTCGAGTTCGCCGGTGAACTCCGCCTTGGGCGTAACGCCGACGAACTTGCGGACGACCTCGCCTCCGGAGAAGAGGATGATCGTGGGGATCGCCGAGATGCCGTACTTGACGGACACGTCCCGGTTGGCGTCGGTGTCGACCTTGCCGACCTTGACCTTGCCGTGGTACTCGTCGGCGATCTGATCGATTGTCGGGGCGATCATGCGGCAAGGCATGCACCATTCGGCCCAGAAATCGACGAGAACGGGGGTGTCGGCGTTGACGACCTCGGTCTCGAAATTGTCATCGGTCAGCTCGATCACGGCTTCACTGGCCATGGCAAGCTCCTTGTTCAAGTGGATGCGACCCGTGCTCTCGGAGTGTAGGGTCGGCCTATCGCCCCTTCAACCGCCCGACCGTCGGGCGTCTCGGGGCCGTCGGACGAGCAAGCCGTGCCGACGTCGTGCAGGATAGAACACGTGGCAACAAGTGTTGATTCCCGGATCGATTCGTGGCCCTGCCTGCTGCGGGTGGGCTGCCACCGCGTGTTGTGGATGAGGTGGGACGTGGGCGTGGGGGTGATCGACGAGCGGCGGGTCGGGCGGCTGGGCGGCGACGCGGTCGAGCCGACGGGCGTGGTGTGGGTGGTGATCGGGGACCGGCGGGCGCGGCCGAGGCCGATGACCGGTCACGCGCCAGCGGGGTCGGTCGGGGCGGGCGTGGCGGCGGTGGTGCTGGGCGCGAGGTGGCGTGATCGGCCGGTCGGATGGGTGGCCGACCTACGGGGTTTGCGCGGGCTGCGGCATCGACGGGCGCGAGCGGTGGGCCTGCCGAGTCGGCGGTGCGCCATGTCGTTGGCGCGCGATCCGCGGGGCTACGTGCACTGCTTGCTGCGTGGGGAGGCGGCCGACGGCGGGGCGATGACCCTGGCGGTGAAGTATCGCGCGGAAGGCGGTGCCGCGGTCGAGGCTGAGACGGCGATCGGCGGCGGGCCGATCCACCTGGCGTGGGGCGACCCGGGGGGGCAGGGGGCGGGGCTCGATGCCGAGTTCGACGCGTCGGGGCAGCGACTGGCCGAGGTTGAGGTCCATGCGTGCGATCTCACCGGCGTGCTGGGCGTGAGGCTCGAGGAGACCCCGCTCTCGGCGGGCTGGCTGGACCGGGCGACGCCCGCCGGATCGCGGGCCTAGGGGCCTGGGGCCGAGTCGATAAGCTGGGGGCTTGACGACGAATCAGCTGCGAATCAAGCACGGCCGCCGCCGCTCGGACCAGACCGTGCGGGTCTCGCTGGTGAGCAGTTACGTCCCGCGTCGGTGCGGGATCGCGACGTTCGCCCGGGACCTGGCCGAGGCGTTGGCGGGGGTGGGGGCGGAGACGTCGGTGCATGCGGTGGCGGTGAACGACCGGCCAGAGGGGTATCAGTACCCCGAGCGGGTGTGGTTCGAGGTCGCCCAGAAGCGGCTGGCCGAGTACCGCCTGGCGGCCGACTACCTGAACCTCTCGGGCGTCGACGCGGTCGTGCTGCAGCACGAGTACGGGATCTTCGGCGGGCCGGACGGGGCGTACGTCCTCGAGATGCTCCGCCGCCTGCGGATGCCCGTGCTGACGACGCTGCACACCGTGCTCAAGACGCCGACCGAGGGCCAGCTGAACGTCATCCGCGAGCTGGCGAAGGTCACCGACCGGTTCGTCGTCATGGCCGACCGGGCGGTCGAGTTCCTGCACGACATCTACGGCGTGCCCGAGCGGCAGGTCGAGCTGATCCCGCACGGCATCCCGCAGGTGCCGTTCACCGACTCGTCGTACTTCAAGGACCAGTTCGGCGTCGAGGGGCGGAAGGTCATCCTCACGTTCGGGCTCATCGGCCCGAGCAAGGGCCTGGAGACGATGATCGAGGCGCTGCCCGAGATCGTCGCGCAGAACCCCGACGCCGTGTACATGATCGTCGGCGCGACGCACCCCGGGGTGATCGCGCATCAGGGCGAGGAGTACCGGCTGGGCCTGCAGCGGCGGGTGAAGGAGCTGGGGCTCACCGACAACGTGCGGTGGATCAACCGGTTCATGGACATGGAGGAGCTGGTCGAGTATCTCGGCTCGGCCGACGTGTACGTGACGCCGTACCTCAACGAGGCGCAGATCACGTCGGGCACGCTGGCGTACGCGATCGGCACGGGCAAGGCGGTGGTGAGCACGCCGTACTGGCACGCGCAGGAGCTGCTGGCCGAGGGGCGGGGCCGGCTGGTGCCGTTCAAGGACTCGCCGGCGATCGCCGCGGCGGTCAACGAGCTGCTGGGCAGCGAGGTGACGCGGACGGCGGTGCGCAAGGCGGCGTATCAGTGGGCCCGGCCGATGGTCTGGCCGGCGGTCGCCGATGCCTATCTCGACCTGATCGCCCGGGTCCGCAGCGAGCGTGACCTCAACCCCCGCCCCGTCGCGGCCGGACACCAGCGCGCCAGCGACAGCGCCGACCTGCCGGAGATCAAGCTCGACCACCTCGCGCGGTTGTCCGACGGCGTCGGCGTCTTCCACGGGGCCGCCTCGACGATCCCCTTGCGCCGCGGCGGGTACACGACCGATGACAACGCGCAGGCGTTGCTGGCCGTGCTGATGGCCCAGGACCACGTCGAGCACGACGCGGGCAAGCGGCTGGAGGACCTGGCCAACCGGTACCTCGCCTTCCTCGAGCACGCCTTCGACGGCGACGCCGGCCGGTTCCGCTTCCGGCTCGACTACGACCGGCGATGGGCGCCGGCGGACGAGTGGTCTGAGGAGAGCCACGGTCGGGCGTTGTGGGCGTTGGGCGAGGCGGTGGCGCGGTCGGAGACGCGGGGCGCGATGACGCTCGCGGCGGGGCTGTTCAACCGGGCCCTGGGCGCCGCCGAGGGGTTCGCTCACGCCCGCCCCAAGGCGTACGCGCTGATCGGGGTGCACGCCTATCTGCGGCGGTTCTCGGGCGACAGCCGCGCCCGCCGGGTGCGCGAGAATGTTGCCCGGACGCTGGCCGCTCAGCTGGCCGACCGGTCCACGAACGACTGGCCGTGGTACGCCGACGCGGTGACGTACGGCGCGGCGCGGGTGCCGCACGCGCTGCTGCTCAGCGGTCGATGGATGTTCGACGACGAGATGATCAGCCTGGCGCTCAAGACCCTCGAGTGGCTGGTCGGGCTGAGCACCAACGAGCGCGAGCAGTTCGCCCCGGCCGGCAACAAGGGCTGGCACCGGCGCGACGGCGAGCGGGCGCGGTTCGATCAGCTGCCGATCGAGGCGTCGGCGATGGTTGACGCCTGCCTCGAGGCGCACCGGGTGACGGCCGAGCAGGCCTGGCTGGATCACGCGCAGCGGGCGCTGAACTGGTTCCTCGGCGCCAACGAACTGCAGCAGCCGCTCTACGACCCCACGACGGGCGGCTGCGCCGAGGCCCTGCACCCGCACGGCGTCAGCGAGAACCAGCCCGCCGAGTCGACGCTGGCGTGGTTGCTGAGCTTGCTGGCGCTGTACGACCATCGGCTGGACGCCGCGGCCGCCGACGACCCGGCCCTCCGCTCCACGTCCCGCCGAACCCAGGACCCAAAGTCCGCCCAAGCCTCCACCGCCTGACCACGCCCGACCGCCGCCGGCGCGACCCACGCAAGACAGACCGAGCGGTCGTCGGTGATGCCCCGTGCTTGACGACGCAAATTGGCGCGGTCGCCGCGCTCGTCGGGATTTCAGGCCTAAATTCGATCGTTGCTATCACGTCACTCGGAGCCGCACCATGAAAGCCGCGACCGCGTCACCCGCCCGTTGGATCGTGTCCGCCCTCTGTCTTGCCCTGCTCGCCACGTCGCCCGTCTGGGGCGCACCAAGCAGGCCCAAACCCAAGCCCAAGGCCGAGCATGTCCGCCTCTACAACGAGGCCTACGACCGAATCCGCGACCTCAAGTTCGCCGACGCCCAGAACCTTCTCGAGCGAGCCCTCGACCGCAAGTCCGACTTCGCGGAGGCCCACAACAACCTCGCCTACACCCTGCGCAAACAGGGCGAATCCCATTACGACGATGCGCTCGCTCATTACCACCGCGCCATCGAGCTCAAGCCCGAACTCGCGGAGGCCTACATGTATCGCGGCGTCTTGCACGTGCAGCGGGGCGACCTCGACGCCGCGAAGGCCGACCACGCGGCGCTCGAAGAGCTCAACCCGAAGCTCGCCAAAGAACTGGCGTACGTGATCGAGAACGGCCGCGAGAAATCGCCCGAACAATTCTTCGGCGTCGCCGGCAAGCTGTAAGCCACACGCCGCGATTGTGTCGCGTTCACGACTTGGCGTGCTCGACAGATGATTAATCACCGCGAATGCCCGCTGCGTGAGGCCGCGGGCTTGCGGGGTGGTAAACTTAACGAATGAGCGATTCGGCCGAGACGTCGTTGCAGGAAGAGGTTTCGGCCGGCGGTATCGATTCGGGTGACAGGGCTAAGCCGCAAACAACTGAGGCGGGAATGTCGGACGAGGCGGCTGTCGAGCGCGGGGTCGAGGCGGCGCTGCTGGTGAGCGACCGGGCGGTGGGCGCCGGTCGCCTGGCCGAGGCGGTGGATTGCGACGAGAAAGACGTGCCCGGCGCGATCGAGCGATTGAACGCGGGGTACGCCGAGACCGGCCGGGCGTTCCGTATCGAGCCGGTTGCGGGGGGGTATCGGCTGATGACCGTCGCGGAGGTGGCCGACGTCGTCGAGCGGATGCACCGCAAGCGCAGCGACCACCGGTTGAGCGTGTCGCAGATCGAGACGCTCTCGATCGTGGCGTACAAGCAGCCGGTGCTGCGGGCCGACGTCGAGGCGATCCGCGGGGCGGGTTGCGGGGAGGTGCTGCGGCAGCTGATGGACCGCCGGCTGGTGAAGGTGGTGGGCCGGGCCGAGGAGCTGGGTCGGCCGCTGCTGTACGGGACGACGCCGACGTTCCTGGAGGTGTTCGGGCTCAAGAGCGTGACGGAGCTGCCGAGCGTCGAGGCGTTACGCGAGGCGATGGGTTGATGAAGACGCGGCCGGCGATGTGTATTGCGTGCTCGATGCGTTGCGCATCGTTGAGCCTGGCATTCGCGGTCGTGCTGCTGGGCTGGGGGTGTGAGACGTATCAGCTTCGCGGCAAGGTGGTGTCGGGGGTCAGTTCGTCGATCGAGGTGGTGGGCAACGACGACGAACGTCTGGCCGGGCCGGGCATCAGTGGGGCGCAGGTGAAGGGTTGGATCGACCCCGAGCGTCTCGATCGCGAGCAGCTGCCGACGCGGTCGACGTCCCCGGACGGCTCGTTTGCGGTGCCTGTATCGGCGACGGGCGCTGGGCTGCTGGAGTACGACGTATGGCTGACGGCGTCGGCGGTGCGACGGGCGTCGGCGAGCGAGACGTTCCGGTTGCCGGGGTCGGATCGGCGGGTGTTGATCACGCTGGGGCCGGGCGACGGTCGGCCGGTTACGCGGTACGGCGACCCGTTGCGTGAGACGCTCGAGTTGGCCGAGCCTTACTTGAACGACTGACCGGCGGCGGGTCGGGACCCAGGAGGACGGGCGCATGCATCGTGGCTCGGCATCGTCGAGGGGCTTGACGGGGGGCGCGGCGGCGTTGCCTTCGCCCGGGTCCGGTGTCGGCGTCGGGCCGCCGCCCGCGGCGGTGCGTGCCGGGCAGCGTCGGCGGTGGTCGTGGGTCGGGCCGGGGCCGGGGGCGTTGCTGTACCTGATGATGCTGGGCGGGCTGACGACGGCGGCGGTGTACACGCAGGCGAACCTGCTGTTCTGGGGCGTGGGGTTGTGCGTGGGCGGCGGGCTGGCGAGCGTGGCGTGGTCGCTGCTGACCCTGGCGTCGGTGACCGTCGAGCGGCTGAGCCCGGAGCGGGCGGAGGTCGGCGAGGCGTGCGTGCTGCGGTACGAGGTGACGAATCGGTCGTGGCTGCCGGCGTACAGCCTGCACGTGACGGAGCGATGGCGGCGGGGCGGTCCGCTTCGTGAGACGCCGGCGCGGCTGCGCACCGGCCCGCTGGGCTGGCTGATGCAGCTGGGCCCGGGGCGGACGGCTCAGATCGAGGCGCGGTGCTGGCCGACGCGTCGCGGGCCGTTGACGTGGGAGCGGGTGGAGCTGTCGACGTCGTTCCCGTTCGGCGTGTCGATGAAGCGGGTCGGGATGGCCGAGCCGGGCGGGCTGCTGGTGCACCCGCAGGTGCATCGCCTGGACCCACGCGTGCTGAACTCGGCGACGTCGTGGCTGGGCGGCGTGGGCGAGGCGCGGGCGCGGATGGGCGAGGGCGACGAGTTTTTCGGGCTGCGGCCGTACCGGCCGGGTGACGGTCTGCGGCTGGTCGATTGGCGACGCACGGCGAGGACGGGGTCGCTGGTGGCGCGGGAGCTGGCCCGGCCGGTGCCGCCTCGCGTGTCGGTCGTGCTGGACCTGCGGGCGACGGCGGCCGAGCGGGCGTCGATCGCCGAACGGGGCGAGGCGTTGCCCGATGCCTTGGTTGAGGGGGAAGAGCGGGCGATCAGCCTCGCGGCCTCGCTGGTCGACGCGGCGCATCGGCAGGGCTGGCGTGTCGGGCTGGCGGTGTTGGGCGCGGAGTGTGCCGTGTACCTGCCGCACCACTCCCCGCTGCACCGCACCCGATTGATGGAGTCGCTGGCCTCGTTGGATTGCGCGGCGCCGGGCGGCCCGGCGTTGCCCAGCGGTTTTCGGCCGACCGTGATGGTGACCAGCGGCGCCGCCATGCCCGCGGCGGCGGGCGGGGTCACGGTGATGTCGGCCGACCGGCTGGAGAACTACCTGCTCGACGGCGCGGCGGTTGATCGTGAGGCCGCGGCATGAGCCTGACGCTGCGCTTCCGACGGATGGTGTTCTTCCAGGTCATGCTCAGCATCGTGTCGTTCGGCATCGTCGAGCGCAACCCGGCGATGCTGCTGCTCACCGGCGTGGCGGGCATGCTGAGCTGGTTCGTCACGGAGGGCCCGCGCGGCCGGTCGATCCCTCGTTGGATGATCAACCTCGGCTCGCTGGTCGCGGTGTTCGCGCTGGCGCTCGAGGTCACGGTCCTCAAGGTCGACCTGGTCGTCGCCATGGGCCACTTCACGATCTGGCTGGCGATCCTGCTGCTGTACGCCCGCAAGAGCCATCGCGAGTACGCCCAGTTACTGGTGCTGAGCATGCTGGTGATGGTCGGGGGCAGCGTGCTGAGCGTGAGCGTGGTGTACGGGGCGCTGCTGTCGGTGTACTGCGTGGTGGCGGTGCTGACGCTGCTGCTGTTCCACCTGAAGTCGAGCGCCGACGCGGTGACCGAATCGATGCGTCGTTCGTCGGGCCAGCCGGTGGCGGGGCTGAATCTCGACGAGGCGGGGCGATCGTCGGGCTGGCAGCTGCGGGTGACGGCGACCGTGATCGCGATCCTGTGCGCGGCCGTGGCGTCGGTGGTTTTCGTGACCCTGCCGCGACAGCCCGATCGCCAGCTGCCCGAGCGGCTGGCTATCCAGGCGTCGTCGAAGACGGGCTTTGCCCGAGAGGTCGATCTCAGCCGAGGGGGTCCCGGGGCCAAGGGCCACGACGCGGTCATGAACATCACGCTGCGTCGCGGGTTCGACGAGATCGACGGGTCCGACGCGCCGATCCTCGTGCGCGGCGCGGTGCTGGATCGCTACGACCCGTCGACGAGCCGATGGGTCCGCCACCCGCGGATCGACGAGGTGCCGGGCACCCAGCGAGCCGACGATATCCTCGCCTCCCCCCCGCCCGACGCGCGCGATCGATCCGCGGAGATCGTGCTGCGGGACACTTCGGGCGGGGTCATCTTCACGCTCACCGGCACGCGGCACGTCTGGGGAGAGATGCCGACGCAGACGGTGTTTTCCGCGATCGACGGCCAGCTTTCGATGCGCGCGACGGCGCCGGGTGCGTTGTCGTACGGGGTGGATTGGCGAGACGAGCTCGATCAGCCCGGGCTCGATCGGCGGGCGTGGCTGAGGGACTCGGACGGTGGCCCGCATCGCGATTGGCCGGCGCGTCTGATCGCCGGGGTCGCTCGGTCGGTGAGCGCGGGCTGGGCGGCCGGGGTCGACGCCGCCGGTGAAGAAGACGCGGGGGGCCTGCGCGCCCGACGCAGCGCGAGCTGGCCGGGCCAGCAGGCCAACGCGACGCGGCACACCGAGGCGTTGCGCCGGCTGGTCGCCGGGTACGGGCGTGGCTGGCCCGTCCAGCCGAACCGGGTGGCCCGGCTCACGCGTCGCGTGCTGCGTTCGGCGGGCGTGCCGACCGAGCCCGACGGCCCGATGTGGCGCGACCGCGTCGCCCAGGCGATCGACGACTACTTCCAGCGGGAGTTTGTCTATCGCTCCGACAACCCCCCGCCCACCCTGTCCGATGACCCGACGATCTCCTTCCTCTTCGATCACCGCCAGGGCCACTGCGAGCTGTTCGCCTCGGCTTCGGCGGCGATGCTGCGCTCCATCGGGATCCCCGCGCGGCTCGTGTCGGGCTTCATGGCCACCGAGTACAACGGCATCGGCGGGTATTTCGTCGTGCGCAGCGGCGACGCGCACGCGTGGGTCGAGTACGAGCGGTCCGACGGGCGGTGGGCCTTGCTCGACGCGACGCCGGCCGAGGCGGTGGCCATCGAGCACGCTCGCTCGTCCGGCTGGTGGACGTCGATCGCCGACACGTACGAGCACTTGGAGTTTGTGTGGGTGCGTTCGGTGCTGGCTTTTGACGAGGGGACACGGCTGGCGCTGTGGGGCGACGTGAGGGCGTGGCTTGGCCAGGCGGGCGACGACGCGATGCTGCCGGTGAACAGCTTGCTGTCGAGCGGCGCCTGGCTGGCCGGGATGTGGCGGATCGATCAGATCGGCACGACGGCGTTGGTGGTGGTCGCGTTGTTCCTGGCCGTGGCCGTCGGTGTGCTGGTGCGCGTGGCGATGCGTCGCCGAGCGCGGATCGCGGCGTTGCGGCTGGGCGGTTTGCCCGTGGCCCAGCGTCGGCGGCTGGTGCGTCGGCTTGGTTTTTATCTGACGATGCTCGAGATGCTCGAGCGTCACGGGTTCACCCGCCCGGCTTGGCAGTCGCCGTTCGCGTTCGCCGAGGAGTTGGCCGAGGCGCACCCGATGCGGTTTGATCCGGTGCTGGCGTTGACCGAGCTGTTTTACGAGGTGCGGTTCGGCGGGCGTGGCCTCGACGCCGAGCGTCAGGGGCGGGTCCGGGTCCACCTTCGCCGCCTCGAGCAGACGCTTGGCCGCTGAGCGACCCAGCGGCGCGGGGGGCGGCCGCGTCGGTCGGCGATTCACGGCGGCGCTGCTGGCGCTGTTGCTGCTGCTGGCGGGGCTGCTGCTGATGGGCTGGGGGCCGTCGGACCCGGGCGAGCGCGAGCTGACGCAGCGTTGGCGATCGGGCACCCCGGTGTACGTGCCGCGCGACACGGCGGTGGACGCGGCGTGGTGGCTGCCGCGCACCCCCGGCGGCGGGGTGCGGGCCGACGAGCCGCCGGCGTGGACGCTGGCCGAGCGAGGGGCGCGGGCCGTCGTCAGTCGGCTGGACCGGCTGGGCGTGCCGGCCCGCGGCTGGGAGCCGGCGCGGGTGGTGTCGGCGTGGTCGATCGGGCTGACGTGGGCGATGGTGATGTGGATCGGGTGGTCGCTTGGCGGTGCGCGGGCCGGTTGGTTCGCCGGGCTGGTCGCGCTGGCGGTGCCCGGGTTGGCGGCGTTGGGGCGCGAGCCGCACCCGGCGTCGTTGGCGGTCGTGGCTTCCGTGTCGTCGATCGCGGCGGCGATGTGGGCGATCCGACCCATGCGGCCCGCGCCGGGGGTCGGGCGTCAAGCGATCGGCTGGGGGCTGTGCGGGCTGGCGGCCGGGCTGAGCGTGCTGACGGCGGGGGTGGTGGGGGCGTGGGCGGTCGCGTGGCCGATCGGGGTCGCGATCGTGCTCTCGCCCGGGCGGATCGGGCACGCGCTGGGCATGATCGCCGCGAGCCTGGTGACCGCGTTGATCGTGTTGCCGTGGGCCTTGACGATCGCGGTCGTCGACCCGTCGCTGGTTGGGCGGTGGTGGTCGGGCGAACTGGCGGGGCTGAGCGAGGCCGGCGCGGCCTGGCCGTGGCGTGCGGGGATGGCCACGGCGCTGCAGGCGGGGGGTTGGGTGGCGTTGCTGACCCTGCCGTGGACGGTGTGGGTGGCGGTGTCGCTGGCCCAGCCGTTCAGTACGTCGTCCAACGCCGCGCGCGGGCGGCTGATGGTGGCGTGGGCCGGGCTGCTGGGGGTCTGGCTGGGGTTGTTGGTAGCGCCCGGCGCCGTGTCGATCCGCTTGGCCTTGGCGCTGCCGGCGATGGCCGTGCTGCTGGGGATGACCTTCGACGGGTACGTCAGCGAGTCCGAGGAGGGGCGGCTGCCTCGGCTGTGGCGCGGGGGGGCGTGGGTGCACGGGTTGTTGCTGCCGGCCGCGTCGGTGGGGCTGCTGGCCTACGCCCTGAGCGAGCCGTGGCTGGTGCAGCGGGGCGTGCTGACCGAGGCGTGGCTGCGGCCGCTGCCGGTGTGGCGGTGGTGGGTGACGGGCGGGCTGCTGCTCACGCTGGCGATCATCGCGATGGTCGAGGCTTGGGCGGGACGTGTGCGGCGTGCGGTGCTGCTGTGGGTGTGCTGGGTGGTGGCCGGGCTGGCGGGCTGCCTGCCGGCGGCGGCGGGTCGGACGGCGATGGTGTTCATGTACCCGCCCTGAGCCGCGCGGCCGAGGCCGAGCCACGCCTTGGGCCGACTACACTGCCGCGCATGCAGATCGACTTTTGCGTGCACGCGGCGGGGGGAATGACATGGCGATGAGCCCTCGGGCCAAGTGGGGCGCCTGGATCGCGATCGGGGCGGCAGTGATCGGCCTGGCGATTGGGCTGTGGGTGCTGTCCAGGGCCGTGAACCGCATCCCGGTGCTGCCCGAGCTCGCGGGGGCCGGGTCCACACGGCTGGTGGAAGTCGACGACCGCCCGATGCTCTCGTACGAGAACGCGGTCGGCGAGCAGGTCCGCGTCGAGCCCAACGACTACTTCCGCCTCGTGTGGGAAGAGCGAAAAACCATGGGCTTCGGGCAGAAGTTCATGATGAAGTTGTTCAACGTCTCCAGCTGGGGGTCGATGCTCTTCGTAGTGATCGGCCTGCTCGGGCAGGCGTTGTTCGCCGGGCGGTTGATCGTGCAATGGCTGGCGACCGAGCGCAGCCGCAAGTCGGTCGTGCCGACGGCGTTCTGGTGGATGGCGATCGGCGGCGCCTCGATGCTGGTGGTCTACTTCGTCTGGCGCAAGGACATCGTCGGCGTGCTGGGGCAGTCGACCGGCTGGGTCATCTACATGCGCAACCTCTACTTCATCTACTTCCAGCACGGCCTCGACCAGGACAAGGCCGAGCCCGGCAAGGACGGCGAGGACGGCGAGCCGGCCGGGGCGGCGTGAGGTGCGGGCCGTCGCGCGGATGATCGACGCCAACCTCAACCGAGCTCGCGAGTCGCTGCGGGTGATGGAGGACGTCGCGCGGTTCCTGTTGGACGAGGCCGACCTGGTTCGCGAGATCAAGGCGACGCGTCACGAGCTCGCCGCGGTCGTCGACGCGCTCGAAGCGGCCGGCGTGGACGCGGTGGCGTCGCGCGACACGCCGGGCGACGTCGGCACCGCCGTCGAAGCGACCGACGAGTACGAGCGGACCACCCCCGCCGAGCTGGCGACCGCCGCGGGCAAACGCCTCACCGAAGCGCTCCGTGTGATCGAGGAGGCCTGCAAGCTCGAGGGCGTCGCCGGCACGGCGCGTCGCGTCGAGGCGATCCGCTACCGGGCTTACGAGCTCGAGCGTCGGCTGGCGGTGGCGATGCGTGGCCGCGCGGGCCGGGCGTACCGATGCTGCCTGCTGCTGACCGAGTCGGCCTGCCGTCGGCCGTGGCTGGAAGTGCTGCGGGCGGCGCTCGACGCGGGGGTCGATTGCGTGCAGGTGCGGGAGAAGGCGATGAGCGGGCGGGCGCTGGTCGAGCGGGTGGAGGCGGTGATCGGCGAGGCTCGGCCGCGCGGGGCGGCCGTCATCGTCAACGATCGCGCCGACGTCGCGCTCTCGGCGGGCGCCGACGGCGTGCACGTCGGCGACCACGACGTGCAGTGCGATCGCCTGCGTCGGTGGGTCGATCGTGGGCTGGTCGTCGGCGTCAGCACGCACGCGATGGACGACGCCCGGGCCGCGCTCGCGGCCGGCGCCGATTACGCGGGCGTCGGGCAGGTGTTCGCGTCGGGGACGAAGCAACGCCGAGAGCTGGCCGGGCTGGCGTACGTCGAGGCGTTCTTCTCGTGGGGTCGACTGCCCGGGCTGGCGATCGGCGGGATCGACGCGGGCAACGTCGCGTCGGTCGTGGAGGCGGGCGCGACCGGCGTTGCCGTGTCCGGCGCGATCTGCGCCGCCGACGACCCGGGCGCGGCGGCCGCGTCGATCGTGGCGGCTCTCCGGCCGACCGACGAGGCGACCGAACGCTAGAGCAACTCGTGCAGCGGCACCGCGATGCGGTCGAACGCCCGCGCGGGGACCGACACCGTGTCCCACTTGGCCGACCGATCACGCATCGCCGGCGTGTAGTCCGCCAGCCGCGTCGCCAGCACGGCGTACCAGCGGTCCCCGAACTCGAACACGTCCAGGAACAGCGCGTCGGGCGGCTGACGATCGCACCAGAACAGGAACGCGAACGCCTGAAGGCTGAAGCCGAGGAAAAACAAAAACAGGCGGCTGCCGGGGCACTGGCCCCCACCCGGGCCGCAGAGGGCGAAGAACCTACCG
>JBCBUE010000019.1:0-49211 GCA_039818285.1 Planctomycetota bacterium | reverse complement strand
ACCCCGCCCGCCACCCTCGACGCCCCCCCCGCCCCCCTCTCCCAGCTCCCCGACGCCCGCGGCCGCTTCGGCGACTTCGGCGGCGTCTTCATCCCCGAGACCCTCCACCACGCCGTCACCCAGCTCGCCGACGCCTACGACGACGCGCTCCAAGACCCCACCTTCCAGCCCCAGCTCGACGCCTTGCTCCGCGACTACGTCGGCCGAGCCACCCCCCTCTATCACGCCAAGCGACTCACCGAGCACGTCCGCCAAGCCAACAACGGCAGCGGCGCCAACCTCTGGTTCAAACGCGAGGACCTCGCCCACACCGGCGCCCACAAAATCAATAACGCCCTCGGCCAAGCGCTCCTCACCCAACGCATGGGCAAGACCCGCATCATCGCCGAGACCGGCGCCGGCCAGCACGGCGTCGCCACCGCCACCGCCTGCGCCATGATGGGCATCGAGTGCGTCATCTACATGGGCGAGGAGGACATCCGCCGCCAGCAGCCCAACGTCAAGCGCATGCGCCTCCTCGGCGCCACCGTCGCCGCCGTCTCCTCCGGCTCACGCACCCTCAAGGACGCCACCAACGAAGCCATGCGCGACTGGATGGGCACCTCCGACACCACGCACTACATCATCGGCTCGGTCGTCGGCCCGCACCCGTTCCCCATGATCGTCCGCGACTTCCAGGCCGTCATCGGCCGCGAGTGCCGCCAGCAGTGCCTCGACCAGATCGGCCGGCTCCCCGACGCCGTCGTCGCCTGCGTCGGCGGCGGGTCCAACGCCGCCGGCATCTTCTACCCCTTCATCGACGACGCCGCCGTCTCCCTCTACGGCGTCGAGGCCGGCGGCCGCTCCACCCACCTCGGCGACCACGCCGCCCCCCTCAACTTCGGCTCGCCCGGCGTCCTCCACGGCTCGCTCTCCTACGTCCTGCAAGACCCCGACGGCCAAACCGCCCCCGTCCACAGCTGCTCCGCCGGCCTCGACTACCCCGGCGTCGGCCCCGAGCACTCCCACTGGCACGACACCGGCCGCGTCGCCTACACCGCCTGCAACGACGCCGACGCCCTCGAAGCCTTCCAACTCAGCGCCCAACTCGAAGGCATCATCCCCGCCCTCGAAACCGCCCACGCCATCCACGCCACCATGGAACTCGCCAAAACCCTGCCCCCCGACGCCCACCTCGTCCTCAACTGCTCGGGGCGGGGGGATAAGGACTTGGATGAGGCGCTGCGGTTGATTGAATCGGAGTAATGCGGCGCCATGAAGAAACACGATCGCTTCTGTGATAAAGTCGATTTTCAGGTATTACGTCAGCTTTTTCGGAGAAGCCCAAGGTGACAGCGGCAGCATGGGCAGGCGTTGTTGCTGGCTGCATCGTGTCTATCGCCGCAACACTATTCGGTGTCTGGCTTACGTTTTGGATTCAGCACCGGCAAGCATCCAACCGCTTTAAGCTGCAACACCGTTTATTTGGTCCATGGACCTCAAGCTACCAAACCCTTGACTCAACAAAGAGAGAATGGGTCAGTGAAGCAATTCTTATCGAAGCACATGCCGGCAAAGTACGGTTGAGCAACTCGCGAAATTCACGCGAGTATCAATATACCGCTACTTGTGAAATGAAAGATGATGGATACTTGTACGGGGAGTGGGAAAGCCGGCAGGAAGGCGAAGAACCAGAATCAGGAGTAATGATCCTTAGGCTTTCAGACGACAAAAATTGCCTGTATGGCTACTGGACTGGAAAAAACCTTACTGGCGTGGACCAGTTTGTCGGCTGGGTATTAGGCAAGCTTGATACCGATGTTGCGAACGGCATAGCGCTGTTAAGAGAATCCAGCAAGACATTTCCGCTAGCAGACGCGTAGTCGGAGTCGGGCAGAACAGTGTCAGGCATCCGCCGCTTGAGTCGGACTCGAATCCGCGCCGCCGCGTGATCGTCGTTCCGCGACGCGTTCGTCGCTGGGCAGGCGGATGTTCTTGGCCAGGCCGACCAGGGCGAGGGCGCGGATGAGCAGGTAGTTGGCGTCGACCTCCCACCAGCGCAGGCCGTGGCGGGCCGAGGCGGGGAAGGCGTGGTGGTTGTTGTGCCAGCCGTCGCCGAACGACAGGAACGCGACCAGGGCGTTGTTGCGGCTCTCGTCGTGGCTGTCGAACGGCTGCGTGCCCCACATATGGCAGACGGAGTTGACGCTCCAGGTGACGTGGTGCACCAGCAGGACGCGGACGAGCCCGCCCCACAGGAAGCCCAGCAGCACGCCCCACCAGGACATCGTGATCAGCCCGGCCAGCACGCCGGGCAAGAACAGGCCGATCAGCACCCACGCCACGAAGTGCTTGTCGGCCAGGACGAGCGCGCGGTCGGCGCGGAGGTCGGCGGCGTACTTGCCCAGTCCCTTGCTGTGGCCGGCGAACAGCCAGCCGATGTGCGCGTGGTACGCGCCGCGCAGGGTCGCGCCCAGGCCTTGCCCCCACGAGCCGTCGCGCGACATGTGCGGCGAGTGCGGGTCGTGGTGCGTGTCGGAGTGCTGGTGGTGCTTGCGGTGCTCGGCGCACCAGTGGATGACCGGGCCTTGCACGGCCATCGACCCCGCGGCGGCAAACGCGTAGCGAAGCCAGGCCGGCGTGGCGAACGAGCGGTGCGTGCAGAGCCGGTGATAGCCGACGGCGATGCCGAAGGACGTCACGATCGCCATGCCGAGCATCAGCAGCAGGTACCACGCGTTGAAGGCCGTGCCCCACAGCAGCCCGATCGCCAGCGCCAGGCCGGCGGGCGGGACGAGCACGGCGGCGAGATTGATGATCGCGAGCTTGCGGTCGGCGGGGGATCGGCCGTCAGAAAACGAGCTGGCGCCGACGGCGTAGTCCGTCTGGGCGGTGATGCCGGGCTCGTCGGCCGACGGCGGCGCGACCCGCGCAGCGGAGGCTGCGGGAGCCGCGGAAGGGGTGGGATGTGGGATGCGAAGCTCCGATGAGGAGAGCTGGGTCGGGGACAGGCAGCAGACCCAAGGTAGGGGAAGGTGGTTCAGTCAAAAGGTCGCAGGCGTGACGGATCGATCGCCTCAGCCGGCGGCGGGTCGGCGGCGGCGGTTACGACGGGGGCGGGCCGTGCCGCTGTTGTCGTGATTGCCTTGGCCTTGCGCTTTGACGCCGCTGCCCTGTCGTTGGCGGGGCTTGGCGTTGCGACGGGGGCGGCTGGCGGTGTTTGATTGGGCGTTGTTGCGGTTTTGCTGCCCGCCGCGGGACTTGTTGGACTGTCGGCGCTTGCCGCCCTGGGATTTGGGTTGGGGCTTAGGGGTGGGGAGCAGGCCGGGGCCGTCGTCGCGGACGTCGAGGGGGGTCTTGATGTGGCGCTCGATGTCGATGAGTTGCGCGTGTTCGCCGGGGTCGCAGAAGGCGATGGCGTGGCCCTCGGCGCCGGCGCGGGCGGTGCGGCCGATGCGGTGGACGTAGCTCTCGGGGTCCTCGGCGAGGTCGTAGTTGACGACGTGGGTGACGTCGTCAACGTCGATGCCGCGGGCGGCGACGTCGGTGGCGACCAGGACGCCGACCGTGCCGTCGCGGAAGCGGTCGAGGGCGCGTTGGCGCTGGTTCTGCGACTTGTTGCCGTGGATGGCGTCGGCCTGGATGCCGTTCTTCGTCAGGCCCTTGGCGACGCGGTCGGCGCCGTGCTTGGTGCGGGTGAAGACGACGGTGCGGTGCATCGGCAGCCGCTCGAAGTAATGGATCAAGAGCGCCGGCTTATCGCCCTGACGAACGTGGCAGACGGACTGCACGACGCGGTCGGCGGTGGCGGCCTTGGGGGCGATGTGGATCTCGACCGGGTCGGTCAGGAAGTCGCCGGCGAGCTTGCGGATGGGCTTGGGCATCGTGGCCGAGAAGAACAGCGTCTGGCGCTGCGCGGGCAGCGCAGCAACGATGCGACGGATCGCGGGGGTGAAGCCCATGTCGAGCATGCGGTCGGCCTCGTCGAGGACGAGCATCTCGATGGCGCGGAAGTCGGCGTGGCCCTGCTCCATCAAGTCGATCAGTCGGCCGGGGGTGGCGACGATGAGGTCGGCCGAGCCGGTGAGGGCGCGGACCTGGGGGCGTTGGCCGACACCGCCGTAGATCGCGGCGGTGCGCAGGGGGGTGTGCTGCCCATAGGCGTTGAGCGAGTCGACGATCTGCACGGCCAGCTCGCGGGTGGGCGAGAGGATCAGGCCGCGCACTCGGCGGCGCTTGGTGGGCTGTTGGCCGAGGAGGTTGGCGAGCACGGGCAGCGCGAACGCGGCGGTCTTGCCGGTGCCGGTCTGAGCGCAGCCGAGCACGTCGTGGCCGTCCAGGGCGGGCGGGATGGCCTGGGCCTGGATTGGCGTGGCTTGCGAATAGCCGGCGTCCTGGAGGGCGCGGCGGAGGGGCGAAGGCAGGGATAGGGCGGCGAAGTCCATGAAGGCTTTCGGGAGAGGGGCGGCGGGATCACACCGTGGGCGGCAGCGGAGCGCTGCAACAACGCCGGGGGGGGTCGGTGTGCTGCCGAGTGCTTGTTGGGTGCGTCGCTCGGGCCGCGTCAGCGGGCGTCGGACGGCAAGACAGGCAGGTGGGACGAGGAGTGTACGGCCTGGTCAGCGAGAAGTCACGCTAGGGATTGGGCGAGGACGGTTGCGTCAGCACTGCGGGGTGTTGCGCGATTGCGGTCACAACGCGTGTTAAGGCCGCTTGGATGAATCCCCATGTCGATAGACTTATGTTGCCCAATCGGATTCATACCTCTACCACCACGACCCATGCCTACTCCCCAAAACGGAACGTCACCCGCCGACAAGCACGGCCTGCCCGAGACCACGATCGACGGGGTCCGGTACTACGACAGCGACCGCGTCGACGCGGTCGTCGCCGAGCTCGACGCGCGGCTGCACCGGCTGGAGCTGGCGTATCGGCTGGCCGACGGCGAGACCGCCGTGCCCGGGCAGCGCGTCTACTTCCCGGTGTTCAACGCCGAGACCGGCGACCTTGAGAGCGTCGGCAGCGACCGGCTGACGGTCCAGACGCACGGCGAGCACGCCGCGTCCGATTGCTTCGGCAGCGAGGAAGCCGTGCGCGACGCCGTGGGCAGCCTGCACAACCGCACGCGCGGGTCGAGTTGACCGTCGGCTTACGGCAGACGGGCACGCGGTGACGTGCCATCGATCGGGGTCGTTTTCGTTGTGTAAACGAGTTGCCGCGGGACTCACCGATCTTCGGCCGATGACCGGGCGGACTTTCGGCGCGGTCAGGCCGCCTCGGCGTTCCAGTCGACGGCGCTGAGCTTGACGACCGTGATGACGCCCCGCGTTTGATCGGGCTCGATCGTGACGTCCCACTCGTCGCCGCGGTGCTCGGCCTCGACGACGTAGCGTCCTTCGACGCGGGCCTCGCGATAGGCGTCGGCCAGCTCGAGCATCGTGCGGACGTCGACGTCCGTGAGCCCGAGGCCGTCGAGCTGATCGAGCAGGCGGTTGGACAGGACGATGTCCCACTGCCACCAGACTGGCCAATCGGTTGTCATGCGGGCAAGGCTACGTTTGGGGTGAAGGAAGCGGGCATCGGATGTCGCCGGGGACGCCGACGCCGGGCGGCAGCGCACGGCTGTGCGGGTTGTGGAAACGGGGGAAGTATCGGCGACATCGTGGCTCGGCTTTGCTTGCCGGGGGGCGTGCCGGGCGCAAGAAAAAGGCGTCCGAGCGGGTGCTCGAACGCCTGGGTGGTGGTGAGTTTGGTCGGGTTGGCTCAGGCCGGGCGCCGGCGGGCGACGAGGCCGGTGATGAGCAGCAGCCCGGCGGCGGCGGCGGTGGGGGTGGGGATCGCGGTGGCGATCTCGAATTCCGCGCCATAAACGCGGCCGGAGATGCCGGGTGACAGACCGCTGAGGTCGTCGCCGAAGTCGCCGGGGTTGTTGGTGCGGTTCGAGGAGCCGAAGGTCACGCTGTTGGTGTTCTGCGTGAAGTCGGCGGTGTTGGTGCTGGAGTCGACCAGGACGTTGTCGAGGAAGAGCTGCACGCCCGTGTCGTCGTAGACGAAGTGAATGTCGACGATCTGGTCGATGTCGATGGAGTTGTCAGCGGAGCGCAGGACGGTGGTGAGACTGTCGGACTGATAGGTCAGTTCGATGTGGCCGGCCTGGTTGTCAGAAGGGCCTTGCTGGAAAAGCAGCGACCAGTCACCCTCGAAGACCTGGTTCGAGTCCATCGAGATGATGTTCTCGCCTTCCTGGTTGAAGTTCCCTTGGTTCTGGGTGCGAACACTCACCTTACCGGCGGCGCCGAGGAACTGGCCGTTGTTCTCGAAGGCGATCCAGTCGATCGGGCTGGAGGTGTTGAACTGGGCGGCGAAGCCGTCGGGTGTGTTGACCACGGTGGCGGCGCCGTTGAACAGGCCGGCCTGGCCGAGCCCGGACTCGCTGGCCTGGTTGGCCCCGGGGCCGAAGCTGATGACGGAATCGGCCTGAGCGACCGACACGGTGCCGAGACACGCGATGGCGATCGCGGCGACGTTACGAATTCCAAACATGTTGTCCCTCCTCGTCATTCGTGCGGGCCTCGCCCCACGGCGGGCGCTGCCCCGGATCGGAGGACGTCGCGACGACGTCCAACCGGTTCGCAATCTATGGGTGAGACCCGGCGTCACAAACGTAAATATCGAGAAAGTCCACTCGCCGGATGCAAAGCGACCGGTTGCAACGGTTGTGCCGATTATCGGGCCTCTCGGGCGCGTTCGAGCCCGCGTCGCGGCATGCGCCAAGGCCAACAGTTCAGGCCATCGCGTGCTGGCGCAGCTTGGCGATGCGATCGGCCGTGCGGGGGTGCGTGGTGAACAGCGACGCCATGCCGCCGCCGCCCGCGGAGAGCGGCTTGACGATGAACATGTGGTTGGCCGTCGGCATCTCGCCCTGCATGGGGACTTGTTTGGACACGTGGTCGAGCTTCTGCAGCGCCGAGATGAGCCCGTGCGGCGAGCCGGCGATGGTCGCGCCGTCGGCGTCGGCGACGTACTCGCGCGATCGGCTGATGGCCATCTGGATCATCATCGCGGCGATGGGCGCGAGGATCACGAACGCGATCACGCCAACCATGCCCAGCGGGTTGTCGCGATTGCCGCCGCCGAACATCAGCATGTAAGGCAGCCAGGACAGCACGCCGCCGATGACCGCCGCGACCGTGCTGGTGAGCGTGTCGCGGTTCTTGACGTGGGCCAGCTCGTGGGCCATCACGCCTTCGAGCTCGTCGTAGCTGAGCAGTTGCAGGGCCCCGTCCGTCACGGCCACGGCCGCGCGGCTCGGCCAGGGGCCGGTGGCGAAGGCATTAGGCGCCTGCTGGGGGCAGCGGTAGACCCGCGGCATCGGCAGATTGGCGTTCTTGGCCAGCCGCTCGATCATGGTGTAAAGGTCGCGGTCGTGCTCGGGGCGGATCTCCTGGCCACGCATAGCGGCGATGGCGATCTTGTCGGAGAACAGCCACGCCCCGCCCGAGAAGACGATGCCGATAATCAGCGCGAACGTCAGCCCCGCGGGCGTTCCGGTGATCAGGTAGCCGCCGGCCATGAACAGGCCGATCATGAGGCCCAGCAGCGCGGCGGTCTTGAGGTTGTTGGTGAAACTCACCATGGGTGCGGTGCTCCTTCCTGGTCGCCGACCGGTCGCGGTCGGCGCAGAACCTTACGCAACCCGCGTGCCGGAGTTCGCTACGATCCACGCCTCCGGCGCGGCGGCGGCCTGCCGCAATGACAGGCACACGGCCGGGCGAGACCTCGAAGCGTGACACCCATCGCAGACGCTCTGACGCCCACCCTCGCCGCCGGCAAGTTCGACCCGGTTGAGATCACCACCGCCCTGCTCGCACTGGCCGCGATGCTCGGCCTGGCCCGCCTGCTCGGCGAGATCGCCCGCGCCTTCAAGCAGCCCGCCATCCTCGGCGAGATCCTCGCCGGCGTGATCCTCGGCCCGACCATCCTCGGCGCCATTTCGCCGGAGTCGTACGGCTTCCTCTTCCCCTTCGAGCCCCAGGCCGACGGCTCCACCAGCCCCGTCGCCTACGCCATTGAAGCCGCCGCGACGCTCTCGGCCATCCTCCTGCTGCTCATCGCCGGGCTTGAGGTGGAGCTGTCCACCGTCTGGCGCCAGGGCGTCCGCGCCCTCTCCGTCGCCGTCGTCAGCATGGCCATCCCCTTCGGCATCGGGTTCGGCGCCGCCTACGGCCTGCCGGGGTTGATGGGCTACGACCCCTCGCCCCTCCCCGACGGCACCCCGGCTCACGACGTGCTGCCCTTCGCCCTGTTCATCGGCGTCGCCCTGTCGATCACCGCCCTGCCGGTCATCGCCAAGATCCTGCTCGACCTCAAGCTCGCCAAGTCCGAGATGGGCACGGTCGTCATCTCCGCCGCCATGCTCAACGACCTCATCGGCTGGATGGGCTTTGCCGTCATCCTCGCCCTGATCGCCCCGGCGACCATCGACGGCCCCTCCGACACCGCCGCCATGGGCGTCCTTGTCACCGTCGGCCTCACGCTGCTGTTCATCGGCCTGCTGCTGACGGTCGGCTCGCTGGTCTTCAACCGCGTCATCCCCTTCATCCAAGCCCACGGCTCGTGGCCGGGCGCCATGCTCGGCTTCGTCATCACCATGGCCCTGCTTGGCGCCGCCTACACCGAGTACATCGGCATCCATTCCATCTTCGGCGCGTTCATCGTCGGCATCGCCATCGGCAACTGCCGACACCTCCGCGAGAAAACCCGCCACACCATTCACGACTTCATCGGCAACATCTTCGCGCCTCTCTTCTTCGCCTCGATCGGCCTGCAGGTGAACTTCGTCGAGGCCTTCGACCTGCAACTCGTCATCGTCGTGATGGTCATCGCGATCGTCACGAAGCTGGCCGGCGGGTACCTCGGCGCCAAGTGGGCCGGCATGAGCCAGCGCGAGTCCGGCGCCGTCGCCGTCGCCATGGTCGCCCGCGGCGCGATGGAGATCATCCTCGGCCAGCTCGCCCTCTCGGCAGGCCTCATCTCCGAGCCGCTGTTCATCGCCATCGTCATCATGGCGATCGTCACCTCCCTCATCGCCGGCCCCGGCATCGAACGCCTGCTCGCCCAGAACAAGCCCAAGCAGCTCCGCTCTTATCTCAAGGAAAAACAGGTCGTCCTCGAGATGAAAGCGACCAACCGCCGCGAGGCGATCCGCGAGCTGTCGGCCGTCGCCGCCGAGCAGGTTGGCGTGAAATACGCCGACATCGACGCCGCCGTCTGGGCCCGCGAACAGATCGTCCCCACCGGCATCGGTGACGAGCTCGCCGTCCCCCACGCCCGCCTCGACGACCTCGACAAGGCCGCCCTCATCCTCGGTCGATCCCCGGTCGGCATCGACTTCAACTCCCCCGACGGTGAAGAGGCCCAGCTCATCTGCCTCCTGCTCACGCCCCTCAAAGACCCCACCGCGCAAATCGAGCTACTCGGCCTCATCAGCACCAACTTCGCCGACCCCGAAACCCGCGCCGCCGTCCTCCGCGCCGATCGCTACACCGACCTCCTCGCCGCGCTGAATATCAAGGCCGAAGAGACGTAGCCTCTCGCCCGCAACGACCCGTCAGCCCCTGGCTCCGCCGGGGATGACGAATCAAACGCCCCCGAAACAATCGACCCACCCCGACTCCGTGCACACCGCACCGATCCGTTGATCGTGCGCCTCCCCAGGCACCTCCTCCACCACCTGCACCTCAAACGCCAGCGCCACCGTCTTCACCTTGGCGGCCCCCAGTGCCGCCATGTACCGGTCGTAATGCCCCCCGCCCTGACCCAGCCGACGGCCGTCGCGCGTCACCCCCACGCAGGGCAGCACCACCCACGCCGGCACCCCAGCCATCGACACCCCGCAGGGGCACGTCGGCACCCCCATCGCCCCGCGCTGCAACTCACACATCGCGCCCAGCCGCACCGCCGACATCGGTTCCTGCCGCGACTCGACCCGCGGCACCCACACCTCCACGCCCGCCCGCAGCCACCGCTCCAGCAACGGCCGCGTGCTCACCTCGTCCTTCACCCCCACGTAGCAGAACACCGCCCCGCCCACCGCCCCCGGCGTCCCGCCCACGCGCTCGATCACCGACTCCGCGATCGACAGGCTCGCCGCCCGCCGCGCCGCGTCGCTCATCGCTGCGCGCTTCGCCCACAGCTCCGCCCGCAACACCCGCTTCGCTTCAACGACCTCAGACGCCTCACTCATCGCCGCTCGGCCGCGTCGCCGCTCCGTGTTGCTCGCCCTTGATCCCGTCGATCAGCCAGGCCGCCACGTCCCCCGGCGACTGCCCATCGATATCCACCCGCCGATTCGCCTCCTGCATCGTCGTCGCTGTCAACGTCCCCGCCAGCCGCTCCAACCGACGCAACACCGCACCATCGTTCGCCACGCTCGGCCCCATCAACAACACCGCGTCGTAAGGCGGCAGCACCCCCCGATCGTCAGGCAACACCACGAAGCCGTACGCCGCGATCCGCCCGTCCGTCGTGTACGCCGTGATGACGTCCACCTCCTTGTTCTTCAGCGCGTCGTACATCAGCGTCGGCGTCATGCTCACCAGGTCCTTGAACTTGAGCCCGTACGCGTCCCGCATCGTCACCCAGTCCTGCCGCTGGAAAAACTCCGGGTCCGACCCCAGCTTCAACTCCGGCGACACCTTCGCCAGATCGCTGATCCCCTTCAGCCCGTACTTCTCCGCCGTCTCCTTCCGCACCGCCATGCAATACGCGTTCTCAAATCCCAGCGGCGCCGCCGACACGACCCCGTGCTCCGCCTGCAGGTAACCCGCCATCTGCGCCAGGATCGCCGACCGCCCCGGCAAATCCTCGCGCTGCATCACCGTCGCCCACACCGTCCCCGTGTACTCCACGTACGCATCGACATCCCCCTGCGTCAGCGCATCAAACAGGATCATCCCGCCCATCCCCCGCCTGTGATCGAACCCCGCGGCGTTCCCTAACCACTGCCCCGTCAGCTGCGCCAGGATCTCGCTCTCCCCGAAATCCTTGCTGCCCACCACGAACGCCCGCCCCAGATCCACCCGCTCGCTCCCATCCGCCGCCGCCGTCCGAGTCGCCGACGTCGTCGACCACGACCACGCCGTCACCCCGATCAACAGCGCCGCCACCACACCAATCGCCCACCGCCACCGCCCCGCTTCCGCCAGCCCCAGCGCCCGGTCCAGCACCAGCGCCAGCCCCGCCGCCGCCACGCAACCCACCGCGATCGACGCCCCGTTGATCGTCCGAAGCCCCCCGAAAATCATCGTCCCCAGGCTCGGCTGCCCCACCGGCTCGCTCAGCGTCGCCAGCCCCACCGTCCACACCGTCGCCGTCCGCACGCCCGCCCACACCACCGCCGCCGCCAACGGCAGCTCAATCACCCATCGCACCCTCCACCGCGCCATCCCCAACCCCTCGGCCGCGTCCACCAAATCCCGCTTCACCCCCCGCACCCCCACCACCGTGTTCCGCACCACCGGCAGCAACGCATACAGCACCAACGCCGCCAGCGTCGGCACCGCCCCGATCGTCGACCCCCGCCACACCCCCGCCGCGCTCAGCGCCATCAGCCCCAGCACCACCGCCGCCAACAACGCCATCCCCGGCACCGTCTGGATCAACCCCGCCGCCCCCAGCACCACCCCCCGCCACCGCGGCCGATGCGCCACCCACACCCCCGCCGGCACCGACACCACACACGCCAACCCCACCGACACCACCACCAACCACACGTGCGCCGCAAGCAGATCCGGCAGGCGGTTGAATTGCTCGGCGAGTTGAGACACCACGGGTTCAGCGTACCCGCTCGATTACACTCAACGCTCCAGAGCAACCCTATGGCCGACATCCACGCGGTGATGAAACGTGTCACGATCGGGTTCTCGATCGCGTTCTTCTTGTTCGTGATCGGACTGGTGGTGCTGGTCGGGATCGGTTGGTCGATGGCGACCGGACCACGCCTGCGGCTCTACGCCTCCCAGGGCGACCCCACCGCCGTCGCCTCGATGATCAGCCGCGGGGCCGACGTCGACGCCCGCGGGGTCAACGGCAGGACGCCGCTGTCTCTCGCGGCCAAGCCAGGCCACGCCACGGTCGTGGAAGTCCTGCTCAAGGCGGGCGCCGATCCCGACCGACCCGATGACGACTATCGCAACACCGCCCCACTGCACCTTGCCGCAACCCATGGCCACGTCGGCGTCATCGTCCTCTTGCTGGACGCGGGCGCCGACATCGACCTGCCGACGATCAGCACCTCGACACCGCTATGGTTCGCCGCGAACTTCGGCCAGCACGCCGCGGTCGACAAGCTGCTGGAACGCGGAGCGGACCCGGACGCGAGCCTGCCCCTGATTCAAGCGGCGGTCTGGGGCGACGACGCGCTGGTCACGAAGCTCCTCGACGCCGGCGCCAACATCAACCCGCAGGACGTTAACGGCAACACGCCGCTTCACTACGCCATCCTCGGCCAGCACACCAGCACCGCCAACCTCCTGATCCAGCGCGGGGCGGACGTCACCATCACCAACGCACGCGGTAGAACCCCGGCCGCCAATCAGCCGCTGTTTCCCCTAAAACTTCAGCGCACACCCATCGCGCAGCCCCAGCCGGCCGCGTCGCCCTGAACCGCGGACCCCCGATCCGCTCGGTCACCGGTCATGTTGAAGTCCGCCGCGCAACCCGCCACAATCTCCGCCCACCCCCTACCCCGCAACGCCCCACGGAGCCCCGCCATGCGAGCCAACGACCTCAAGCCCGGCAACGCCGTCGACCTCGACGGGCAGCTCTGGCTCTGCGTCAAGACCGAGTTCACCAAGCCCGGCAAGGGCGGGGCCTTCGTCCAGGCCAAGCTCAAGAACGTCAAGACCGGCACCAACGTCGAGAAACGCTTCCGCTCCACCGACGACATCGACATCGTCAACCTCGACCGCCGCGAGCTCGAGTACCTCTACCCCGAGGGCAAGTCCGCTGTGTTCATGGACAACGAGTCCTACGAGCAGGCCACCCTCCCCGACGACGTGCTCGGCGACGCCCTGCTCTACGTCAAGGAAAACACGACCGTCACCGGCCTGGTCTACCAGGGCAACGTCCTGACCATAGAGCTCCCCGCCGCCGTCGACCTCGAGGTCACCGACACCGCCCCGCAGGTCAAGGGCGCGACCGCGACCAACCAGCTCAAGGAGGCCACCCTCGAGACCGGCCTGAACACTCGCGTCCCGCCCTTCATCGAGAACGGCCAGATGGTCAAGGTCTCGACCGAGGACGGGTCGTACCTCGGCAAGGTGAACTGAGTCGGCGCCAGGCGCTGGGACGGCGCTAGGCTCTAGGAGACCGGCGCCCGCGTCTGGCGCCCGTTGAGCCGGCGAGCTTGCTCCCCGACGCGACCCAACCGTCACAACCCCACCCGCCCAGCGCATCACGCGTGCCCCATCACGCGGCCCAACGCGCCGCGGCCGGCCGCGCGGGCACACTATCCGAGTGATCCAGCGTCGACTCGTCCCCGCTCTCGCGATCTCGGCCGCCCTGCTCGCGATCCTCGCGACCGTCCCAGCTCTCGCCGACGGTCACGCCTATCTCACCGAGCTGCGCGAGCGCGTCGCGTTGCTGAACGACCGCCTGCCCCAGATCGTCCAGGCCGGTGAGGCCCTCGCCGAGCACTTCGACCAACACCCCGACGCCGACGACCCCGGCCTAATCGTGCTTGGCAACAACGCCCTCGCCCACGAGCTCGGCAACCGCGCCGGCAGCGTCTTCAACTACGACGCCCGCACCGCCCCCCGGCCAGGCGACGTTGCGATCCTCACCACACCGACCACGCTCACCGTCGCCCTGCCCGACGGCACGCGGCACACCGTCGACCTCCCGGTCCCCGACTCACCAGACCACCACACCGCCAAACCACCCAACGCCTACGCCGCCCCGCTGCAAGCCGCCGCCGCCCACGCCGTGATGCTCGAGGCCTTCGCGGCCGCCACCCGCCTCGGCCGCGTCCCCGTCGTCCGCGAGTCGCTCGACACCGACACCCGTCGCGACCGCTTCTTCCGCGTGCTCGGCCAGCGCTTCCACCGCGACCGCTGGCTCGATCCGATCGACCCCGGCACGCTCGCCCCGCAGTACCTCGACAACCTCGCCGATCACCTGGTCGACCTGCAGACCGCCTCGGGCGGCCGGCTCGACCGCGCGGCCGACCGCGTCAAGGCCGCCCGGTTCGCCGGCGACACCGTGTACCTCGTCGCCGGGCCGCACGGCCTGCCGCACCACCTCGCCGCGCTCGCCAAAGCCGACCCCGACTTCCCGTTCGTGCTGCTGACCGACGCCCACGCCGTCGGCCAGCGCGACCTCGTCCTCGCCTTCGCTGACTACCAGCACGCCGGGGACTACGACTACTTCCCGCAGATCGACCAGATGCGCAAGACGCGCGACGTCGTCTGGCTGCTCAGCGCTCACAACACCTACCGCCACGACCGCCGACGCAGCGAGACCGTCGTCGACCTCCGCACCCCGGTCGGCGACGCCGACGTCCGCGTCGAGATGTACGACTGCCCGCTGGGCCCGACGTCCGGCGTCGTCACGCTGGCGGCGTATCACTTCCTGGGGGCCGAGGCGGTCACCGCGCCCTAAACCGCTCCCCCTATCATGGTGTTCCCCGCCCCTCTCGCGCCACACGATCTCGATCGACCCCGGGAGCCCGCCATGCGTCTGATCACCGCCCCGCTCGTCGCCTTCGCCGCGATGGCCCCGCTGTCCTCTCCGACCGCCGCCCAGTCGACGCCCGTCGCGCCGCGCGACGGCGTCACCATCGACCTGCTCGACCCCGATCTCTCCCGCTGGGAGGTCTGGATGGGCGTGCCCCACGAGACCGTCGAGGGCCTGCCCGCAGGGACGTACCAGAGCGACAACGTCCACCGGGGCGAGCCCATGGGCCTGGGCAACGATCCCAAGCGAGTCTTCACCGTCATCGACGAGGACGGCACGCCCGTGCTCTACATCACCGGCGAGGTCTACGGGGGACTGACCACGCTCGAATCCTTCAGCGACTACCACCTCTCGATGGACTTCAAGTGGGGCGACCAGAAATGGGAACCGCGACTCGACAAGAAGCGCGACAGCGGCCTGCTCTATCACTGCTACGGCGACCACGGCGCGTTCTGGCGGGTCTGGAAGTCCTGCCTCGAGTACCAAATCCAGGAGAAGGACATGGGCGACTTCATCGGCCTGGCCGGCCCGACCGCCCTGGTCCGCGGCCATCTCGAAGATGGCAAGCTGAAGAAGTATGACCCGACCGCCGACACGCTGCACCGCACCGGCGGCTACACCCAAGCCTCGCACGAGCCGGACTACCCCAACGGCCAGTGGAACCACCTCGAGCTCTACGTCCTGGGCGACCGTGCCGTGCACCTGGTCAACGGCGAGGTCGTGATGGTGCTGATCGACGCCCGTGACGGCGACGGCAACCCGCTGACCGAGGGCCAGATCCAGCTGCAGTCCGAGGCGGCCGAGTGCTACTACAAGAACATCCGGCTCACGCCGATCACGGCGGAGGATCTGCCGGCCGAGGTGGCGGAGGTCATGCTGAATGTGAGAACGGACTGAGACCCTTGGTCCCGACCGCGACATGCCTGACCATCCGGGACACGCCAGGAATGTGATTGCCGAGCGTTTTCGGCTGGTGGTGTTGCTGATCGCGTTGGCGGCGGTGGCGTGGCCCTTGATGATGCTGCTGCACGAGGTTGGGCACCTGCTCGCGGCTTGGCTGACCGGCGGGAGCGTCGGGCGGCTGGTCTGGCATCCGCTGGTGTTCTCGCGAACCGAGGTGTTCCCCAACCCGCACCCACTGGTGGTGGTGTGGGCCGGGCCGGTCGTGGGTTGTCTCCTGCCGTTGGGTGCCGAGAGACTGATGGCGTGGCGTTGGCCGAACGGGGCCTATCTGGGGCAGGCCGTTGCGGGCTTCTGCCTGATCGCCAACGGTGCTTACATCGGCCTGGGGTGGATCGACGACGTCGGCGACGCGGGTGACATGCTGTTCTATGGGACGCCGGCGTGGGTGATGGTCGCGTTCGGCGTGGTCGCGGTCGTCGCGGGGTTCTACCTCTGGCACCTGGCAAGCGGGCGTCGTCCGGGGCCACGCAAGGTGGTCGCCAGGCATGTCATCGTGGTGGTCGCCCTGGCGATGGTCGTGAACGCCGTCGGCCTGCTGTTCGGCGACACGGGTCATTGATCGCGTGAAGGCCACGACCTCTGTTTGCCCTCTCGTGGCCCTGTGCGGCGAGTCTTCCTATCGCACGCCGAAGACACTCACCGTGCAGCACGCGTTCCCGATGCGGTCGGTGAGGGGGATTGATCGCGTGGCCGGTGGGTAAACGGGGTAGCCCTTGTCGATCGCGCGGCGGTGGAAGGCGGCGAGGTCGTGCTCGGCGACGGCCGCGGTCTGGGTGAAGAGAACAACGAGCAGGCCGCCGTGGGTGATGACGCCGTCGGTCCAGACCTTTTTGAGGTCGGCCATGACGGGGGCGAGGAGTTCTTTGCTGTAGTTGCGGAACGGGCCGGCCGGCTCGTGCTGCGCGACGGCCTTGACTTCGAGCCAATAGGCCTGCTCGGGATCGACGGCGGGGGCGGCGTCGAAGAGCGTGGCCTTGAGGTCGGGGTCGCGCAGCGGCAGGCGATCCGGGGTGACCACGAGGTCGCAGCGCAGGCCCTCGGACTTCTTGGACCTGTGCCAGTGGCCGGGGTAGCGCTGCTCGCGGAGGGCGCCGTAGCCGGCGGCGTCGATCGCTTCGGCGATCAGAGGGTGCAGGGCGAGCTCGTCGAAGGCGTCGAAGCCGTAGACGGCCTGCTCAAGGTCGTCCTGCCGGGCGCGGACTTGCAGGCCGGCGGCGACGGCGTCGGCGAGGTCGGCGGTGGACCAGAGCATGGCGAGCAGCGTAAGGCTACGTTGGGTCGATGGACGCGTGGCTGGATTGGATCGGCGAGGCGGGGGGGTGGCGCGTGGGGCTGTTCGTGTTGGCGTGGCGGTGGGCGGAGCTGACGGCGACGGCGGCGTTGCTCGCGCGGTGGCGGCGGGCGGTGAGGCAGGAGCAGCGGGTGCGGCCGAGGCCGGTGTGGGTGCTGGCGGTGCCGGTGGTGGGGCTGATCTGGTGGTTCCCGGTCGGGCGGGCGGCGACGGACTACCTGGTGGCGGGGGAGCGGCGGTGGCACGCGCGGCGGCTGGCGTTGGCGTACGGGCTGATCGGGCTGGCGACGGCGGTGCCGTTGGTGCGTTGGGCGGCGTGGCCGGCGGGGGCGGCGGTGCTGGGATGGTGGTGGTGGGAGGTTCGGCCGCGGCGGGCGGGGTGATCACCACTGGGCGAGCTGGCCGGTGATGGGCTCGACGAGGTCGCGGGGGGTGACGACGCCGACGGGCTTGCCGCGTTCGTCGACGACGACGGCCAGCGACCCGCCGTGCTTCTGCAACTCGCTGAGCCCGGCCCGCAGGCCGGTGGTCGCCCGGAGCGTGACGGACGGGGTCATCAGCTCGCGGATCGGAGGGCAAGCCTCGCGGTCGTGCACCAGCGCGTCGAGCACGTTGACGACGCCGATCACGCCCCCGCCGCGCTCGACGACGGGGTAGCGCGACCGCCCGCCGCCCTGCTCGGCCAGCCGCCACATCACGCCCGGCGGGTCGTCAGCCCGCACCTTCATCGCCCGGGCCCACGGCGTCATCGCGTCGGCCAGGCTCGTGTCGCTGAGCCGCATCACCCGGTCGACCAACGCCGACTGACGATCGGTCAGCAGCCCGTAGCCGATTCCCTCCTTGAAGAGGTAGGCCATCTGCCGACGCGGGTGCGTCGCCTCGTACCTGCCCTGCCCGCCGAACACCAGGCTCAGCGCGGACCACGCCACGCTCACGGCCGGGGTCAGGCCGGTGTAGAAGAACACCCGCCGGCTCCAGCGGAGCACGCCGCCCAGCCGGTACATCACCGCGTCCGAGTGGGCCGAGAAGAAGTCCTTGGGCAGCGTCTCGCCAAAGACAAACAGGATCGGCGTCACGACCAGCGCGTTGAGCGCGATCGCGGCCCAGTCGTTGGCCACGAGCGACAGCAGCATGATGCCCACGGCCGTCGTGCCGAGTTGATTGGTGACGTTGTTGCCGATGAGCAGGGTGGAGAGCAGGCGCGAGAGGTCGGACGTCTCGGCTTCGAGCGCGACGGCCGCGGGCTCGCGGCGCTGGGCACGCAGGTGCAGCCGCACGCGGTTGAGCCGGTAGCAGCCGGTCTCCATGCCCGAGTACATCGCCGAGCCGCAGAATCCCAGCAGCGCGATCGCCGACCACATCGCCCAGTCCATCGCCGTCACGAGCCCACCCCCGCCGCCTCGGCCTCGGGCAGCTCGGCGATCACGGTGTCGATCCGTCGGCCGTCCATCGCTTCGACCTCGAGCGACACGTTGCCGACCTCCACCCGGTCGCCCACGCGCGGCAGGCGCCCGAGCAGCGCCGTCACCAGGCCCGACACCGTGCTCACCGCGCCGGTCAGCCCGTGATGCCCCGGCGAACCGGGGTGGCCAAACAGCTGCGGCCAGTCGTTCACCGCCAGGTCGGCATCGACGCGGAACCGCCCCGCGCTCAGCCGCTCGAACCCCGGGTCGTCGTCGCGCTCGTACCCGCCCGCCAGCCCGCCGACGACGTGCTCGACGACGTCCTCGATCGTGACCAACCCGGCCGTGCCGCCGTGCTCGTCGACCACGATCGCCACCGGGTCGCCGCCGCGGCCGAGCTCGGCCATGAACCGCTCGGCCCGCTGCTGCTCGGGCACGAACCGGGTCGGCGTCGCCAACCGGCGCACCGCCTTGGCGTCGGCGGGCCGCTCCAGCAGCACACGCCGGCTCGACACCATCCCCACGACGCGGTCGACCGACCCGTCGTACACCGGCAGGTGACGTAGCTTCGTGCGCCGCACCGTGTCGATCAGCACGTCAGCGGGCGTGTCGAGGTTGTAGCCCTCGATGTCGACGCGCGGCACCATGAGGTCGCGCACCCGCATCGACGACAGCTCCAACACCTGAACGAGCAGGCGCTGCTCGCTGGGGTCGATCACGCCCTGCCGGCTGCTGAGCTGCAGCAGCGACTCCAGTTCCTCGGCCGACAGCGACGCCGGCCGCGTGCCCGGGTCGATCAGCCGCGCCAGGGGCCCGATCACCAGCGCGTTGCTCACCACACGGATCGGCGTCAGCAGGCGGTGCACGGCGAGCAACGGCACGGCCGCGACCCGCGACCAGCGCACCGGCCCGCGCCCGGCCAGCAGCTTGGGCATCAGCTCGCCGAACAGGATGATCAGCCCCAGCACCGCCAGCCCGCCCGCCACGTTCGCCCAGCCCGGCCAGGCGAGCTCCTCGCCGAGCTTGATCAACGCCACCGACCCCACGGTGAAGTACAGCACGTTCACCACCATGTTGCCCAGCAGCAGTGTGATAAGCAGCGCCCGCGTCTCGGCCAGCAGGGCTCGCACCGACACGGCCACCACGCCGTCGCCGCGCGTGAGCTGCGCCCGCTGCTGCTGGCTCAGCGAGAACAGCGCGGTCTCGCTGCCGCTCATGAACCCGCTGAGGATCAGCAGGAGCGGCAGGACCGCGAGCATGACGAGCGCGGCGGCCATCGGTCAGACCCTCAACGCCCCGACCTCGAGGCCCTCCCAGCGGTGCGCCTTCACGGCCTGCACCACACGCTCGGCCGCCTCGATCGCCGCAACGCCCTCGGCCCCGCCGACGCCCTCGTCGCCCCCCCCGCCGCCCGAGACGTCGTCGAGGAACGCGCCCAGCTCGGCCGTCAGCGGATCGCTCGACACGCCGTCGGCGTCCATCGTCAGCTCGTCGAACTCGACGAGGTCGGCGTAATCCATGCCCGACAGGTCGCCGCCGCCGCCCAGCATCTCGCGGACCCGCTTGAGCGTATCGACGTTGCCCGGCGTCTTCTTGACCAGCGTGCCGGACCGCTTGGCGTAGTCGAGGCTGACGTAGGCCGTGTCGGAGAAGACGCGCAGCTTGCGGTCGGTCTTGAGCGCCAGCCGCGAGGCGGTCAGGTTGGCGACGCAGCCGGACTCGAACACCAACCGGGCCGAGCAGATGTCCTCGTGGTCGGTCACGACCGCCACGCCCGCGGCGTCGACCTTCTTCAAGGGCGACCGCGCGAGCATCAGCACGATGTCGAGGTCGTGGATCATCATGTCCATCACCACGCCGACGTCGAGCGAGCGGAAGCTCATCTCGCTCACGCGGTCGACTTCGATGAACCGGGCGGTCAGGCCCATCCCGGCCACGGCGCGGACGGCCGGGTTGAACCGCTCGGTGTGCCCGACCCGCAGCACCACGCCGGCGGCGTCGGCCTGCCCGGCGATCGCTCGGGCGGCGGCGCCGGTCTCGGCGAGCGGCTTCTCGATCAGGCACGCCACGCCGGCGTCGATCAGCGGCCCGGCGGCGGCCGCGTGAGCCCGCGTCGGCACGGCGATGCTCACCGCCCTCACGCCCGGCCGAGCGGCCAGCAGCGAAGCCACGTCGGCGTAGGGCTCGCCGCCGAAGTCGTCGGCCACGGTCTCCCGCCGCTCCTCGTCCCGGTCGACCACGCCGACCAGTCGACAGCGATCGCTCAGGTTGCGGGCGTAGGTGCGCGCGTGATGCCGACCCATCCGCCCGACCCCGACCACCGCCACGTCGATCCGCCCGTCGCCGTCCGCCATCGGGGCCATGCTAGCGGCGAGCCGCCTCACGCGGTCCCGAGGCGGTCATTTCGACTTCTTGCCCTTGTACTTCGTCGTCAGCTTGGCGCCGGGCCAGGCGCCGCTGGCATAAGTGCCCTTGAGGCTGGTGTTGATGACCTCTTTGCCGGCCCGATTCCCCTTGATCGTCACCTTGCTGCCGTCGATGTCGTAGTTCGTCGTGCCGTCGTCGCACTTGTCCTTCATCGTGCCGCTGGCGGTGTTCTTGCCCATCTGGGCGCGGCCGTCGTCGAACTTCAGTTTGTAGCTCGTGACACAGCCGCCGCCCGTCGTCGTCTTGCCGCCGAGCTTCTTGCCTCTGACCGTGAGGTCGGCTTTGTGCTTGCCCTTCTCGACTTCGCCCACGCCGGTCCACTTGTACGGCCCCTTGCCGGCGTACGTGCCGTTAGGGTCCGGGTCGTCCTTCGCAGCCTCGACCAACAGGGGACTCAGCCCGACCGTCACGAAGACCGCCACGAGGACCACCGGCAACCGGAACGACGACTGCTTTTTCGAGATCGAGGACATGGCCCCTCCTGTCGTGAAGTGATTCCCGAGGCATTCTGCATGCAACCGTGAGCGATCACAATCCCTAACCCAACACTCACACCGGCCACGGCAGCGCCGCCAGCCGCCACGCCGCGACCGCCATCAGCGCCACAAACACGACCCGCACCACGGGGATCGGCAGGCGATGCGTCAGCGACGCCCCGATCAGCCCGCCCGCAATCGCCGTCGGCGCGAGCACCGCCGCGATGAGCAGCGCCCGCCCGGCCGACAGCCCCTCGGGCAGGGTGCTCATCTTCGCCGCCGCGCCCAGACCGGCCGTCACGCACATCACCGCCGCCGAGTTCGCGATGCACACCCGCAGCGGCAGCCGCAGGAACGTCTGCATCAACGGCACCGCCAGCCCTCCGCCGCCGAGCCCCAGCAGCCCCGCCGTCGTGCCCATCACCCCGCCGATCCCCCCGGCCCGCCACCGGTCGGCGCCGCGCAGCTCGCCTTTGAGATCGACCCCGTCCGTCGCCTGGCCGCGGCGCGCCGCCAGCTTGCCAACGTTCATCACGATCACGTACACCAGGAACGCCGCCAGCAGCCGGCCCAGCCAGACCGGGTCGGTCACGAGATTGCTCAGCCCGACGCCCACAAAGATCATCACCAGCGCCGCCGGCAGCAGCCACTTGATCACGCCCCACCGCATCGCCCCGGCCTTGTGATGCCGCCACGCCGCCGGCACCGCCACCGCGACGTTCACCGCCATCGCCGACGCCTGGTACAGGTGCTGGTTCATCCCCGGCGTGCGGTCCTGCCCGAACAGGATCACCAACGCCGGGATCATCACCACGCTGCCCCCCACCCCCAGCAGCCCCCCCAGCACCCCGGCCACCAGCCCCACGCCCGCCAGCGCGGCGATGGCCGCTGGGCTCAGCCCGACCAGCTCAGACACCGCTGCCCTGCAGCACCCGCAGCGAGCGCGGCAGGTTGAAGTGCATGTCTTCATCGACCACGTGCGAGTCCTCGACCGACCCGCCGTGCTTGGCGACCAGTTCCTCGACGATCTCCTCGACGAGATGCTCGGGGGCCGACGCCCCGGCCGTGAGCAGCACCTTGCTCACGCCCTCGAACCACTCGGCCTTCAGCTCGGACACGTCGTCGACCAGGTACGCCGGGGTGCCCGAGGACGCGGAGATCTCCGTCAGCCGCACCGAGTTGGACGAGTTCTTCGACCCGACCACCAGGGTCAGATCGGCCGCCGGCGCCAGCGCGCGCACCGCGTGCTGGCGGTTAGTCGTGGCGTAGCAGATGTCCTCCGATGGCGGGGCCTTGATGTTCGGGTACTTGGCCTTGAGGGCGTTGATGATGACGTTGGCGTCGTCCATCGAGAGCGTCGTCTGCGTGAGATACACGAGGTTGTCCACCTCGACCGGGAACGGCAGGGCCGCCACGTCCTCGGGTGACTCGACGATGGTGAACGCGTCGGGCGCTTCGCCGACCGTGCCGACGACCTCGTCGTGCCCGGCGTGACCGACGAGGATCATCTTGTAGCCCTGCTTGGCGTAGCGGATCGCCTCCATGTGCACCTTAGTCACCAGCGGGCAGGTCGCGTCGATCATGGTGCAGCCGCGGGCCTTGGCGGCGTTGCGCACGGCCGGGCTGACGCCGTGAGCCGAGAACACGATCGTCGAGTCGGCGGGCACCTCGTCGATGTCCTCGATGAACGTCACGCCGCGCTGGACGAAGCCGTCGACGACGTGCTTGTTGTGCACGATCTCGTGGTAGACGTAGAGCGGGGTGCCGACGATCTTGAGGGCCTCGTCGACGGTGTCGATGGCCATGTGCACACCGGCGCAGAAGCCGCGGGGGTTGGCGAGGATGATGTCCATGAGATCAGTGTAGTGGCGTTCAGGCGATCGCCGCGAGGACGGCCCGCTCGACCGGCTCGACGCCGAGCCAGTCCATGTCGGCCGGGGCGTCGGGGGCGAGGACGGTCATGCGCGAGCCGAGCGGGGCCCAGACGCGCGGATCACTGGGGCCGAACAGCGCCACGGTCGGCAGGCCGGCCTGGGCGGCGACGTGGGTCGAGCCGGCGTCGTTGCCGAGGTAGACCGCCGCGTCGCGCATGGCGTCGAGCAGGGCCGTGACCGTCGGCGTGACGGTGAGGTGGTGCTTGTCGCGCCATCGCTGCATCAGCTCCTGGGGCCAGCGGTCGGCCTCGGCCTCGCCGGCGATGACGCGGATCGGCCGCTGCGGCTGGGCGTCGTGCAGGCGGTCGATCAGGGCGTCGAAGCGCTCCGCGGGCCACTGCTTGTTCAGGCCGCCCGAGCCGGGGTGCACGACGATCGGCCCGTCGGGCTTGTGCAGGTCGACGCGTGGCGTGGGGTCGGAGAGACCGGCGAGGCCGGCGCGGTCGAGGACGGCGGCGTGGTAGGCCGAGACGTGGTCGGCCCAGTCCTCAGGCGGCTTGGGGGGGACGCAGACGAGCTGAGCGTCGGGCGCGAGCCGGCGGACGTTGTCGGCCCAGTCGCCGTTGTCGGGCGCGATGAAACTGACGATCAGCTCGGCCGCGGCGAGCGCCTTGGCAACGAGCGGGCTCAGGTGGCTTGGCCCGCCGGGCACGTGCAGCCGGGTGAACTCGAACATCTCGATGTCCATCCCCCGCACGCCCGGCACCAGCGCCGACGCCAGCTCGATCCGCGACCACGGCCCGACCACCGCCGTCTCACCCCGCCCCGCCATCGCCCGCAGGACCGGCAGCGCCACCGCGAAGTCGCCGAGCGCCGTCTGATGGAACAGCAGGTGCATGGGCGGCAGGATAAGACCTACCACTCAGATCTGATACGCCCAGCGCCCGTCGTCTTCCCGCGGGTCGAGAGGCTGGACGCCCTTGGGTTCCTCTTCGTCGAGCAGGCCGTCGAGGTCGACCGTCGCGCCCAGCAGCTCGCGGGCCCGCTCCAGCGCCCGGCGGGCCGACTCGAACACGCCGTAGGTCGTGGGGAAGACGTTGGCCTTGCCGATGCGAGCGACCAGGCCGTAGGCGTCGAGCCGCTGCAGCGTCGTCTCCTTGAGCCCGCAGAGCACGACGTGCCCGCCGCGCGCCTGCATCGACTCGACGAACCGCTCGAGCACGGCCATGACCGTCGCGTCCACCGAGTGCGTCCGCTTCATCCGCAGGATCACGACCCGCACGCCCTGGCGTTCGATGTCGCTGAGCCGGTCCTGCAGCTCGTCGGCCCCCGCGAAGAACAGGCTGCCCTCCAGCTGGACCATCATTACCTCTTTGGCCGCCGACCCGTCGCTCACCCGCAGCGGCCGCTCGACAAACGGCCCGCCCCGCGGCTTGACCATCTCGCTCATCTGCAGCTGCGCCGCCCGCCGCAGGTACAACGCCAGGTTGAGCGCGATCCCCAGGAAAACGGCGTACTGCAGCGGCGCAAACAGCGTCGCCACGAACGTCGCCAGGCAGACCGCTCCGTCGGCCGGGTTGGCCTTGACCAGCCGCAGGAAGTGCTTCCAGTCGATCAGCCCGTAGGCGACGACGAACAGGATCGCGGCGATGCACGACATCGGGATGTACTTCGCCGCCGGGGCGAACAGCAGGAAAATGATCAGCACGAAGCCGGCGTTGAAAAGCCCCGACACGGCCGTCTTCGCGCCGGCGTAGTGGTTCAGCGCCGAGCGCGAGAAGCTGCCCGAGCCGGGGATGCAGGACAGGAAGCTCGTGAGGAAGTTGGTCAGCCCCTGGCTGAACATCTCTTGGTTGGCGGAGATGCGGCTGCCGGTCTTGCCGGCGATGTTCTTGCCGATCGAGTAGGCCTCCATCAGGCCGAGCAGCGCCAGGGCCAGCGCCCCCGCGAGCAACGCGTCGAAGTGCACGACGATCGCGGTGAAGTCCGGCGCCGACAGCACGCCGGCGAGCGAGGTGGGGACCTCACCCACCAGCGTCAGGTCCTGATCGTTCAGCCCGACCGCCCACACCGCCGTGGCGGCGACGGCCACCGCGATCAACGGCCCGGGCACGAACCGCGAGATCATCCGCGAGCCGATCACGATCGCCAGCGACAGCACGCCCAGCCCGACCGCCCAGGCGCTGGTCTCGTCGAGGTGGCCCCACGCGCCCGCCGTCTCGCCGCCCCAGAGGTTCTGCACGATGCCGATCAGCCCCGGCCACGTGTCGTCCAGGCGCGTGACGTCGAAGCCCAGGAAACCCGACACCTGCTTGGCCGCGATCAGCACCCCCGCCCCGGCCGTGAACCCGATGATCACCGACTGGCTGACGTACTGCACCAGGTTGCCCAGCCGCATCTCGGCCATGGCCATCTGCACAAGGCCCTTGAGGAACGTCAGCGTGATCGCGATCGCGACGTACTCCGGCCCCATCGCCCCGGCGAGCCGGCTGACGATCGACGCCACCAGCAGCGACTGCGTGTTGATCGGGCCGACCGACAGCAGAGGCTGGCTGTTGAAGATCGAGCCGATCGCGCACTGGAAGATCAGCGTGTAGAGCCCGTACTCGGCGGGCACCCCGGCGATCAGGGCGTACGCCATCGCCTGCGGGACGCCGATGACCGCGACGGTGAGCCCCGCCAAGGCGTCGCCGCGGGCGTCGGCCGCCGTGTACCCCCGCATCGCCGCCCCGAACCGACGCAACGGCGAGATCAACGGCTCGGCCATCGCCACGCCCAACTGCCGCAACGACATCGGCGGAGGCGTCGGTCCCGGCGGCGAACTGGGCATATACGCCAGCCTAGCAACACGCGCCAGCCGCGTGAGTGCTTGCCCAAACCGCACAACCGCCCCACGCGCTCGCACCGACTCACCCGCCCCCGGCGGTCCGACTTGCCACCCCGCCAACGAGTCCGACGCCCAGCCCTCAACCGCCCCGCCCCGCCCGCCGATCCTCTCTCTGGGCAGCCCCGCCCTTCCCGAGGCAGCATGGCGACACCACGATCCACCCGCGTTAAGTCCGACCTCGAGGTCTATCTCAAAGACATCGACGCGGTCAAGCTCCTCACCGCCGACGAGGAGAAGGCCCTCTGCCGCAAGATCATCGCCGAGAACTGCATGGCCTCGCGCGAGCACATGGTCCGCGCCAACCTCCGCCTGGTCGTCTCCATCGCCAAGCGCTACGTCAACCGCGGCCTCTCCCTGCCCGACCTCATCGAGGAGGGCAACATCGGCCTCATGAAGGCCGTCGAGAACTTCGACCCCGACATGGGCGCCCGCTTCTCCACCTACGGCACCTGGTGGATCAAGCAAGGCATCAAGCGCGCCCTCATTAACGCCGTCCAGCCCGTGCACATCCCGGCCTACATGGTCGAGCTCATCTCCCGCTGGAAACGCGCCAGCCGCGAGCTCGAAGACGAGTTAGGCCGCCAGCCGACCATGCGCGAGCTCGGCGACCGTCTCGAGCTGCCGCCCAAGAAGCTCCAGATGATCAAGAAGGCCGTCCGCGCCACGCAGCGGCCCATCCAGGAGTCTTCCGGCCGCGAGGACGCCCCGACCCTCAACGACTCCCTGCCCGACCACCGCACCACCGCCCCCGACGAGCAGGTCCACCTCGCCGACGACCTCAGCGTCCTCGACGCCCTGCTCGACGCCATCGACGACCGCGAGGCCACCATCCTCCGCCTGCGCTACGGGCTCGATGGCGACGAGCCCATGACCCTTAAGGAGATCGGCAAGGTCATCGGCCTGACCCGCGAACGCGTCCGGCAGATCGAGATCGACGCCCTGCGCAAGCTCGAGCAGCGCTTCAACTCCAACAAGCCGCTCACCTCCGTCCGCATGTTCAGCCAGACCCGCCGGTCCGCCTGAACCCCCGCCCTTGCCCAGACCGACCGCGCCACGCCCCCGTCCCCCATAAGGGCCGGATGCGTTACACTTTGGAGCTCTCACGCGAATCCTTCTCCCGAGGCCCCGCACGCATGGCACAGGTCAGCATCGAGAACGTCCGCAAGGTCTACGCCGGCAACGTCGAGGCCGTCAAAGGCATCAACCTGCTCATCGAGGACGGCGAGTTCCTCGTGCTCGTCGGCCCGTCGGGCTGCGGCAAGTCGACGACGCTGCGGATGGTCGCCGGGCTCGAGGAGATCACCTCGGGCGTCATGCGCATCGGCGAGCGGATCATCAACGACGTCGCCCCCAAGGACCGCGACATCGCCATGGTGTTCCAGAACTACGCGCTGTACCCGCACATGACGGTGTACAACAACATGGCCTTCGGCCTCAAGCTGCGCAAGTTCAAGAAGGCCGAGATCGACCGGCGCGTCCGCAACGCCGCCGACATCCTCGGCATCGACAAGCTGCTCGAGCGCAAGCCCAAGGCCCTGTCGGGCGGCCAGCGCCAGCGCGTCGCGCTCGGCCGGGCCATCGTCCGCGACCCGTCCGTCTTCCTCTTCGACGAGCCGCTGTCCAACCTCGACGCCAAGCTCCGCGTCCAGACCCGCGCCGAGCTCAAGCAGCTGCACAAGCGGCTCACGACCACCACGATCTACGTCACGCACGACCAGGAAGAGGCCATGACCCTCGGCGACCGCGTCGTCGTCATGTCCGAGGGGCTCATCCAGCAGGCCGACACCCCGCTGACCGTCTACGAGCGCCCGACCAACCGCTACGTCGCCGGCTTCCTGGGCACGCCGCCGATGAACTTCATCGACGGCAAGATCGAGGACCGGGACGGCAAGGTGCGCTTCGTCGGCCACGGCGTCGACATCGCCCTGCCGCCCGCCTGGCGCGACCGTGTCGCCGGCAAGGTCGGCTCGGACGTCGTCCTCGGCATCCGCCCCGAGGGCTTGTTCCTCCGCGAGAACGAGAACGCCAACGACCCCGACTGCCAGGTCCCCGCCACGGTCAACGTCGTCGAACCCCTGGGCAACACGATGGACATCTTCGCCGACACCGTCGGCGACACGACCGCCCGGTTTGTCTCCCGCGCCAAGGCCGAGCCGCTCGAGGAAGACGAGAGCGTCACCTTCTGGGTCGACACGACCAAGGCGCACCTCTTCGACACCGGCGAGTACGGCGTCAACCTCACGCTCGCCCCCACCGAGCAGCCCGCGACGGTCTGACCCGCCTCACGGCCGGTCGAGATCGATCACCCGCTCGGGCCGGTGCGCCCGCATCAGCCGGTCGAGGTCGAACGCCGCGTCGCGAACTCGCCCCCCATCCGTCTCGATCCCGCGCACGCGCATCGACATCGTCGCCGACCCGTCGCTGACCGCGATCTCGACCCCGGTCATGAACTCCGCCGACTCGGCCGCCGAGACCGACACCGCCCGCGGGTCGCTCAGCCGCGACGTCACCAACGACGCCCCCACCGCGTCCAGCACGTCCACGCGCGTCGGCGGCACCGTGCCCGGCTCGAACACGTAACGCCCCGTGGCTCGCCCCGCCTCGTCGCGCGGCTCGATCAGCACCCGCCCGCCCAAGGGGATCACCGACCCCCGCTCGACCGCGGCCTCGTCGATCGCCGCCCACCCCAGCAGCCGCGCCACATCGGCCGGCTGCACCGGCAACGGCAGCCCGCCGCCCGCCGACTCGCCACCGACCCACGCGACGTCCTCCCGCAGGTCGAACATCCAGTAACGCTCGCCGTCGCCCCCGGCCCACAGGCCTTCCTGCCCGAGCTTGCCGACCGTCAACGCCAGCTCGCCGGGCTTGCGGAAGACCAGCACCCCGTCGCCGGACTCCTGGCGATCCTTGCCCTCCTCTCGCCACCGCAACTTGATCCCGAGCCGGCACCACACGACCTCGATCTTCGCCGCGTTGGCGTTGTGCCGACGCACCAACTCGATCGCCTCGGCCCGCGTTATCGTGGGCTCGGCCACCGGCGGCTGAGGCGCCTCTTGCGTCGACTTACACCCCGCGATCAACACGGCACCGGCGATCAAGGTAACGGCCAGGCGCGGCCGCAATCGTCTAATCACCCAATCGCCAAATCGCCAAATCAAACGATCGCCCCCTCGAGCACCTCGCCCAACTGCTCGGTCACCGCCTGGATCGCCGCCTCGTCCAGCTCGGCGTCCCGCACCTCGATCGTGCGCTTGTCCGACCAGCGCCCCAGGATGCCCTTGCTCACGTCCGCCTTCGGGGTGAACACCCACCACCGCCCGTCGTCGCGGCCGTCCGTGCGGTCGTGTCGCAGCAGCTTCTTGCGCAGCAGGATCAGCGCCAGCACGAACCGGAACGCCAGCCGCTCGGCGCTCTCCGCGTCGGCCAGCCGCTCGAGCAGCACCATCAACGCCGCGTCGTCGACGAGCATCTTGCGCTTGGCCTCGCCGGCCTCGGACACGCGTGTCTTCCACCAGCAGAACACATCCTCGTGGTCCGCCTTGGCGCCCCAAGCCTCGGCCGATACGTCGACGCGCTTGAACCCCAACGCGTGCTGCGCCCGGTCCTTGGGCGACATCGCGGCCAGCTCCGCCTCGCTTAGCTCGACCAGCGTCGCGACGTACGACTCGCCGGGCACGAGCTCGCGCCCGCTCTGACCGCAGACCAGCGTGGGCTTGTCGATCTCGTAGTGCGTGGACGGCGATCGGCTCACAGCGTGACCCCCAGCTGCTCGGCCGCGGCGAGCGCGGTCTGCTCGATCAGCGTCGCGATCGTAATCGGCCCGACGCCGCCGGGCACCGGCGTGATCCAGCTCGCGCGCTTCGCGCAGGCCTCGTAAGCGACGTCGCCGACGTTCCCCTCGTTGTACCCCGCGTCCAGGACGATCGCCCCGTCCTTGACCCAGTCGCCCTTCACGAACTCCGGCCTGCCCACCGCGGCGACAACCACGTCGGCCGTGCGCACGATGTCCGCGATGTGGCGCGTCCGGCTGTGGCAGACCGTCACCGTGGCGTTGCGCTCCAGCAGCAGCGAAGCCATCGGCTTGCCGAGGATCGCCGAGCGGCCGACGACCACCGCGTGCATGCCGGTGACGTCGAGGTCATACGCGTCGAGCAGCCGAACCATCCCGCCCGGGGTCGCCGAGTGCCAGCCCGGCAGGCCGAACGCCATGGCCGCGTAGCTCGACAGCGTGACGCCGTCGACGTCCTTGACCTTGGGGATCGCCTCGAACGCGGCCCGCTCGTCGATCTGCGGCGGGCTGGGGTGCTGCAGCAGGATGCCGTGGATGTCGGGGTCGTCGCCGAGGCGGGTGATGCAGTCGACCAGTTGGGCGGTGGTCGTGTCGTTGCCCATCTCGACCTTCTGCGAGGTCATGCCGACCGCCTCGCAGCGCTTGCGCTTCATGCGGGTGTAGGTGACGGACGCGGGGTTGTCGCCGACGAGAACGGTGACCAGGCAGGGCTTGACGCCCGCGGCACGCTCGATCGTCTCGACGTGCCCCCGGACGCGGTCCATCAGCGCCGCGGCCGTCGCCTTGCCGTCCAGCAGCCTGCCCCGCTCGTCGCCAACGCCTCCTTGCGTCATCCGGGCAGTCTACCCTGTGCCCATGCGTGCCATCATCCTCGCGATCGGCGACGAGCTCGCCCTGGGCCAGACCGTCGACACCAACTCGGCGTGGGCGTCGGCCAAGCTCGCCGAGCTCGGCGTGCCGACGCTCAAACACATGACCGTCGCCGACGAGCTGGGCCCGATCACCCAGGCCATCGGGATCGCCGCCCGCGACGCCGACCTGGTCGTGATCTCCGGCGGGCTCGGCCCCACCGAGGACGACCTCACCCGCCAGGCCCTCGCCGACGCCCTGGGGCGCCCGCTGGTCGAGGACGCGGACGCCGTCGCCGCCCTTCGCCGGTGGTTCGACGACCGCGGGCGCCCCATGCCCGATCGCAATCGGCAGCAGGCCCTGCTGCCCGAAGGCGCCACGCCCATCCCCAACCCGCGCGGCACCGCTCCCGGCATCCGCGCCGCCCTGCACGACGCCGACGTCTTCTGCGTCCCCGGCGTCCCCCGCGAGATGCGCGGCATGGTCGAGGACGCCGTGCTCCCGCACGCACGCCAACGCCTCGACGCCGCCGGCGTCGCCCGCGTCATCCTCACCACCAAGGTCAACACCTTCGGCGCCGGCGAGTCCCACGTCGCCGAACTGCTCGGCCCCGAGCTCATGCACCGCGACCGCAACCCCAAGGTCGGCACCACGGTGTCGGGTGGGATCTGCTCAGCCCGCGTCCGCAGCGAATTCGCCTCGGCCAACCAAGCCCAGCGCGAGCTCGACGACACCCTCGCCCAGATCCACGGCCGCCTCGGCCACCTCGTCTTCGGCCGCGACGACGTGGCGCTGCAGCAGGCCACCGTCGCCGCGCTGCTCGACGCCGGCCTCACGGTCGCCACCGCCGAATCCTGCACCGGCGGCATGGTCGCCTCGATGCTCACCGATGTCGCCGGCTCGTCGGCCGCAGTCCGCGGCGGGTGGGTCGTCTACTCCAATGACCTCAAGCAATCGCAACTCGATGTCGATCCCGACACGCTTGCCGCCCACGGCGCCGTCTCGCCGCAGGTCGCCGACCAGCTCGCCACCCACGCCCTGACCAAGGCGGACGCCGACCTGGCCGTCTCGCTCACCGGCATCGCCGGGCCCGGCGGCGGCACGCCCGACAAGCCCGTCGGCACCGTCTATCTCGGCCTCGCGCAGCGCGACCGCCCCACCGCCGTCCTGCTGCTCAACCTCATCGGCGACCGCCACGCCGTCCGCAACCGCGCCGCCAAGTGCGCCCTGCAGGCCCTGCGCCTCACCGCCCTCGGCCAGCCGCTCGATACCCTCCAGTGGGGGCAGCCCGCCGATCCCGCGACGGCCTGACCGCTCCTCACCACTCACCCATCACGCCGCACCCGAGGCCATGAGCCGACCCGACCCCGCCCCGCCGCCCGCCGGACCGATCGACCTGCACAGCCACCTGCTGCCGGCCGTCGACGATGGCTGCGACTCGCTCGAGGAGTCACTCGACGCAATCGCCCAGCTCAAGCAGGCCGGCTACGTCGGCACCGTCTGCACGCCCCACGTCTGGCACGACCTCTTCCCCGAAAACAACGGCCCCAACATCCAGCGCTGGGTCGCCAACCTCCGCCTCGCCCTGGCCGACCGCGGCGTCGACTACCCCATCTGGCCCGGCGCCGAGGTCCGCCTCTTCCCGCAATTCGCCGATCATTTCGCCTCGCGACCCATCCCCACCCTCGCCGGCACCAACCGCGTGCTCTGCGACATGTTCTCCGACAGCTGGCCGGACTGGGCCCTGCCCGCCCTGCAGCTCATGATCGACCGCGGCTACCAGCCGATCCTCGCCCACCCCGAGCGCATCAACATCGACGAGAAAGAGTGGCCGAAGCGCATCGCCGCCGTCCGCGAACTGGGCGTGTGGCTGCAGGGCAACTTCGAGGCGTTCACCGGCGGGCTCAGCCGACGCGCCGACCGCTACATCCGCCTGCTCTCCCAGGAAGACGGCTACACCTTCTACGCCCTGGACATGCACCGCCCGCACTCGCTGCCCGACCGCCTCGACGGCCGATCGATCGCCACCGCCGAGCTCGGCGAAGACACCGTGCGGCGCCACAGCGCCGATCGCGTGCGTGAGCTCGTGCTCTCGCCCGACGCGCCCCCGGCCCCGCACCTCGGTTGACACATCCCGGCTTACTCGGTCGGCACGCCAGACACGGCCTTGGCCCGCAGCTTGCCGTCCTCGTTCAGCTCGTGGCGGACGCTGGGCAGGTGGATGCCGTCGTCGAACTCGCGGCGCTCGCGGCCGAACTTCGGCCGCTCGTCGAACCCATCCGCCTCGAGCTTGGTCGCCTTCGTCGGGTAGTGGATCGGGTACGTCGCCCGCAGGTTCGTCGGGGCGTCGGCCTGCAGCCGGTGATCGCTGATCCCCGGCGGCGGGTGCTCGACGAGGCGTGCCGGCGGGACGTCGGCGTCGGCCATCGGTCGCTCGTCGCGGGCCGCCCGCTCGTCCAGGCGATCGGTGCGGCGCAGCAGGTCCTGGGGCCGCGGCCAGTTCGGGCCCAGCGTCATCGGCGCGACCACGTCGCTTACCCGCGCCGCGGCGCGCCCGCTCGTCAGCTCGATCAACGCCCCGTCGCGCGGCCCGTCGACGCGGCCCCACCCGCCTGCAGCCGGCTCGATCGTCACGAACAGCCGGCCCTGATGGTCCGCCGCCACCCGACGCCCGCGCCGCAGCACGCCGTCGCGGATCGCTTCACGCACCTGCCGGTCCGTGCCGCGCACCAGCAGCGTCCCGTCGCTCGGCCGCAGCATGAACAGCCGACCGTCGCCGTCGAGCCACAGCCCCTCGACCGCCCCGCCGGTGTTGGCCAGCCGCTGAGCGACGCCGTCCTCGAGCACGTCTTTCTGCCGCTGCTCGCGCAGCACCGACGTCGGCGCCACCTGGAGCCCGTTGCCCGCCGGGTCGCTCACGTACAGCCAATCGCCCATCCCGGCGATCTCCAGCGCCCCGCCCGACCCCGCCAGCCGCGCCGGCTCGGTCATCGACACGGCCCAGGCCTGGCGCTGATCCAGGTCGTACACCACCACCCGCCCGCGCTGCGCGTCCAAGAAATACGCCACGCGTCGCTTGCCGTCGACCCGCACGTCGCTCATCTCGCTCCAGGGTCCGATCTCGTCGCCGGTTGGCAGGTAGAAGACCTCCGCGACCTCGTCCCCCGCCAGGTCAACGCACATCAGCTTGGGCCCGCCGGCCACGACCCGCCCTTCGGACGACCCCGAGTCCAGCACCCACAGCGTCTCGGACGTGTCGATCCACACCCCGCGCACGTCGATCAGCGATCGCAGCGCCTGCACGCCCGACTTGCCCTGCCAACGGTTCCAGCTCTTCGACGGGTACGGCACGGCGCCGTCGTGCTCGGTCAGCTCGACCAGCCGCAGCTCGGTGTCGGGGTCGCCGGCGAACCCGACGAACGTCCGACCACGGCCCGACACGGCCACGGCCGTCGGCGTCTGCCGGCCGAACGTCTCGACCACGCGGTAGGTCTCGCCCGGCCGCGACTCGACCGTCTGGCCGGACGAACAGCCCAGGGCCGCCCACCAGCCTGCGGCCAGCAGCGTCGCCATCGCCACACGCATCCCGCGGTCCAGCCAGCCCGTCTGATAATGCTTCGCGATCGACATGAAGGGTCTCCGGCGCGAATGCCCGCGCGTCCCTTCCACGATCGACACAACGACGCCGCGCCTTCACCCCAACCGGCGTAATCGGACTTACACGCTCGGCTCGTCCCACACCCCAAGCCCCAAGCGTGCCCGGGTGGACTCGAACCACCGACCTGCGCATTAGAAGTGCGCTGCTCTATCCAGCTGAGCTACGGGCACCCGAGCACGAAGCATACCGCCGACCCCCATGAAACCACCCCGGCAGTTCGCCGGGGCGTGGAAGGTTCAACGGTCAATCGGTGGGTGGCGACTCAACCCTGGAACCCGCCGAAGGCGGCGACCGGCGACCACGACGGGCTGATCGGTGGCAGCTCGGGGATCGAGGCGGCCGCGGCGAAGGGGCCCTCGGCGTAGACCGGTTCGCCGCCCACGACCGTCAGCTGCGCCTTGAGCCGCTTGATGTCGTCGTCGGGCACCGCGAAGTAGTCACGGTCCAGCACCAGGAAGTCGGCGAGCTGGCCGGCGGCGATCGCGCCCTTCCGGCCCTCGTGACCGGTCGACCACGCGCTGCCGGTGGTCCAGAGGCGCAGGGCCTCGTCGCGGTTCAGCAGGTTCTCGTCGCCGTACATCGCCATGCCGCCCAGCGACTTGCCGTTGCACAGCCACGCCAGGCTCAGCCACGGGTTGTACGAGGCGACGCGGGTGCCGTCCGTGCCAGCAGCGACGGGCAGGCCCATCTGCAGCATCTTGCGGATCGGCGGGGCCTGGCTGAGCGCCTCGCGACCGTAGCGGGCGGCGAAGTCCTCGGCCTGATAGATGATGCGGTTCTGGATCGCGATCCCGCCGCCCATCGCCGCGATCCGCTCCATGTTCTTCTCGCTGATCGTCTCGGCGTGGTCCACGAGCATCAGCCCCCCGGCATCCAGCCGGCCGCCGACCTTCATCCGTGCCCGCTCGTACGTCGGCAGCAGCCGCTCGATCGTCTCGTTGTAAGTCATGTGCTGGCGCGTCGGCCAGTTGAACTCGGTGAGGCGGTCGATGATCGGCTGCTGGACTTCTTCGGCGTCGGCGTCGATGTCGGGGCGGGCGTCCTTGAAAATCTCATAGTCGTACGCGGCCCAGCAGATGTTCTCGCCGGCCCCGCCGAGGTAGAGCATGTCGTCGCCCTCGCCGGGGGTGTGCTCGGCCGTCCACCGCTGGTAATCACGAGCCTCTTCACCCTTGACCTGCGGGAAGGTGTTCATGCTCGTGCGGATCTTGAGCTGGCCGTCGCGGTTGAGCTGGTGGATGATGCCGTACGCATCCGGGTAGACCATGCCGCCGCCGCCGCAGTCGCTGACGCTGGTGACGCCGAAGCCGTGCATCTCGCGTTGGAAGTGCAGCGAGCTGTTGACCTGGTCCTCGGGCAAGAGCTTGGGCCCGTTGGAGATGGACTTGTAGAGCGCGAGGCCGGAGGGAGCTGCGTAGAGGGCGCCGGTCGGTCGGCCGTGCTTGTCAACGGCGACGCGGCTGCCGGGGTAGGACGGCGGGTTGGGGCCGCGGTAGCCGAGATAAGTCAGCGCCTTCTCGTTCATCAGGGCGTAGGCGTAAAGGTAGAGCACGAACACCGGGTGATCGGGCGCGACGGCGTTGATCTCTTCGAGCGTGGGCATGCGCCGTTCCTTGAACTGGAACTGCGAGAAGCCGCCGATCACGCGGATCCACTGGTCCTTGGGCGTGCGCTTGGCCTGCTCGCGGAGCATCTCGAGCGCTTCCTCGACGGACTCGACGCCGTCCCAGCGGGTCTCGAGGTGGTAGACGAGCCCCTCGCGGACGAAGTGCATGTGCGAGTCGTTGAGCCCCGGGATGACGCGCATGCCCTTGGCGTCGATGACCCGCGTGCCCGGTCCGATGAGCGGGCGGACCTCGGCGTCGGACCCGACGGCCGTGAACTTGCCGCCGCGCGTCGCCAGGGCCGTGGCGTCGGGCGCGCCGGGGTCCATGGTGGTGACCTTGCCGTTGAAGAGCACGAGGTCGGCGGCCCCGGCGGCGGGCTCGCCGGTGGCCTGGCAGGCGCCCAGCGTCCAGGCGGCGGTGCCGGCGGCCGCGGCGGCGAGGAACTCACGACGGGTCGGTTGCGGATTCATCGTCATCTCCTGGATCGAGGGGGAGCGTTGGGAGCAAGGCTCGGCCGAGGCGCTGACCCCGGCCGAAGGATGGTGTCAACGGATCGGTCTCACTCCTGCACGCGGCGCTCGGCGGCGTGGCTGGCGGCCACCTCGCCGTAGGCCGGCAGGTACTTGCTGAACAGGACGAAGCTGTCGTAGCCCGCGGGGTTGCGCCAGTCGCTGAGCAGCTCGCAGGCGACGGCGAACCAGTTGGTGATCTCAGCGCCGGCCATGGCCATGCGCATGATCGCCGCGTCCTGGACCTGCTGGTTCATCGTGCCCGACGCGTCGACGACGACGTACACCTCGTACCCGGCCTGCAGCGCCGAGAGCGTGACGAAGGCGACGCAGACGTCGGTCGTGATGCCCGAGACGACGAGCTTCTTGCGGCCGGTGGCCTCAACGGCGGCGACGAACTCGGCGTTGTCCCAGGCGTTGATCTGCCCGGGCCGGCTGATGAGCGGCGCGTCCGGGAAGCGCTCGAGGATCTCGGGGATCATGGGGCCGTTGGGGCCGAGCTCGTCGGACGTGGTGAGGATGACCGGGACGTCGAAGGTGATCGCGGCGTCGGCCAGGCCGAGGACGTAGTTGCGATAGTTCACGGTGTCGACGTTGTCGACGAGGTTCATCAGGCCGGACTGGTGATCGATGAACAGGAAGACGCAGTTGTCTGGGGTGAGGCGCTCCTTGGTCCCGCCGGGGGCCCAGAGCTCGGGGTGGCCGGGGCCGTCGTCCTGAGCGAACGCGGGGGCGGCGGCGACGGCCAGGACGGCGACCAACGCGAACATGCCGACGCGTCGGGCGGCGCACAAGCCACGGTGATTCAGGTCGTTCAACATTGTCGGGGCTCCTGTCGGAAAAGGATCGGGGGGTGAGGGGGGCTCGGGCGTTTCAGACTTACCGTAATTTAACGTTACAACGATAATTGTTGTAACAATTATACGCCCAAGCCATCGACCCGTCAATGAGCGTTTCTCCGTTGCGACAATCAGCCGCTCGCTTCGACCAGGTCCGGCAGCAGCGCCTTGTCGGTCGACGTCACCGCGATCGGGAGCCGCAGCGTGAACGTCGCGCCGCGGCCCAGGGCCGAGTCGAGCTCGATCGTGCCCTGCAGCAGCTGGGCGAGCTGGCGTGAGATGGTCAGGCCCAGGCCCGTGCCGCCGTGCTGACGGGTCTCGGCCGCGTCGAGTTGGACGAACTTCTCGAAGACGCGCTGGTGGTCTTCGGGGTCGATGCCCGGGCCGGTGTCCGACACACCGATCCGCACGAAGCCCGGGTGGTTCGGCTTGGCCGACGGCTCGCGGCGCACGGCCAGGGTGACCACCCCGCCGTCGGGCGTGAACTTCACCGCGTTGGACAGGAAGTTGAAGACGACTTGCTGCAGCTTGCCCGCGTCGGTCTCCAGCGTGGGCAGGCCCGGCTCGAGCTGGACCACCAGGGTCACGCCGGCGCGATCGGCCTGCGGGCGGATCAAGGCGGTCAGCCCCTCGGCCATGTCGGGCAGGCTGACGGTCTCGACGCGCACCTCCATACGCCCCGCCTCGATCTTGGCCAGGTCCAGCAGCTCGTTGATCAGCTCGAGCAGCCGGCGCGAGCCGGTGATGATGTGGTCGCAGTAGCGCTTGCGTTTCTCGTCGACCGGGCCGGTCCGCTCCGCGAGCGTCTCCTTGAGCACCTCGGCGAACCCGACGATCGAGTTCAACGGCGTGCGCAGCTCGTGCGAGACGTTCGCGAGGAACTCGCCCTTGAGCTTGTTCGCCTCGAACAGCGAGATGTTCGTCTCGGCCAGCTCGTTGAGCTTGAGGTCGAGGGTCTTGTTGACCAGGCGCAGGTCTTTCTCGTTGGCCCGCACGCGGTCGAGCATGGCGTTGAACATGTCGGAGAGCTGCTCGAATTCGTCGCCGGTGTTGATGTCCGAGCGGATGTGGGTATCGCCCTTGGTGACCTTGCCGGCGTAGTCGCGCAGGACGCGGACGGGCGAGAGGATGATGCGGGTGGTGATGAACCAGAAGGCGGCGATGGCGAGGACGCCGGCGGTGAGGCCGGCGGCGGTCAGGTACACGACGTTGAAGACGCGCTGGGTCTCGGCGTCCCGGTCGCGCAGGTCGATGGCGAACACGAGCTCGACCGGGTCGGTCAGGGCGGCCTCGCCGACGCCGGAGGTGAAGCGCTGCGCCCCCAGCGGCTGTGCGGTCAGCTCACTGCGTCGCACGGCCCGGGCGTAGCGGTAGTAGCGCTGCCCTTCGCTGTCGCGGGCGACGCCGAACTTCTCGTCGCGGTCGCCGTCGATGAACGCGCGGATCGCCCGGCCGAGGAAGCCGTCGGGTTCGACCTCGTTGAAGTCGTCGGCCGGGATCATGGTGGTCAGCAGCTCGTCGCCGGGCTCGAGCATGGCGGGCAGGTCGTTCAGCGAACGCCACGCGCCGGGCAGCTGCACCTGGTCGGCCAGCCAGGCGTTGGCGAAGTCCTGCGCCCGGCGCATCGGCTGGCGGTCGGCCAGAGACGTCATCCGCACCCAGGCCACGCCCAGCGCCGCGGCGATGATCAGCACGACCGCCGCGCCGAACAGCAGCTGACACTTGTTCGCCAGGCTCACCATCACCCGCTTGGGCATCAAACCATCGTAGCTTGGGGGTCGACTCGGGATAAACGACGAGGGCTCACGATTAAGATGCTGCGGTGAGCGAGCCGTGGGACGTGATCGTGGTCGGGGTCGGGTCGATGGGGGCGGCGGCTTGCTGCGAGCTGTCCCGCCGCGGGGCGTCGGTGCTGGGGCTGGAGCAGATGGCCACGGCCCCGCACGAGCTAGGGGCGCACCACGGGCACAGCCGCGTCATCCGGCTGAGTTACTTCGAGCACGCGGACTACGTGCCGCTGTTGCGTCGAGCTTACGAGGCGTGGGACGCGCTGGAGCGCGCCTGCGGGCAACGGCTGATGTACCGCGTCGGCGGGCTGTGGGCCGGGCGACCCGAGGACGCGCTCGTGGCCGGCTCGCTCGACGCCGCCCGACGTTATGGGCTGGCCCACGCGTTGCTCGATCGTTCGGAGATCGCCGATCGATTCCCGCAGCTCATCGTTCCCGACGACTGGTCGGCCATCTTCGAGCCGGTCGCGGGGTTGCTCGTGCCCGAGCGCGTCGTCTCGGGTTGTGTCATGCTCGCCGAGCGGCAAGGCGCCTCGATCCTCACCGGCCAACGCGTCACCGAGGTCATCGAGGACGGCCCGCTGCTGCGCGTCGTCACGCCCGACGCAACGCACACCGCCAGGCACGTCGTGTTCACCACCGGCGCCTGGACCGGCGACATCGGCGTCCCGCTCACCGTCACCCGCCAGGTCCTGGGCTGGGTCCGGCCGACCCGACCCGATCGGCTCAACGCCGACGTCTTGCCGTGCGTCGCGGTCGCCGACGGGCCGGCGTCGATTCACTACGGCTTCCCGATGATCGATCCGCCCTCGCCCGACGATCCGACCACGAGCACGCTCGACGACCCCGGCGTCCCGCCCGCCGGGCTATTCAAGTTCTGCCATCACTATCAAGGCCCGACGACGACGCCCGACACCGTTAACCGCCGCCCCGAGCCCGCCGACATCGACGACTTTCTGCCCGCCCTGCGACGCTTCCTGCCCGACGCGGTCGGCGAGGTCGTCGACGTACGCGTCTGCCTGTACACCAACACGCCCGACGGCCATTTCATCGTCGACGAGCACCCGCGCTACGGCCCGGGCAAGACCACGATCGCCTGCGGCTTCTCCGGGCACGGGTTCAAGTTCGTCAGCGTGATGGGCGAGGTCATCGCCGACCTCGCGCTCAACGGGCGGACCGATCTGCCGGTCGACTTCCTGCGGCTCGCACGATTCGGCCGCGGCGGTCGTGCCTGACCGGCGTTTGCGTTACAACGGGTGACCCGATCACGTTCTTGAACAGGTGGATGCCCATGGCTCAGGAAGTCCGCGTCAACGCCTTCGGCGGCCCCGAGGTGCTCACCCTGGTCGACGTGCCCGACCCCGTGCCCGGGCCCGGCGAGGTGGTCGTGCGGCTGACGTCGATCGGGTTGAACCACGCCGAGTTGATGGGCCGGCGTGGGGAGTACCGTTTGTCGACCGGCGACCCGCCCTTGGTGCCCGGCCTCGAGGGCGGCGGCGTGATCGAGGCGGTCGGCGACGCCGTGACATCGCGCTACCCCGGCCAGCGCGTCACCCTCGCCCCCGCCGTCACCCGCCCCGCCTCGGACCACGCCCCCGGCGGCCGCGGCGGCGCGTACCGCACGCACTATCTCTGCGATCAGCAAGACGTCCTGCCCGCCCCCGACGCGATCCCCGACGACCAGCTCGGCGCGCTCTGGCTGCCCTACTTCACGACCTGGGGCTGCCTCGCCTGGCTGCACGGCCTGGCCGACCAACCGGCCGACCGACGCACCGTCGCCCTGCCCGCGGCCTCGTCGTCGCTCGGCCTGGCCGCCGCGCAGGTCGTCAAGGCGCTGGGCGGCACGGCGATCGGCATGACCTCCTCGCCCGGCAAGCGCGACGCCCTGGCCGCCCTGCCCACGGCCCGCTTCGACCACCTGCTCGTCACCCACGACGCCGACCGCCAGCTGCTGCCGTTCCACCGCGACCTCTTTCGCCTCACCGACGGCCGCGGCGTGGACGTCTTCTTCGACCCCGTCGCCTCGGGCGGGTATCTCAACAACGAGATCAAGTCCCTCGCGCAGCACGGCGCGATCTATGTCTACGGCCTGCTGGGCACGCCCGGTCCCGTCGATGTCACGCCGCTGATCCGCAAGCACGCCGCCGTCCGCGGCTGGGTGATGGGCGAGGTGATCGAGGCCGGCGAGCAGGCGTGGCGGTCGGTCTGCCAGGCCGTGCTCGACCGGTTCGCCGACGGGACGTTCACGCAACACCTCGCCACGACCTACCCCCTGGCGGACGTCGCGCGGGCCCACGAGGAGATGGAACGCGGCTCGCACATCGGCAAGCTGGTGCTGGTGCCCTGAGCGGGGGTGGTCACGTCGCGTCGGCCTGGTCGAAATCGCCCATCGACTCGAGCTCGCGGCCCTTGGTCTCCGGCACGAACAGGATCACGAAGAACAGCGACAGCAACGCGCACCCGGCGTACAGGCCGTACGTCAGGCCCAGGCCCAGGCCGGTGGCCATCAGCAGGAACGTCGCGCTGATGATGTAGTTCGCCACCCACTGCGCACAGGCGCCGACCGCCAGGCCGCCGGCGCGGATACGGTTGGTGAACATCTCGCCCAGCAAGACCCAGACGATCGGGCCCCACGAGAAGCCGAACGAGAACACGAACACGTTCGCCGCGATCACGGCCATCAGGCCCTGCGTCTTGTCCAGCTTCAGCTCGCCGTTGACCACGTCGCCCGACGCCAGCGCGTAGGCCTCGACCGCGAGCGCGACCGTCATCCCGATCGACCCGGCGATGAGCAGCGGTTTGCGGCCGATCTTGTCGATCAGCGCAACGGCGATCAGCGTTGTCAGCACGTTGGTCGTCGACGTCAGGATGCTCAGCAGAAGCGCGTCGTCCTGCGAGAAGCCGACCGCCTCCCACAGCGTCGCCGAGAAGTAGAACACCACGTTGATCCCGACGAACTGCTGCAGCACGCTCAGCACGATCCCGATCCACACGATCCGCTTGAACAGCCCCGGGCCGAGGATGTCGCTCAGCCGGGGCGGCCGGGCGGTGTCGAGCGTGTCACGGATCTCCGCCACCTTCGCCGTCGCCGCGTCGGCCGAGCCCGTCAGGCGAGCCAGCACCGCGCTGGCCCGCTCGTCACGCCCCTTCATCACCAGGTAGCGCGGCGACTCGGGGATCCCCAAGGCCATCAGGCCGTACAGCACCGACGGGATCGCCTCGACCCAGAACATCCACCGCCACGCCTCCGCCCCGAACCACACCTTGCCCGCCCCGCCTGCCGCCTCGGCGATCGCCCAGTTGCTCACCTGCGCGACGAAGATCCCGATCACGATCGCCAACTGCTGCAGCGAGCCGAGCGTCCCGCGCATCCGCGCCGGCGAGACCTCCGCGATATACGCCGGCGCGATCACCGACGCCGCCCCGAACGCCAACCCCCCCAGGAACCGCCAGAACGTGAAGTCCAGGATCGTCGCCGGCAGCCCCGAGCCGATCGCCGATACCGTGCACAGCGCGGCCGCGAGCACCATCGACCGCTTCCGCCCCATGCGGTTCATCAGCGGGCCCGCCGCAAACGCCCCGATCGCCGCCCCCACCAACGCCATCGCCACCGACTGACCGACCCAGAACCCTCGGGCTTCGTGCGTGATCGGCAGCCCGCCCGCGAACCCGGTCGACGCGTCCATGTACATCGTCCGCAGCACCGGCACCGCGCCGTTGATCACCGCCGTGTCGAACCCGAAGAGAAAGCCCCCCAGCGCGGCCACCAGAACGATCCGCAGAACAAACGGCATTCGGTCTCCTCGACGCGGGCCGACAAGGCCCGCCGCGTGGCCGTCGCGAAAGAGGTGAGCCCGGGCGACGGCGATCTCGCGGAAGCTACAGACCTTCCGCGTCGCTACATGATTCGATTAGGTTACCACGAATCGCCGGATGAATAGGGTCCGAGCGGGTCGATCGAGGTCCGACGCGCACCGCCCATCATGGTCAACGGCCCGCCGACGGCGCGACCGATGTCGATGGCTGAGGCGCGAGCTTGAACGGTCGGCGTGAGCTGGCTTCGGCGGTCGGGAAGTCGTCGGGCACGGGGGTGGTGACCTCGCCGGTCGCGGCCCACTCGGCGCCGCGCGTGAAGAGCGTGATGAAGTCGACGCCCTCGAAGCCGCGCTGGTCGTGGCCGAGCGTGGTGTGAAAGACGCGACCGTCGCCGTACTCGATGACCATGATCGCCGGCTCGTGCCGATCGGTGGGCGGCTTGTCGGAGGCGTCCTTGCCGGTGGCGAGGATGGTCATCAGCTCGGCGGGGCCGCGGAGCTTGGCGTAGCACTCGTCGGGGGCGCTTAGCCAGTGGGTGGGCAGGCCTAGGGTGATGGGGTGGTCGGTGACGCGGAGGGTGAGGGGGATCTCATGGACCGGGCCGTGGGCACCGCCGTGGCCGGGACTGTGGTCTCGGATGAGTTCGCCGTCGTTGTTGTAGTAGACGTACGGGCCGGTCTTCTCGTTGCGCCCGCCCCAGCCACCCAGGCCGATGATGCGGTTGTACTCACCCCAATCGCCAAAGGAGTTGTTGGCGGCGTGGACGGTGACGAAGCCGCCGCCGTTCTCGACGTATTGTTCGAAGGCGCGGTCGGTCGCCTCGGGCCAGCGTGCGGCCTTCCAGCCGAAGTTGGAGATGACGACGTGGTAGGCCGAGAAGTCGGGCGTGAAGTCGGGGTCGTGGTTGGGCTCGGGGAGGTCTTGCGACTCGCCGGCGTCAGCGAGTGGAAGGTAGTCGGCCTGGCCGCTGGCTCGCCAGGTGTACTGGGTGCGTTCGACATCGACCTCGAAGAGGCCGGTCTCTTCGAGGTACTGCTTCATCATGACCGTGGACTTGGGCCACACGCCGTGGTTGTTCTGGCCGTCGATGATGAGGGCCTTGAGCTTGGCCTCGGCGGCGTACGCGAAAAGGCAGGCCATGAGCACGGTGGCGGCGAGCGTCTTGGACAAGGAGGATCCTTTCACGCAGACCCGAAGTGTCGGTCAATCGACAGCAGCTTAACTACTTTATTAAAGCACGCCGCGCATCGTGCCTGCTTCGATAAACGCGCGGTGCATGGCGAAGGCGTGGGTGAGGTCGTGTCGGATATGACCGGTCGGGGCGTTGCCGACATAGCGGTGCAGATAGTCGCGGAAGTCCGGGTGGGCGCACTTCTCGATGATGGTGTTGGCCCGCTCGACCGGGCCCTTGCCGCGGAGGTCGGCCAGGCCCTGTTCGGTGACCAGGACCTGCACGGAGTGCTCGTTGTGATCGAGGTGGGAGACCATGGGGACCACGGCCGAGATCGCGCCCTGCTTGGCCATCGACGGGGCGACGAGGATGGACAGGAAGGCGTTGCGGACGAAGTCGCCCGAGCCGCCGATGCCGTTCATGAGCTGCGTGCCCATGACGTGGGTGGAGTTGACGTTGCCGTAGATGTCCATCTCCAGGGCGGTGTTGATGGCGATGACGCCGAGGCGGCGGACGACGCCGGGGTTGTTGGAGAGTTCCTGGGGGCGGAGGACGATCTTGGGCGCGAAGAAATCCATGTCGTCATAGACGCGGGCGATCTGCTCGTCGGAGAGGGTCAGCGCGGTGGTCGAGGCGCCGGTGAGCGTGCCGTTGAGCATGAGGTCGACGAGGGCGTCCTGGAAGACCTCGGAGTACATGGTGAAGGGCGGGATGTCGGGCGACGCGCCGAGGCCGGTCATGACGGCGTTGGCGACGTTGCCGACGCCGGACTGGATCGGCAGGAACTCGGGGGGGATGCGGCCGGCGCGCATCTCGTCGACGAGGAACTGGACGATGTGCTCGGCGATGGTGTTGGAAGCGGCGTCCGGGGCGCGGAAGGGGGCGACGCCGTCGGACTCGTCGGTCTCGACGACGGCGACGATCTTCTTAGGGTCGACCTTGGCGAAGGGGGTGCCGATCTTGGAGAGCGGCTCGTGGATGGGGATGGGCTCGCGGTGCGGGGGCGTGGGGAGCATGAACACGTCGTGCATCTCGTTGAGACGAACGGCGTGGGCGGCGTTGAGCTCGACGATGACTTTGTCGGCGTGAAGCAGCGCGGTAGGGGCGATGCCGCTGGAGGTCGAGAGGTAGACGCGGCCGTCGCGGGTGAGGTCGACGGCCTCGACCACGGCGAAGTCGAGCTCGGGCAGGAAGCCGAAGGCGAGCATCTGCGGGACGTGCGAGAGGTGGATGTCGAGGAACTGGGTTTCCTGGGCGTTGATGCGCCGGCGGAGGGTCTTGCTGGATTGGTAAGGGGCGCGCCACTCGATGGCGTCGGCCTCGGCCATGGCGTCGTCGAAGGCGGTGCCGGTGGAGGCGCCGGTGAGGACCTTGACCTTGTAAGGCTGGCCCCGGTCGTGCAAGCGGGTGGCGCGGGCGGCGATGGCGCGGGGGACGGCCTTGACGGCGCCGGCCGGGGTGAAACCCGAGCAGCCGAGGGCGGCGCCGTGGGGGATGAGCTCGGCGGCCTCGTCGGCGGTCATGCGGGGGAAGCCGTCGAGGGGGGCGGCGGGAGCGGTCGGCTTGGTGGAGGAAGCGGAGGTCATGGCGTGGCGTCCGTGGGGCGGGCGTGAGTGAGTTAAGTCTCGGCGGGGGTCAACCGGTCGATGTCGCCGGCTGCGAGTGGGGTGGGTTGGTCTTGTTCGAGCCGGCGGACGAGGGCGCGGCCGTCGGGGGCGACGCCGAGGAGGGTGCCGGTGCGTGGTTCGCCGCCGGCAACGAACGCGACGGGCTGATCGCGGTAGGCGAGGGCGGCGTTGAGGGCGTGATGGTCGTCGTTGGTCCAGCCCGAGCGAACCAGGCGATCGAGCCGGTGAACGAGCTGGCCCGCGACGGCGTCGACGATGACGCCCGGGTCGAGGGCGTGACCGGTGATGAGCTCAAGGGTGGTGGCGGGGACGCGGACGGGGCCGAGCGACTCGACGCCGCCCCTGACGTTGACGCCGATGCCGACGATCACGGCGTCGCGGTCGGTCGCCGGCCGATCACTCGAGGCGGCGTCGCCCATGACCTGGCGTTCGCAGAGCACGCCGGCCGCCTTGGCGTCGTCGATGAGCAGGTCGTTGGGCCACTTGATGCGGAGGCGATCGCCAGCGAGGTCGGTGGTATCGAGCACGGCCGCGCGGATCGCCAGCGCCGCGGCCAGCGGCGCCATGGCCGCGCGGTCGATCGTCGCGCGGGGCCAGGGATAGGCCACGGAGAGGTACGCCCCGCCGATGGGCGACGCCCACGACCGCCCGTCGCGCCCGCGACCGGCCGTCTGACGGTCGGCCGAGACGACGATCGGCTCGGCGTGCCCGGGGGACCAACGACGCTCCGCCTCGGCCGCGGCCAAGGTGTTCGTCGATCCGGTCTCGGCCAGGTGCACCCGGCGCAACGCTCACGCTCCTCAACGGTCTACGACTGGTTCAACTGGCTCAGCAGCACGCCCGCCGCCACGGCCGAGCCGATCACGCCCGCCACGTTCGGGCCCATCGCGTGCATCAACAGGTAGTTCTGCGGGTCTTCCTTCTGCCCGACCATGTGCACGACCCGCGCCGCCATCGGCACCGCCGACACCCCGGCCGCGCCGATCAATGGGTTGACCGGGTCGTTCTTGCTCAACGAATTCATCAGCTTGGCGGCCAGCACCCCGCAGGCCGTGGCGATGCAGAACGCGACGATCCCCAGGGCGAAGATCATCAGTGTCTGCACGGTGAGAAAGTTCGCCGCCGAGGTCTTCGCCCCGACGGTGACGCCGAGCAGGATGGTGACGATGTCGATGAAGGTCGACTGCGCGGTGTTGCTGAGGCGATCGGTGACCATGCACTCGCGGAGCAGGTTGCCGAAGAACAGCATGCCCAGCAGCGGCAGCCCGCCTGGGGCGACGAAGGCGGTGACGAGGAAGCAGGCGATCGGGAAGACGATCTTGACCCGCTTGCCGACCGGCTTGGCCTGATGCATGCGGATCAGCCGCTCTTTCTTGGTCGTGAGCAGCTTCATGATCGGCGGCTGGATGATGGGCACCATCGCCATGTAGGAATAGGCGGCCAGGGCGACCGCCCCGAGCAGGTGCGGGGCGAGCTGCGAGCAGGTGAAGATCGCCGTCGGGCCGTCGGCGCCGCCGATGATGCCGATCGACGCGGCCTCCTTGAGGTTGAAGATCGGCAGCGCCGCTGCGCCGAGGAACGCGCCAAAAATGCCGAACTGCGCCGCCGCGCCGAGCAGCAGCGTCTTGGGCCGCGAGAGCATCGGGCCGAAGTCCGTGAGCGCTCCGACGCCCAGGAAAATCAACGGCGGGTAGAACCCCGCCAGCCCCACGCCGGCGAACAGCCACCAGAACACCGACGCGTTGAACACGTCCTGCTTCTCGGGCGACCAGACCTGCGGGTACTTGCCCGAGTCATTCTTGGTGAGTTCGCTGTAGAGGATCCGCCGGCCTTGCCCGATGTCGATTACCGCCGGCCGCCCCTTAGTGATCACGATTCTCGACGGCGAGAACGACTCGTGCGTGTTGACCATGATCGCCCGCCCCTCGTGCACCATCGCCTCGCCGAGGTAGCGTTGCGCCTCTGGCAACGGCTCGATGTCCGGCAGGATGTCCGTCGCGCCGTCCCAGGTCTCGTCACCGACGAACTCGTAGTACGCGATCTCGTGCTCGCTCACCGGCCCGTCATACACGCCGAGGCTGAGCTTGCTCGTGTCGTAGGGGATGTTGCCGATGAGGATGCCGAAGCCGATGGGCACGAGCAGCAGCGGCTCGAACTTCTTGACGATGGCGAGGTAGATGAACAGAAACCCGATCAACAGCATGACGCCGTTGGTCCAGTGGAACTGGACGAAGCCGGTGTCCTGCAGGTAGTTGAGAAGTACGTCCATACGACTTAACCGCAGATGAACACGGATAAACGCGGATGTTTAGGGGTGAGCAAGGCCATCGATCTGCGTTGATCTGCGTTCATCTGCGGTTGCCACACCGATCACGAGAACTTCACCAGCACTTGTCCGGCCGTCACCGCGTCGCCCTGCGACACGAGCACTTCGCTGACCGTGCCGGCCCGGGGCGAGGCGACGTTGGACTCCATCTTCATGGCCTCGAGCACCAGCAGGGTGTCATTCATCTCGACGGCGTCGCCGGGCTTGACCTTGACCGACAGGACGTTGCCGGCGATGGGGCTGGCGACGTCGTTGCCGCCCGCGGAGGTCGGCGGAGGCGGCGCGGCGGGCTTGGGCGGCGCCGCGGGGGCGGCCACGGGCGCCGAGGCGACCGGCGCGGCGGGCGGCGGGGCCGCGACCGCGGTCGGTGCGCCGGCGGCGTCGAGGACCTCGACGTCCACGTCGTACGCGGTGCCATTGACGGTGATGCGCATCTTCATGAGCAGTCGCTCCTCATCGACGGAAAGTACGGGCGGCCCGGGACACCGGGCGGTGGCTCTGGGTCAGGTTCACGCGGCCGAACGCCGACCACTCGCCCGACCACCGGCGGAACCGGATCACGCGGACGTTCGCCGGCGACGTGCCCAGCGCCGCCGCGGCCGCGGCGGCGAGCACCGCGATCAACTCCTCTTCGGCCGCGGCCGGCGCGGCGGGCTCGTGGGCGGCCTTCGCCGGCGGCGTTGCCGGCGGCGAGGCGGCCGGCGCGGGACGCGTGCGTTCTTCAAGCGCCTTGCCGATCCCGTGCACCATGACCATCAGCACGACCAGCGACGCGAACACAACGCCCATACCCACGAGGGTGAGCACCAGGCCCAGGCCGAGCTCGGATTGTGCGATGGTCAGCGTCATGGTCGGCGGGTGTTGCGGATTGGCTTACAAGGGGATCAGGCCGTGCTTCTTCTCGGGGCGGATGTCGCGTTTGCCGGCGAGGGTCTCAAGGGCCATCGCCAAGTACGGGCGGGTCTGTGAGGGAGCGATGACGTCGTCGACCATGCGACGCGCGGCGGCGACGTAGGGCGTCGAGAACGTGTGGCGGTACGCCTCGATCATCTCCTGCCGCTTGGCCTCGGGGTCGTCGGCGGCGGCGATCTCCTTGCGGAAGACGACGTTGGCCGCGCCTTCGGCGCCCATGACGGCGATCTCGGCGGTCGGCCAGGCGACGCAGCGGTCCGTGCCGAGGTCCTTGCCGGACATC
>JBCBUE010000018.1:0-49242 GCA_039818285.1 Planctomycetota bacterium | reverse complement strand
CGAGAGCATGGCGCGCAGCGGCACGTCGCGACCGAACGGCACGATCGAGAGCGAGCAAACATCCGTGGGTTCGAAGACAGACCGCATAAAAGTACATGTAATAGCAAATCAATCCTTATTTTCAAGATATTTTCATCCCTAATCTCTCTCATAAGTACACAACGCGTTACGCTCATGCCTGTCCAAGTCACCTTCATCGGCGCCGGCCCGAGCCCAGCCTGGAAGAGGCCGCCGAGCGCTGGATTCTCCCCGGGGGGGGGCGCACCACACCGCGCACTCACTGGCTCTCACCGCCGAGCACTTCCGGACGTTTGGCGCGATGCATGGCGTTGAGACGATCGAGATCGCATGAATTCCATCACGATCCAGGATGTAGAAACGATTATCACCCGACCGACGACGGAGAACCTCGTCGTCGTTCGGGTGCGAACAAGCGAACCCGGCCTGCACGGCCTGGGCTGCGCGACCTTCACACAACGCGCAACGGCCGTCGCTGAGGTGATTGGCACGTATCTACGCCCCCTGCTAGTCGGTCACGATGTCGCTCGGATTAGTGAGCTTTGGCGTCTGATGCATGTGAATGGGTACTGGCGTGGTGGCCCCGTCCTTATGAACGCGATCTCCGGCATCGATCAAGCTCTGTGGGACATCAAGGGTCGGGTCGCCGCGATGCCGGTTTACGATCTGATCGGCGGCCGGGTCCGCGAAGCGGCCGCGATCTACCAGCACGTGGCCGGACCTGATGCCTCATCAATCGTTGGGCGGGCCACGCCACTCATCGCGGATGGCGTAGGGCACTTACGTATACAGATCGCTAGTGATACCCGCGGCCCCGACGAGCTGGCCGCGGCAAACGCTGGCTACGGCGGAGCCAACGAGGGCATGCGCACCGCAACGAACGCTTTGGCCGGCGCGTACTTTGACCCGAACCGGTATGTCGCGTCAGTCCTCCAAGCGCTCGCCAAGGTGCGCGAACAACTTCCGGATCACGTGCAGTTGATACACGACGTCCACAGTCGGCTGACGGTACGCGAGACAGTCGCATTCGCCAAGCAGCTTGAGCCATTCAGGCTCTTCTTCCTCGAGGATTCGCTTCCGCCCGAGCACTTGAATTCGATGCGACTGCTGCGCGATGCGACCGTGACGCCGTTGGCGATCGGCGAGTTGTTCACAAGCCGGTCGCAGTGGCTGCCGCTGGTCCGTGAGGGGCTCATCGACTTCCTGCGGCTGCACGTCTCGGCGGTCGGCGGATTCACCCCAGCCTGGGAGGCCTCCCAGCTGTGCGAGGCGTTCGGCGTTCAGACGGCGTGGCACGGGCCGAAGGACACGTCGCCCATCGGCCACGCGGCGCAGCTTCATCTCGACGTCGCCAGTCCCGCGTTCGGCGTGCAGGAGTTCTCCGGCTTCACCGACGCTGAACACGAGATCTTTCGAGGCCTTCCCGAGCTTAAATCCGGCTACCTCTACCCCTCCCAGGCCCCGGGGTGGGGGATCGAGCTCGATGACGCCGCGGCCAGGCGATTCCCGCCCATCCACGAGACCGTCGAATGGACCCAGGCACGCCGCCCCGACGGCTCGCTCTCCTATCCATGAGCCGCTCTATCCTGCGACTACACAGCTACCGCGAGACCGCCATCGCACCGAAGGTCCGTGGCGGTGATGTTGGCGGCTTCGTCGCTTGCCAGGAAAGCGAAGGCGGCCGCGACCTCTTCGATGGAACCGATCTTCCCACGCGGGTGAAGCTCGTTGGAACGCCGGTAGTACGTGTCGCGTCCCTCAGGCGATCGAATGGCCTCGTTCTCGAACATCGGCGAATCGATACTCCCGGGCGACACCGTGTTGACGCGGATACCGTCCGAGGCGTGCTCTTTGGCTTGAACCTGAGCGAGCACCCGCAGCGCGGCCTTGCTTGCCGCGTAAATCGCCTTGCCGGGGCTGCCGTGATACCCCTGAGTGCTGCACATGTGCAGGACGGCCCCGCCGCCCGAGCGACGCATCCACGGCGTCACCGCCTGGCTGAACACAACGGCGGCTCGCACGTTGATTCGCAGGACGCGATCAATCAGGTCGACCGGCATCGACTCGATCGCAGACGACGGCATGACCGCCGCATTGTTCACCAGGATCGATATCGATCCCAACGTCGCGCCAACGTGATCAACAAACCCCCGCACCGCGTCGGCGTCTTGAACATCAAAGCTTTCGGCGATCGCCTCACCGCCTGCTTGCACAATTCGCTCTGCCGTTCCACGAGCGGCCGTGTCATCCAGGTCGCACACGGCCACCCGAGCCCCCTCAGCCGCGAAGCGCTTGGCGATGCCTCCACCGATTCCTCGGCCCGCACCCGTGACAATGGCGACACGTTCAGCGAGTCGTGCTTGTTCTTTGCTCATCCTCGAACCCTACCACACCATAAACATCAGCCATGTGAGGACTGAGATGGAAGATGCCGCGACTTCGACCAAGCATCTGGACTGGCAGGGCCAGCCACCCCGTGGATGGAACAGCTATGACGCCTATGGCTCATCCGTGACTGAGTCGCAGATGCTTGCGAACTCGCAGGCTCTGCACGATCGACTCGGTCCGCTCGGCTTCGACCTCATCACGCTCGACTACTGCTGGAGCCACCCCGATCCGGGCCCCGTCGCAAACCCGGACCAGGGGCCTGACCTATCGCCACCCCTCGCCATGGACCGGCATGGACGACTTCTACCGGCGGTCGAACGCTTCCCCGCCGCCGTTGGTAATCGGGGCCTGAAACCAATCGGCGACGCGCTTCACGCCCGAGGCCAGCGCTTTGGGTTGCACATGATGCGAGGCATCCCGCGTCAAGCGGTCATGGCGAAGTGCCCTGTCCTCGGCGGGGGCGGAGCGGTCGCTGAAGACATCGCAGACGCTTCCGCAACGTGCAACTGGCTGGATCAAATGGTGGGCGTAAAGACCGACCATCCCGCCGGCCAAGCTTACTACGACTCGGTAATCGACCTTTATGCCTCATGGGGCGTGGATTACATCAAGGCCGATGACCTCGCCGCCACCCAAGCCGGGTATGCCGACCGCGAGATCGAAGCGATTCGCCGAGCGATCGACAGAACCGGCCGACCGATCGTGCTCTCGCTGTCTCCCGGGCCGGCACCTGTCCATCAGGCGGAACACCTTCGCCAGAACGCAAACCTTTGGCGGATGTCGCCGGACTTCTGGGATGAGTGGGGCAAGCTGCGCAGCATGTTCGCCCTCTGCGCACGATGGGCCAGTCAAGTCGATCGCCCCGACCGCGGCGGCTGGCCGGACTGCGACATGATCCCGATCGGCCCGATCAGCCAGAACGGCCCACATGGCGAGCCTCGCCGCAGCCGTTTCACTCCCGACGAGACTCGGACGATGCTGAACCTTTGGGGAATCTTTCGCTCGCCGCTCATCCTCGGCGGCGACCTTACCCGGCTCAACGAGGCCGAGTGGTCAATCCTTGCCGACCCGATGTACCTCGATGCCCACCGACACGGCCGCCGCCCGACCAAAGTTCTGTTGGACGAAGAGCTTGAAGTCTGGCAATCGACCGACTCTGACGGCAAGGTAGCCTTCGTCGCGATCTTCAATCTCACCGATGCGGACCTAGAGATCGACTCGAACCCTGGGCTCCGCGATCACCCTGGGCTTGCAAAGGTGAGACCCCCGGTCGGCACCCTCCCCGCTCACGGCAGCACGCTGTTTCGTATCACTTAGGAACCTCAATCAATTCGTCCGGTGCAGACGACGGAACGCAGCAGGCGTCGTGCCCACGTTCCGTCGGAACACCTCGTGGAAGTGTTTGAGACTGTTGAACCCACAAGATTCAGCGACGTGCGGCAGTTGCCGGTCGGTGGTCGCGAGCAGGTCGCGGGCATTGTTCACCCGCACCCGGATGATCTCATCCAGGATCGTATGCCCCATCGTCTTTGAAAATCGACGCTCCAGCGTACGCCTGGCCGCGGGGATCGCATCGGCGATCTGGTCGACGGTGAGGCTGCCTGCGCTGTGAGCGCGGATGTACCGAACGGCCGACTCGACGTCTGGGTCATCGATCGCGAGCACGTCCGACGACTGTCGCACAACGACACGCTTGGGCGGAAGGAGAATCTGCTCAGCCGGCGCGCCATCGAGCATCCTGTCGAGCAGCGCCGCGGCCTCATAGCCGATCTGCTGCTTGCCCTGCTCGACGCTCGACAGCGGCGGATCGGACATGTCGCAGAGAAGCTCGTCGTTGTCGACGCCGACGATCGCCACGTCGTCGGGGACCCGCAGCCCGGCGATCCGACTGGCCTGGGACATCAGCCGCGCCTGCACGTCGTGCATCGCCATGACCGCCAGCGGCTTTGGCGCGTCGCTGAGCCACGCGGCGATCGGATCGAGCGCGGGTGTGTGCTGCGGCCGAGCGCTGCGAGCCAGGGGCTCTGGCATCTCCAGCAGGTCTCCTTCCGCCGATCGGATCGCCTCCGAGAACCCGCGCCCGCGATCGCTGTCCAGCTCGCCCGCAAAGACGAAGTGCCTGAATCCAAGACGCAACAAGTGATCGGCACCAAGCCGGCCAATCCCCTCGTCATCCGATCGGACGCGAGCCGGCGACGGCTGACCCGAATAGCCCACCGTGACCCGGCAAGCCTTGGGACTCAGCAAGCCGTGCCAATCGTCCGGGGGGTAGTGGCCGATCCCGCCATCGGCGATCCATCGGGCCGGCAACGCCTGGTCGTACGGGAGCATCGCGTGCAAGCGCCATGCGGGCCGTTGACGCGCGTAGCGCGCGATACCTCGAAGAACCTCCCGGCCGAAGGCCAGTTCTGGGCGAATCAGGACGGCAATGCGGACTTCGGTGCTCATGCTCGATCAGCATCGCATGGCGGAATCAGTGACTATTTATACGCATTCATACCTAGCTTTGTCGCGTTTCGCGTCGATAATTAACAGCGGTACAACAAAGGCCCATTTGGCGTCGTAAATCGACTCTACGCCCAGAATTCTCGTTTCCGACTAGTTCGCAACCGCCTCTGCACACCGCACACACTCGACATGATGCCCGCTTTCGTCGCTAAATTCCCGCTCTTCGCACTTGTGACAGCTCTGTCGACTGCAGTCGGCTACGCGGGTCAGGTCGCCGCCGAGAAGATCGTCTACCGCGAAACCTTCCCGGTCGCGGACGGCGAGGGTCTCAAACTGACCGACGCCAACTGGCAGGCGTGGGTTTACTCGCCGGGCGACGCCCGCGTGCATCGCGGGGCAGCAACGTACACCGTGTTGATGCGGGACAAGCCGAGCCAGCCGGCCAACGCCATGCCCATCAACGCGGGTGTCGATGTCGAGTCGCCCCTCGCCACCGGCATGCTGGTCAACTGGAACGGCGGGACGTTCTGGCCTAACCCCACGCTGTACATGACCGAAGAGTTCGCGATAGACGACGCGTCAACGCTGACCCGCGTCGCGTGGTTCCAGAACAACCAGAGCGAGGCCGGCGGCTTCCGCGTGGCGCTCAAGATCGGCCCCACCTGGATCGTCAGTGACGAGAACTTCATCGGCTACGGCAATCGCTCGCTCGACATCAGCGACGCCAAGTGGCGTCACCTCAACCCCGCTGACCTGAGCATCGACGCCGAGGCCACGATCACCGAACCGCCCGAAGGCCCGCTGAACGCCTTCGGCGTCTACGGCAACCACTCCGGCTACGCCGAACTCGACACCTTCACCCTGCACGCTCAACCCGCCCCAGGCGGTTAACCCCGAACGACGTAACTGACCTTCTTAACCAAGATTCTTTGTCTCCCTTCGAAAGGCTCACAATGACACGCCACCACACTTCGCGACGTGCATTCACCCTAATCGAGTTGCTGGTTGTCATCTCGATCATCGCACTGCTGATCTCGATCCTCCTGCCGGCGCTGCAAGCCGCTCGCAGTACCGCCGAGACGATCGCTTGCGGATCGAACCTCCGCCAGATCGGCATCGCACTGGCCGCCTACGAAACCGATCAGCAGACCCTGCCACCCGGTTACACGGGGTTTAGCCCGTACAACGACTGGACCCTGATGATCGAAGAGGACTACTTTCCCGACCGTGAACAGTCCGACGTGCTGCGATGCCCCGCGGCCGACGAATTCAGCGGCCCGAATCACTACAGCGCTCATCCGCGTCTCATGCCTGACTCGCGTGACTACGACCCCATCACCAGCGACATGGTCGAGAACGCCTCGGAACTCGTGCTGATCGGCGATGGTGAGATCAACCTGTCCAACAACACGGCCAGCGCGACGATGGAATCTATCTACGGGTGGCGTATTAATTGGGGCTGGCACGGGCTGGTTTATCGATCTTGGGAACCATTCCAGTGGGATGACCCCGCCCCTACGGGGAACAACGCCGATATTGACGGGAACGGACCCCGCTTCCGTCACGCCGACAACACTGTCGGCAACTTCCTCTTCGTGGACGGCCACGTCGATGCCCGCCAGCAAGATGACTTGCTCAATCGCAACCTGCTGCTTCGCAGCGGCCTGTAATCCGTGAAACCGTTGCGAAGATGATCGATTCAAATTCTCAGGCCGTCAGGCTGGACAACAGCCTGACGGCCTTTTCCAAGCCCTTCATCTTTTGTCGAAAGACGATCACTCCCCAATCAACCTATCCATAGAGGCTCCATGGAAGCTAAGTCGCCAATCGCTCTATACATCTCGTGCTTGCTCACGGTCGCGAGCCTTTCGAGCGCCGCCGACTCGGCTCACGGGCAATCGGCCGACATCCCCGCCACCACCCACCCGCACGCCGATCCCGCTGGCTGGCAGCCCATCCCCCTCATCAGCCATGAGAACCGCGAGGCTGGTGAATCGTACGGCGGCGAGGGCGGGCAGTGGATTCAGTCGCTCGCCATTGATGGCACCGACGGCACGTTTGCCATCTACGGCCTGGACGTCTCGGGCATGCTCCGCACGACCGACGGCGGCGTGACCTGGGAACCGTCCAACGTCGGGTACACCCCGCGCGGGGCCGGCGGCGCCGCCATCGACCCGAACTTCAGCGACCGGGCGCTCGTCATCGGCGTCAACTCCCTGCCCAGCGGCCGCCACGGCGTCTATCTGACCGAGGATCGGGCCGGCTCGTGGGAGCACGTCCTGCCCATCGAGATGTCCGGCGTCCGAGACATCCGCGACCAGGTCGCGTTCGACCGCGCCACCGCCGACGAACAGGCCGGCCTGACCCGCGACGTGTATTGGTCACGCCCCACCAAGGAACGCCCGATCTGGGGCAAGGTCGAGCCCGACCCGTCGATCTACCGTTCCGCCGACGGCGGGCGGACCTGGTCCCGGCTGCCCGACTCCGCCGAGTACGCCGGCGGCATCCTCCGCGACGACCCCCACCAAGCCGGCCGACTGCTCACCACCGCCGCCGACGGCGTGTACATCACCGAAGACCGCGCCGCCACCTGGACCCAGGCCAAGAGCGGCGAGTTCACCGGCCTGGACGTGAGCCTCGCCCGCCCCGGCGACGTCTGGCTTACCGACGCCAAGACCGTGTATCGATCCACCAACGGCGGCGAGACCTTCGGCCCCGTCCCGGGCGCCGCCCCGCTCGCCCGCGACGGCTACACCCTCCGCGGCATCGAGGTCAGCCCCGCCGACCCCGACCGCCTCATCCTCTGGCGGAAGCAAGACAAGGGCTGGAACTGGACCTGTCACGTTAGCCACGACGCCGGCAAGACCTGGACCCAGTCCGAGCACGTCAACGACAAGGCATTCCTCCCGCGTAACCAGCGCCAAGGCGTCTTCGCCTGGCACCCCACCGATCCCGACGTCATCCTCTCGACCGGCGGCGACTGGCCGACCCGAAGCACCGACGGCGGCCTGACCTTCCCGTACTCCGGGCGCGGGTTCTACGGCCTGCTGATCGGCGGGCGCTTCCAGTTCAACCCGAACTACCCCGACCTCGTGCTCTTCGTCTCGCAGGACTACAACGGCGCCGTCACCGAAGACGGCGGGCGCACCTGGCGCTACCTCAACATCGCAGGCAAGGGCTGGGGCGGGTTCTGCTACGGCGGGTACGCCATCACCCCGCAACTCATGCTCTCCTCCGACTCGACCTCCTGGGGCGGCACCCGCGTGCTCACCATCTCGCGTGACGGCGGCGAGACCTGGACGCCCAACGACAAGATCGTTTACACCCGTTCCCGCAACGTCCGCGACGGCAAGGGCAAGCCCGGCGACCCGCCGTTCGGTTACGAGGCGGCCTACGCCAGCCCGGCCGACGAAAACGTCTGGTTCTTCGGCCCCTACCGCTCGACGGACGCGGGCGAGACCTGGGCGCTCATGGGCGACTGCCTCGGCGTGACCGGCTCGGCCTCGGACGACCCCAACACGCTCATCGGCATGCACTACGACCCCAAGAGCAAGATCGGCTCGCTGGTCACCTCCCATGACCACGGCGAGACCTGGCAGGCCATCACCCAGATCGACAAACCCATGACCAACGTCGACTACAACGTCGCCACCCGCACGGCCTACTTCATCGCCGGCAACGACCTCTATCGCGACCGTCTCGACGACGGCCGACCACCCGTCTCGCTCAACACCCCGCGCGACCAGTTCGGCAACAAGCGCGTCCGCTCGGTAGCGATCGACCCGGTCGATCCGTCGATCCTCTACATGGCTCAGAACAAGGACATCTACGCGGTCAACGCCGCGGCGGCCCGCTCGTTCGACGGCGGCGACACCTGGGAAGTCTTGACCCGCAACGAGCCACTCGACGGCAAGGGCCTCGACGGCGGACGCGAGTCCTTCGGCGTCCGGGTTCACCCCGTCACCCGCGAGCCCTGGTTCCAGACCGGTTGCTACGGCAACTGGCGATACGCCGCGCCTTCGGGCGACCGTGGCGCCCACGCGCGATAGAGGATGGGCTGAGGTTGGGCTCTATGCGGTCCCGGTGAAGTCGGTGTGAGTGTCGAGCGGCGCGTGTAATCGTCCACCAGGCGAATCGAGATCGATGTTTCTGATCCGCAGGAGACCACACGAGATGATGCCCGCCCTTCTGACGACGCCGCCCCGGCGTCGCATAAGTTCTCTTCTGTCTTCGTCGATCCGCCTGATGCCGGCGGCGGCGTGCCTTGCGGTCGCCGCGGCGTCAACCGCCCCCGCCGCGATGGCCAGTCCCCCCAGCGGGCAGTGGCAAGCGCTTCGCGAGCCCGGCATCGGCGGCCGGCCGTCGTCTCTGGTCGTCAGCCCCCACGATGGCGATCGCGTGCTGATCGGCGGCGACATCCTGGGCGTCGGGCTCAGCCTCGACGGCGGGCAATCCTGGCAACCCACCTTCGGCTTCGACAGCTACGAGATGGGCGACTTCAGCTGGCACCCCGACGACCCGGACACCGTCTGGGTCGGGTCGATGAGCGGGCCTTATGTGAGTCGCGACGGCGGACGGAACTGGGAATCGCGACGCAACGGGATGCCCGACTTCACCAACTTCGACTACTCCGTCCCGATCGAGCGCATCCTGTTCGATCCCAATGACGCCGATCGGCTGCTCGCTTTTGGTGGCAGCAACCAGCGCTACCGAGTCAACCAGACCGGTGGCCGGCTCGGCTCGGTCTGGGAGAGCACCAACGCCGGCCAGTCCTGGTCCCAGATCACCTCGCTGACCCCCACGGGATCGGCGACGGGGATCGATAGCAAGAGCGTCAACATCGTCTCGGTCGAGTTCGCCGCCAACTCGTCCGACCGGCTCATCGCCAGCGTCGATGACCGCGGCGTCTATGTCAGCAACAACGGCGGAAGGAACTGGACGCCGTCGAACACGGGCCTGCCCCACACCCATACCGAGGTCGTTCAAGCTCACCCCACCGACCCCGACATCGCTTTCATCTCGCTGACGGCCTTCGACAACGGCAGCGACATCTTCCCCGGCGGCGTGTTTAAGACCACCAATGGCGGGCAGAGCTGGGCCTCCATCTCGGGCAACCTACCCCAGCGCTCCGGCTCCAACCTCAATCTTTCCTCCCGCTACGAAGGCATGGCCTTGGCGCCCAGCGAGCCCGACGTGATCTTCGCGGCCGACGACGACTTCGTCTCCAAGGGCGGTTACCTGACCCAAAACGGCGGCGGGTCCTGGTCCAACGTCTTCAACCGAAACATCGCCGATGCGCCGTATCCCCCGATCGATCAGCTGGAGGTCGTCCACTTCAACCCGAACAACGCGGACCACATCTACGCCACCGGCTCGCTCAACGGCTTCTTCACCAAAGACCGGGGGCAGACCTGGGACAACCTGGGCGCCGAATACCTGGGTCAGAACGAGCTCGGCAAAGACACCTGGGTGGGCCGGGGCTACAGCGGCGTGGTCGCCACCAACGTCATCGTCAATCCCTGGACCCCGGGGCACATCATCGTCCAAGGGTGGGACGCCACCCGCCTCTGGCAATCCAAGGACGACGGCCAGTCCTGGACCGTCGAGGCGACTGACAACGGCGTCTACGGCGGTGGCTCAGAGGCGGTCTTCGCCAACGCCGACGTCGCCTACGCCACGCTGGGCATCAACCCGGGCTCGTTCAACGGAATCGCGCGAACGATCGACGGCGGCGACACCTGGGAAGTGCTCGAGACGGCCACCGGCCTGCCCGCCATCGGCTCGAACGCTCGTCCGTACGGCATCATGACCTTGGGCAGCGACGCGGACCGCGTCTGGGCCGCCATCGACGGCACCGTCTACGAATCCACCGACGGCGGCGATTCGTGGTCCGCCGACCTAACCGGCGCCGGGGCTCGGTACTTCACCGCCAACGCGGAACGCACGAGCATCTACGTCTCGGGCACGGACGATGTCTACCGCTCGACCAACGGGGGAGCGTGGTCCAACATCGGCGGGCCGGGACTCGCGGGCAAGATGGACGTCGGGACGGACGGCGTGCTGTGGGTCGCCGCGCACCGCGGCGGCGGCAACCCGGGCAAGGGGCTGTGGCGATACGATGAGATCGACGGTTGGGAAGTCGTGCTCGACCCCGATCTTCTCACGGGCGAACTCAAACGCCTCAGCGAATACATCAACGACGTCGCCGTCGATCCATTCGACCCCAACCGGCTCGCGGTCATCACGGACGACGATCCTTTCCGGGACGTCATGCGGTCGAGCGGGGTCTGGCTGAGCGAAGACGGCGGGCTTTCCTGGTCGGCGTTCAACGACAACCTCCGCATGACGCGCGGCGGCACGATCACGTTCGATCCTCACACGCGCGACCGGCTGCTGATCGGCACGAATGGCGGCGGCTTCTTCGAGGTCTCGATCCCCGAGCCGACCACGTCAGTTGTTATTGGTGCGGCGGCGGGCGGCGCGATCGCCTGCCGAGGGCGGCGACGCACCCGCTGACGCCGCGCACGCCTCGATCGCGCATCCCCGGACAAGGTGTCCGTGTTTACTTCAAGCCGGATGCCCGGCTAAGCTCGCGGTACGCCGAGGGCGTCTGCTGACGGAGCCGGCCGAACGCAGCGCTGAGCTGATGGGCATAGCCGTAGCCGCACCGCTCCGCGATCGTCGAGATCGGAAGGTCGGTCGTCCGAAGCAGACGCTCGGCCAGACGGATTCGACATTGCTGCAGTTCCTCGTTGGGCGAACGACCGACGGCGGCTCGGAACCGTTTCTCGAACGGACGCCGCGACAGGGCAAGCCCCGCCACGACCTCGGCCACACTCCGAGGGGGCGTTCCCGAACGCCGCATCACCTGAAGCGCATCCCGCACAATCGGGTCCGCGACCAACAGGACGTCCGTCGAGGCCCTGGCTTCGACGTAGACGTCCCCGGCATGCACCGTGCCGGCATCGATCGCGTCACCCCGCATCATGGCGTCGAGCCGGCGCGCTGCTTCGTAGCCGATCCGCTCGGCGTCGATCTCCACGCTCGTCAGCGTGACGTGACCGGTCTCGCAGGCGACCGCGTCGTTGTCGATCCCAACGACGCCGATGGTGTCCGGCACATGCAGGCCGGCAATCCGCGACGCCCGCAAGAGCTGGCCCGCCCGCCAATCGTTGCAAGCCAAAACCCCAGCCGGGCCATCGAATCCCCCAAGCCAATCGGCCATGCGACGCAACTCGACATCGAGTGTTCGGGCTTGACGCCCCTGTCGCCCCGTGTAAGCCCTGCATCGGTGCCCCAGCGCATCAAGGTGAGCGACAAACGCCTGCTCCCGCTTGCGTGAGTAAGCCTGGCCGTTCACCCCGCAATACCCGAACTCGGTGAACCCGCGATCTAATAGATGATCGACCGCCGCCCTTGCCACCGCTTCAGGGTCGGGCACCACGCGAGGAATGTCCATCTCTGAAAACTCGTTGGAGAGGTCAACGCAAGGTGCCATGGCAGTCGATCGAATCGCATGAAGCCGGGCGCGCATACGCTCATCGGCAACACGGGCGATCAACCCGTCGACCACGCCCGTCTCCGCGCCGAGCGTCGGCATGCCGACGCCGATCGGATCGAGCGTCAGGCTCCACGGCCCGTGCTCGCGGCTGTATCGCGCAATGCCCCGAATCGACTCGCGGCCGTACGCGGTCGTTGTGTTGATCAACAAGCGAACGGTTCGCGGCACAGCTCACCACACCATCGGTAAAGGGCACCATCTGGAACGGCTGAACGCCTAACAACCCATCGAACGGACGGCGTAGCCAAGCCGATCCATTGACAAGATAGACGCATATCTGTTTTTGTACAACGCAATTGAGTCTTGTGAACACCCCGCCCGGTCTTACAATTCACGTCGTTGACCACGTCTCTCTTTTTCCAATGGAGGTTTTATGAATTTTCAGTTTGCTTCGTCGGTCGTCGTGTCCGCGTCATTGTTTGTCTCCGGACAGGCCTTGGGAGCGACCATCTCAACCGTCAGCTTCAACGCCGTCGCCGGGTCGATCGACAGCATTACGGTCGATGAGACAGGCGACCTAACCACGTACGACTCGTCCGAATTCATCGGCACGGCGCTGACCGCTTATGCCGACAGCAGCAGCCCTCTCCTGCTCGATATCGGGGGCTCGACGCTTTCCTTCTCGCCAAACTCGTCGGCAGTCTCGGACAACCAAGTGGACACAGGCTATGCCAACTTCGACTCGATGACGGTGACGCTGGACCAAGCCGTCGTCAACGACGGCAACGCAATCCTGTTCTTGGTCGATGTCGGCTTTCCTCCCGATGATTTCACGGTGACGATCAACGGGGAAAGCCTCTTCATCCCCTCGGGTTCCAACAACGGTTTCGAGCTCGTCACCGGTCCGCCGAACCCGCGTCCGTTCGGCATTTACAACACGACCACGCCGAGTGTCGCGAGCGTCGCCGATCTCGATACAGCCGTGTTCACCGTCGTCAACCCCGCGGCCTCGAGCGGTCGACGCCTGATCGGTATCGACATCGAGGACGTCATCGGATCGATCGATGGCTCCGTGGTGACCGAGATCACGATTTCATCCACCGACGGGTTCGACGTCACGGAAGCCTTCGTCGTGGTCCCCGAGCCCGCGTCTGTGACGCTGCTGCTCGCGGGCGCCGCTTTCGTTCTACGCCGTCGCCCTTGACGGTGTATTCAAGTCAAGATCACTTCGCATGAATCAGTAGTTGACCTCCGACGCCCCGGACCCATCCGTCTGGGGCGTCTTTATTGGCCTGACAACCTGATGACTGATCGCCGTACCACCGCCCCTCTCAACGCCCATGAGCACGACCTTCAAGCCAGACCCACCACGCCGCCAGCATCGATTGCCCGGGACTTCCGGCGTCCCAGGTGAACGGATCATCGAGTCGGCTAGACTCGCAAATCTATATGATCGCGAAGCTCGCCAGAGCATGACGCGTTCCCAAATCGAGAGCGGCGCGAAGTCGCCGCGGACGGCGTTGGTGACAGGGGGAGCGGGCGGTATCGGCCGTGGCATCTGCGACGCTTTCGTCGCCGCGAACTGGCGCGTCGTGGTGCACCACGAACCCAGCGACCACGAGGCCGAGGCGTTCATCGACGCCATCCGCAGCAACGGCGGCACGGCAACCGGCGTCGCCGCCGACCTCGCCGACGCGCGATCCATCACCCGGCTCTTCGACGAGCTCGATCGGACGGTCGGCGTTCCGAAGGTCTTGATCAACAACGCCGGCTGGGACCCCGGCAACGTGCCACTTCGCGACATCGACGACGAGTTCCTCGATCGCCTGTTCGCCGTCAACATCAAGGCACCGATGCTGATGACCCAGCAGGCGGCCGATCGCTGGATCGCCGCCGACTGCCGAGGCGTGGTGGTGAACGTCAGCTCGGTGCACTCGACCCACTCCCTTGCCGGCCGGTGCGCCTACGCCACCAGCAAGGGTGCCCTCGAAGCGATGACGCGCCAGCTCGCGGTCGAACTTGGGCCATGGGGCGTCCGTGTGAATGCCGTTGCCCCAGGGTTTGTCACGGTGCCACGCACGCTAGCGGATAAGACGCCCGAGCAACTCACGAGCTTTGTCGATCGCGTCCCCATCGGTCGGCTGGCCGATCCAAGCGACATCGCTTCCGTGGTGCTGTATCTCGCCTCGGACCTCTCGGGCTACATCACGGGCCAGGTGCTGACGGTCGACGGGGGAACCACCTGCCGCCTGCACCACGACACGAAGAAGGTCGCTAGGGGCAAGGCTCATGCTTGAGCTCCGCGGCGTCTTCCCCATCGTGGCCACGCCCTTCACCCCGAATGGCGAGGTCGATTGGGCCAGCTTCGATCGGCTGTGCCGGGTGCTCGCGGCCGGCGGGTGCCACGCCCTGACGCTGTTCGGTATCGCCGGCGAGTTCTACAAGCTCACCGACGCCGAGCGCTCTCGGATGGCCGACGCGATGATCGCGGTCTGCCAGGAGACCCGCGTCAGCTCAATCGTTTCTGTCACGGACCACGCGACCGAGATCGCCGTCGCCACGGCCAAGCGTCTTGAGGCAAACGGGGCGGACACGCTGATGCTGCTCCCGCCGTACTTCCTCAAGCCCGGCGCCGACGCCTTCGATCATCACGTGCGTCAGGTCGGCCAGAGCGTCTCGATCCCTGTGATGGTGCAGTACGCCCCCGAGCAGACCGGCGTGGCGATCCCGCCGGCCGTGCTGGCCGCGATCGCCAACGACCTGCCGACCGTCCAGGACTTCAAGATCGAGTGCAAGCCCGCCGGCCACTACATCTCCCGCCTGGTCGAACTCACCGACGGGCGGGTCCGGGTCCACGTCGGCAACGCGGGCTACAACATGGTCGAGGCGTTCGCCCGCGGCGCCGTCGGGTCCATGCCCGGCTGCTCGATGTTCGACCTCTATCTCAAGATCGACGCCGCCCTCAACGACCAACGCATTGACGACGCCGTCGACCTGCACACGCGCCTGCTGGAGGTGCTCAACCACATCCGCCAGAACGTCGAGATGATCATCGCGTTCGAGAAGCACATCCTCATGCGTCGCGGCGTGATCGCCAGCGACTACTGCCGTCGGCCGACGTTCGCGATCGACGAACACGACCGCGATCTGTTCGAGCGCCTGTATACGCGCATCGAGCCGTTTCTTGGTCCTGTAAGCTGATCCGATGATCTCCCGACCCAACGTCGTCTTCATAACCGCCCACGATGTCGGCCGGCATCTCGGTTGCTACGGCCAGACCGGGGTGCGCACCCCCGCGCTCGATCGCTTGGCTCAGCAAGGCGTCCGCTGCGATGAGGCGTACTGCACAACCGCCATGTGCAGCCCGTCACGAGCCTCGTTCGTGACCGGTCGCTACCCGCACAGCCACGGCGTCATCGGCCTGGTGCAAGACCCGTTCGGCTGGGACCTGCACAACGGCGAAACGCACCTCGCCGCCCACCTCGCGGCCGCCGGCTACGACACCGCGCTGGCTGGGCTGCAACACGAGACACGCCAGGCCGACCGCCACGGCCTGGCCAACCGGTTGTGCCCGCAGGCCGATGCGGACACCGTCGCGGCCGCCTGCGAAGCCTTCCTCGTAGAGCACGCCCGGCCCGCTCGCCCGTTCTACCTGCAGGTCGGGCTATTTGAGCCGCATCGTCGCGGCCGTGCGGGGTTCGGCGATCGGCCATCCGACCCCGACGATCGCGTCGTGATCCCGCGTTGGCTCAGAGACGACGACGGAAGCCGGCGCGAGATGGCGGCGTTCCAAGCGGCGACCACCGCGATGGACCGAGGCGTCGGGCGCATCATGGACGCGCTCGACCAAACCGGGCTAGCGGGCTCAACCCTCGTCGTCTTCGCGGCCGACCACGGGCTGCCCTTCCCTCGCGCCAAGGCCTCGCTCTACGACCCCGGGCTCGAGATCGCCCTGCTCTGGCGTTGGCCAGAGGGTGGCTTCACCGCGAACGAAGGTCTCGGCTTGTCTGTCAGCGGCGTCGACATCCTGCCGACGATCTTTGACGTCCTCGATCTCGACGCCCCCGCCGGCGTCGAGGGTCGGTACATCACCCGCGCCCTCCGGGGCCAGACGATGGATGAGCGACCGATCTTCGCCGAGAACAACTTCACGGCGTATCGAGACCCGATGCGTGCCGTCCGCACGAAGACCCGCAAGCTCATCGTCAACTTCGCCGCCACCCCCGCCTTCTACGACACCAGCCAGCAATGGCGCCCGCCGACCACGCCGATCACACCCGACGACCCGCGCAACGCCAAGCACCCGGTGGTTGAGCTGTACGACCTTGAGGCCGATCCGATTGAGACCCGCAACCTTGCCGACGACCCGGCCTATGCCAACGAACGGCTCGCCTTGCTCGCCGACCTGGCCGCCTGGATGCGTCGCACTGACGACCCATTGCTCGACGCCACACCCATCGAGCCCCGGCAAGCCACCGCGGCCCGCCTGCTCCAAGAGTCCCTCGCATGACCCTCATCCGTGATGTCACCGCCATCCCCATCCGCATCCCCCGCGACGAGCCTTACCTGGGCAAGCTCGAAGATGGCGTCGCCGTCACGGACACCGGCTACTTCGTCCGCCCCGGCAACCGAAGCATCTACTCCATCTACGACCAGTCGCTGCTGGTCAAGGTCACCACCGGCGACGGCGTGGTGGGATGGGGCGAGTGCGTCGCCTTCGTCGCCCCGCAGGCCAACGCCGCGATCGTCGACGAGGTGCTCGGCCCGCTGCTCATCGGACGCCGCGTCAGCGACCCTGTCGTGATCTATCACGATCTCTACGACATGATGCGCGTGCGCGGCTTCTTCGGCGGCTACTACCACGACTGTCTCGCCGCGATCGACATCGCGATCTGGGACGCCTTTGGCAAGACATCCGGCCAGCCCGTCTGTCGCCTGCTGGGCGGCCGGCGTCACGACCGCCTGCCGGCGTACGTCTCGGGCCTGCCCAAGCCCACGCTCGACGAACGGCTCGAGCTCGCCCGGTCCTGGCAACGGCAGGGATTCGACGCATTCAAGTTCGCCTCGGCGGTCTCGCACGAAGGCACCGCCCGCGAGATGGTAGCGCTGCGCGAGACCCTCGGCGAGTCGGCCGAGATCCTCTGCGACATGCACTGGAAGCACACCGCCCCCGAGGCGATCCGCCTCATCGACCAGATGGACGCTCACCGCCTCTGCGTCGCCGAGGCGCCCTGCCGCCCGGAGGACATCGCCGGCCAGGCCCAGGTCGCCGCCGCCGTCCGCTGCCCGGTCGGTATCGGCGAAGAGCTCCGCACCATCCACGAGTACGTCCCCCGCTTCGAGCGTCGCGCGATCGGCGTCATCCAGCCCGAGATGGGCCGCACCGGCATCAGCTCGTTCATGGAGATCTGCTCGATGGCGCGCGGGTTCGGCTGCACCGTCATGCCTCACGCCAGCATCGGCATCGGCCTGTTCCAGGCCGCCAGCCTCCACGCCTCCGCCGCGTTGCCGCACCTGCAGTATCACGAGTATCAACACTCGATCTTCGACAAGAATCTCCGCTACATCACCGGCGACATGACCTGCGCCAACGGCGGCTTCACCGTGCCCGCCGGCTCGGGCCTGGGCGTCGAGCCGCGAGCCGACGCGCTCGACGAACTGCGGATCGGAGACTGAGCGATGGCCATCGAGACGTACGCGGTGCCCGACGATCTGCGTCAGTCGCGCATCGTGCTCGACGTCGCCGCCGAGGGCGGGCCTTGGCAGCCCGTCGAGGTCGCGTATGCCACCAGTATGGACGATCGCCCCCACGCCCGAGGCGGCGCGGAAGGCTGGGCCCACCTGTCCACCAACGACCCGCTCCGCGTCCGAGTGACCCTGCCCGACCCGGTGGGCACCGCCACGCTCCGGCCGTCGCTGCACGACCCGATCCCCTGCGACGTCGACGGCCGACGCGTCTGTTTCACCGTCGACCGCCCACGCTACTTGGTTCTCAGCGTCAACGACCCGCACCCGGGCCCCGACCACCGCTGGCACGGGGTGTTCACGCTCTACCTGCTCCTCGACCCGATCGAGCCCAACGCCCCCGCGCCCGGCGATCCGGGCGTGCGCGTCCTCAACCCCGGCCAGCACCGCCCCGACGCGTTCGCCCTCGACAACGACCACCACACGCTGCTGCTGCAGCCCGGCGTGCACGCCGTCGAGGGCCAGCGCGTCGAACTGCCCGCCGGCAAAACGTTCTATCTCGCAGGCGGGGCCCACCTGCGGTCGTACGTGATCGGCGAACGGGCCGACGGTGCGAGCCTCCGTGGCCGAGGCGTCATCGACGGCACGGGGGTCGATCGACAGTCCATCCAGTGGCGCGACGACGGCGACGCCGGCTTCGTCTTCTTCCGTCGCGGCGCGAACATCACTGTCGACGGCGTCACCATCTTTGACAGCCCGTTCTGGAACCTCGTCACCTTCGGCACGACCGGCTTCCGTGCCCGCCACCTCAAGTCCATCACCTGGCGGGTCAACAACGACGGGCTTCAGCCCCGCTCCTGCAACGACTACGCCGCCGAGCGCTGCTTCCTGAAATGCGCGGACGACTGTGTCGCCATCAAGACCCGCCGCGCCGCGGGCATGACCAGCCGCGGGCTCCGCTTCACCGACCTGGTGTGCTGGAACGACATCCCCGGCAACGCCGTCGAGATCGGCCACACCAGCCAGGCCGACCGGCTCGAAGACGTCATGTTCGAGCGCATCGACGTGGTGCACGCCGCCGGCGACCCCGGCAACAGCTTCACCGTCAGCGTTCACGTCATCGACCACTGCCGCGTTCGCAACATCACCTATCGCGACCTCCGCGTCGAGGGCCACCGCACCGGCGACTTCCGCATGAGCGTCGGCGTGTCGCGTTACTCGACCGACGACGAACGCGGCCGGATCGACGAGGTCGCCGTGAACGGCTACCACGCCGAGTCGGCGTTGACGACGAGCCGCTTCACGGGGCACGACGACCAACACCGGGTGGAGAACGTGACGATCGAGAATGTGACCTTCGCGGGCGTGCCCGCCGATCCCGCGGCACTCCGAGCGGAGACCCGTTACGCGGCGGATGTCCGATTCATGGGCAAAGCCTTGCAGGCCGCAACGCAGGCCGATCGGGAGTGGCTCCAATGAAGACGACCGCTGCCACATCACCTCTGCACAAACGGCTCGTCGACGGGCCGCTCATCGGGCCTTTCTGCAAGACCTCGGACCCGTCGATGATCGAGGCGATGGCCCGCGGCGGCATGGACTTCGTGATCCTCGACCTCGAGCACGGGCCCAACGACATCGTCAATCTCGGCCCGCTGATCCGAGCCGCGGAAGCCGGCGGCGCCCACGCCGTCGTTCGGACCGGCACGCCCGACCAAGTCGGTCGAGCGCTCGACCTTGGCGCCGCCGCCGTGCAGGTGCCTCACGTCAGCGACGCGGCCAGCGCTCAAGCGATTGTGCAAGCAGCTCGCTTCGCCCCGGACGGACAGCGAGGCGTCTGCCGCTACGTGCGTGCCGCAGGCTTTGGCACGACCGACAAGCGGCGCTACTTTGTCGAGGCGAATCGCGCCACCGTCATCGCTCAGGTCGAGGGCGAAGCGGGCATCAATAACCTGAATGCGATCCTCGCTGTGGCGGGCGTCGACGTCGTCTTCGTCGGCGTGTACGACCTCTCCCAGTCGCTGGGCGTCACCGGGCAGACCGATCACCCGCACGTCGAGGCGGCGCTCCACGACGTCGTCGAGCGGTGCAAGTCCGCCGGCCGGCCGGTCGGCACCTTCGTCGAGTCCGTCGAGGACGCCCGCCGATACCGAGGCATGGGGGTGCACTACCTCTGCTACTCCGTCGACGTCGGGCTCATCGCCAACGCCTGCTGCTCGGTCGTCGAGGCCTGCCGTGACGATGGCCGCTTCCCTGATGCGGCCTCTGTCTGAAACGACCCGCTCGATGGCCGCTTCTGGCACATCGAGGCTTGAATCATCCCGTCATCGAGCTTGACGATCGGAATCAAATTGCCCAAGCCTCGGCTGCCCGCGCGGCTCGCAAGCCCGGCTCGGATCACGCGAGGTCGACATCCGACCCACCGGCCTCGTGGCGAGACCGGTATCGCACCGGGCTCACGCCCTCTTGCTTCGTAAACGCCACGGAGAATTGCTGCGGCGAGCCGTACCCGCACCGATCCGCCACGTCGGCGACGGCGAGCCGTGTCGAGGTCAACAGCTCTTTCGCTCGCTGCAGCTGCACGCGAGCGATCTCCGCCCGGATCGTTCGGCCGGTGACCCGACGGAAGCGCATCTCCAGCGTCCGTCGCGCCAGGCTCGACGCGCGGTGCAGGTCGGCCGGCGCAAGACCCGACGTCGCACGATCCCGGATCGTCCGCAACGCACGAGCCACCTCCAGGTCCTCCACGACGATCATGTCCGAGCTGTGCCGGACCGCGATCGTCGTGGGCGAGACCAGCAACGCTTCCCGATCCGCCCCCTTGCCAGCCAAGCGGTCGGCCAAGACCGTCGCGCCGACACGCCCCGCCGCTTCCCCCGGGAGGTCCACGCTCGACAGCGGCGGGGCCGTCAGCTCGCAATAGTCCTCGTCGTTGCCCGCGCCGACGACCGCCAGCTCCTCGGGCAACGATCGACCCGCTATCTCGGCCACCCTCAGCGCGTCGTAACCGATGTAGTCCGCCGCCCCGAACAGCCCCAGCGGCGAGGGCGCGAACCGCATCGCCGCCACCCGCCGATCGCGCGACACCTGGCTCACGTCGGTCAAGACCGGCCGCAACCCCGACGCCTCACAGGACTCTCGGAAGCCCTCCACCCGTTCGCACTGATAATCGAACTCGCCCATGTACCACGCTTCGAGCGATCGGTGCCCCTGTTCCAGCAGGTGCTCGGCCGCCAGCCGACCGATCGCCCGGTTGTCCCAGCCCACATCCGTCCGCGCACCGACGGGGGTCGGATTGCCGACCACGACCAGCGGAAACCCCTCACCCACCACCGGCGGCGGCATCGCGGACCGCCCCCCGCAGTAAATCAACCCGTCCAAGCCCAACTCGATCGGGTCCGGCCAGCGCTCCGTGCTCGGCCACGGCGCGAACAGCCGCCAGCCCCGCTCCATCCCCTCCGAGCTCGCGCCACGCAGCACCGCCCGGCTGAACGTGTGCCACGCGTGCACGTACAAGCCGACTCGCGGTGACTGAACCATTGCCCCATCTTGACAAGCATGCGCTTCGAGACAAGTCGCATGCGCAAAACCGTATTGTCGCTGCACTGAGCGGTCGTAACATTTTGGTTGTGTGAGCTTCTCAGCACTTCACCACTTCGTGCTGACCCATTTTCTTCTTTAGGAGGCCGTCTCAATGTTGATTCGCACGACCGCTCTTACGCTCGGTGTCGCTGTTGCCGCCACCTCGAACGCCGACGTCATCGATTTTGCGCCGACCGTCGCCCAGACCATCCGGTCCAACGTGCCCGACACCAATTTCAGCTCCGGTTCGCAGATGATCGTCGGAGCGATCAACACCGCTTCGTCGGAACAGCTGTTCCGCGGCGCGATCAGCTTCGATGTCAGCCAGATCGCCGCCGCCATCCCAGTCGGCTCGACCGTGAACTCGGTGACCCTGGAGCTGATCGTTCAGGCCGGCGACTCCTCCAGTGTCGGCGGCTCCCAGTCGTTCCAGATCCACGAACTCACCGAAACGCCCACGGATCAGGTGACGTGGAACAGCTTCGACACCGGCAGCACCTGGACAACGCCAGGCGGCGATTTCGTGGCCACGCCGCTCGCGACCGAGAGCTTCGACATCTCCACCGCGGCGGCGAACGTCAGCCTGCTGTTCGCCTCGACCACGTCGCTGGTCGATCTGATCCAGTCCGCGGTGGACGCCGGCACGCCGGTCGACATCGTTGCCATTGCGCCGGGCGTCGAGGCGGGCACGGTCCGCAACATCGTTCGCTGGGGCGGCGACGCCGGGCTCGGAAGCCAAGACCCCGTGCTGACCGTCGACTTCACCCCGATCCCCGAGCCCGCGTCGGCGCTCCTGGCCGGGGTTGGTCTGGCCCTGATGGCCGTCCGCCGTCGTGGCTAAGCGACGCAGTTGAAGCACACCATCGAAGCCTGCCCGGGCTCTCCCGGGCAGGCTTTCTTCGTTAGCTGTCAAATGAGTTCCACCGATGTCACTGACGCAATACCCGCCAAGCGATGAGCGAACCCTCCGCGAGACCCACCTCGACGCCGACTTGACAATCGTGGGTGGCGGCCTGGCCGGCACATGCTGCGCGATCACCGCGGCCCGGCAGGGCCTGAAGGTCACGCTCATCCAGGACCGCCCCGTGCTCGGCGGCAACGCCTCCAGTGAGGTCCGCCTATGGGTGCTCGGCGCCACCAGCCACGGCAACAACAACAACCGCTGGGCCAGAGAAGGCGGCGTCGTCGATGAGTTTCTCTGCGAGAACTTCTGGCGGAACCCCGAAGGCAATCCGCTGATCGTCGACACCATCCTGCTCGAGATGGTGACCAACGAGCCGAACATCACGCTGCTGCTGAACACCGCGGTCTTCGAGGCCGAGAAGTCGTCCGACGACCCGGACCGGATCACGGGAGTCGTCGCGTTCTGCAGCCAGAACAGCACGATGTACCGGGCTCACTCACCCCTGTTTGTCGATGCCAGCGGCGATGGCATACTCGGCTTCCTGGCCGGGGCGGCATTCCGAATCGGTGCTGAGGCCGCTGACGAGTTTGGCGAGTCGCTCGCCCCCGATGCAGAGTACGGCGGCCTTCTGGGTCACTCGATTTATTTTTACAGCAAAGATGTCGGCCGGCCGGTCCGCTACACCGCGCCGAGCTTCGCGCTCGATGACATCACGCAGGTGCCGAGGTACCGCCGCTTCAACGCGGCGACGCACGGCTGCCGGCTGTGGTGGATCGAGTACGGCGGACGACTCGACACCGTTCACGACACCGAAGCGATCAAGTGGGAACTGTGGAAGGTAGTGTACGGGGTCTGGGATCACATCAAAAACTCGGGCGAGTTCCCCGAAGCGGACACCATGACGCTCGAATGGGTCGGGACGGTCCCCGGCAAGCGCGAGAGCCGTCGCTTCGAGGGCGACTACATGCTCAGTCAACGCGACCTCGCTGAGCAGCGTCGCCACGAGGACGCGGTCGCCTTCGGCGGCTGGGCGGTCGACCTGCACCCCGCCGACGGGGTCTACAGCGACAAGCCCGGCTGCTCGCAGTTCCACGTCCGCGGCGTCTATCAGATCCCCTATAGATGTCTCTACAGCCGAAACATTCCCAACCTGTTTCTTGCCGGCCGGATCATTAGCGTTAGTCATGTGGCGTTCGGCTCCACGCGCGTGATGGCGACGTGCGCCCACGCTGCCCAGGCGGTCGCGATGGCGGCGGGGGTGTGCCTTGAGCGACGGATTCAGCCGAGAGACATCGCCCGTGGCGACCCCCTCATGGACCTGCAGCGGCGGCTTCTTCGATCGGCCCAGCACATCCCGCACCTGCCGCTCGATCGCGACGACGACGACCTCGCCAAGAAGGCGACCGTTGACGTGTCGAGCACGTACAGCCTCGATGGGTTCCCCGTGAGCAGCGACGCCGAGGATTGCGTCCCGCTCGACCGACCCCGGGCGATGCTCGTCCACCTGCCCGCCGGCCCGGTCCCCAGGGTCTCGTTCGAGCTGGATACGGCGTCGAGCGCGGATTGTGAATCCCTCGTGGCCGAACTGCGGACGAGCGAACGCACGGGGTCGTTCGCCGCCGACCGAGTCCTCGCGCGGCAGCGCGTTTCAGTGGTTTCGGCGTGCGAAGCCGCGGTGGCGGTCGGCGGTCCGACGGCGACGGTTGATCCCGATGAACGCCGACAGGCGGTCGGGTCCGTGGACTTCGGTGTCACGCTCGATGGTCCGCGAGCGGTCTACGTCTGCCTGGACCAAACACCCGGCCTACGTGTCCGTCAAAGCGATCGACGGGTCACCGGCGTGATGAGTGTCAGCCGATGGAGTACCGCCAACGTCAGTGCCGACAATCGCCACCCTGGACTGGAAGATGTCGATCTCTGGCCCCCGACGCGTCGTCCGGCGGGAAAGAATCTCGCCTGCGCCTTCGATCCCCCGGTGCGCTCGTACGGCACGACCCAGCTCATGTCCGGCTACTTCAGACCCGGCGACGAAACCAACGCGTGGGTTGCCGACCTCGACGACCCCCAACCCAGCGTGACGCTTCGTTGGACGCACCCGATCCAGCTTGGCCGCATCGACCTGCACTTCGACGCCGACATCGACCACCCGATGGAGAGCGTGCTGCTCGGGCACCCGGAGCGAGTCAGCCCATATTGCGTCAGCCGATTCCGGATTTCCGCCAAGGACGCCGATGGTCGAGTGAAGACGCTCGCGGACGAGATCAACAATCGACACTCGCATCGTGCAGTTCTTTGTTCCGGACCAATACAAGTGCGCTCGCTCTGTGTTTCCCTTGAGCACCCGTCATCTCAAGTACCGGCATCATTGCTCGGCATCCGTTGCTATTCAGACCCATCGGCGGGGCCGGTACCGCCTTCGCCTTGACACCGGGGTATGATCACGATCGACTCAACTAAGGACACCCCGATCAAACCTGGCTTGAATGCCCCATCGATCCATGCCGCCGATCGCTCGCACCAAGGCGTTGCTCTTACCTGACTCGGACTGGTCCGGTTTCCGACAACGGGTAGCCGGCTGCGCAATGAGCCGTCGTATCGCGGATTGGACCGTGTCCGAAGCCTACGGCTTGCTGGAACGACCTCCCGTCGAACGCAAGCTCGTGCAGATCTGGCTGCTTTTTGTTTCACGCGAAGCGCAGCGTCGGCTGGTGTTGCTTTCGCTCGGTTATCGACTGACGCAAGACTCGCGCCTGCTCGATCGGTGCGAAGCCGAGTTGAGCGCACTGGTCGCGTTCGAGGACTTCAACCCATCGCACTTCCTCGACACCGCCGAGATGGCCGCCGGGCTCGCGCTCGCGGATCACTGGCTGGCGGACAGCCTCGCGCCGCAAACACGGGCTTCGATCCGACAGGCGCTCGTCGACAAGGTGTTGAAGCCTGCCCGAGGCGACCACTTCTGGTGGACCGCCGAGACCAACTGGAACTCCGTGTGTCTCGCCGGCCTCTCACTCGCCGCCTCGACCATTGAGAGCAGCCATCCCGCGCTGTTCCAGGAGACGATCGATCGGGTCCGTCGGCACAGCCACTACGGTTTTGGGAGCTACGAGGCGCAAGGCGTCTACCCCGAGGGCGTCACCTATTGGACGTACGGGACCACGTTTGCCGCGCTGCTCATCGAATGCCTGGACTGGCTGGAGCCGAGTCGCGAACCTGTTGCGCTTCCCGAGGCGTTCGAACAGACAACCGAGTTCCGAACGAGGGTCGAGGGCACCAGCGGCCGCGTGTTCACCTACGCGGATGTTCACAAGGAAGAGCGATGGCTCGAGCCGGTGTTGTTTTGGTTTGCGCGTCGCTTGAACCGCCCCGAGTGCATTGCCAATCAACTTCCGCTCGCGCACGCCTGGCCTCCTCCGAGTTTCGCCGATCCGCGCGCAACCGAGCATGCAAGGCGCGTTAGCACACGCTTCGTGCCGTTCATGCTGATGTGGCCCGCGCCCGACGATGTCCAGGGCGTCGGCGACAAACCCAAGGCGTGGTCTGGCGGCGAACGGTGCCCTGTGTGGACGTACACCGACGAAGCCAGCGGCATGTACGTCGCAGCAAAAGGAGGCTCGGGCGCCGTCAATCACGCACACTTGGATGCGGGCTCGTTCGTGCTCGACCTGGGAGGCAAACGATGGGCGACTGACCTCGGCGGGGAGGACTACACATCCGTTCGACCCCACGTCAAGGGTCTGTTCAACCCTGACCAGGAATCGGATCGCTGGAGCCTGTTGAGGCATCGGAACCAGTTCCACAACACGATGACGGTTGCGGATCGACTTCACGATCCAAAGGGTCACGCGCCGATCACAAGGGTGGACCCGCACGCCGAGCGACACGCAGACATCGACATGACGGCGCCTCTCCGCGCAAGCGTCGCCGTGGCGCGGAGACGAATCTCGATCGTGGACCGCAACACGGTGCGCATCATCGATCGGGTTGGAGGAGCTACGGGCGAACTCTGCTGGACCATGCTAACCTCGGCAGCAGTCGATGTTGAGTCCAATGGTTGCAAACTGACACTTGGCAACGAGACCGTCTTACTTCGTGTTTTGCGACCTAGTGCTTTCCAGATTAAAGCGGAGTTCGTTGATCTGGAACGCGCTTCTTACGAGTCGCCATGCGATGGCATTACAAGAATCAGAGTACTCGTGGGCGCTTGTCCACAGGTCAACATCTGTGTGTCGATCGCCATCCTCCAGTCGATAGCGTGTGTGACGCGGTTGACGCGGTCCAGGAACGAGGACGAACGATTCCGCAGCCCATGAGAGCTTGTTCAAAATGTCGGGCACTGCCCGTGAAGGCTTCAGATCACGCCGCTCTCCGGTAATAGTGGTTAAAGAGACCGCCCAAGACACGCTCCCGGGCGATAGACCCCGCCATGCTCGGTGGGGCGCGACCCACCGAGCATGGCGGCGTGTTTTCCAGACCTTGATGAGGTCGAAGCTCATTGAAGTAACGAGTGTACTCCGCGGTGACGTAATCCAGCTGCCGGAGCTTGAAGATCATCAGATGATTGAGGCACTCCCGCTTGAACCCGCCGATCCACGACTCCGCGTAGCAGTTCGCGATCGGCGCCGCGATGGGCGTCGCCAGCGGCTTAACCCCCGCTTGCCGCAGCAACTCCCTAAACGCCGCGGTGAACTTCGTGTCGTTGTCATGGATGAGATGCAGGCAACCAAGCCCTTCATCTTCGAGCCACATCAGCAGATTTCTGGCCTGCTGGAGCATCCATTCCCCATTGGGATTGAAGGTCGCCGGCGAAAGCATCACCCGACGAGTCCCAACATGGATGAACATCAAGACATAAGCCGTCTTACGCCCCGTCGGCGTCCAAACCGTCTTGCAGAAGAAGTCGGTCGCTACCATCACGTTGGTCTGAGCGGCAACAAACGTCCGCCACGGCGTAGCGACGCCTTTCGGAGCATGCCGGCTCGGATCGGGCATGATCCCCTCGTCGATCAGAACTCGCCTCGTCGTGCTTCGGCTGAGCTGGATCCCGAGCTTTTTGAGCTCGCCCACGATGCGCCGCGCACCCCATCCTGGATTCTCCCTCGCCAAGCGCCGGATCAACCTTCGAAGACAAGCCGTCACCTTTCGGCGGCGACCCACACGCCCCACGGCACGCCCCTGGGCCTCCTCCCTGAGCCACCGTCGATATGTCTTGACGGCCACGATCGAAAGAAGATCATCAAGCTGATGCCCGAGTTCACCTCCGATCCGAAGCAACCGGCCTCGCTCCTCCGGAGCCAGGATCACCCGATTGCCCGGCAGTCGGGCTTGGAGCATCTCGATCTGCGCTTGAAGCAATCGGATCCGGGCATCACGCCTCGCAGCCATCGATTCCACAGCACCAAACACGCCCTGCCACAGCAACATCGCCCACATTCAACGCTCCGAACCCGCGGTCGTAAGTCGAGTAGTCACAACGGCCCGACATTTTGGACCACCTTCGAAGCGTCGTCTGTCAGGCCGATTTCCGCTGGCCCGACCGCTCCGACCCGGAACCGGCCACAAGGCCTCGGAACGCCCGCTCTGCGGTCCTTCCAAGGCCTCGAATGCGGCCGAACTGCCTGTTGCAACAAGATGTCCGGGTCGCGCGGCCCAAAAACCCGCAACGCAATATTGAAGCTGCACTTACGCGAACTCAGAGCCGAAAAAACCGGACAAAACGGACACGTTTGAAACGCATATCGCCCTGCCGGCGATCTCTAGATCCTTATATGTGGCCCCCGCTACCGCTACGCGGTTCTTCCAAGGCCCCGAAAGTGGCCGAACTGCCTGTTGCAACAAGATGTCCGGGTCGCGCGGCTCAAAACTCTGCAACGCAATACATAAGTTGCACTTACGGGAATTCAGACCTTAAAAAACCGGACAAAACGGACATCTTTGAAACGCATATCCCCCTGCCGGCGATCTCTAGATCCTTATATGTGGCCCCCGCTACAAAGAACGATGTGTCTGCGACAGTCGAAACCTGGTGAGGGGAACAACACCCTCAGCACTCTTCTGAGTGTCGAGTCGCTGTAAAGTGGTCGGCCGCGAGACAAGCCTTCAGGCTTTCGATCATCACATCCTTTGAAGTTGGCGTCGGAGAGCGCCGCCCGCAGAGTCCGGATTACCGGCCCTTGACCCATTTGAGCATGGGCTTGAGCGACGGGCCGGTCGCCATGCCGTGGTCATGCCCGCCGATCTCGTAGAAGGTCACATCGCGGTGGCCAGCGACCTTGAGCATGCGGGCGAAGTATGCGACCTCCTCGTACCGACCCAGCATCTCAAGGTCCCGATCGCCGGTGGTCAGGAAGATCGGAGGGGCGTCGCCGCGGACGTGGAAGAGCGGAGCGAGCTCGTCGATGACAGCCTGGTGGCCGGGGATGCCGCGCTCCTGGCGGACGGTGAAATGCGTGATCGCGTGGCCGGTGATCGAGACGATGCCCGCGAGGCCGTCCGCGTCGTGGCCGTGGGCGTCGAGCCATCGCTTATCGAGGCCGACCATGGCCGCGAGGTATCCGCCGGCCGAGGCGCCGGTGACGAAGACGCGGTCGGGATCGCCGCCGTATTCGGCGATGTGGTCGAGCGTCCACGCGACGGCCGCGGCCGCGTCCTCGATGTAGGCCGGGGCCTGGGCCGACGGGCTCAGCCGGTAGTTGGCCGAGACAAGGCCGATGCCCTGGCGCTTGAGCTCGCCGGGGATGAACTTCTCGCCGCCCATCAGACCGCCGGCGTGGAAGAACACGACCGTCGGAAAGTCCTTGACGTGCTCTGGGACGTAGAGGTCGAGCTTGCAGCGGTCGAGGGCGTAGTCGTCCACGCCGGGATCGCCGGCGAAGCGATAGGCGATATCCTTCTGGGTGATGTACTTGGGCAACTGACGCTTCTTGGGTTGGGGGGGCAGGTCGGCGAAGCGGGCGTCGAGGTGGTCGAGCCGGGCGCGGGCGTCAGCGACCTGGCCGTTGGCGAGCATCATCGCGATGGCGTCGAGGTCGGCGGGGTCGGCGTGGTTCAGCCGGCGCTGATGGAGCAGGCGAGCGGGCAGACGCAGGTCGTCGTGCGTGAACGCGAAGGCCGGGCCGAGCTCCTCGCGTCGCTTGTCCTGGATGATCTCAAGGAAGAGGTATCCAAACTCGTGCGTCGGCTCGATGATCGTGCCCTCGCCGTAGTCGTTCCAAGTCACGAGCTGGATGATCGGCCAGTCGCCGGCGTAGGCGGCGTCGAGCGACTCGCGCATCGTCGCGCCGTCGCGATGGTCGAGCACGGGGTGCGGGTCGTCGTAGACGTCGCGGAACCCTGGCAAGGCCGACGCGATCGCGCGGGTCGGCTCGGCGCTGCGGTAGGTTAACTCGCGGCGCAAGTTGGCCGTGACTTCCTCTGGCGTTTCGGCGCCCTCCCAGGCGTTGTGGTGGTACCAGTAGAACCCGCCGTCGGCGCCCGTCTGTTGCCAGAGGTGGTGAAGGGCGTAGAACATCGGCCGCGGCTCGGCCTGGGCCATCGCGTACTGCCACGCCGCCGCGTCCTTGACGTAGATCGGCCCGAAGTTCAACAGCAGCGGGCGTCCGTCTAGCTTGACGTGGTGGTCCGCGCCGAACCAGTGCTTCTGCATCCAGCGGACCGTCTCGCCGAGGTGGGCGGGGACGTCCTCGGCGTCGAGCTTGCCCCGCTCGACGTTCGCCTTGACCGTGCGGTCTTCGTAGCACGCAGCGAACTGCATGCCTAATCGGCCGGCCTCGTCGAACAACGCCTTGGTCGCGTCGTGCACCTTGCGGTAGTCGTGCGTGTCGGTGATGCCGTACCAGTCGGCGATCACGCCGTCGACGCCGGCGAGCTTCATCTGCAGCAGCTGGCACTCGATCACGTCCCGCTCGGTCGAGTCGTACGTGCCGATGAGCGGGTGGTAGTGGGACCAGATGTCCGGCAGGCCGTTGTCATTGAGCTTGGATGGGTCGTGCTGCTTTCGCCAGCCGGTCCAGTGCCCGCCCCACTCGTCGCGGATGTCGGGCGTCTCGTACCACGGCATGTAGTGCATGAGCAACAGCTTGGGCGCGTCGGGGTCGAGCTCATATAGCGGCTCGTCGGCCGAGGCAACGGCGCCCAGACAGGCGAGCAAGAAGGCGGCGAGGGCGGTACGAAGCATGCGGGTCTCCGGGGCGGGCAGCGGAGTCGGCACGCGGCGGAGCGGGTGCCGACCCAAACGCGACGCCGGCGAACGAGGCCGACGCCGCGGCGAATCAATTCATGTTGCTCAGGTGGTTGGCGACAGCCTGCTCGAACCCGGGGTTCAGCTCGACGGCCTTGGCGTAAGCGGCGCCCGCGGCATCGGGGTCGCGCAGGTTGTACTGTTGGGTCATGCCGGTGTTGAGGTGCGCCACGGCCTTAACACCGTCGTTGGCGTTGGGCAGGTAGAGCACGGCGTCGTAGGCGGCGAGGGCGTCCTCGTGGCTGCCGGTCGCGCGGTAGCAGTCGCCGAGCATCAGGTGCAGCGAGGGTTGGGCCCAGTCGACGCCTTCGAGGTCGACGCCCTCTTCGAGCAGAGGGATTGCCCCGCTGTGGTCTTCGTCGGCGGTCATGAGGACCTTGGCCATCACCTGCAGCGCGGTGACGCGGGCCACGGCGTGGGCCTCCTCGATCTCGATCGCCGCCGCGGCCTCGGCCCGGGCCGACTCGTAGTCCTTGAGCGCGTAGGCGTAGAGATGAGCCCGCTTGCCGCGGGCAATGGCGATGTCGGTTGGGCTGCCCGCCAGCCGCTCGGCGGCCTCGAACGCGGCGATCGCGTCGTCGTAGTCCTTGTCAGCGCGGGCCTGGTCGCCGGCTTTGATCGCCTCGGGAAAAGTGGACTGGGCTTGGGTTTGGACCGCGAAGCTGGCGGCGAAGATCACGGCGAGGCGTAGCAAAGTGTTCATGGCGATGAGAACCGCGGAGGAAGCGAAAGGCGACCCGACGCTTTCACGCGGGGCCGCTGGAACTCGATCACAGCCCGAAGAGGGTTTGCTTGTTGAAGTTGGGGACCGGGTCGCCGTATTCGATTTCGGAGATGACGCCGCGGCCCTTGTAGCCGCTGATCTCCCACTCAACCTCTCGGCTGTCGGGCTCAAAGCTGACGTGCCCGTCGTTCCAGCCGATCGCGCCGGTCCAGTCGTCGCCGAACTCGGACCAGATCGAGAGGCCTTGGTTAGGTTCCAGGGTGCCGCTGTCGTTCCAAACAACGCGGTCACCAAGAATCGGGGTCTGGCTCGTGAATTCGTCGCGCCAGGCGGAGGCGGCCTCACCCATCACGGCGCCTCGAGCGGCAGCGATGCTGTAACCCATGAAGGGTAGGCACTCGGGGTCGTTGTAGTTATTTCGGCTTAGCCCCCATGTGATTCGGTGGAAATTGAAAGTCGCTTCCGCTTCGGACGTATTGCCCCCGGCCAACATGCCATATGACGTATGGGAACGGCCAAACGCGAGCCCCCCGTTCTCCCCTACCGGGTCAGACTCATCGGCGCCGGACTCGCTGAGGTAAGTCTGTTTGTTGTCATCGGTCTCTGCCGGGGAGATAAAGAAGGAACTGCTGACAAAGCCACCCTTGAGCAGGTCGCGATGGGCGCCCATCGTGAGGTTGTTGATGTCGCCGGGCGACTGGCTGGAGAAGTTGAGGGCCAGGTAGTCCTCGATCGACTTCACGCCCGGGAGCATGCTGTTGTTCTCCTGCGAGAACAGGGCCATGCCCTGGTGCACGCTGCGGATGTTGGCGGAGTTCTGGATCCGGCGGGCCTCGGTGCGGGCGGCGCCCAGGGCGGGGAGGAGGATCGAGATCAGCAGGGCGATGATCGAGATCACGACGAGCAGTTCGATCAGCGTGAAGCCGGGAGTTCGGTGGGCGGGGCGGGTCATGGTGAACCTCCTGAAGCGGGAGATGATCGGCAACAGGAAACAGAATATAGCATGAATGCTCCAATATCAAGCGTCGTTGCTATATTTGTCGCGGCTTCGCCATGGCATGACGGTCAATCAGCGATTTCAAGGTAAAATCGGGTTTTTTGACTTGGATGGCGTGGATCGGACGGCGGTGATGGCGAGGCGAGGCGGCACCGGCAAACCTGACCCGCTCCAATAGAGGACCTCTGTAAAGGCGATCCTGCGGCCCTGCTCTATTTTCTGAAGAAGTCATGTAGATATGATGCTACAGAAACGATACTCTTAAGCATAGCGACACGTACGCCGCGCTTTTCACCCCAACTCTAGCCCACCTTCATGCCCAGGCGAGCGATTTTCACGGAGGTCATGGACGTCATCGAGCGGCGGATCGCCGAGGGTGACTACATGCTCAAGGACCTGCCCGGCGAGCGGAAGCTGGCCGAGGAGGTGGGCGTCAGCTATATGACGGCCCGCAAGGCTGTGCTGGGGCTGATCGACAAGCAAGTGCTCTCGCGAAAGGCCAACGGCGCGCTCGAGGTGCACCCACGCATAGCGCAGGGCGACGCGTCGCTGGCGCAGGTGGCGCTGCTGACCCCGGCGTACCCGTCGACGCACTTCGTGCACTGCCGGCAGGTGATTTCCAACGCCGCCGACGCCGGGCGCGTGCGTTTCCGCCCGGTCGAGTATGTGCACTGGCGCGACCCGGTCGTGACCGAGGCGCTCGACGGCTCGGACGGCGTGATGGTCATCCCCAGCACCGAGCCGATTCCTGGCAAGCTGCTCGAGCAGTTCCGCTCGGGCCACCGCAAGGTCGTGTTTTTCGACGCCGACGAGACCGCGCACGGCATCCCTTCGATCCGGCTGTTCTCCCGCCGGCACATCACCGCGCTGTACGAGCACCTCTGGTCGCTCGGTCACCGCCGGATCCACTGCCTGAACGCGCAGGGGCGCAACGCCGAGATCGAGCGCCGCATCGATCACTGGCGGAGCTGGCTTGCCGAGAAAGGGGGCGAGGGGAACCTGTGGGACACGCCGACCCCGCCTTACGGCGACCCGACGTCGCGCGGGTACCAGACGATGCGCAGCGTGCTGGGAGGCGGCGGGGCCGATCTTGGGGCGGTGGTGTGCACGACGCAGCCCGCGGCGATCGGCGCGATGCGCGCGGCGTACGAAGCCCGGTTGACCATCGGACGCGAGGTGTCCATCTGCACGATTAACAACGAACCAACCGGTCAGTACTTCTGCCCCTCGCTGACCGGGCTGGACATGCCGGACGTGAATTCGCTGCTGGAGCGCTGCTTCAACTGGTTCGCGATGAACGGCGACCCGTTCCCCGGCGAGCTTCGCATGGAGCCCGACGAGCCGAACCTGTTCAAGGGTGAATCAACGGGGGGAGCGCTCGTCGCGGTGTAATCGGACGAGTCACTCGTGCTCATTCAACATAAAACCCTCGCGTGAGCGTAGGTTTCTAGATCGACGTTGGCCGTTCGAGAGCCCGTCTACCCGCGTCGCCGTGCACCGACGGCCACGATGCCGGCGGTAATCAGTGCGAGCGAGCCGGGTTCGGGCACCTCGGTCAGGCGCAAGGCGTTGAGGTAGCCGTTGCTGCCGTCGATCGCCTGGACCTCGACATACAGGATGTTCGAGGCCTGCGGAGCGACGTCCGAGATCGTGGCGATCGTGCCTTGGTTGTGGGCGCTGTTGACGCCGACAATTAGATCGGCCGAGGCCACGAGATCGGTGTAAGTGTTGTCCGTGTAGACGGCGTAACGGGTTGTGTTGCTGCCAGGGTTGAACTTATGCGAACCGAAAAACTCGAGGTTGTACGTCTTGGTGGGATCGAGCTGCTGAATCTGGAACCGCAGCGGATCATCGCTGTCGCCGACGTAGTAGTCGAAGACCGCGGCGTCGGCGGAGAGGCTACCCAGGGCGACATCATCGACGACCACGGCTGACGGATCATTGGTCGCGCCGGAGGGACCATTAAAGTAGTCGGTGCCCGCCGGGGCGCCGTCGAAGCCAAAATCGATGACCGTAGCGTTGTTGTCCGAGTCGACGATGTTGGCATAGAACGAGCCGGACCACACGCTGGTCCAGTAGTTGCCCTTCTCGTCGGGTTCTGCGACGGAAACGCCGCGGAACGAGCTGTCGTTGCCAAAGTCGATGAGCACGGTGGCGTTAGCGCAAATGCCAGTAGACAGCGCAACCGCAGCCGCAGTGAGACGAAGCATGTTTGAGCCTCCATATAGAGCGTGAAACGGGACGGCCAAGAGTCGCGTTAGGTTCCAGCAGATTAGTATAGCTCACACGCTACATTTATTGGCTTCGGATGTCAAGGTCCAGCTAACGCGGCCGCTCGACACAACAAGAGCCTGATCTTTTCCAACAGTCGTGGGCCTCGCTGCAACACCAAGCTGGGGTCACATACCCGGATCCCGCCCTTCCGGCTAAGGCAGACGACGGCCGTTCATTCCTAGTGTGGGCAGACGCGGGTGAGTACAACGACCAGCGTCTGGCTATGTGCCCGAACCAAGCTTTGAGTACGGAATTGGCCTTGCCGATCAAGTAGAACGATCGATCGCGATCGATGAAGCAACAAAAATTCAACTGGCGTTGTGTCGCCGCGATTGTCGGCCCATTCGTTCTAGTTGGCCTCTACGGTCCACTCAAACGGATGCGACGGACTCTCGCTCGATAATGGTGTTTTGCAGCAACGCCTGCTGAGGCGTCGTGTCCTCGGAAGCAAGCTGATTCACAATGACGCCGATGGCATCTTGAGCGATCCTCTCGAGCGGCTGGCACAGGGTCGTGAGCGGCGGTCTCGTGAAGTGCGAGACGCGTGCATTCTCGATGCCCACGAGTGACAGGTCTTTGGGCGCTCGAACACCGAGCATGTCGGTCAGGATAAAAGTGCCCTCGAGCGCCAAGTCCTCGCCGGCCAGGAACAAGGCTGTCGGCTTGCGAGCCAGCAAGCGACGAAGCGCTCCATAGACAGGTTCGTGCTTGGTAAAGGCAGCAAGACCCTCATCAAACGATCCGCCGCCCGACTCAATGGCCTCGCGCATCCCAGCGAGCCGTTGCAGCGCGCCCCAGTCTTGCTCTTCACCGAGAAAAGCGATTCTGGTGTGCCCGTGCTTCACCAAGTACTCACCCACGAGCCGGCCGCCCTGATGGTGATCGCTTGCCACCGCCGAGAACTCGGGCAGGTCCATTCGGTTGATCACGACGATCGGAAGGTCTGACAGCTTCGATAACTGATCGATCGTGGTGCGGTCCCAGGATAGCGCAACGATCGCGTCGATAAAGCGGCTTCCAAGCCTAGAGACATTGTCCTCGGTATACACCTCGATCGCCAGGTCTTCGCCGGCGATCTGTTCGATCAGGTGCGTGAGCAACGAAGCAATGAACCCGCCGTAGGTAGAGTAGCGCATCCGATCGAGCACGACGGCAACCGCGGTCTGTCGAGCCGACATGCGTGGCTTAAAACCAGCCTCGCGAGCCGCGGCGATCACGCGCTTCCGCGTCTCAAGACTGATCCGCCCACGCTGGTTAAGGACACGACTGATCGTGCTCGCTGCCAGGCCGGTCTGCTCGGCAAGGTCGTAGATCGTGTTGACAGTCGCTTTACGTGGGGTATTTGGCAAAGTCTCACTCACGTTGAGGCCGCCCGCGCTGCGCACGAGGAAGGTCACGCCCGCTGGAGGTACGCCCAAGGACCGGGCACGGCTCGCACACCACCCGTCGGGGGCTGGAGCCCGTCTGGCTGCACAACTTTTGCTCAAAGTTTATCGTACACAGTCCGACTTGCAACTCCGAAGCAAGCCGATTCATGGCGAGCATTCGTGTCTATGCACATCGAAAATCACGCTTGCGACAGATTCTGCACGAGGATAACATCTCCACTATTGAGCAACTATTTCTCTGTTCTGCTCATATTGAGCTGCGATTGCGGTTGCATCGTCCGCCGATCGATTCACTCACCCTCTCGGAGCCCCAAATCGTGCAACGCACCTACCCGATTCTCCCCGTGCTCTTCCTGCTATTCGCGGGTTCGACCCAAGCCGACGAAGTCAGAGTCAACTTCGGAGGGTCGCCAACAATCGATGGGTGGAACAGCTTCTCGGGCGATCAAGGCCCCGCCGTCGAATTGACCGACGCCCACGGAGAGCCGACCGGCATCAAGCTCGAGATGATCGACCCGTTCCAGTCTTTCGAGAACCCCAACGTCGCGAAAGGCGAGTTGGTCGGCGAAGCCGTCGCGTTCGAAGCCGCTCGGCAGAAGACACTCTTTACCGCATCAGCAAAGGGCAACCCCACCGGCGGCTTTGTTCTCCATCTCGAACCCGGGCAGACCTATACGCTGACCTTCTGGGCTTCGCGTACTGGCAACGGCAAACGATGGACCAAATACATCGTCGAGGGTGCCGAGACATCCGAGCAGATGCTCGCGGCGGGTGGCGATGCCTCGGGACCCGGCAACCTGTCGGCGGTCGCTCGATTCGTCGGTGTTGTGCCCGACGAGGAAGGAAAGGTCACGGTCACCGTCACATCGCCCAGCGAAGAGGACCCCTACGTCAACTACGACGGCTTTGCCTACCTAACAGGCATGATCCTTGAAGAGCAATCGGCCGATGAGGATGATTCTGAATGAATAGGGCCCGCACCATAATCATCATTTGTATAACGCTGTCGGCCCTCGGGATGGGCGGTCGATCTCTAGGACAGACACAGATCCGACTGGCCGAGCCCCCGCCGTTTGCTTCGCCTCCCGCCGACACCTCCCGTTTCGGGTTGAACGTCAGCACCGCGGAGCATCTTGACTTACACGACCGACTTGGCGTTCGGTGGGTCCGGTTCGAGAACGCGAAGTGGCCGTTCAACACGGACAAGCCGCACCAATATGCGTTCGACGGCCGCGTCGCGCCGTGGCGTGTCGACGCAGACGCCATCATCGGCGCCTACGCCGAGGCGGGTTATGGCGTGCTGCCCATGCTGTTTCAGACACCGAGTTGGGCCGTCGAGGTGCCCGATGGATTTGAGGGCAAGGCGATGCGTGACCTGCCGCCACGCGACCCCGGCGACTACGGTGAGTTTTGCTTTCAATTTGCCGCACGCTACGGCGGAGAAGCACTCTCGAGCAGCGAGCTGCTGACCGACGACAAAGCCAGCGGCAAGGGGCAGGTTCGGCATTTCGAAATATGGAATGAGCCAAACCTCAACCCTCGGCGTGGTCCCGAGATGCCTAGCTGGGGACCGTGGCGTTCTACCTTGGCTGAGTTCTGGCCGGTCTTCCGAGCCGGCGCCGAGGGCGTCAAGGCCGCGTATCCCGACGGCGTTGTCACGAGCCCGGGCTTCGCGGGGATGACCCCGGAGACCGTGGATTCGCTCCGCACCCATGTATACGCCGACGGCAAACGCCCCATCGACTTCGTCGATGTCATCAACGTGCACTTCTACAGTGGCAAGCATCCGCCCGAGACGGCCGGCAAAGACCCCAACACCGGCAACGAGTTGAGTGTTCGGTACGACGAGCACCTCCGACGGCTGACCGAGTGGCGCGACCGACACCGCCCCGGCGCCCCGATCTGGCTCACCGAGACGGGCCACGACACGGGCGGCCCGATCGGCATCAGCGAAGAGATGCAGGCCGCTCGCTTGCCGCGCAACCTCATGATCGCCATTCAGAACGGCGTCGACCGGGTCTTCATCTACCGCGAGACGGGTTCGACCCCCACCAAGCACGCGGCCGCCGGGCTCCAGCGCAATGACGGCTCCCGCAAGCCCGCTTGGTACAGCATCGCGACACTCACCCGGCAACTGCATGGTGCCCATCCGGTGTGCAGGCTCCCGATCGACAGCGACAACGTTCGTGCCTATCTCTGGGAGCGCGACGGCCAACCCCTTGTCACCGCCTGGACCGTCGAGGGGGTCGAGTCGCTCGACCTCGCGCTCGGCGGTGCTCGCGTCACCGATGCCTTCGGCCACGAGACGCAGCTCGCCAGCACGCAAGGCATGCTCGTCGACGACTTCCCCCGCTACCTGACCGAGATCACCGACCCGAACGCTTTGACGCCACTGGTTGAGAAGGCCGAGCAAATCGCGATCGAGCGACGCCAACGGCTCGACGCGCTCGCCAAGCAACCGGCCTACCTATTCGACTTCGGCGGCGGTGACGAGCCCGTGTCAATCCACGTCGGCAAGATGCGCGTCTATGACAAGGTTCCGGCCAACACGCGGTACACCGCCGACCGGGGCTTCGGCTTCGAGGACGGCGCCCGCCTGCAGGACGCCTTTCAGCACTGGCACAAGCCCGTGCCCGAGAAGCACTCGGTGGTCGTCCCAGGCGATGTCGCATTCCGCTTCGATACGGCGCCCGGCACATACGACATCGAGCTTCTCGCCGAGGCTTCCCGCAACAAGGAACGGCGACTCACCATCTCGGGCGACAACGGCTCGACCGCTACGCTCGTTCTCCTGACTAAGAACCGCGAACCGCAACACGTTCGAATCAGCACAAAGAGTGGTTCGATCCAGCTGATCGGCGACGGTGACTATCAAATTCGCTGGCTCAAAGCAATCATTGCCGATCAAAATTGACCTGAAACTCGCCAAAATCAGCCATTTTTTGGTTGACAGGCATCCAGAAGGATTTACTCTACACTCGACTGAGCAACAATTGCTCTTCCGTGGAGCTTCGCTTCCCGGACATCGGCAAGTGGAGGACTGCCGAAGACTCGTTTCCTCCGATGGACGACGCTTGACGCTTCGATCCGTGACTCGACTCTCGCTGTTTCGCCCCAGGAGAACCGCCCATGAATGCCCGCCTCAATGGCCATCGCTCGCTCTCGCTCTTGACCGCCATCGCCCTTCCGGTACTCGGCGCCACCTCGGCGTCCGCCGCGCTCATCGCCTCGCAAGGCTTCGAAGCCGGCGGCGACACGTGGACCTTCACCCCATCGCCCGCGCCCTTCAACGGCGGCGGCGACACATGGGACGCCGTGACCTCGCTGACCGGCTCGAGCATCGTCCCGCAAAGCGGCGTTCAGTTCTGGGGCGGCCGTGACGTCTCCGGCGGCAGCGGAGCCAGCGAGTTTGTCGTGACTTTCGACCCCATCGACATCTCGCTATATGAAGACGTCTCGATTTCGTTCTTCTACAACGCCGAGAACTTCGACACCGGCGACACCTTGTTCTATCGCGTCGACACCGGCTCGGGATTCGGTGCCGACGTCCCCGTGTTCACGTCAAACAGCAGCGCGGGCGGCGGTCAATCCACGCCGGGCTGGGTGGAGGCCGTCATCCCCCTTGACGACTCGGCGAGCACAGCGGCGCTGGTGATCGGCGTAACACCGTTCTCGGGGAGCAGCGACTACTCCGGCTTCGACACGGTCACGATCAACGGCACGCTCATCCCCGAGCCCGCCTCGCTCGCGCTCGTCTTCGGCGCCGGGCTGATGGTCCTTGGGCGAGGGCGACGGGCCTAAAGCCGCTCGGGCGCATCTCGAAAGCGAGTCGAATTGAGGCGACGCTCCTTGGGGCGTCGCCTTTGTTCTTTCCGTCAGGCGAACCGCCACCGCCACACGTTGTCGATTGCGGTCGAGTGGTTCCCATCGACGGACTGAACCGTCGCTCGAACGCCCGACGGCAGCTCGCCCTCAATGATCACCCCGCCGTCGTCGTCGCGGCGCCAATGGATCGCGCATCGCCCGTCGCGTGTGAACATCGATCCCGACGCCTCGCTCAGCAGGTCGTAACGAGGTCGGATCACTTTGTCGTCCGTCTCAAGACCACCGAGCCCGAGCACGTCGGTCAGCAGGTAGGACGCCGGCGCGGCCGACCAAGGATGGCAATAAGAATCGAGGTCATCGCCGGCCGGGGTCTCCCAGACCGTGGTCGAGCCCGAATCGATGACGCGCCCCCAGAGTCGCTCGATCCAACGCAGAGCCAGGTCCGTGCGCCCGACGCTGCTGAGCGCCCTGAGTTGATAGATCCAGAAGTAGTAGCCGCTGCGTGCGATGGCCGAGTCGTCGCGGCTCAGCAGGCGATCGAGCGTGTCGGCCGCGTCTTCGCGGCTCAGGCAGCCAGCGAGGATCGCCCATGTATTTGCCTGCTCGCTGATCTGGTCGAGTCGACGACCATCGAGCTCGCCATCGACGAACACGCCGAGCCGCGGGTCGAACAGGCGCTCGATGATCGCACGACGAAGGCGATCTGCCTCTGCACGCTGCGCGAAGGCACGCTGTCGGTCGCCGAGTGTGTCTTCGATGTCGGCGAGTGCCTCGCGAGCCATGACGAGCAGTACATGGATCGCCGCGTTGATCCCGCGGCGGTCGATCCCGGCGTCGTCGGGGTTGTGCCAACCGAGGCCGGGGTGATCAATAAACAGATTGATCGAGCTCTCGATCCTCGGCCGGGCAGGGTCGAAGACGTGCTCGACATCGCGCTGCGCATCGCCGGGCCAGCGCCAGCTCAGCCAACCATCTGCGTCGCGATGCGTGTCGAACCATCCGATAGCGCGACGCGCCGCCGGCAGGACGTCACCGAACGTGGCACGATCGCCCGTCCAGCTCAAGTAGTCGCGCGTCCCGATGACCGCGATCAGCACGTAGTCCAACAGCGTTCCGTCGAACGCCGAGTAGGGCGTGCCCTTGATGAGCCCGTTGGCGGCCTGCCGGCGGAACTGCTCGACGACAAGGTCCCGCCAGAAGCGAGTATCACCAGTCAATCGAGCGATCCACTTCGCCACCGGCAGGCCGTCGCCGACGTAAGTTGCCTGCTCGCGCGTCGGACAGTCCATCAGAGCGTCCTGCGTGCCAACGCGGATCGTCCGGGCACAGACGTCCCAGATCGCGTTCAGCCGATCGTCGTTGCAGGTAAACGACGCCGCCCAGTCGAGATCGGGTTCGGTCGCCTCGAACGCAACGTGCGTCACCGCGACGTCCCCCGTGAATCCACGGAACACGAGCGTCAGGAACCGCATGCCCGTGAAGTTGATCGGCCGCCATTCCAGCTCACCCCGCTCCGCCTCGATGCGATCGACGTACGACACGCCCTTCCGAACACAGACGGCGATACCGTCGACCGCCTGCTCGCTCCACGCAACATCGATAGTTCCGGCGCTTGGGCACGCGACCGCTAGCCGCGGTTGTCCGACGTAGAACGCGCCGAGGTCGAGATCGACGGCGACGCCCCGCGACGCGGTGAGCCCTCGGATCACGAAGCCTTGATTGGCTCGACTCAGCACCCCGTCGGCGGGCTCGCGCGTAAGGCCGACGATCGATTCACCGAGCATACCGGTGCCGTCGCCGGCGTTAATCCCGACAACCGGTTCTCGAACAGCGTCGCATCGCACGACGCGCGTCGGGGTGACGGGACGCGACCGAAGCATCGGCGTCGGACGGCGCACCGCGGTCAGCCCGCCCGAGACGCCGGCCCCGAACGCATGAACGGAGGGCGCCGACCACGCGCGATCGTCGTACTCCGCCCGCTGCCAGCCGGGCGACGCGTCGGCCATCCTGAAGCGCTCGATCGGCGGCAACGCCCAGCCGCGCTTCGGGGTGCTCCACGCCCAACCGGTGCGATCGGTCGCCCGCCAGGCGTCGTCGGTCTCGACGGCATGCTCACCCGCGTCGTCCGACCAGGTGAGTCGCGCAGTGAGCCCCGGCGCCGCCGTCGGGACGTGCTGATGAACGCCCATTGCGTCGGTGTGCACCAGCACGGCCAGCACGTTGCGCCCCGGCCGTAGCCGCGCAGTGAGGTCGTGGACATCGAACGGGGCGATCTCTGGGTGGTGCGCGGCCGGCCCTGCGGCGATAAACACCCCATTGACCCAGAGCAGGTAGCGGCGTTCCGCAAACAGCTCGAGGTTCGCGTTGACGACCCGACCTCGAACCTCGAGCGCACGGCGGAACAGCCGCGTCTGCGGCCCGGGTCGATCGTCAAACAGCCAGATGCGGCAGGCCGGCGGGGTCGACAAAGCCTCCGGAACAGAGGTTTTACGGGCCAAGATCGTTGACATAGAGCGGCGTCACGGTTAACTTGAACAACAATTGCTCATCATCGCGTGCATTCACATCGAGTGCAAGGTTCTCATTCTCCTCCAGTCAACGTGAGATCGCGCATGCCCCTCAGTCACCCGCCCCGCCGGGCCATCGACGAACCGGCACGCCCCGCCGCGGGCTTCACCCTCATTGAGTTGCTTGTCGTCATCAGCATCATCGCCGTGCTGGTGGCGATCCTCCTGCCGGCGTTGCAGTCCGCCCGAGAGACCGCTCGCATGGCCACCTGCCTGGCCACAACGCGCAGCTATGGTCAGGCGTACTACCTGTACGCCGCCGACGCGAAGGGACACCTGCCGTACCGCCACCCCGAATCCTCCGATCCCACCAACTACAGACGTGGCGACTCAGGCACCGAGCTGGAGAACCTGCTCAACCCGTACTTCTCCGGCCGCGACTCCACGGCCCCGGGACGTAGCTCGGGCAACGAAGGCATGTGGTGCCCCTCTGCCCCCATCGCGGGTTTCAATGACACCAACGGCCGGATGATCTACGACGATGGGTCGACCGGCAACGGCACGGGCTACCGTGGGGCGCTCTACTACGCCTATCAGCACGAGTACCCGGAGAACATCGGCGGCGGCCCCGGACCACCGTCCGTCGGCAATAACATCAACCGGTACTCCGCGGTCGGCCAGATGACGCTTGAATATTTCGAGAAACCGGTCGATCAACCCCTGTTGTATTGCAGCAGCTATGAGTTCAGCGACTCCGCGGCCGGCTCCACCGACGCGGGGGCTCAAGGTGTCCAGCACGCTTCGTGGCACTTCCGAGGCGGTCAGAACACCCGCCCGATCCTCTTCATGGACGGGCATTCGCAAGCGCTTGACGGCATCTTCGCCGCTGCAATCAACGAAAACGATATTCCCACGTCCTACGACGCCTATCTCATTCGTGGCGTTTACAACACTTTCCAACTCCGCGTCGGCTCTGGAACGCCCGCCCACAAGCCCTACGAGTTCTGGGTCGACCGCAAGGGCGGAGACGGCTAAAGCGCCTTGACGTGCCCCGTCAAGCGCCGAGCGCATCAGCCTAGGCCGGGCGCCTGATTCAGCAACGCGTAGCACGTGAGCGTGATCACGACCACGCCGGTCAGGTTGAGCACGAAGCCGTAGCGCACCATCTTGGGGATCGTGACCGCGTCGGCGCCGCCGAAGACGATCGCGTTGGGCGGTGTGGCGACGGGCAGCATGAACGCGCAGCTGGCCGACAGCGCCGCGGGGATCATGTAGACCGCCGGGTCGACGCCCTCGGCCACCGCCGCAGCGGCGAGCACCGGCATGAGCATTGTCGTCGTCGCCGTGTTGCTGGTGACCTCGGTCAGGAAGGTCACCGTCAGACAGATGACGCCGATGACCAGCACCGGGTGCAGGCCCTCGGTCGCGTCCTCGAGGGCGACACCCACGTCCGCGGCAAGGCCGGTCACGCCGAACGCCTTCGCGATCGCCAGCCCGCCGGCGAACAACAGCAAGATGCCCCACGGGATGTTGCGGGCCGTTTCCCAGTCGAGCAAACGCACGGGCTTGCCTTGCTCGTCGAGCTGCCCGTTGGGGATCAGGAACATTGCGACGACCGCGAGCAGCGCGATCGTGGCGTCGTGCGCATTGGGCATGTTCAGCCACACGCTCCACCCGCCCAGGCCGAACGGCAGGCTGCGTGTGATCCACAGCGCGGCGGTGATGCAAAGCACCGCCAGCACCCGCCGCTGCGCCGGCGTCCAGCGCCCCAGGTCTTCGGGATCGTGGCCGACCCCGCCGCGGACCGGCCAGCAGAGCAACGCGCCGCAGGCGATCAGCATCAGCACCGACACCGGCACGCCGACCGTCATCCAGCTCAGGAAGTCGATCGTGCGACCGGTCTGATCGGCGTACACGGCCGCCATCACGCCGTTGGGCGGCGTCCCGATCAGCGTCGCGATGCCGCCGATGCTCGCGCCGTAGGCGATCGCCAGCAGCAGGCACGTCGCGAACCGATCGTTGTCGGGCTCGCGCTGGATCACGGCCACCGCCACGGGCAGCATGATCAGCGCGGTTGCCGTGTTGGAGATCCACATCGAGCAAAACGCCGTGGCGAGCATGAACCCGATGATCACGCGCCGGTTGGACGACGTGCCGACTAAGCGAAGCATGGCGTCGGCGACGCGCAGATGCGTGTTGGACCGCTCGGCGGCGCGGCTGATCATGAACCCGCCCATGAACAGCAGGATGAACTTGTTGCCCAACGCCGACGCGAGCTGCTCGTGGTCCAGCACGCCCATGAGCGGAAACGCGACGAAGGGCACGAGCGAAGTGACCGGGATCGGGATCGCCTCGGTGCACCACCACGCCGCGCACAACACGGTCACCGCGGCCGTGGCCGCCTGCGCGTCGCCGAGGCCTTCGCGGCAACCGAGATACGCGACCACCGCGAGGATCGGCCCGCCGTACAGCCCGAAAGCCTGAAGAGATCTGACAAGAGCGTGGGGCATGAGGCGAATGCGTCTGCCGGTCATGCGCGTAGATCAGCGGGCGGCGGACGCGGCGGTCTTGGCGTGGGCCTGGGGGTCGAACGACTGCACCGTCGCCCAGGCGTGCGCCTGCAACTCGCGTGCGAGATCGGCGTCGAGGTCGACCAGCGTCTGGCCTTCCGTCAGCCAGTTGTAGCCCTCGATACGAGCGGTCTGGCCGACGGGGCTCTCCCCGGTCAGGGCGGCGTAGAACACGCAAGCCGAAAGGTACGCGCCCAGCTCATTGGGGTGAGAGGCCTTGTCATCGCGGAGGATTTCGTGCTCCGGATGCTGGCGCATCCACGAGGCGAACGCCTCGCCGACGGGCACGACGTTGACGTCGTTTTCCACCGCCAGTGTGCAGTACGCCTCGGTGATCGCCGATTGGTCCTGCGGCAAGTGCTTGCGCGCCCAGGTGAGATAGAGATAGATCTCGGCGTCGGGGGCGTTCTGACGGATGAAGTCGATGAATCTGACGCCGTACTCATCAAAAAGAGGGCGCTGATCGAGCGAGCTCCGGCTGTGATTCTGCAGGACAACGAAGTCCCACGGCACCTCGCCGGTGATGCGTTCCTGAGCGCGGCCGGCGTTGAAGTGTTTGGCGAGGCTGAAGCCCCCTTCGGTCTCGCGTCGCATGTCGCCTTTGCCGCCAGCGTGATTCACCATCGCCTCGACCTGGTCGGGGATGACGTAGAAATCGCAGTAGCTATTGCCAATGAACAGCCCGTAGAGCGTGTCGTCGTTCTGCGGAGCGGCCGCAGAAGTCGCGGCCAAGAGGCCGAACACGAGAGCGGTGAGCAGACTGGGGAGTGTTCGCATGTGCGGGCCTTGTTGAGACGGAAACCGGAGCGAGACCGGAGATTCTACGAGACCGGACGTCTTGACGCAACAGTTGCTCTTTGCTTTCCGGTCGGTTTGCCGTACGCTGCCGACTCCCGTCCGTCACCTGAGGTTCTCATGCTCGGCCCGTTCCCCGACCCCTCCTTGCTGTCTGCTGCGGACTCCCGGTCCGTTTCAGCCGAGAACCCGACCGGAGCGAGAGCTGGCGGTGGCCGCGAACCCGTGCCCACCGACCCAGCGACCCGGCAGCCCGCCGGTGCCGCCCGCGAGTTGGGGCTCGGCTGGAAGGTCCGCCCGTCGATCGAGCTGGCGCCGGGCGACGTCGCCACGCTGATGGATATCGCCGGCCCGGCGACGATCCGCTCGGTCTGGATGACGCCCGCCGGCGTGCCGTACCGCAACCTCATCCTCCGCATCCACTGGGACGGTCAAGACCAACCCAGCGTCGAGGTGCCGATTGGCGACTTTTTTGCCTCGACGTTCACCGGCTTCGATGTCTTTGCACCGATCGACTCGGCCGTCGTGGCCGTCAATCCAGGCAACGCATTCAATTGCTACTGGCCGATGCCGTTTCGTCGGCACTGTCGTATCACGATCGAGAATCGAGACCCCGAACAGACCGTCAAGCTCTATTACCAGATCAACTACGAGCTGCACGACGTTCCCGACAACGCCGCGTACTTCCACGCCCAGTTCCGCCGACAAAACCCGCTGCCCTACGGCAAGGTTTACACGCTTCTCGACAAAGTCCGTGGCCACGGACATTACGTCGGCACCTACATGGCTTGGGGCCTGAACAACAACCGCTGGTGGGGTGAAGGTGAAATCAAATTTTACCTCGACGGCGACGTCCCCGAGGGTCGGTCGGTCGAGGAGGCCGTCGCTGAGCATGGCGGCGACTGCTTCCCTACCATCTGCGGCACCGGCACCGAAGACTACTTCTGCGGTTCTTACAACTTCGAGAACAAAGCGACCAAGCAGTACCAGGAATACACCACCCTCTACAGCGGCGTGCCACACATCGTCCGCCCCGACGGCGTGTATCGCGCCAACACGCGATTCAGCATGTACCGCTGGCACCTGCCCGACCCCGGCCGCTTCAAGCACGACCTCGCCGTGACAATCCAGGCACTCGGCTGGCGCTCCGGCGGACGTTTCTTACCGCTGCAAGACGATATCGCCTCGACCGCCTTCTGGTACCAGAGCCTTCCGACCGCGCCGTTCCCCACCTTAGGCTCGGCCGACGACCTCGAGATCAACTAATGGCCGCAACGCTCGACACCGCCGTTGCCTCCGGTGAGTTCGAGTTCATCGACGATTGACACGGTCCACGCGCGATTTCGCACCCCCGGTCCATCTCTGAGATCCGATTCGGCTCGCGGAATAAGCAGGTTCTTGCGGTAAAAATAAGAAACGTCAGCGATCAAACCGAAATCCCGACGGCGGCCGATGACGCCAGAAGAAGTTCAACTGGTGTTATGTTGCTCCCACTGATTCCGCCCGTACGCGGCCACATCGAGCCCTCGCGTCCTGTTGGACCGCTCGCCCATGATCGATCAGACGACACCATCGCCCCGGCGTCGCGAGTTGGCCGCGAACGCGGCGACCCCCGCAGAGATGCTGGCCGAGCTCGCGGCGGACAGCAATCTGCACGTTCGACGAGCGGCCGCAAGCAACCCTTCCACACCCGCCGACTTGCTGAGGCTGATGCGTCGAGCCGGTGCGTCGAGCACGCTTGCCGGGCGGGGTGCACCCGATGCCACGCTCGATCCGGAAGGGCTGAGAAGGTTGGCCACGATGGGGCCGTGGGGGCGAGAGCTGGTCGCTCGACACCCCGCAACCCCGGCCGGGCTGCTTGAGCGCTTGATGACGGAGCACGCCGGTGAGTCTGTCGGGCTCCGTCGAGCGATCGCGGGGCACGCAAACTGCCCGTTGTCGGTGATCGCGTCGCTCTGCGTGGACGCCGATGCTGATGTCCGCCGCGCAGCCGGTCCGCACATGGCCGGCAATCCAACGATGCTGAAAGACCTCCACGACGCCGGCGCATCCGCTGACCTCGGAGAAGTCGCGGAGCCTCGCCCGATGACGCCGGACCGGATCGGCGCGGTCGCGTCGCTTGGGCCTTGGGGTCGCACGCTGGCATCCCGTCACCCGAATGCATCTACCGACCTTCTCGACACGCTGGCGGAGCGTTTGACGCCGTCAGTTCGAGCGGCTCTGGCAGTCAACCCCAACGCCTCGGCCTCCCTGCTGAGACGAGTCGCGAAACCGCTCGATCCATCGATCGCGGCGTCGCTCGCCGAGCACCCCAACACGCCGATCGAGCTGCTCACCGAACTGATCGAGCTGCCAGATCTCAACGTGCGAACGCGCGTCGCTGCTCACCCCGGGCTTAGGCTTCATGACAAGCTGCTGCTGCGGCTTGCCGTCGACGGGGCCTCGGCCGTCCGCGACGTCGTCGTCCGACATCACGTCCTGCCCGATGAGATTCGCGATCTGCTGACCGCCGCGGGCAGCTCGCCCGACTTGATGACGTTCGCACCGCCCGAGCCCTCGCTCTCCGCCGAACGGATCGATGATCTGGCTCATCTCGGCGGCTGGGGCCGACACCTCGCCGCCCGCCACCCCTCGACCTCGCCCGCCACCCTTGGCCGGTTGCTGACCGACGCGGACGCCATGGTCCGATTCGCGGCGGTGCGACACCCGTCTCGACCCGCGGGTCTGTTCGACATGCTCATCGACGCGGGCAGCGCCGCAGACCTTCAAGGATTCGACGCAGATGCCACGTCGCCCTCGCTCAGCCGTGCGGACTTGGAGGCGCTGACCGATCACGGCCCCTGGGCTCGCCGACTGGCCGCGCGTCACCCTGCCTGTCCGGCAGCGAGCCTCGACTTGCTCGCCCACGACGATGCGCCCGCGATCCGAGCCGAGGTCGCCCGCCACCTCAATACCCCAAGCCAGACGATCGCCGGACTCATCGACGACGGCGTGCCGGACGTCCGCTGGGCGCTCAGCGCCCGCGCCGACCTCGACGCCGCCATGCTCTTCCGGCTGTCACGCGACCCCGTCCCGTCCATCCGCCTGGCCGTCATCCGCCACCCCAACACCGATCGCGACACACTCGATTCGCTCCGCCGCGACCTCGACCGCGACGTCGCCGCCGCCGCCGCCGCCGCCGCCGAATCCGTCGCCCTTGGCTAATCAAGCGGGCGTTGCCGAGACGCTTGGGCGGGCCGCCTCGCGTGCCGCAACCAACGCGTCGGTCCATGCATCCATCCCGTCGCCCGACTTGGCAGAGACCTCGTGCACCGCCATGCCCGGCCGGACATCTTCGATGGACGCACGCATCGCGGCACGGTCGAACTCCAGCACCTCGGCGATGTCCATCTTCGTGACGACC
>JBCBUE010000017.1:0-50530 GCA_039818285.1 Planctomycetota bacterium | reverse complement strand
CCGCTACGCTCCGCCCGCCTCAGCACATTGCCTCCGGTCTACCGTAGACTGTGGACACAACCGTGGGGGAAGGTCACGCGCGAACCATTTGTCAACCAGATCGAGTCGACGACAGGGAAGTCGTGGAGTGTCGCCAGTTACCTCGAGGTGCTGAACGAGATCAGCAAACGCCAGCAGAACTCATGGCCTCACTTCCCTCACTACGAGTACTTGGTCTATCTCAGGCATCATGGATTTCCATCGCCTTTTCTTGACTGGTCTACCTCACCATATGTGACGGCATACTTTGCATTCGAGCCGCAGTCGAATGCCGAGCGTTGCGCCGTTTACCTGTTCGTCAAAGCACCAGACGGATTTGAAGGAACGCGTGTGGGACTGCCGGCGATCTACGTCCAAGGTCCGTTTGTTTCAACGCATTCAAGGCACTTCGCGCAGAAATCATGGTACACGACCGCGACGCAATGGTTGGAAGATCGCCATGTATTCGTCGATCATGAACAGGTGTATTCCGACCGCCAAGGCGAGCAAGACGTGTTAGTTAAACTGACGTTGCCTAGGTCCGAGCGTATTCGAGCGTTGAGCCAACTTGAAGATCTCAATATCAATCACTACACGCTGTTTCAAAGTGAGGACTCGCTGATCCGAACAATGTCAATTCGGGCGTTTGAGCTTGAGATGGCAGATTTGCCTAAGCCATCTGATGGGGAAGAAGCGCCGCCCGAGGGCGGCGGCTAACGGGGCGGGCGGGCGGGGGTTAGCCGCCGCCGTTCGGCGGCGCTGGGGGTGGCGTGCCACTTGGGACGGCGCTATATACATGGGCGGGGGTATGGGGTAACGCAGGACCAGCGTTGGGGTTTGAGGCCGGCGTCGGTGGGGTTGCGTTCAACGTAGCGGATCGCGCGTTCGACGTCGGGCGGGGTGTCGAGGAAGACCTTCCAGGCGCGGTCGGCCCAGCAGGATCGGGCGGGGGTGCTGGCGGGCTGTTGGAAGGGGTGGAGGCCTTGGGCGAGGAGTTGCTCGGTGGCGCCACGCTTGAGGTGGCCGAGGACTCGGCCGGCGTGGTCGGGGTGGTGGCCTGCGACGACGACATGGACGTGGTCGGGCATGATGGCCAGGGCGTGCAGGGTGTAGCCGGACGTGTCGACGACGTGGGCGATGCCTTGAGCGGCGGCGCGGGCTTGCTGGCCGGTGAGGCGGACGGGCGGGTGCTTGAGGTGCTGCTTGGCGGCGCGGCGTTGTCGGGGATCGTGCGCGCGATGGGCGAGGGAGTGGGGGGCGTTGGTTTTGGTCGCGGGGCCGGCGTGGCGATAGAGCTGGTCCGCGTGGACGAAGTCGGACCACGAGCCGCGAGGGTCGTTGGGGAGCCAGAAGCCGTATGCCCCGAAGATGCCGTGGAAGGCAAGCATCGCGAAGTAAGGGTAGCGGTTAGCCGCCGGGCTTGACCGGCGATTATCGGGCGGGTGGATGACGTGCGAAGCGCCGCCCAGGGGCGGCGGCTCACGGGCCGTGAATCAGTTTGTGCCGTTGACGGCGGGCCCGTCCGGCAGGAAGGGGGACGGCAACGCCTTCTCGAACAGCTCGGCGAGGCCTTCGGTCGTCTTGAGGTGGGCGATGACGGCGGCGGCGCCGAGGCGGCGGAAGATGGCGCCCATGTCGCCGGTCGAGGCGGCCGTGGACTCGAGCATAGCCGCGTTCTTGGTGGCCGGGTCGTAGCCGTGTTGTTTGGCGAGCTCGAAGAGGGCGATGGTGACGTCGGCGACCTTGTCGCGCGGGACCTGGCGGAGGACCCAGTTCTTGTCGTCGCCCTCGGGGTCGAGCAGCCAGGTGCCCTGGTGTCGGCCGTCTTCGGAGCCGCCGAGCTTGAGGCCGTAGCGGTCGGGGCCCTGGCCGACCCAGCCGATGGTCTTGGTGGCGGGGCGGAAGCACTGGCGTTCGCAGCCGGTGATGCCGATGGACTCGGGCAGGTCGCCGTAGCCGCGGGCGTCGAGCTCGTCGAGGAGCTCGGGCTCGAACTGCTCGGAGTCGGTGTAGGACAGGCGGCAGGTGGGTAGGCCGACGCAGGAGCCGGAGAGGACGCGGAGGGTGCTGTACGTCTTGCCCTTGCGTTTCCCGAAGCCGTACTCGGCGAGCTTGGCGGTGAAGTCCTCCTTGGCGGCCTCGTCGATCTCGGTGAAGACGAGGTCCTGGTTGGGCGTGATGAGCAGCTCGGTGCCTGGGAAGGCGTCGAGGGTCTCGCGGACCATGGCTTTGAGGTTGCCGTTGCCGGTGACGTTGCCGGACTGGTGGTCGGGGTCGGCGTCGGGGTCGGGGGAGTCGACGAGGCGGCCGCACTCGATGTAGGCGCCGTAGGCCCACTTGTTGTTGGTCTCTTGGAGGGTCCAGCCGTGGTGCATGAGGCGCGGGCCGGGGTCGAAGTCCGGGATCGGTTCGTCGAACTGGCTGCCGCGGGCACGGACCTGGTCGCGATACCAGTCGATGCCCTGCTTGTGGACGACGTACTTCATGCGCGCCCAGACGCGGTTCTTGCGGTCGCCCCATTCCTCGTGGACCTTGACGATGTCGTGCAGGCCCTTCATGAGGTCGGCCTCGGCGAAGAGGCCGAGGGGCAGGGCGTGGCGGGCGAAGGAGGGCTTGCCGTTTTTTTCGCCCTGGCCGCCGCCGATGTAGACCATGTAGGCCTCGACCTTGTCGCTGCCGGGGGCGGGGGGGACGGGGGCGACGCCGAGGTCGTGGGTGAGGAGCTCGACGCAGTTGTCGCCGTGGAGGTGGCCGGTGTCGGGGTCGCGGTGCAGGGCCGAGAAGGCGACCTTGAACTTGCGATTGAGAAAGCGCGGGGAGTAGTCGTACTGCTTGGGGGCGTCGCGGACGGCGGCGGGATCGACGGCGAAGATCTGGATGTGCGGCGCGGCGGGAAGGCGGAAGTACGCGCCGTACTCGTGGGCCTTGGCGTTGGCGTCGTAGACGGTGGAGAACTTGGAGAGCGGGCAGCCCATGACGTTGCGGACGTTGTCGCCGCAGCCGTTGAGCGAGTAGTAGCCGGTGGAGGCGATGTCCTGAATGAGGGCGCGCATGTGGCGCTTGGGGACCCAGTGGTACTGGACGTTCTGCCGCGTGGTGAGGCGGATGGAGGGCGTGCCGAAGGGGTTGTAGTCGCAGTACTTGTCCGCGATCGAATCGAAGACGCGCCACTGATCGGCGGTGAAGGACCCGCCGCCCGGGATCGAGCAGCGGACCATGTACATCCAGTCCTTCTCGCGGCCGGACTTGGCGCGGTTGTACTCAAGGTAGATGCCCTGGGCCTTGGCGAGGAACTCGGACTCCTTGACGATGTCCTCGACGGACATGTCGGCGAAGTCATTGTCGAGGTGCCCGATGCCGTGGTTGGAGTCGAGCTTGATGAGCTCTTCTTTACCGAGCTGGTCGTCGGGGGTGCGGAGCAGCGGCTCGGGGGACTTGGCAGGCATCGTGGAGTCCGGTCGGGAGGTCTTGAGGCTTCGCATCCGGCTCGAGGCGAGTTGACTCGGACCGTGGCGAAAGTAGAACGGGGTATAGTAGCGACTTACGCGTCGGGGACGGGCGACGAGGGGTCGCGGTCCCCCGCAAGCGGGTTCTCGGATTTGCCGATGTAGCCCGTGAGTCCTCACGCCACCCTACGCGACAGGAACCCCAACGATGCGGATCACCATGGTGGGCACCGGCTACGTCGGCCTGGTTACCGGCACTTGCCTCGCGAACACCGGCAATGACGTCACCTGCCTGGACGTCGTCCAGGCCAAGATCGACAAGCTCAACGCCGGCGTCTCGCCGATCTACGAGCCCGGCCTCGACGAGCTCATCCAACGCAACGCCAAGGCCGGTCGCCTCGACTTCACGACCGATAAGACCGAGGCTTACGGCGAGGCCGAGATCGTCTTCATCTGCGTCGGCACCCCCTCCGATGACAAGGGCCGCGCCGATCTCAAGTACGTCCTCGCCGCCGCGTCCGATATCGGCGACGCCATCGAAGCCGGCGCCCCCGACGCGCCCGCCAAGGTCGTCGTCGTCAAGTCCACCGTCCCCGTCGGCACCAACGCCAAGGTCCAGGCCGCCATCTCTGCCAAGACCGCCAAGCCCTTCCACATGGCCTCGAACCCCGAGTTCCTCAAGGAAGGCGCCGCCATCAACGACTTCAACAAGCCCGACCGCGTCGTCATCGGCGCCGCCACCGACGAGGCCGCCGACACCATGCGCAAGCTCTACGAGCCCTTCGTCCGCCAGGGTCACCCCATCTACGTGATGGACATCCCGTCGGCCGAGATGGTCAAGTACGCCGCCAACGCGATGCTCGCCACCAAGATCTCCTTCATCAACGAGATCGCCAACCTCTGCGAGGCCTACGGCGCCGACATCGATCGCGTCCGCCTGGGCATGTGCGCCGACAAGCGCATCGGCAACCAGTTCCTCTACCCCGGCCTGGGCTACGGCGGGTCCTGCTTCCCCAAGGACGTGCTTGCCTGCATCTCCATGGGCGAGGACGTCAACACCAAGACCGCCGTCCTCTCGTCGGTCCACTTCGTCAACCAGCAGCAGCGCAAGGCCTTCTGGGAGAAGATCGTCGGCCACTTCGGCGGCCGCGGCTCCGGCGGGCTCACCGGCAAGACCGTCGGCGTCTGGGGCATCGCCTTCAAGCCCGGCACCGACGACATCCGCGAAGCCCCCGCCATCTCCCTCATGGAACGCCTCATCGACGCCGGCGCCACCGTCAAGGCCTACGACCCCGTCGCGGAGGAGACCGCCCGCGAGAAGCTCGGCGACCTCGTCACCTACACCCCCGAGCCCTACGCCGCCGCCGAGCAGGCCGACGCCCTGATCATCTGCACCGACTGGGACGAGTTCAAGGCCCCCGACCTGCAACGACTCAAGACCATCATGAACGCCCCGGTGATCTTCGACGGCCGCAACATCCTCCGCAACGAGGACCTCGACGCCGCCGGCTTCACCTATCACTCCGTCGGCCGCGCCCCCGTCGTGCAGGCAACCCAAGCCGCCACGGCCTGACCCCGCCACCCCGCCCCACGACTTCTCGCTCCGCCTCGGCCAAACGCCGGGGCGGTTTTGCTTACGACACCTCCAGCACGATCTTCCCCGTCGTACGCCCCCCCTCCAGCTCGGCGTGCGCCTGCTTGAGGCTCGCCGCGTCCATCGTCGGCATCACCCGCGACACCGTCGTGCGGACCCGCCCGGCGTCGATCTCCCCCGACACCCACTTGAGCAACCGATGCTGCTCGATCATGTCCGGCGTCTGAAACATCGACCGCGCGAACATGAACTCCCACAGCAGCCCCGCCGCCTTCATCTTCAGCCCGTCCATCGCCAGCGGCCCCTCGTTTTCGACGATCGTCACGACCCGACCCTGCGGGCGGATCAGGTCGCTCGCCGCGGCCCAGTTCCCGTCCGTGTCGTTGAAGATCGCGACGTGGTCAACGTACGTCAGCCCCAACGCCTCGACCTGCGGGCGGATCGGCTCGCGGTGGTTCACCACGTCGTCCGCCCCCAGCGTCCGCACCCACTCCGCCGACGCCGGCCGCGACGCCGTCGCGATCACCCGCAGCCCCGCGTGCCTCGCCAGCTGCACCCCGATCGACCCGACCCCCCCGGCCCCGCCGAAGATCAGCAGCGACTCGCCGGCGCTGCCCCCGTCGCGGTCGATCCCCAGCCGGTCGAAGAACGCCTCGTACGCCGTGATCGTCGTCAGCGGCAGGGCCGCCGCCTCGGCGAACGACAGCGACGCCGGCTTGGGCCCCACGATCCGCTCGTCCACCAGCTGGTACTCGGCGTTGCTGCCCGCCCGCGTGATGTCGCCCGAATAGAACACCTCATCCCCCGGCGAAAACAGCGTCACCCCCGGCCCGACGGCCTCCACCACCCCACTCGCGTCCCACCCCAGGATCAACGCCGGGTCCGCCACCGCCCCCGGCCCCTTCGACACCCGCACCTTGGTGTCCACCGGATTCACCGCCACCGCTCGCACCCGCACCAGCAGGTCGTGCCCGCCCGCCTCCGGCCGATCGACCTCCAGATCAATCAGCGACTCGGGGTCCTCGATCGGCAGGTAACGCGTCAGTCCGACGGCCTTCATGAGCGGCTCCATGGCAAGTGCTTGCCCAGAGCCTAGCCCATCCGCCGCGACCGCCGCCGCCACACCGCTACCCTGTCGCGATGCAGGGCTGGATCGACAAACACCTCCGCTGGATCGCCATCCCCCGTCTGCCCGTCGTGCTCGCGCTCGGGCAGGGGATGTTCTTCCTCGCGGCGCTCGGCAACGCGAACATCGTCCCGCAGATGATGTTCGTCTGGTCGGCGGTGTTTGCCGGCGAGTTTTGGCGGCCCATCACGTTCCTGTTCGTCCCCCCGATCCCAGACGGGATGTTCGGCCGCGGCATCGGGACGATCTTCGCCTTCTTCGCGATCTACCTGCTCTGGCTCATGGGCTCGGCGCTCGAACGTGAATGGGGCTCGGCGCGGTTCACCGCCTACATCGCCATCGGCTGGCTGCTGGCCATGCTCTCCGCCGCGATCGCGCCGCAGTTGCCCGCGACCAACTTTTACGTCGTCGCATCCGTCTTCCTCGCCTTCGCCTGGCTGTACCCCGACTTCCAGCTGATGCTCTTCTTCATCATCCCCGTCAAGATCAAGTGGCTGGCGCTAATCACCTGGATCTTCTTCGGCATCGGCCTCTTCTCGGCCATCGCCTATCGCGATTGGCAGGCGGCCGCGCTGGTGATCGCCGGCGTGGCCAACTGGTTCGCGTTCTTCGGCGTCGAGCTCGTCCAGCGCGTCAGGGGAGCGTCCCGACGTTCATCCGCCCGCCGCGAGGCCGCCAAGGTCGCCGCCGAGCCGCTGCACGTCTGCTGCGTCTCAGGTTGGACCGACAAGACCCACCCCGAGGCCCAGTTCCGCTACGTCAAGGAGGGCGACGAGGTCAAGTGCTACGCCATGGACTTCCTGCCGGACGAGTACAAGCAGGACACGAGTCCCTAGCCGGACTCACACCTCCAGCATCGACGTGAACTCGTCGTACCGTCCGTCGATCTCCGCGCGAGTGAGCCCGATCATCCGGCCCAGCGAGAAGTCCTCGATGTTGAACGACGCGACCACGGTCCCGTACGCCAGCGCCTTGCGGAGGTTGGGCAGCGAGGTGTCGCCGTCGGTCGAGGCGAAGTGCCCCATCATCGCGCCGGCGAAGGAATCGCCGGCACCGGTCGGGTCCACCACTCGGTCAGACGGGTAGGCCGGCAGGGCGGCCCAGCCGTCGCGGTGCTTGGCGATCGCGCCGTGCTCGCCCTTCTTGACCACCACGAACGCCGGCCCCATCGCCGCGATCGCGTCGGCCGCGGACACCGCGTTCCGCTCGCCGGTCAGCGCCATCGCCTCCGAGTCGTTGACGATCACGCCGTCGACCTTGCCGATCACGTCCACGACCTCGTCGCGCTGCGTGTCGATGTACAGGTCGATCGTGTCCATCACCGACAGCTTGCGTTTCGGCAGCTTGTCCAGCAGGGCGAGCTGGTTCACCGGCTGGTCGACCGCCAGGAAGACGTAGTCCGAGTCGCCGTACGCGGCGGGCAGCGGCGGCGGGGCCTCGGTCAAGACACCCAGCTCGATGCCGACCGTGTCGCGGTCGTTCATGTTGTCGTGGTACCGGCCGTGCCAGCGGAACGTCTTGCCCCCGGCCCGACGCTCCAGGCCTTCGCGGTCGATGTTGAACTGGTCGAAGACGGCGACGTGCTCATCGGTGAAGTCGTCGCCAACTACCGAGACGACGCGCGGGCGGGTGAAGTACGACGCCGCGGCCGGGAAGTAGATCCCCGACCCGCCCACCACCTCCGACGCCGACCCCGTCGGGGTCTCCACCTGGTCGATGCCCACGGCACCGGTCACGACTAACGGCATGGCTATCTCCTATGAGTGCAGGGCCAGAGGGTAACGATCAAGCGTTCACCCCGCCCAGCTTGCAGACGCGCCGCCACTCGGCCGCCTTCACCGGCTGCACGCTCAGCCGGGAGTTGTTCACCAGCACCATGCCCTCGAGCTTCGCGTCGGCCTTGACCTCCGCGAGGGTGACCGGCGTCTCGAGCGGGGCGATCGCCTTGAAGTCAACGCAGACCCATGGGTTGCCGCCGTCCTTGTTGAGCTTCTCGGGCTTGACCGTCGGGTCGGGGTAGTGCTCCTTGACGACCTCGCAGACGCCGACGATCTCGCGGTCCCCAACGGAGTGGTAGAAGAACGCCCGGTCGCCTTTCTTCATGGCGATCATGTTCGCCTTGGCCTGGTGGTTCCGCACCCCGTCCCAAGGCTCGACCCGCCCCTTCTTGGTCCAGTGGTCCTGCCACGACCACGTGCCAGGCTCGGATTTGATCAGCCAGTAGTTCATAAATGTTCGATGTGCGATGTGAAATGTTCGATGTTCTGTAACCGACGCGAAGCGTCCCATTAGCCCTGGGTTCCACCCGGGGTGATCAACCCGACGCCTCCGCCACGCCTTTACCCTTGAAGGCCTGCCAACAGGCGTCGATCCGCCGCAGCGTTGCGCCTTTGCCGATCAACGTGAGGACAAGGTGAATCGGCGGTGTCACCGGTGTGCCTCGGATCGCCATTCGCAAAGGCTGGGCAACGGAGCCGAGATTCTTCATGTCGTTTTCCTGCACGCATGTATTCAGCGCCGTCTCGATCGCATCTGGCGTGAAGTCATCATCCAGCGCCGCCAGAGTTTCGTAGGCCTTTGCGAGATCGGACAGGCCTTGATCGTCGCTCTTCGTTAACCACTTTTTCGCCCCTTTCGATTCATAGTCAGCATCTTGGACTCGAGCCGGCGCGTCGAAAATGTATTCCTCTGCCTCGTCGGCGATCTCTCTGAGCGTCCGCGCACGCTCGTGAAACGCTTCCGCAAGCCAATTCAGTTTGTCGGCTGGAAGATGCCGGCGATAGCCATCGTGCTCGTCGTAGTTGTCGATCGCTGCCGCAAGCTCCGGAATGGTGAGCTGAGTGATCGCGTCGCGATTGAAATCCAATAGCTTGTCGCGATCAAACCTAGCGTTGGCCTTGTTCACACGACTAAGGTCAAACGTCTCGATCAAGATTTCAAGATCAAATCTCTCAAGATCATTGCCAGGATTCCAGCCGAGCAGAGAGAGATAATTGAGTAACGGCTTGGCCAGATAGCCCGATTGTTTGAAATCGAGTGTTTCGATCTCGGGTATCGGTTGTCCAAGAGCGGCGAGTGTCCAGCTCGCTATCTCCGCGTCGTCCGACTCTTTTGCTTTGAACGCGGCGTACCTGGGTTGGAAATCGTCGGCTGTGACGTTCGAGCAGCTCGGCCACCCGAATTGGTCGGCCGCCTTCCGCGCCGCCTTCGCCTTGTCGCGTTTGCTCATCTTCGACCCATCCGGGTTCATGATCGACGGCGTGTGGCACCACAGGGGACGCCCGAAGCCGAGGGCGTCGTAGAGGGCGGCGTGCTTGGGGGTGTTGGAGAGATGCTCGACGCCGCGGATGACGTGGGTGACCTCCATCAGGGCGTCGTCGACCACGACGGCGAAGTGGAAGGTCGGATAAGCGAGGTCGTCGCCGTCGGCCTTGCGCTTCATGATGACGAAGTCTTCGATGTCATCGGCCTTGACGGTGACGGTGCCGTAGACGGCGTCGACGAAGGTGACGTCCTGCGTGACCTTGAAACGCACGGCCCCGTCGTCATCGTAGACGTGGCCGGCGGCGCGGAGGCGGTCGAGTTGTTCGTGGTAGAGCGGGAGGCGCTCGGACTGGCGGTACGGGCCGTGGTCGCCGGTGGTGGTCTCGTGGCCCGCGACGCCCTCGATAGCGGGGCCTTCGTCCCAGTCGAGCCCGAGCCAGAGCATGGACTCGGCGATCTGTTTCTCGGAGGCGGTGGAGGAGCGGGCGCGGTCGGTGTCCTCGAAGCGGAGGATGAATCGGCCGCCGCCGGTGTGGTCCTTGAACGGTCCGACGCGGCGTTTGGCCTGCTGGGCGACGACCCAGGCGTACAGGGCGGTGCGGGCGCCGCCGATGTGCAGGTTGCCCGTGGGCGACGGCGCGAAGCGGGTGACGACGGGGCGGTCGGGCGACGGTGATATCTCGGGCGAGGCCATGGGCGGAGTGTAGTGGGCCGGTTTCTCTACCATGCCGGCTATGAGCGACGGAACGCCAGACAGTCCAGCCGCCACGGACGCGGCGGGCAAGCCCACCCATTTCATCGCCGAGAAGATCGAGGCCGATCTTGCCGCCGGCAAATTCGACGGCGCGACCGAGATCGTCACCCGCTTCCCGCCCGAGCCCAACGGGTTCTTGCACGTCGGGCACGCCAAGTCGATCTGCCTGAACTTCGGCCTGCCTCAGGCGTTCGGCGGCCGCTGCAACCTTCGGTTTGACGACACCAATCCCGCCAAGGAGGAGCAGCGGTACATCGACGCGATCAAGCAAGACGTCCGCTGGTTGGGGTTTGAGTGGGCCGAGGAGCGGTACGCCAGCGACTATTTCGACACGCTGTACGACTGGGCGTGCAAGTTGATTGAGGCCGGGCACGCGTTCGTGGACGACCAATCGGGCGATGAGATCCGCGCGACGCGTGGCGATCTGGTCACCCCCGGCAGGCCGTCGCCGTTCCGGGATCGCCCGGCCGACGAGTCGCTCGACCTGTTCGCCCGCATGAAGGCCGGCGAGTTCCCGGACGGTGGCAAGGTCGTTCGCGCCAGGATTGACATGGCGTCGCCGAACCTCAACCTACGCGACCCCGTCCTGTACCGCATCCTCCACGCCGAGCACCCCCGCACCGGCAACGCCTGGTGCGTCTACCCGATGTACGACTGGGCCCACGGGCAGAGCGACTGGATCGAGGGCGTAACGCACTCGCTGTGTTCGCTGGAGTTCGAGGACCACCGCCCGCTCTACGACTGGTGCCTGGACACGCTGATCGGCCTGGGGGTGACGTCCCCGAGCGGCGTGACCTACCGCCCCGAACAGACCGAGTTCAACCGGCTGAACCTGACGCACACGCAGCTGAGCAAGCGCAAGCTGCGGGCGCTGGTCGACGAGGGCGTGGTCGATGGGTGGGATGACCCGCGCATGCCAACGCTGGCGGGGATGCGCCGCCGGGGGTTCACACCGGCCGGGCTGCGTTCCTTCGTCGAGGGCGCGGGGCTGAGCAAGCGGAACCAGACGATGGAGCTGGCCCGACTGGAGTCCTCTGTCCGCGAGGACCTCAACCGGATCGCTCAGCGGCGCATGGCCGTGCTCGACCCGATCAAACTCGTCATCGACAACTGGCCGGCCGGCCACGTCGAGATGCGCGACGCGCCCAACAACCCGGAGAACGACGCCGACGGGTCCCGCCAGGTCCCCATGACCGGCGAGCTGTTCATCGCCCGCGGCGACTTCATGGTCGATCCGCCCAAGAAGTTCTTCCGCCTCGGCCCCGGTCGCGAGGTGCGCCTGCGCTTTGGCTACTTCGTGACCTGCACCGGCCACGAGATCGATGACGCCGGCAACGTCACCGTCGTTCGATGCACCTACGACCCCGCGACCTCCGGCGGCAGCGCCCCCGACGGGCGAAAGGTCAAGGGCACGCTTACTTGGGTCTCGGTCGAGCACGCCTTGGACGCGGCCGTGCGCGAGTACCAGACGCTCTTCGCCACCGAGGACCCCGACGAGGGCGCCCGCGGCGGGAACCCGCGCGACTGGCACGCCAATCTCAACCCCGACTCGCTGCGCGAGACCAGCGGCGCCAAGCTCGAGCCGGCCTGCGCCGACGCGTCGCCGGGCCAGCACCTGCAGTTCGAGCGGATCGGTTATTTCGTCCGCGACGCGGCGACGCCGACCGACGGGCTCGGCCGGCCCGTGTTCAACGCGACCGTCGGCCTTCGGGACACGTGGGGCAAGCAGCAGAAGAAGGGCGGCTAGCCCCGCCGGGCGGGCCGTGTCACGAGTCGCGCCCCCGACGGCCGCCGACCGCCGACCACCGACAGCCCGATCGCCAGGCAGACGAGCGTTCCCGGTGTCGGCACGATCGCGGGCGCTAACGCCAGCGACGCCGCGAGCCGGTCACCCGTCGACGAAGTCGCGTCGTACTCCCTGGGCGTGATGGCAAGGCCCGTCGACGAGGCCTCGACCTTGGCGATGGTGCGCTGGATCCAGTTCAGGTGCGAGGCGAGGTTGACCGAGCCGGAGAGGTCGCCGTAGTCGGAGTCGATGAGCCCGTCGATCGCGGAGGTGTAGGAGTGCACGCCGGCGAGCTTGAGGTTGTCGCCCTTGCCGACGAACAGCCCGCCGCCCGAGTCGCCCGGCGCGACAAGCGACTCGAAGCGCGTCGCCTTGGCGTCGCCCAGCGTGTTGCCCGTCGACCTCCGGCGGGGGTCATCCAGGTCGATGAGCAGGATCCGGTCCTTCTCGGTGACTCGGTCGATCACGTTGGTGCCGGCGCGTTTCCCCGCGGTGCCGACCTTGAAGCCCTTTCGACCGTCGCCGCCCAGCCCGTAGCCGGTGATCCAGGCGGACTCGCCGGCGGGGTCCTTCTTCTTGCTGACCTTGGCGGGCTTGATGCCGGTCGCGTCGGCCACGTCCTCGGTCAGGCGGATCAGCGCCAGGTCGAAGCCCGCCGAGCGGTTGACCGACCCCTTCCACTTCTTGTGAACCACGACGTCCGAGGAGGCGAAGGTCCGGCCACCGACCGTGAACAGGACGGCGTCGGTGTCGTCAACCACGTGCGCCGCGGTGATCGCCCAGCGGTCGTCGATGAGGGTCGCCGACCCGGCCGAGTCTCCCCCCGAGAGACGACCGACGGCGTCGAAGGAAGAACGCTCGGCGAGCTTGCCGGCTTTGTTCTTGCCGCGGTCGTGGCGGATGGTCGTGCCCTCGGCGGAGAAGCCGACAAGCAGCGAAAGGCCGATCGCACATCGCGCCGCGAGGCGGATCGTGCGACGACCTGAGCGGCGGGTCACGTGGCGCTGACGGGTCATGGCGCGGATAAGTATCGGATCACCGTCGGGCTTCGGTCCATCGAGCGGCAGGCCGAGTTTACCGGAGCCCGTCCGGACGCCCGCGGCGCCGCGCGAGCAGCCCCAGCCCCGCCAGGCAGGCGAGCGCGGTCGATGGCTCGGGGACGGCGATCGCGCCGGACGCACCCGCGAAGGCGCTGCCGGAGTCGTCTAGGCCCAACGCTCCCCGGCCCCCGCTGCCCCTGACCCATGTGTACTTCGGTTCATCGATCTTTCGACCGTTCGCGAGCCGGCGTTCCGTGGCCGCGATCGTCCGCTTGATCCAGTTGAGGTGGTGGGCGACGCTGACGTGGCCGCCGATGTCGCCGTAATCCGAGTCGAACACGCCGTCCGGGAATCGCCCGAACGAGTGCACGCCGGCCAGGCGCCAGCCCTTGTTGTGCTTGACGAACATGCCGCCGCCCGAGTCGCCCGAGCCGATCATCGCCTCGAGCGCCAGCGGCGTGTCGTCGCCGAACTGACTCTGGCCGGGGTCGTCGGGGTGGTCGAAGTCGGTGAGCAGGACACGGCCCCCGGCTTCGGTCTTGTCGATGACGTTCATGCCCGCGAAATACTTGGATCCGGTAACCATGCCGGTCAGCCCGTCGCCGCTGCGACCGAAGCCCGCGGAGACGGCGACCGACCCGGTGATGTTCTTCCTGGTGTTCAACTTCGCCGGCTTGACGTTGCTGACATCCTTGGTCAGTCGGACCAACGCGAGATCGTCACGGGCGGAGGTGCTGACGCTGCCGTCCCATCCGTCGCGGATGAAGATGTGGTCGGAGCGGTAGGTCTTGTTGCCCACCTTGAACCTGGCCGAGCCCGTGTCGTCGACGACGTGGGCGGCGGTGAGGACCCAGTTTTTCTCGATCAGGGTGCCCGAGCCCGTCGCGAAGGACGTCACGATCTGGCCCACCGGATCAAGAAAACCGCTCTTGCCCAGGTTCTTGTACTCGGAGCGCGAGACGTCGTGGCGAAGCACCGAGGCCATGGCCTCCGATCCGACGAGGCATGCGATGAGGCACGCGGTGAGCCGGATAAGTCCGATCGCGAACGCCCCACGGTCGTTGCTTGCATTCATGTCAAGTGCCTCCCGGGCAACCTATTAGTGAAACTAAGGCAGTTAGTGCTTAAGTAAGGTACACGAGACCGGCAGGCGATGAAACCGTGAGCGGGCGAAAGAGCCGGCGGTTGACGCGATGGGATGAGGCGGGTTCAAATCGGTAACTTCGATCAGGCGAAGCACGACTTGAATCGGTGTATCATCGGGGAATGTCTGAGCGTCCTCGTCAGCACGACGGCAATGTCCATGGGGTCATTCTGGCCTTGCGACGGGCGTCGGATCGGCGTCTGTTGCTGATCCGTCGCGCCCCCGGGGTGGCCAGCGGCGGCAAGGTGGCGTTTCCCGGCGGGGCGGTGGAGGTTGGCGAGCCGCTGGACGCGGCGGCCGTGCGCGAAGCCAATGAGGAGTTGGGGTGGCGTGTGAGCGTGCGCGGCCCTGTCTGGCGACGAGCCTTCGACGACAAGCCGCTGGTGCTCTGGGGGTTCTTGGCCGAGTGGATCAGCGGGGAGTTGCGACCGGCGGCGGACGAGGTGGCGGAGACGATGTGGCTCACCCGCGACGAACTGTCGGGGTTGGAGCGTCGCGGCGAGGCGTTGATGGGCACCGGCGCGTTCGCCGAAGCGGCCGAGCGAGCGTGGGCGGATGAGCCAAACGCTGTCGCGGCGGCGGGCGAATCGCTCGACACGCCGCAACTCGCCGCCTCCGGTTCCGCGGTTTACGACGAGGCCTGTCGCGATGAATGACAACCAGGCAACCCGCGTGCTCGTGGCCGATCGCCATCCCGTTGTTCGAGCGGGGCTAGTCGCGTCGCTCGCCTCGGCCCCGAGCCTCGAGTGCGTCGGCGAGGCGGATTCGGTCGAGACGCTGTTGGGCGGGCTCACCGAGTCGCCGTGCGACGTCGCCATTATCGACGTGACGTTCCGCGGGCTCGACGGCCTCGAGGCGATCCGCACCATCAAGGCCCGGCACCCCGCCACCGGCGTGCTTGTTTTCTCGTCGCACGACGAGTTGCACTTTGCCGAGCGCAGCATCCGCCTCGGCGCCCGCGGGTACCTGATGAAGAGCGTGCCGGTCGCCAAGGTGCTCGACGCCGTGAACGCGGTCGCACGAGGCAAGGTCGCGGTCAGCCCCGCGGTGGCTCAGCGGATGATCGGGCAGGGCGGCTCGGGCGGGGCCCGCCGACCCACGCACGGGATCGAGAGCCTCTCCGACCGGGAACTGGAGGTGCTCAGCCTGCTGGGCATGGGCCTGTCGACCCGCGAGATCGCCAAACGCCTGCACCTCAGCGTCAAGACGATCGACACCTACCGCGACAACCTCAAGCACAAGCTCGGCCTGGAGAACGCCACCCGCCTGATCCGATACGCCGTGCGTTACGCGATGGACAACGACCTCGGTTGACCGGCGCCAATGGCGCTTCAGCCCTCGGCCAGCCCGGCCCGCACCCCGGCTCCGAGCCGCTCGATCTCGGACAGCGAGGCCTCGACGTCGCCGAGTTGCCCGGCCCTCGCGGCCTTCTCGAGTCGACGCGCGGGATCGGTGAAGTCGTCGTACCCCGCGGTCCCGCCCGACCCCTTCAGCCAGTGCGCCAGCGACGCCAACGTCTCCAGGTCCGAGGCATCCGCGGCCGAACGCATCTCCTGGGTCTTTTGCGTCAACGAGTCGACCCACCGCTCGACGATCGACCGCAGGTCGGGGTCGTCCAGCGGCAGGGCGGACTCGAGCTTGAACGGCTCAGGGTGAGGGGTCATTTCGTTCGTGGGTTTAGGCGTGAAGGGATCGCGGGTTGTTCTGCAGAGCGAGCTAAAGGCTGCGGAACGCGCGGGGCGTTACCCGGCGGCCTCGCCCGGCCTGTCGAGATCGAGGACCCTCTGGCCCGGGTTGTTCATGGATCGAGCCACGGTGCGCGTGGTGAGTTGACGGAGCAGGTGCTGCATCGATCGATCACGCCGCTCGATCGATCCTTCGACGTTGGACAGTAAGTCCGATCGGTAGAACCCGGGGAACGGCTCGAAGAATTCGTCATTGCGAAAGACCGACGCTCGCGTGTCATCGTGGGCTTGGTTCATCAGAGACGTGACGTCGAGGCGAAACGGGTCGGCGAGGTCGCAGCTGGTCACGAGGACCCAGGTGGGCTTGGGCTTGATCTTGCCGGTCACGCGATCAACGCGTTGTCTTGCGTGGTGCGTCAACGCGGTCATCAGGCCGCCGAGCGGGCCTCGGTCCGGGACAAGGTCGCCGATGGTGTCGACGCCCAGGTCGGCGTAGGCGTCGGCCTGGCGGGCGACGGCGTAGGTGTGCGACGCAATCGACGCAAAGGCGTCACGCACGCGGACCAGCATCGGGCTTGCGTCCACGACATGCCTGGCTTTGTCGCTGCCGAAGCGACGGCTCTTGCCGCCTGCGAGGACGTAGTGCGGTACGGGCGGCTGGATCATCTTGAGGGTGTGCGGCGCGGGAGAGCATGGCGTGGGTGCAAGCCTGGGCGTGGTCAATCGATACTCCAACCGAACCAACGGCACCGGTTGCTCTCGATCGTCTGGCCGGGAGGAAGTTCGACGAAGCCGTCGCACCGGCCGAGCGAAGGCACGTCGCCCGAGCCGCGGCTGGGGAGACGGCGAGCGGTGCCGGCGGGATCGACCCGCACCAACGGGTAGTGCCAGAGCGGCAGGGGGCGCGTCGGCTGGGCGTCGGGCTCGCCATCCGTGCTGACGACCGCGCGGTGGCGTGCCCGCGTCAGGCCGGCCAGACCTCGCAGGATGGGGCCGACCAGCACGACGCCACCAACCGCGACCGAGACCGGGTTGCCCGGCAAGCCGATGACGGGCACGCCCGAAGGCAGGATCGCCCCGAGGTTGGGCTTGCCCGGCCGCATCGCGAGGTGGTGATAGACGATCTCCGCGCCCAGGCTTGCGAGGGCCGCGGGGACGTGATCGTGATCGCCCATCGAGACGCCGCCGGTCGTGACGACGGCATCGGCGTCGCTCGCCGCTCGGGCGATCGCTTCGGCCGTGGCATCGCCGTCGTCCGGAACGTGCAGGTTCGCCACGACCCCGCACCAGGCGGCCTGGCCGAACAGCGTCGCGAGCATCGGCCCGTTGCTGTTGCGCGGCCGACCGGGGGCGTCGGCTTCCGCCGCGTTGTCGTCGGCCGGCGGCGCGACCTCGTTGCCAGTCACGATGATCGTCACGCGCACGCGACGGGCGACCGAGAGCGTCGAGACGCTGACCGAGCTCAGCACCGCCATCTCCGGCGACCCGACCACACACCCCGGCGCCACCAACACGTCGCCACGCGTCGCGTTCTCTCCCCGCCGCCGAATGTTGGCCCCCGCCTCGGGCAGGGCATCGCCTCGCCAGCGCAGCGAGGTCGGCGACTCCGCCGTGTCCTCCCGCCGAACGACCGCATCGGCCCCCTCGGGCACCACGCCCCCGGTGAAGACCCTCGCGCCCCGGTCTCTGGGCAACGCCGGCGGCACGCACCCGGTCTCGACCTCGAACGCGACCGGCAACTCATCACCCCGCTCCACCGCCGCCGCCAGCTCGCCGATCCGCACCGCGTAGCCGTCCATCGCCGAGACGTCTGCCGCCGGGCTGTCGCGGTCGGCCCGGATCGCGTCGACGAGCACGCGCCCGGCTGCGCGATCCACCGGCACTGTTTCGCTGGGCACCGAACGCACGCACTCGCGCATCGCCTCGATCGCCTCGGCCGGGCTCGCCATCGCGGGCAGCACCGACGCGCTACGACGGCCTCCCGCCAAGCCGGCCTGAACCCCGCCGGCCGACGTTTTCCCGGGCGTGGCCTGACTCATCGCCTAGCCTCCGATGTGGGTCATCACCCCGGGGGCCACGGGCGGGTGGACCTCGGCCTTGGCGTCGTACGCGCGGTCGAGTTCATCCGTGATCGCCGCGTCGCGACCGTCCCGCAGGGCCGAGAGCACGTTGCCCCGCGGCTCGTCCATCAGGCACGGGAAGACGTCGCCGTTGGCCGTGATGCGAAGCCGATTGCATTCCTCGCAGAAGTGATCGCTCATAGGCGAGATGAAACCGACGCGGGCCACGCCGCCGTCGCGCAGCCGTGCGAGGTAGCGCCGTGCCGCGTCGTGCCGGCTCGAGCGATCGCGTGGCTCGACGGGTTCCCAGGCCCGGACCGTGTCGCTCATCCCGTCGCGCATCTGCGCGACGGTCACGTAGCGCTCCGCCCACGTCGCCGCCAGCGGGCCCATCGGCATCAGCTCGATGAACCGCACTTCCAGCCCGTGCCGCTGCGCGTGCCGTACCAGCGAGCCGAGCTCGCCGTCGTTCTCGCCACGCACGACCACGCTGTTGAGCTTGACCGGCCCCAGCCCGACGCGCCCGGCCGCCTCGATCCCCGCCAGCACGCGATCCAGGCCGTCCACGCCCGTCATCGCCGCGAAGCGCTGCGGGTCGAGCGTGTCCAGGCTGACGTTCACGCGGCCCAGCCCGGCCCGCTGTAACGGCCGAGCCAGTTCGGCCAGCGTCAGGGCGTTGGTCGTCATCGCGAGGTCGGCCACGCCGTCGATCCGCGCCAGCCGCTCCACGATCTCGATGAGGTCGGCCCGACAGGTCGGGTCGCCACCGGTCAGCCGGACCTTGCGCACGCCGACCCCTTCAACGAGATGCCGCACCAGCCGGTCGATCTCATCCGGCGTGAGGATCGGCTCGTCGCGCGGGTGGTTCAGGAAGCGAGGCCGGCAGTAGACGCAGCGCATCGAGCACGCCTTGGTCAGCGAGAGCCGGAGATATTCGATCCGCCGGCGCTGCCGGTCGACGACGCGCCGAAAGCGTGGAGGTTCGAGCAGTTGGAGCAGCATGGGGCGACGTCAATGTAGTGGATCAGAGGCCCGAGTCGAGCCCACCGGAGGCTCGCAGGATGTCACGCACGTCGGGAGAGCGCGCGTTGCCGAGGACGACGCCACGGCATGCCATCGAGGCCGACGGCAGCCTGCTCACCGCTAAGGCACGCCGATTGGGCCGCGACAGGCGCCGTAAGACCCAATTGAACATAACGCTCATTATCAGACCTTATGGAGCGCGGAAGGGCGGGTCTGGGGCTCGGGCACGGGCTTGTCGCGGGGCTGAGGCGGGCCCTGGGTTTATCTTGGCTCACGAGCCTGATCCTCTCTCTTGGAGCCCGCCATGCAGTACGACATCAACGGCACGATCGCCCCGTGCGTGCGGTTCGACCCCTCGGCCGGGGAGACGGCGTGGGTCTCGTCGGGCGGGTTGATGAGCTACACCGACGGGATCGCCTGGCAGATCAAGGTGCCCGGCGGTGCCGGTGGAGCCGTGCGACGGATGCTCGCCGGCGAGGGGGCCGGGCTGACGTTCGTCACGGCCGAGCGGGACGCCGGGCGGTTCACGGTGACGGCCTCGGAACCCGGGCGGATCGTGCCGTGGTCGCTGGACGAGGACGGGCCGGTGGTGACGACGCGCGGCGCGTTCCTGGCCGCCTGGGGCGCGGACGTCGATATCGACGTCACGATCGCCCGCCGCGCGGGGGCGGCGATCTTCGGCGGAGCCGGGCTGCTGTTGCAGAAGATCTCCGGGCGTGGCTCGGCGCTCGTGCACGTCTCGGGCGACCTCGACGAACGCACGCTCGGCCCCGGCGAGACGCTGACCGTCAGCACCGGCAACCTCGCGGCGTTCAGCCGGGACGTCGACTACGACATCGTCGCCGTCGGCTCGGTTGGCAAGTTCTTCTTCGGCGGCGAGGGACTGTTCATGACCAAGCTCACCGGGCCGCAGCACGGCCAAGGCCGCGTGCTGCTGCAGACGCTCAAGCGCGGGGTGACGGTGGCGACGAAGGGGTGACCGCTCAGTCGTCGTCCTCGTCGACGGCCATCGTGATGACGATGGGCAGGTGGTCGGAGAGGTGGCGAGCAAAGCCTTGCCCGTTGTAGCCGGGCATGCGGATGACACGAAACTCGGACCGGCGAAACTCGGGCTGGGCGGCGGGGACGAAAGCACGATCGATGGGCGACCTGCCTTCGGCCATGGTGGCGTTTTCGCGGAAGTTGAGGTCGCGGAAGCCGGCCTGCTTGAGGTGCTGGATCGGGGGGTCGTTGGTGCTGAAGCAGTTGCTGTCGCCGATGATGATGACGTCCGGGTCGCTGAAGATGCGGGGCAGCGCGGTGAGCAGTTCAACGGCCTCGTCGGTGCGTCGCTTGAGGTTGGCGTCGTCGCCGCCGGACTTCCAGTGGATGGGGATGACGACGAAGTCGGTGCGGCCTGGTCCTGCGGAGAACATCAGGCCGTGCGGGGGCCGCGGGCCGGCGGACCAGGGTTCGGGCTTGTTTTTCCAGTCAGGGCCGGCGAGGTCCTTGTGGAGCTGGCGCCACTCGCCGATGGGGGCGAGCTTCTCGGTGTTCCAAGCCAAGCCGGTGCGGTGAGGCTCCGAGTGAGCGGGGAAGAACAGATGGTCCCAGTCACCGCCCCGCAGATCGGCGAGGTGGGCGAGCAGTTGGGCGACCTCGGGGGACTCGCGGTCGGGGTCTTCGTCGAGCGAGCCGTCGGCTCGGACTTCCTGGAAGGCGATCAGGTCGGGCCGGGCGACAGCGAGGCAGGCGGCGAGCAGCCTGGGGTCCTGGGCTCGGCCGCGTCCGGCCCCGCGGCGCTGATCAGGCGTGCCGAGCCATTCGATGTTCCAGGAGGCGATGCGCAGGGTGGTCGATGGTCCCGCCGGGGCGTCGGTCGGGTCGTCTTGCGCTTGAGCCTTGGCGACGCGGGCCGCTTCGGTCTGCCTGCGCATGATCTCCTTTGCTTCTTCGGGCGACATCTGCGCGGCGGCCACGCCGGCACAGGAGGCGGAGAGCGTCAGCCCGAGGGCGATGCGTGAGAGAGATGCGTTGGCCCGGTTCATGCCGCGAGCTTAATGCGAGGCGGCGCAGCCGGCGTGAGGGTTTGGTGAGTCAGCCTTGCTTGTCGGCGATGAACGCCACGCGATCCCGCAGCGTCACCCGCCCCGCGATCATCGCGTTGATCGCGTCGGGGTAGGCGACGCATTCCTGCTCGAAGCAGCGGGCGGCGAGGGTGTCGGGGGTGTCGTCGGGGAGGACGGGGCAGGGGCGTTGGACGAGGATGGGGCCGGTGTCGTAGGTGTCGTCGGCGAGGTGGACGGTGCAGCCGGTGACCTTGCAGCCGTGGTCGAGGACGGCGGCGTGGACGCGGTGGCCGTACATGCCGGCGCCGCCGAAGGCGGGGAGCAGGGAGGGGTGGATGTTGAGGGTGCGGTGGTCGAAGTCGGCGGGGATCTTGAGCAGGGAGAGGAAGCCGGCCATGCAGACGAGGTCGACGGCGGCGTCACGCATGTGGCCGAAGACGGCGTCGGAGAAGGGGGTGACGCCGCGGGCGGCGCGGGGGAAGCGGCTTCGCTCGATGACGCGGATGGCGGCGACGACGCCCTTGTCGCGGGCGGCGTCGGCGGCCTTGGGGTTGGAGGCGACGACGGCGACGACCTCGGCCGGGAGCCTGCCGTCGGCGATGTGCTGCTCGATGTTCTTGAGGGTCGAGCCGCCGCCGGAGATGAGGACGCCCAGGCGGGCGGGCCGGTCGGTGATGGGGCCGAGGAGGGGGGGCGTGGGCATGGGCGGATTTGGTGATTTGACGATGTGGCGGTTTGGCGATCGGGTCGCACGAGTCTGCGATGATGGGTGGCGTCTTGCAAACGGCCGATCACTCCATCGCTGAATCGCCGGATCGCCCGGTCACCCGCCTGGCGCCGTCGCCGACGGGGGCGTTGCACCTGGGGAACGCGCGGACGTTCCTGATCAACTGGGCGATGGCGGTCCGGCGGGGGTGGCGGGTGGTGATGCGGGTGGAGGACCTGGACACGCCACGGGTCAAGGCGGGGGCCGAGGCGTCGGCGTTGCGCGATCTGCGCTGGCTGGGGCTGACGTGGGACGGGATGGACAGGCCGGGGCAGGGGGTGACGCGCCAGCGGGACGAGCTGTCGCCCTACCGCGACGCCCTGCTGCGGCTGCACGAGCGCGGGCTGATCTATCCGTGCTCGCTCACGCGCCGAGAGGTGGCCGAGGCGTCGGCGTCGGCCCCGCAGGCGACGTTCGGGCCGGGCGTGATCGATCGCAGCAAGCACGAGCAGCGTTACCCCGGCACCAGCCGTGACGCCGACGCGTCGGACACGGGCGACCTGCTCGAGCCGAGCGATCGGTGCTGGCGGGTGCGGGTGCCGGACGGGGCGCGGGTGGTGCGCGACGGGTTCATGGGGGAGGTGTCGGTCGACGTGCAGGCCGAGGTGGGCGACTTCATCGTCGCGAGCAAGGCGGGCCTGCCGGCGTACCAGCTGGCGGTCGTCGTCGACGACCGTCGGCAAGGCGTGACGGAGGTGGTGCGGGGGGACGACCTGATCGGCTCGGCGGCGCGGCAGGGTTGGCTGTGGGCGATGCTGGGCCACGAGGGCGAACCGAATTGGTGGCACCTGCCGCTGGTGTTGGGGGAGGACGGGCACCGGCTGGCCAAGCGGCACGGGGACACGCGGGTGGGCTGGTTTGCCGAGCGTGGCGTGTCGGCCGAGCGGGTCGTGGGGCTGCTGGCGTGGTGGAGCGGGGTGGTTGAGGAGCCAATGGCGATGAGCGCGGCCGAGTTCGCCGGAGCGTTTACCTTGGACGCCCTGCCGCGCGAGCCGGCCGTGATGGACGATCGGGCGTGGCGTTGGCTGGGCGTGAGCCCCGAGGAGGCGAAGCCGTGATGGACACGACCCCGCGTGATTGTTTCCGTCGACCCTGGGCGGGCCTGGCGCTGCTGATCGCCGTGCTGGCGGTCGCGACGGCCTGCGGCTCGTCGGTCGGGTCATCGGGCTCGTCCACGGCGATCCCCGCGACGGTGCCGATCGACATCAAGGGCCAGACGTTCCACCTGGAGATGGCTTTGACGCCCGACCAGCAGTTCCAGGGGCTGTCGGATCGCCCGGAGATCGCCGAGGACGGGGGGATGATCTTTGTCTTTGCGTCGGCGAAGAAGCGTGCCTTCGTCATGCGGCGATGCCTGGTGCCGATCGACATCGCCTTCGTGAGCCCGACGGGGTCGGTGACGGCGGTTCACGCGATGCAGGTGGTGCCGTACGACACGCCCGAATTCCGGCTCAAGCCATACCGCAGCCGGTACCCGGCGCAGTACGCGATCGAGGTGGCGGGGGGGACTTGGGAGCGGATCGGGCTCGAGGCGGGGGATCAGTTGGACCTGCCGGCGGAAAAGCTCAAGGCCTGGCGTGAGAAGGCCGATGCGGAACAGTGAGCGGGTCGCCCGCTCGATTCATCGCATTCCCCCGATCTACGAGCCTCGAGCGACCCATGGCGGGACAGACATTGTTGGTGCTGGTCGACTCGGATCGACCGCTGGACGAGGTGGCCGACCGGGTTCGACGGGCCGTGCGTGAGGCGATCGCCGTGGGGGCCGCGTCGGAAGACGGGCTGGACTCGGCGACGGTCGAGGTGCGTTCGGCCGAGCGTCCGATACGCGGGATCGACGGGGTGCGGTCGGCGTGGGTCTGGGTGGCCGGGGCGGGCGAGGACGCCGACGCGCGGCTGGCCGAACTCGATGAATTGCACGTGCCGACGCTGATGACCGGCGGGGACGCGGCGGCGGTGATGGGCGGGACGGCGGTCTGGCTGCCCGGCGACGCCGAGCCGACGGCCGTGGCCGCCACGCTGCGAGCCCAATGGGTTCAGGCCGGTCTGGTTAACGCCTTGCAAGCCGAGATCAAGCTGCTGCGTCTGCATCAGACCGGGATGGCCGACCAGATCGGCAAGATCGACGAAGAGCTGCGACTGGCGGCCCAGCTGCAAAAGGAGTTCCTGCCCGAGGCGGTGCCGGCGGTCGACGACGTGAGCTTCGGCGTGCTGTGGCGGCCGGCGGGCTACGTCAGCGGCGACATCTACGACGTCGAGCGGCTGGACGAGGAGCACGTCGGGCTGTTCCTGGCCGACGCGGTGGGCCACGGCGTGCCGGCGGCGCTGATGACGATGTACATCAAGCGCTCGCTGCGGACCAAAGAGGTCGCCCCGAGCACCGAGGCGGGGTACCGGCTGCTCGAGCCCGGCGAGGCGATGGCCCGGCTGAACAACGACATGGTCGAGCGGCAGTCCGGCAAGGTGCGGTTCGCGACCGCGGCGTACGCCGTGTTCAACGTCCGCACGCGGGTGCTGCGGGTCGCGCGGGCGGGCCACCCGTTCCCGATGTGGCTCAAGGCGGACGGCACGACGCAGATGCTCGAGCCGGACGGCGGGCTGCTGGGCGTGTTCCCCGACGACGACTACGAGACCGCCGAGATCACGCTCGGCCTGGGCGATCGGCTGCTGATCTACTCGGACGGCTTCGAGATGGCGTTCCCGGACGAGAAGACCGGCACCGGCGCTGCTGAGGGCAAGCGAGCCATCGCGAACGATCGGTACACCCACGAGTTCGAGGGGCTGCGTATCGGCGATCCGGTGGCGGCGCTGCGTCGTCTTGAGACGCGGCTGGAGGGGCAGGCCGGTTCGCTGAATCAGCAGGACGACCTGACCGTGGTGTGCATGGGCGTGGGCGTCGAGGTGAGCCAGGCTTCCATGCCGTCGACCACGGCCAACGCGGCCTAACCGCACTCGTCCGACTCATTGATCAAGCGCTGAAGCCGGCGTCGAAGAGCGTCGCGCGGCTGATCTCGACGGCGGGCGTGTTCAACCCTTCGAGCGTGGCCAGGGTGGTCTGCACGACGGCCTTGACCATCGCGTCGGCCTCGATGTTGAGGGGGTCGCCGGGGGTGAGCTCGCCGAGGCACGTCAGGTCGAGCGTGGTGGGGATGAGCGCGACGGTGGCGGTCCGTGCGGCGGGATCGACTTCGGCGAGGGTGAGCGAGACGCCGTCGAGGGCGATCGAGCCCTTGGGGACGAGGTAGCGCATCAGGTCGCCGGCGGGGCTGTCGGCCGGGGGGGTGAAGCTGAGCCGCCAGTCCGCGGGGTCGGCTTGGACATCGGTGACCCGACCGACGCCGTCGACGTGGCCCTGCACGACGTGCCCGCCCATCGGCTGGGTCGGCAGCAACGCCGGCTCGAGGTGCACGCGGTCGCCAGGCCGCTTGCCGCCCAGCGTCGTGCGATCCAGCGTCTCGGCGATGACGTCGAACGCCAGCGTGCCCGCCTCGGCGTCGATCCTCGCGATGGTCAGGCAGACGCCGTGCACGCTGATCGAGTCGCCCATCGACGGCCGGTACCCGCCGTGCGGCGTCCAGCCCGACACGTCGATCACCAGCCGACGCCCGGCCGGCGACGGCTCGTCGGTGATCACTCGCCCGGCGTGCTGCACGATGCCCGTGAACATGCCGCGATAGTACGTCAAGCGATTCCGCTACGATCCCCGATCCGTTCGCCCCTCAGACCTGCTTGCCATGACCCCACGTACCCATCACTGCGCCGAACTCCGCCCCGATCACGTGGGCCAGACCGTCACCCTCGCCGGCTGGGTCAACAACTACCGCGACCACGGCGGCGTCCGCTTCATCGATCTCCGCGACCGCGAAGGGCTGACGCAAGTCGTCTTCCACCCCGAGGCCGCCGAGGCCCACGCCCTGGCCCAGAAGCTCCGCCACGAGGACGTCGTCAGCGTCACCGGCAAGTGCATCACTCGCGAGGGCGGCCCGAACCCCAAGCTCGCGACCGGCGAGGTCGAGGTCGACGCCACGTCGTGCGAGGTCCTCGGCAAGGCCGACACCCCGCCGTTCACGCCCGACGACGCGGCGAAGGTCGGCGAAGAGACCCGCCTCAAGTACCGCTTCATCGACCTCCGCCAGCCTCGGATGCAGCACCTCCTGCGGACGCGGTCGAAGGTGTCAAAGCTGATGCGCGACTATTTCGAGGACCACGGCTTCGTCGAGATCGAGACGCCCTTCCTCTGCCGCGCCACGCCCGAGGGCGCCCGCGACTTCCTCGTGCCGTCGCGGCTGCAGCCGGGGTCGTTCTACGCCCTGCCGCAGAGCCCGCAGCTGTTCAAGCAGCTGCTGATGACCAGCGGGTTCGAGCGGTACGTGCAGATCGTCCGCTGCTTCCGCGATGAGGACCCGCGGGCCGATCGCCAGGCCGAGTTCACCCAGCTCGACCTGGAGATGAGCTTCGTCGAGCGCGACGACGTGATGACGATGGTCGAAGGCATGATCCGCAAGGTCTGGCAAGGAGTCCTCGACGTCGAGGTCCCCGAGATCCGGCGGATGACGTACGCCGAGGCGATGAGCCGGTACGGCAGCGATCGGCCGGACCTGCGGTTCGGGATGGAGCTGATCGACGTCACGGAGCTGGCCGGCCAGACCGACTTCAAGGTGTTCAAGGGCGCCATTGACGCGGGCGGGGCCGTGCAGGTCATCCGCGTGCCGGGCGGGTCGAAGATGACCCGCAAGGAGACCGACGCCCTGGCCGAGTGGGTCAAGCAGTTCGGCGCCGGCGGCCTGCCGATCACGAAGGTCGAGGGCGGGACGTGCGCCTCGGGCATCGGCAAGTTCGTCGCGTCGATCGCCTCGGACCTGATCGCCGCGACCGGGGCCGAGGAAGGCGACCTCTTGTGCTTCGGGGTCTCCAGCAAGCTCGCCGTCGTGCAGCGCGTGCTCGGCGAGCTGCGGGTCAAGCTGGCCAAGGACCTGGGCCTGATCGAGCCCGGCCGATGGGAGTGGCTGTGGGTCGTCGACTTCCCGCTGGTCGAGTGGAACGACGAGCAGAAACGCTGGGACTCGCTGCACCACCCGTTCACCGCGCCCAAGCCCGAGGACGAGGGCAAGCTCGAGTCCGCGCCCGGCGAGGTGCTGTCCAACGCCTACGACCTCGTGCTCAACGGCTCGGAGCTGGGCGGCGGGTCGATCCGTATCCACCGCTCGGACGTGCAACAACGCATCTTTGACCTGCTAGGTATCGGCAAAGAGGAAGCCAAGGAGAAGTTCGGCTTCCTGCTAGACGCCCTGCGGTTCGGCACGCCACCGCACGGCGGGCTCGCGTTCGGGCTGGACCGCATCGTCATGCACCTCTGCGACACGACCAACATCCGCGACGTGATCGCCTTCCCCAAGACGCAGACCGGCGCCGACCTGATGACCGAGGCCCCCGCCCCGGTCGAGCAGCTCCAGCTCAACGAGCTGCAGCTCCACGTCCAGACGCACCACGCGCCGACCCCCTAACCCGACGGGCAAGGGCAAACTATGTGCGGCATCGCCGGCATCGTGAGGTTCGACGACCAGCCGATCGACGAGGATCGGCTGCGTCGGCTGCTCGCCCTGCTCGCCCATCGCGGCACCGACGGCGACGGCGTCGCCACGTACCCGCGCTGCGGCCTGGTGCACAGCCGGCTCTCGGTCATCGACCTGCTCTCCGGCCAGCAGCCCATGCACGTCGCCGCCGACCCCGGCGCGACCAAGCACGACCGCCACGGACCGCTGCACCTGGTGTTCAACGGCGAGGTCTACAACCACCGTAAGCTCCGCAAGCAGCTCTCCCGCAAGGGCCACCGCTTCGCCTCGGACCACTCGGACACGGAGGTGCTGCTGCTGGGCTTCCGCGAGTGGGGCCTGTCTCTGCCCAAGCACGTGCACGGCATGTTCGCGTTTGCCATCTGGGACGAAGAACGCCGCGAGCTGTTCGTCTGCCGCGATCGGGCGGGCAAGAAGCCGTTGTACCTGTGGCGGCAGGGCAACGAGATGATGTTCGCGAGCCTGCCCTCGGCGCTGGTCGCCGCGATGCCGACCGACCCGGGCCCGGTGGTCAACGACGACGCCCTGCGCAACTACCTGCGCCTCGGGTATTGCTTCGGCCAGTCGCTGGTCGACGGGGTGACCGAGTTGCCGGCGGCGAACTGGGCGCTGATCACGCCCGACGGCATGGTGCGCATGGAGGCGTACTGGCAGCCGCCGCCGATCAGCAAGACGTCGACGGCGCTGGGGGCGATCGGCGCGCTGCAGGAGGTGCTGAGCGAGGCGGTGGCGGCGCGGCTGCAGGCCGACGTGCCGCTGGGGTGCTTTCTCTCGGGCGGGATCGACTCGTCGGTGATCGCGACGCTGGCCCAGCAGCGGCTCAGCGAGGACGGCGGGGATCGGCTGAGGACGTTCAGCATCGCCATGCCGGCGGTCGGCTACGACGAGACGCCGTACGCCACGCAGGTCGCCGACCACCTGGGCACGGACCACACGACGCTGACCACCGACGCCGGCGACGTGATGGACGACCTGACGGACCTGATGGCCGTCTGCGGCGAGCCCACGGCCGACAGCTCGATCCTCCCGACGCACTGGCTCAGCCGCGCGACCCGAGCGCACGTCAAGGTCGCGCTCTCCGGCGACGGGGGCGACGAGCTCTTCGGCGGGTACGACCGCTACCGCGCGATGCGCCTGCTCTCCAGCGGCAACCGCTGGTGGATCAGCACGCTGCCGCGCCGGCTGCTCGACTCGGCCGACCCCAAGAGCGCCGGCGCCCGCATGGCTCGCCTGATCGACGCCGCCCGCGCCGGCCACGAGCCCGCCCGGCAGTACCGCCGGATGATCCACCTCTTCACCGAGGCGCAGATCGCCGAGCTGATGCCCGACGCGACCTGGCCGGACATGGGCTCCGCCCCGCCCTGCCCGCACTGGCCGCCCGATGCTCACCCGGTCGATGCCGCGCGCCGGTGGGACCTCATGCACTACCTGCCGTTCGAGGTCTTGCGCAAGGTCGATCGCGCCGCGATGGCCGTCGCCCTCGAGGTGCGCTGCCCCATGCTGGCCACGCAGGTCGCCGACCTCGCGATGCACCTGCCGCACCGCGTGCTCATGCCCGGCGGCCGGCCCAAGGGGCTGCTCCGCGACCTCGCCGCCAGCCTGGGCCTGCCCCGCCCCATCGTGCAGCGACCCAAGCGCGGCTTCGCCCTGCCGCTGGGTCAGTGGCTGCGGACCTCGCTCCGCGATCCCGTCCACGGCCTACTCGCCGAGGGCTCGCTGGGCGAGCTCGGCATCGCCATGCCCCCCGTCCGACGCATGCTCGACGAGCACGAACGCCAGCACCGCGACCACACGCACCGCCTCTTTGCGCTCATGCAGCTAGCGCTTTGGCAACGCTGGCTTCACAAACCCGTCGCGGCCTGAATCACGGCCCGCCTCGGTGGTATCTTCCGGCATGCTCACCACGCCCCGCCTCCTCGCCCGACTGGTGCTCGCCGTCACGCTGCTCGTGTTCGCCTCTGTCGCGGATGCCGAGCGCGTCACCCTCGCGACCTACAACGTCGAGAACTTCTTCGACCGCTTCGATAACCCCTTCACGCGCGACGAGCAGACCGAGATCAAGAAGGTCGACGACATCCGCCGACTGGCGGTCACCGTCCGCGCCGTCGACGCCGACATCATCGGCTTTCAGGAGCTCGAGAACGAGCACGTCCTCGCCGCGTTCAACGAGCAGCACCTCCGCGGGATGGGCTACGAGCACGTCGTCTGCCTGCCCAGCAACGACGGCCGCGGGATCACGCTCGGCGTGCTCAGCCGACTCCCCGTGGTCTCCGCCACCACGCACCGCTGGGAGAAGATTCCTCACCGCGGCGCCTCGGAGAATCACCGTTTTGCCCGTGACCTGCTGCGCGTCACGATCGCCCTGCCCGGCGAGCGGACGCTCGAGTTCTTCAACGTGCACTTCAAGTCCAAGGGCTCGCGCGACGGCGACCCGCAGAGCACCGGCTGGCGGTCGGCCGAGGCCCAGCGTAGCCGTGAGATCGTCAACCGCCTGCTCGCCGAAGACCCCGACGCCCTGATCGCCTTTGTCGGCGACTACAACTCGCGTCCGACCGACCCGGCAACGTCCCTGTTCTTGGACCCCGACGGCCCGGGCACGGCTCTCCTCGACGTCATGGCCGACGTGCCCGAAGAGCAGCGATATACCTATGTCTACGGCAACTTCCCCGCGGCGGTCATCGACTTCATCGCCGTCTCCCCGGCGCTGCGCGCCCATCTCGTGCCGGGCTCGGCGAAGGTGATGCCCAAGACGGCCGCGACCCGTGGCTCGGACCACCTGCCCGTCGTCGCCGCGTTCGACATTCCCCCGGCCTCGCCCCAACGCTGAGCCGCCTCGATCCGCACCCGCCTCACTCGGCCGGCGGGTCCGGCGGCAGCTGCGGCGCCCGGCGCACGCGGTGCCGCTCGGACAGCGACTCCATAAACGCGATCAGCGCGACCTTCTCGTCGGCCGTCAGGCCCAGCTCGTGCATCAGAGGCGACTTCGTCGGGAACAGCGGGTCGTCCTCCATCCCCTTGCGACGACGCATTTCGGGCATCCCGCCGTCGTAGGCGCTCACGGTCACCTCGAGCGACTCGAACAGTCCGTGGTGCATGTACGGCTTGGTGTTCGCGATGTTGCGTAGCGTGGGGGTCTTGAATTTTCCAACGTCGGCCGGGTCCTTGGTGACCTCGTACCGGCCCAGGTCCTGCAGGTCGGTGCCGTACAGCGTGAGCCCCGTGTTGTGGAAGTCGTTGTCGCTGAACAGCGGCCCGTGATGGCAGTTCATGCACCGCGCCTTGGTGCGGAACAGGTGCAGGCCGTGGACCTGCTGGTCGGTGAGCGCCTCGGACCGGCCCTTCATGAAGCTGTCGAACGGCGTGTTGCCCTCGGCGTTGTCGCGCATGAAGACGGCGACGGCCTTGGCCAGGTCGTCCATCGTGATGCCGTCGACGCCGTAGGCCTCGCGGAACGACTCGACGTACTCGGGGATGGCGTTGAATTTCGCCTCGATCTCGTCTTGGGTCGAGCGCAGCTCGTGCTCATTGGTGATGACGGCGATCACCAGGTCCTCGGCCGTGTCGGCCCGGCCGTCCCAGAAGAAGCTGTTCCAATGCCCGGCGTACAACGCGGTCGGGGCGTTGCGCTTCAGGACGGCGCGCTGGTGGCCGAACGAGACGGTCCGGCCGTCGGCCCAGCCGAGGTCGGGGTCGTGGCAGGAGGCGCAGGCGAGCTGATTGGAGGTGGACAGCCGGGGGTCGAAGAACAGTTGCTTGCCCAGTTCGACACGGGCCTTCGTTGGCTCATTGCCCTCGGGGTGGACGACATCGGGCAACAGCCCGATCTCCACCGCCTCGACGCCCTCGTCGACGAACGCGGGCGGCCAGCGCTCGGGAGGTTGGCTGTAGACCGCTCGCAAATTGCGGGCGGCGTCCGGTGAGCCCTCGACTGTTCCTGGCCCACCAAGACATGCCAGAAGCCCCAGACCGAGGACGCACCCGGGTACCAGCCAGTTGATCCACCGATGGTTCCGAGTGCTCAGCACGATCCTTGGGGATTTAGTTGAACTTGTAGATGCCAGCGTGCCCATCAAGGTACGCCGCGTTGGTGCTGCCGAGGACGCCCGAGCTGTTACTCGTGTTGCGGATGTGGATGGGCTCCCACTCAGCCTGAGGGAGCGTGAAGGCCGAGTTCCATCCGGTGAGCACTGGATTAATGACCGAGGTGGGCTCTGACCACGAGACGGGGAACGGCGTGCCGGGCGGCGGGGAGGTGCGGAGGTAGTTATCCCAGATGTAGTTCAGTTGGCTGATGCCCTGGCCGGAGTAGTCGTACAGCCTGCGTGCTCCGTCTTCGAGGGACTTGCCGAAGACCCACTGATATGTCTGGCCATACTCCTCGAATTTCTTGTTGCTGGGGCATATCCAGGCTTCGGGAGCCTGGAAGAGGTACTTGCCGGACTCGAGCATCTCCGGCAGGCCAAGCGACTCGGGTGTGGTGCCGAAAGTGCTGGCGTTGGGGTCGGAGTCGGGCACGGTGTCGCCCGGGCGCATGCGGTAGCCCCAGCCGCCGAAGGCGTCGTTGGTCGGGAGGTAGTCGTCGTTGTCGTTGGCGTAGAGCTGCGTCGCGATAAACAGCTGACGCAGGTTGCTGAGGCAGACGGCGTTCTCGCTAGTCGACCGCGCGTTGCCCAGGATCGGCATGAGGATTCCGATCAGCAACGCGATGATCGAGATCACCACGAGCAGTTCGACGAGCGTAAACGCACGCGACGGGGCAAGTTGAGATTTCATGGGGGAAAGCCCTGGTTTGGGAGCAGGCGGCCCGGCACCGAGAATAGTAAGGACTTTCCGCAATGTCGCCAAGGGACTCGCCCACAAGTCTACCGATCGATAAGGACCCGCGAGCGATTCATCAGCATTCTGCGAATATGACGTTGACGCCGCGCGAGCGAATCATTACGGTTTCAGGGGAATCCCTCAGCCTGTCAGGGATGTAGTGCAAGGAGGATGGACGGTGTTCACGAATCAATGCCTTATTTTGGCTGTGGTTGCAACCACCCTGGTGTCGGTATCGACGACGCCAGCGAGCGCAGTGGTGGTCGGGGAGGAAATCCTGGCGACCGGTGATTTATTCGTCCCCCCGCCCAATGACCCCGTGGCGGACAATCAGGCCACGCCGTTCTCCGAGCTCAGTATCAATCAGACCGGCGGCATCGGCGTCCAAGTCACCATCCAGGACATCACCGGCTTCAGCTTCGCACTCCGCGAGGTCTTCTGGGGTGACTCGACGTCCGACAGCGGCAGCTACATCGGCGAGGCCCCCGGCGGCGTCAGCACGATCCCCGCCCGTCTGGGCTATGGCAACGACGGCAGCGTTGTCTACGAACAGTCGCTGTCGGGCAACAACACCATCGCCCAGGTCGACTCCGCCGGCGTCCTCTCGGTCCTGTTCACTGAAAACGTGACTGCTCTGCCCGCGCTTTCCGCCACCCTCGGCTCGATCAGCTTCGCCAGCCAGACCCCCGAGGGCACGCCCTATTTCGTCGCCAATTACACCCCGACCGGCGGCGTCGAATCGTCCGCCCTCTTCGCCGGCTCCACCCCGACCGCCGTCCTCAAGACCGGCGACGCGTTGGGCAATACCGCGCTCGTCGTGGCCGGCTCGGGGTCTACGAACTTTGCGATTGACGACGACGCGGAGTACAAGCAGAGCGGCGCCTATATCGCGTCCGTTCAGCTCGCCGACTCGAGCGATGTTTCCAGCCAGGTTAGCGAAGCACTCGTCGTCAGCGGCGATGTCGCGCTGGTCGACGCGCTCCCCGTGATTACCGGCCAGACGTTCACCGGCGCCCGTTCGGGCCTGACCATTCAAGTGAGCTCCAACCCCGATGTCTTCGAGGTCGTCGACGAGGTCTGGGAGGACATCACCGACGTGGCGGTCAACTCTTCGGGCCAGTGGATCGCCGCGATGACGTCCAACGCCAACTCCGAGAACGGCGACGACTACCTGCTCGTCAACGGCGAGATCGTCACCACCGTCGTGGACAGCGGCTCGCTCACCGGTGTCGGCTCCAGCGCGTCCATCGAGGCCGTCGCGATCAACGAGCAAGGCGACTACGTCTACGTCTACGACAACGACCTGTATCTCAACGACATCCTGGTGCTCGACACCGACGACACCGTCGAGATGACCGACTATCAGATCGACGACGGCGTGAGCCCGTACAGCCTCGCGAGCCTCGTGGGCAATCTGCAGATCACCGATCGCGGCCCCGGCGGGACCGTGACGATCTACGGTGCCGGCCGGATCTTCGGCACGGGCACGGCGCTGTCGGCCGACGAGATTGTGTTCGCGCTGGACTTTGTGATTCCCGAGCCGGCGATGGCGCTCGGTGTCGTCGGGCTCGGCGTGTTGGGCCTGAGGCTCACTCGACGTGATTCGTCGGCCGCTTGATTTCGTTTGATTAGACCCTATTCGCGCCGGGCCTGCGGCGTGTTCAGCCAAGGAGGTTTCCCATGACGTCTTACAAGACCTGCGCCCTAGCCCTCACCACGATCGCGAGCCTGTCGATGGCTCAATCCGTGGCGGCTCAGAAGTACTTCGAAGTTTTCTCTGAGGCCGACGCGGTGAACGGCACCGTCACGAGCCCTTTTATTGACGCCGCCGTGGTGGCTCCGGATGGAACGGTGTACTCGACCTTCCGGGGTGGCGGTTCGGCCGACGTCGGTTCGGTCACGGCGTTCGACGGCAGTGGTTTCTCGACCGTCATGACGAACGCCCAGTATTCGGTGATCGGTTCGACGAACGACTACGCGACCGGCAACGGTCTCGCGCTGGTGGGCGATGTGCTTCGCGGGGTCAGCTTTTTTGACAACGTCGTGTACGAAGTCAATGTGAACACCGGCGTGATTACCGAAGTCATCCCGACCACTTCGTTCAATGCGGCGGTCAGCGCCGTCTCCAACCTCGGCTCGCAGTACGAGACCGCGCCGGACGGCACGATTTACGTCTATGAGCAGACTTCGAATCAGCTGCTGTCGGTCAGCCCGACCAACGTCATCTCGATCGAGATCGACGCGGCCACGCTCACCAGCGACATCAGCGACGAAGTCAATCAGATCACCGGCATCGGCGTCAATGGCACAACGCTCTACATCGGTAGCGGCGAAGACACGATTATCGAGTGGGACACGGTGACGAACACGGCCACCGAGTTGCTCAGTCTCAACGACATCGAAGACTTGACCGATGACGACGACGAGAACCTTTTCTTCGGCGATATCTTCTTTGCCCCGGACGGTCTCGTTTACTTCTACGAGGGTGATTCGGACTACCTCATGTCCTTCGATCCCACGAACGCGGCCAACACCGTTGCGGTCGTCCTGACCGAGCAGGAACTGCTCGACGGTCCGGGCACCGACCTTCTCGGTCAGCTGGCTTGGTATGAAGGGAATATCGCGTGGACCGACCAGGGTGACGGGTTCTACGCCATCCCCGAGCCCGCGACGGCCGCGCTGCTCGCGATCGGCGGCGGCCTGATCGCCGCGCGTCGTCGGCGCGCCTAATCGCCGGTCGTTCACTGCCTAGATGCTCGAGGCCGTCGGCGGTTGCCGGCGGCCTTTTTCATTCCCGATCTCGCTAGGATGGCGGCATGCAGGACACTCATGCGTTGGCGCGGCTCGCGCTCGAGGACGGATCGGTGTTTGTCGGCCGCGCGTTCGGCGCCGTCGGCGGCGAGCAGGGGCGGGAAGCCGACGGCGAGGTGGTGTTCAACACCGGGCTGTCGGGGTACCAAGAGGTGCTGACCGACCCGTCCTACGCCGGGCAGATCGTCACGATGACCTACCCCTTGATCGGGAACACCGGGGTCAACGCGGGTGACCTGGAGTCGGGCCGGCCGGTGGTGCGGGGGTTTGTGGTGCGGGAGCTGGCCGAGTTGGCGAGCAACTACCGCAGCGAGCGGGGGCTGTCGGCGTGGCTGGCCGAGCACGGGGTGCTGGGGATCGCGGGGATCGACACGCGGGCGCTGACGCGTCGGCTGCGGACGACGGGGTCGCTGCGGGGCGTGATCTCGACGGTCGGGACGCGGTCGGACGCGGAGCTGGTGGAGGCGGCGCGGCGGTCGCTGGGGGTGGTGGGCCAGAACCTGGTGGCCGAGGTGTCGGTGAGCGAGCCGATGGCGTGGTCGGAGGACCTGGGCGACTGGCGGCCGGTGCAGGGCGAGGCGCCCAAGCCGGCGGGCGATCGGCTGCGGGTGGCGGCGCTGAACTGCGGGGCCAAGCGCAACATCTTCCGTCACTTGGCGGACGCCGGCTGCGAGGTGACCGTGCTGCCATGGGACGCGACGCCCGAGCAGATCGAGGCCCAACGGCCCGACGGGCTGTTCGTGAGCAACGGGCCGGGCGATCCGTCGGCGGTCGGGGCAACGATCGAGACGCTGCGAGCGATGCACGTGCGGGTGCCGACCTTCGGCATCTGCCTGGGGCACCAGTTGCTCAGCCGGGCGCTGGGAGCGGACACGTTCAAGCTGAAGTTCGGGCACCGCGGGTCGAACCAGCCCGTGCAGAACCTGGGCACGGGCAAGGTGGAGATCACGAGCCAGAATCACGGTTTCGCGGTCGACATCGGCTCGCTGGAGCAGCGCGGGGCCGAGGCGACGCACATCAACCTCAACGACCGCACGCTCGAGGGGTTCCGGCACCGCGACCTGCCGGTTTTTGCCGTCCAGTACCACCCCGAGGCGAGCCCCGGCCCGCACGACGCGCGGTACCTGTTCGACTGCTTCGTGGAGACGATGCGGACGGGCATCTCGCCGACGGCCGAGCAGATGGACCGGGCTCAGCGGCGTCGAAACCGCGTTGCTGCGGGGTGATGGGCCGGGTCGACTGATTCTTGCACTTGGCGAGCGATCACGGATCGGTGCCTCTTGCGGCCGGTGCCCACGCTATCGACAACGCAGTCAGCCCGTGCGGGAAATGACGCCGCGGGCATGACGTGGCCGCCTCATCACAATGTGAGGTTTGTAAAAACACGACGCCCGTGTTTGCGCAATCCTTGCACGAACATCAATTCCTCGCATAGTATTGACCCTGAACTAATGCTTTGCGAATGGGGAAATGTCTTTGGAGGAGCGTCCCATCCGCGGCCTGGAGGAGGAATTTGATGCGTTTTGTGCTGTGTTTCGGGGTGATTCTTGGGGTTTCTGGCTTGGCGGCCGCGGATCCGATCTCGCCTTTTGTGTGGGAATTCGGTGAATCCGAGCCGATCACCATCCAAGACCTTAATGACAATTACGACGGCACGCTGATCGTCGGCGACAAGACCTTTGACATGTTCGATGTCGTCAGTACCGAGGCGAACACCGCGGTCGCTCCGACGGCGTCGAGCATCAAGGTGGGCGGCGGGATGGACGGGGGCGGCAACATCACGCTCGACTTCTTCGGGAGCTGGTCGGCCGGCGAGGGCGATATCTCCAACTCGAACATCGAGTTTCGGGTGACGGCGGACCCCTTGTTCCTGATTGAATCGGTCGGCCTGGATCTGCTGAGCTTCAACGCTCTGGGCACGGGGTTGGCTCAGATCAGCGAGAACGTCTACGAGGACAGCAGCCTTGAGACGCTTGTGACCGTGCCCCCTGCCTTTGGCGTCTTCTACGACCCCGATTCGTCGTTCCCGCTGATCGACTCGTCCTCGGGCACCTTGACGACCCCGCTGCAGTCGATTTTCGTCCTGAAGGACATCTCGGCCAGCGACACGTCTTTCGGGCCCTCGGACGGGCCGACGCTCGCTCACATCAGCCGGTTCAGGCAGACCTTCTATCAGATCCCGGTTCCCGAGCCGGCGTCGATCACGCTGCTCGCGGCGGGGTTGGTGTTGATGGGAACCCGTTCTCGCATCGCCTGAGAGCCGCACATTTCAATTGCTCATTGGAACGGCGGGCCCGACGGCCCGTCGTTTTTTATCCATACTTCGGCCCACCCCGACCCGTCCGGATTTAGTATCCGACTCTCGCTTCGGCTCCGACCATGACGCGCCTCCTGCCCGATCCCGACGCCGCTCGATTTGCTGAAGACGACGCCTGGTCGGTGCGTCGGGCGGTCGATCTGTACGGCATCGAGGCGTGGGGCGGTGGGCTGTTCGGTGTGGATGCGTCGGGCGACGTGGTGGTCCGTTCCCGGCCGGCCGGGCCCAGCGTCAGCCTTCGTCGGCTGGTCGACGACCTGCGTCGGCGCGATGCGCACCCGCCATTGGTGCTGCGTTTCACCGACCTGCTGCACGGGCGGATCGACGCGTTGGTGGGTTGTTTCAACGAGGCGATCGAGGAGATGCGGTACCGCGGCGCGTATCGGCCGGTCTACCCGATCAAGGTGAACCAGCAGCGTCACGTGGTTGAGTCGGTGCTGACCGCGTCGTCGTCGCGCGTCGGGCTGGAGGTGGGGAGCAAGCCGGAGTTGCTGGCGGTGCTGGCGATGCCCGAGGCGGCGGAGCGGCTGATCGTGTGCAACGGGTTCAAGGATCGGGACTACCTGCGCGCGGTGTTGCTGGCGGGCAAGCTGGGGCGAGAGATCGTGCCGGTGATCGAGCGGGTGGAGGAGCTGGCGACGCTGGTGGAGCTGGCGGGGGAGATGTCGATCGAGCCGGCGTTGGGTCTGCGGGTCAAGCTTTCGAGCCGGGGGGCGGGTCGGTGGGCCGAGTCGGCGGGTGAGCGGAGCAAGTTCGGGCTGCGGGTCACTGAGGTGCTGGACGCGGTGGATCGGCTGCGGTCGGCGGGGCTGTTGGGGTGCCTGCGGATGGTGCACGTGCACATCGGCAGCCAGGTCGAGGACGTCTCGGCGGTGAAGCGCGGGGTGAACGAGCTGGCGCGGGTATACGCCGAGCTGTGGCGGGCGGGGGCGACGGGGCTGACGACGATCGACGTGGGCGGCGGGCTGGGCATCGACTACGACGGCAGCGCCGGGCGGGGCGCCGCGTCGGTGAACTACGCGATGCAGGAGTACGCCAACAACGTGGTCTATCACGTCGGCGACGTGCTGACCCGGGCCGAGGTGCCGCACCCGGCGATCGTGACCGAGTGCGGGCGGGCGATGGTGGCGCACGCGAGCGTGCTGGTCGTGGACGTGCATGGGGTGGCGGGGGTGGGCGAGCCGGAGGCCGGGCTGAGGGAGATCGATCCGGTGAGTTTGGCGCAGCTGCCGCCGCCGGTGCAGACGCTGTACGAGTCGTGGCGGGGGATCGGTCCGGGCAACTGGGTGGAGTACTACCACGACAGCGTGATGAACCGCGACGAGCTGCTGAGCCTGTTCTCGCTGGGGTATTGCACGCTGGCCGAGCGGGCGCTGGGCGAGCGACTGTTCGCGGCGATTCGGGCGCGGGCGGCGCGGGAGGTGGCCGCGACATCGGTCGCGCCCAACGAGCTGGCCGCCCTGCCGGAGGCGCTGGCCGACACGTACCACTGCAACTGGTCGATCTTTCAGTCGCTGCCGGACGCGTGGGCGATCGATCAGGTGTTCCCGATCGTGCCGCTGTCGCGGCTGGACGAGCGGCCGACGCGGCTGGGGGTGTTGGCCGACGTGACCTGTGACTCGGACGGCCGGGTCGATCGGTTCATCGGCGGGCCGACGCGGCCCAAGGGCCGGCGCGTGCTGGAGCTGCACGACGTCCGGCCCGGCGAGCGGTACACGCTGGGCGTCTTCCTGGTCGGGGCGTACCAGGAGATCCTCGGCGACATGCACAACCTGTTCGGCGACACCAACACCGTGCACGTCCGCATCGGCGACGACGGCGAGCCGATCGTCGAGGAGCTGGTTGAGGGCGATCGGGTCGACGAGGTCCTGCGGTACGTCGGGTACGACGCAGAGGACCTGCGTCGGTCGTTTCGCAAGTCGCTCGAAGAGGCGGTCCGGTCCGGTCGGCTGTCGCTGGACGAGTCGCAGGCGCTGCGTCGGTTTTACGAGTCGGGCCTGGCGGGGTCGACGTACCTGACATGATGCCGTCGGTTCAATCGCTCGCCCAGCCCTCGCTCTGGGATCAATGGCCCTACCTGGCGGCGCTGGGCGGGGCGGTGTTGATCACGGGGATCGCCAAGTCGGGGTTCGGGGGCGGGATCGGGATCCTGGCGGTGCCGCTGGTGGCGTCGGCGTTCCCGGCCGAGGCGGACCGGGCGATCGGGGTGATGCTGCCGATCCTCATCGCGGCTGACGTGTTCGCCGTCGCCCAGCACGCCAGGCACGCCGATCGTCAGCACCTGACGTGGACGCTGACCGGCGGGCTGGCGGGGATCGCGGTGGGGCTGGCGGTGCTGTGGTGGTACGCCGGGAGCCCGCGCGGGATGTCGCTGATGCTGACGCTGACGATCGGGGCGATCTGCCTGGTGTTCGTGGCGCTGCAGGCGTACCGCATGGTCGGCGGCAAGCTGCCGCGCATTCCCGGCGGGCCGTGGCCCGGGCGGGCGAGCGGCGCGGCGGGCGGGCTCACCTCGACCCTGGCGCACGCGGCCGGGCCGGTGATGACGGTCTACTACCTCGAGCGCCAGCTGCCCAAGCGCGTGCTGGTGGGCACGATGGTGAGCTACTTCTTCATCGTGAACTGGGCGAAGGTGCCGGGGTACGCGTGGCTCGGGGTGCTGACGTGGGAGCGGTTCGTCGAGGCGATGTGCTTCGTGTGGCTGGTGCCGGTCGGGGCGTTGGTTGGCTGGTGGATGCTCAAGCGGGTGCCCGAGAAGCCGTTCACCGCGATCATGTACCTGGCCACAGCGGTCGCGGGGGGGCGGATGGTGGTCGTCGGCGTGACGGGGCTGATGGAGTAGTCGTGGCGATCCACGTGGCGATCCTGAAGCCCGCGTACCTGCGGGCGATCCTCGACGGGTCCAAGACGATCGAGAGCCGGATGGCCCGCACCCGTCAACCCCCGCACGGGGCGGTGGCGGTGGGCGAGCGGGTGTTTCTCAAGGCGTCGGGCGGACCGTTCGGGGCGATGGCGCGGGTGGCGAGCGTTCAGTCGTGGGATGACGCGAACGAGGCGGTCGTGCGGGAGGTCTGGCGCAAGCATCAAGCCGCGATCGGCGGCGACCCGGCGTATTGGAAGAGCAAGCTCGACAGCCGGTACGTGACGTTGATGGGGCTGCGTCAAGTCGAGCCGATCGACGTCGGGCCGCCGTATCGGGTGGCGAACATGCGGGCGTGGTACACGCTCGACGAGGCGGAGAGCCCGGTGACGGACGTGGTGCTGACAGACGGGGCGATCCGCAACGGGTGGGTGCGGGTTCCGGCGGCGATGCGGCGCTTTCCGACGGGTCCGGCACGTGTGATGATGCCGGACGGCGTAGTGCTCGCGTCGCAGATCAACGCCCGGCGGCACATCGGGGGTCGCGGGTGGCGGCGGTACCACGAGCGATGGGGGAATCGATCGGGCGATGTCGTGCGCTTGGTCGTCGTGGGCGACGGCCGATACCGTGTGCACTTCGTGAAACGCGATGACCAACGCTGACCCCGAACAACCCGGCCCGCCGACGCTGCGTCGATTCGTGAGCGACGCCGAGCTCGATCGGCTGATCGCGGCCGCCAAGGCCGAGGACTTCGGCAGGGTCGGGGACGTGACCTCGGCGGTGATGATCGACGCGGACCGCGGCGGCGAGGCGGTGATCGCGGCGCGCGAGGCGGGCGTGATCGCCGGCGGGTCCATGCTGTGGCTGATCGCGCTGGCGTACGACGAGGGGATCACGGTCAAGCTGAAGGTCGAGGACGGTCAGGCCGTCGAGCCCGGCGGCGTGGTCGCGAAGCTCACGGGCCCGCTGCGGTCGCTGCTGGCGATGGAGCGGGTGGCGCTGAACTTCTGCTGCCATCTCAGCGGCGTCGCCACGCTGACGCGTCGCTTCGTCGACGCCGTCGCGGGCACGGAGGCCAACATCTACGACACCCGCAAGACGCTGCCGGGCCTGCGCGGCCTGGAGAAGTACGCCGTCGCTTGCGGTGGAGGCCACACCCATCGGCTCGGCCTGCACGACGCCCTGCTGATCAAGGACAACCACGTCGCGGGGCTTGAGCTCAAGGCCTGGCCCAAGGCAATCAACGCCGCCATCAAGGCCGCGACCCAGCTCAACCCGAAGCTGACGTTCTCGATGGTGGAGGTCGACTCGCTCGATCAGCTGGCGGTGGCGCTCAAGTCGTCGGTCGACGTCGTGCTGCTGGATAACTTCAAGCCCGAATCGGTGCGCGAGGCGGTGACGATGCGGGACCAGTCGGGCAGGCGGATCGAGTTGGAAGTGAGCGGGGGGGTGACGCTGGACTCGGTGCGCGAGCTGGCCGAGGCGGGGGCGGATCGCATCTCGGTCGGGGCGTTGACGCACTCGGCCAAGTCGCTGGACCTGGGGCTGGACCTGCGGGTTGATTGAGCCGCCGCTGAACGAGTGGGCGGATCGGTTGGCTCGGCCGGGCCGGCCGAGCGTGCGGGTCTATCGGTCAATCGGCAGCACGCAGGACGCGGCGCGTCGGCTGGCCGGCGAGGACGGGGCGGTGGTGATGGCAGACGAGCAGGCGGCCGGGCGGGGGCGCCTGGGTCGGCGATGGTCGGCGCCTGCGGAGACGGCGTTGCTGCTGAGCCGAGTGACGCACGCGGCCGACGAGCGTCGGGGGATCGTCGGGCTCGCCGCCGCGATGGCGATCGCCGACGCCGTCGAGCCGGAGCTGGGGCGGGCGGTGTCGTTCAAGTGGCCCAACGACATCTGCGTCGACGGGCGGAAGCTGGCGGGCGTGCTCGCCGAGTCCGTGGCGACGGCGCGCGGCAGCGCAACGGTGTTGGGGATCGGGCTCAACGTCGCCACGACGGCCGAGCAGTTTCCCGGCGAGCTGCGCGATCGCGCCACCTCGCTGCGCATGCTGGGCGTCGGCGTCGATCGATTGTCGCTCGCGGCCGACCTGCTGGACGCGCTCGACGCCCGGCTGGCTCAAGACGCCGACCCCGCCCCGATGCTCGACGCCTGGCGGCAGCGATGCGTGACGCTCGACCGGGACGGGCGGTTCGCGATCGACGGGCGGGAGATCGCCGGCCGGGTGATCGATCTCGACGCGTCGGCGGGGCTGATCGTCCGCACGACGCACGGCACGATCGCCCACCTGCCCGCCGACACCACGACCTGCCTGGACTAGCCGCGTCGCTCAGCCCCGGGCCAGCTCGACCAGGACGTCAAGCCCGGCGTCGAGGTGCTCGTCGTGGCAGGCGTAACTCAGCCGGAAGTGCGTGTCGCGCTGGCTGAAGACCGAGCCGGGGATGATGAGCACGTCGCGCTCGGCGGCGAGCTCGACGAACTGCGTGGCGGTCAAGCCCAGCGACGGCGGCACCTCCGGCAGCGCGTAGAACGCTCCGCCCGGCGGGGTGAGGTTGAACGCCTCGCCGAGCCGATCGATCACGCGGTCGCGCTTGAGCCGGTACGCCTCGACGTGGTGAGCCATGTCCAGATCGAGTGCCGCGACGCCGGCGACCTGCACCATGCTGGGGGCGCAGACGAACGAGTACTGCTGCAGCTTGGTCATCTGTTCGACGAGCGGCTTGGGCCCGAGCGCGTAGCCCAGCCGCCAGCCGGTCATCGCGTAGGTCTTGCTGAAGCCGCGCATCAGCAGCGTGTCGCCCGACCACGTCATCGGTGACGGGCACCGCGTCGGGCCGTGCGGCAGCTCGACCTTCTCGTAGCAGAACTCGTCGTAGATCTCGTCGCTCATCAGCAACAGCCCGCGTCGCTCGCACAGCTCGGCCACCGCGCGGCAGACCTCGGGCGGCGCGACGACGCCGCTGGGATTGCTGGGCGTGTTGAACAGCACCATCTTCGTGCGATCGGTGATCGCCGCCTCGATCCGCTCGGCCGTGAGCTGGAAGTCGGGGTAGGTGTCGACGAACACCGGCGTCGCGCCGGCCAGCGTGACCAGGTGCTTGTACATCACGAAGTACGGGTCGGGCACGATCACCTCGTCGCCCGGCCCGACGCACGTCATCAGCGCCAGAAGCAGCCCGCCCGACACGCCCGACGTGATCAGCACGCCCAGCTCGTCCTCGCGGCCCGCCACCGTCTCGGGGAACTCAAGGGTCAGCCGCTCCCAGACGGCGTCGCGCAGCTCGGCGATCCCCTGCGTCTGCGTGTAGCCGTTGACGCCGCTGGCGATCGCGTGGGCGGCCCGCTCGCGCACGGCGTCGGGGACGTCGAAGTGCGGCTGGCCGATCGAGAGGTTGATGGGGTCGGTCATCGACGCCGCGAGATCGAACACGCGGCGGATCCCCGACGCGTCGATTGCGCGGAGCCGATCGGTGATGAGGCTGTCGTAATCCAGCATGAGCCGAGCCTAGCGAGACGGCCGCCCGCCTCCCGCCGCGAAACAGCCGAGGGTCAGCTCGCCTCTTCGGTGGCCGGGCCCTTCTTTTTCTTCTTGCCGGTGACGAGCTTGCGGTGGCCGACCTTGGGGAGCTTGAGCGGGTCGCCCGACTCGGGGTCGAACTTGCCCTGCTCGGCGAGCTTGGCGATCTTCTCGGCCCGGGTGAGGACGTTGCGGTGACGCTGGATGCCGCCGCCGATGTTCAGGCTGCTGTGGATGGTCATGGGAGGCTCGCGGGCTGGGGCTGGTCGGTCGCGGGGAGCCGATCGCCTCGCCGGCGTCAGCCCTCGTAGAGTTCGGGGTACAGGTCGCTGAGGTTCTTGCCGCCGCTGTTGGCGTCCTGCCACGCCCGGCCAATGCGCCGGAGGGCCTGCTCGTAATCGCGACCCGTCGCCGATCGCAGCTCGTCGGCCGTAAAGCCCTGAGTCGCGATCACTTTGACGAACCGGGGATTGTCACTCGGCACCGCCGCCGCGTCAACCCCGAGGCGTTCGACGAAGGCGATCAGCTTGGCCGCCTCCTCGGGGGGCTCGTGGGAGATGACGAAGTACCGCAGCCCCCGCCGCCGCGGCTCGCGGTAGGCCTCGCGGGGGTCTGCGCCATCGGCCGCCGCCTCGCCGCGGCCGGCCGCCATCGCGCCGTCGACGGTCCGGCCCAGCAGCCGGGCCGTCTCGCGCAGCTCTTCCTGGGCCAGCGCCCGAGCCGCCTCTTCCCCGGCCGCGTACCCCCGCCGCTGGCCCGCGGCGTACCCAATCACGATCAGCCCCAGCACCCCCACCATCGCCACCACCGCCAGCCCCCGCGGCACCCGCAGCACGATCGGCTCGCCCAGCCCGCCGCTCCGCGGGCCGCGCGGCGGGTCCTCGCTCGACGGCACCGATGAGGCCGTCCCGGCGTCGGCCCCGGCCGACTCCTCCTCCGGCTCGGCCGGTCGGCGACCCATGATCTCGTAGGGCGGGATGCTGTTGCGCTTGGCCATCGAGTCATTATCCGCGATCGACGCGGGCCCCGTCGAGTCCGAGAACGCCCCGCCCGCTCCTATCGGCCATCGGCCCGCCGACGCTCCCGCCAACTACCGCCCCGACCGTTCCCCGGCCGATACCCCCGAGGTGAGCCGCGTCGCCGTCGTCATGCCGATCTACAACCGAGCCGCCTGGCTCGCCGAGGCCTTCGACGCGCTCGCCCAGCAATCGTTCCGCGACTTCCGCCTCATCGTCGTCGACGACGGCTCGACCGACGACACCGCCGACCGCGCCGCCAACCACCTCGCCGCCGCCCCCTTCCCCGCCACCCTCCTCCGACAGCGCAACCGCGGCCCCGGCCCGGCCCGCCAAGCCGGCGTCGACCACGCCCTCTCGTCCGACGATCCCCTCGCCGACGCCACCGACTACCTCGCCTTTTACGACTCCGACGACCGCTGGGCTTGCCAGCACCTCGCCGACTGCGTCGCCGAACTCGACCGCCACGCCGACGTCGACTGGGTCTTCGCCTCTGTCCGTGTCATCGACGAGGCCACCGGCAACGTCCTCGTCCCCGACGTCTTCACCAAGCCCGGCACGCCCCGCCCGATCCTCGACCCCGCCCTGGCCGAGGTCCGCGGCGACCTCCGCGTCCTCACTCACCCCGACACGCTCGCTCACCAGCTGGCCGGCGACAACCTCGCGGGGTTCCAGGCTTCGGTGATCCGTCGCCGCTTGTTCGACCCGGCCTGCCGCGGCCAGTCGCCCCCGCCGCTGCGCATCCCCGGCGTCGGCGGCGAGGACCGCGTCTTCACCGCCCTGGCCCTCACGCATGGCTATCGCCTCGCCTACCTCCCCGCCGTCCACGCCGACTACCGCGTCCACCCCGGCAACAACTCCGGCGCCGACGCCCACCTCAGCTGGCCCAAGCGCCGCCGCACCCTCCGCCGCCACGCCTTCGGCCTCCGCTACCTCCGCCGAACCATCGACCCCCGGGCTCACCCCGACGCCCACCGCCTCGCGACGGACGCCCTGGCCCGCCACCTCTTCTGGCACCTCGGCTACCACTCCCTGCCCCACGAGCCGGCCCGCGCCCTGGGCACCATGCGACGCGCCCTGTCCCTCGACCCCGGCCACGCCGACCGCTGGAAGACCTACGCCGTCGCCCGGCTCCGTCACCTCGGCGCGACGTCCGTCGGGCTCCGCCGCGCCGCGTAAGACCAAGCCAGGCTCACGGCAGTTGCCCCTATCCTCACCCCACGCATGCTCCCGCGACGCCACGTCCCCAACGCGATCACCATTGCCCGGCTGGCGCTGACCGCGGCTTGTATCGCGTGCCTGTCGAGAGTGAACCTGTGGATCGACGATTGGGCCGAATGGGACTCGGGCCCCACCAATGTTCCTAAGTGGCTGAGCAACCTCTCGCTCGATCGACAGCCCGAGACGACCGCATTGATCGCCGCATCCTTGGCGCTGTTCGTGATTGCCGCGTGTACCGATTGGCTCGATGGCTACCTGGCGCGACGTTGGCGCGTCATCTCACAGTTCGGTCGCGTGATGGACCCGCTTGCCGACAAGGTGTTGATACTCGGCGTGTTTACAGTTCTGGCGGGTTCCAACTTCACCTCAATGATCGTCATCTGGCACCCGGGACGCACCGAGTCCGGCGTTGCCACTTGGATGGTCGTCCTCATGCTCACCCGAGAATTGCTGGTCACCGGCCTGCGTTCCGTGATGGAGTCCTCCGGCACCGCCTTCGGTGCCGTCACAATCGGCAAGCTCAAGATGGTGCTTCAATCCGTCACCATCCCGGTGATCTTGATCGTCGTCGTACTCGGCCCTTACGAACCAGGCCATGGCTGGATGCACATCAGCCGCGACGTCCTGATCTACGCCACCGTCCTCGTCACCGTCCTCTCGGCGTGGCCTTATGTCGCCGCCGCGATGCGGGCCAAGACCCAGCACAACCCCGAACCTCGCCAAGTTACGCCCGACCGCTAATCGGCACAGCCAGAACTGAACAAATCACGGGGGCGCGCAATCAACATTAATTCTGGAGCGATCCGGGCGATCGTCCGATGCGTACCTAATCGCAGGCTGTGCGGCCTTGATTGGAGTTCGCATGATGCAGGCTAGACGGATCGGAGAAGTGCTGGTCGAAGCGGGGTTCCTCTCCGCCGACAACGTCGAGGCGATCCTCGAGCGACAGCAACGGACAGGCCAGGCCTTCGGCAAGCTCGCCGAGTCGATGTTCAACGTGGCCGACTCGACGGTCATCGCCTGCGTCGCCGCCAAGCTCCGCGAGCACTGTCAGCACGTCAACCTCGCCCACGAATCGATCGACCCCGACGCCCTGGCCGCCCTGTCCGCCAGCGACGCCTGGGACCACATGGTGCTCCCGCTTCGGCTGGAGGGCGACGAGTTGATCGCCGCCACGACGCCGGCCGGGCTCGACGACGCCGTCGCCACCCTGCAGCAACGCCTCGACCGCCCCTTCAAGCTGGTCCTCGTCGAGGCCCGCCCGCTCGAGCAGTTCATCGCCGAGGCCTACGGCTTCGAGGGTGTCCACCTGCCCGAGACCGCCGCCGCCTAAACCAACGGCCCGGCCCCCAGCCCCTACCATCCCCGCATGCCCGACGCCGCGGCCACGGCCACGGACTGGCTGCATCAACTGGCCTCCTCGCGCCACCTCTGCGCGCTCCGCGACGCCGCACTCGCTGCCTCCCCCGGCCACGCCCTCCCAATCCGTGGCTCGCGCGGCTCTTCCACCGCCCTCATCGCCGGCCTCCTCGCCGACGCCGCCGACCGCCCCGTCCTGCTCGTCACCGCCCACCTCGACGAAGCCGACGACGCCCTCGACGACCTCGACCTCCTGCCCCCCCGCGGCTTCGCCGTCTCGGCAGAGCGCTTCGGCGCCCTCGAGGTCTTGCCCGGCGAGTCCAACATCTCCCTCGACCTGCTGGCTGAACGCCTCGACCTCGTCGGCCGGCTCGACGGCAACAGCACGCCGCCCGACGTGATCGTCGCCCCCGTCCAGGCCCTCATGCAGCCCGTCCCCGGCCGCGACAAGCTCGACGCGGTCTCCCTGCACCTCAAGCCCGGCCTCGACCTGCCGCCCGGCCGCCTGCTCGACTGGCTCGACCGCTCCGGCTACACCCGCGCCGACGCCGTCGACCAGCCCGGCGACTTCACCACCCGCGGCGGCATCGTCGACCTCTTCCCCCCCGCCTCCGCCTCCACCGAGGGCAATGCCAAGGGGGGTGGGGGCCCGATCCGCGTCGACTTCTTCGGCGACGAGATCGAGTCCATCCACCGCGTCGACCCCGACCGCCTCACCACCCTCGACCCGCTCGACGAAGTCCGCATCGTCGGCGCCTCCGCCCACACCCTCCTCGCCGGCGACCTCAACACCAATCTGCTCGACCTGCTCCCCAAGAACACGCTCGCCGTCCTGCACGAACCCGTCGAATTGGCCGAGCAGGCCCGCGGCTACTACGAGCGGCTCACCGCCCCGGCCGGCATCACCTCGCCCGGGGCGGTCATGCACCGCTTGACCCACAACTTCGTGCACGTCCCCGTCCACGCCTACTCGGCCGTCAGCTCCGTCGCCGCCACGCCGAACGAAGCCGAGCCGATCGACCTGCCCGTCGAGCCGCTCCCGGCGTTCGTCACCGAGGCCCGCCAAGCCGTCACCCAACTCGCCGAGCTCACCGCCGACCACGCCGTCACCGTCGTCTGCGGCCAGCCCGCCGAGGCCGACCGCCTCCGCGAGCTCCTTACCGAGCAACACCCCGCCGCACTGGACCGTTTCACCCTCCAAGTTGGCCACCTCCACCGCGGCTTCATCTGGGCGGCCAGCGACCCGCCCTCACTCCTCCTGCCTCACCACGAACTCTTCCACCGCTACGAGACGCGCCGCCGCGTCCGACGCATCGGCTCGGCCGACCAGGCCCAGCCCGGCGACGCCTTCCTCGACCTCGCACCCGGCGACTACGTCGTCCACGTCGACCACGGCATCGCCCAGTTCACCGGCCTGCGCACCATGAAGCGCAAGCTCCCCGGCACCGAGCCCAACCAACCCGCCGAGTCCGCCGAGTACCTCACCCTCAAGTTCGCCGGCGACGCCCTGCTGCACGTCCCCGCCGTGCAGATCGAGCTCATCCAGAAGTACATCGGCGGCTTCGAGGGCAAGCCCCCCCTGTCCACGCTCGGCGGCAAGCGATGGGGCAAGCAGAAACAACAGGTCACCGACGCCGTCCGCGACCTCGCCAAGGAGATGATCCAGCTCCAGGCCGCCCGCACGACCCAGCCCGGCATCCGCTACCCCGACGACACGACCTGGATGAAGGAGTTCGAGGCCGAGTTCCCCTTCGACGAGACCGAAGACCAGCTCGCCGCCATCGCCGCCGTCAAGCAGGACATGCAGGGGCAGCAGCCGATGGACCGCCTGATCTGCGGCGACGTCGGCTTCGGCAAAACCGAGGTCGCCGTCCGCGCCGCGTTCAAGGCCGTCGAGTACGGCAAGCAGGCGGCCGTCCTCGTGCCCACGACCGTGCTGGCGGAGCAACACCTCAAGACCTTCCGCGGCCGGTTCGCCGACTACCCCTTTCGCGTCGAGTCTCTCTCTCGCTTCCGCACCGACAAGCAGGCCAAGGACATCCTCGCCGAGCTCGCCGCCGGCCGCGTCGACGTCGTCGTCGGCACCCACCGCTTGCTCTCCAACGACGTCAAGTTCGCCGACCTCGGCCTCGTCGTCATCGACGAAGAGCAACGCTTCGGCGTCGAGCACAAGAACAAACTCCTCCAGCTCCGTCTCACCGCCGACGTCCTCACCCTCTCCGCCACGCCCATCCCCCGCACGCTGCACATGGCCCTCATCGGCCTGCGCGACATCTCCTCTCTCGCCACCGCCCCCGTCGAACGCCGCGCCGTCGTCACCGAGGTCATCCCCCACGACCGAAACCGCATCAAGCAGGCCATCACCCGCGAGCTGAACCGCGAAGGGCAGTGCTTCTTCGTCCACAACCGCGTCAACAACATCAAGACCGTCGTCGACGACCTGCACCAGCTCGTCCCCGACGCCCGCATCGACTTCGGCCACGGCCAGATGTCCCCGCGCGATCTCGAGAAAGTCATGCTCCGCTTCATCAACCGAGAGCTCGACATCCTCGTCTCCACCACCATCATCGAGTCCGGGATCGACATCCCTACCGCCAACACCATGTTCATCAATCAGGCCGATCACTTCGGCCTCGCCGAACTTCACCAACTCCGCGGCCGCGTCGGTCGGTACAAACACCGCGCCTACTGCTATTTGCTCTTGCCCGAAGACCGCCCCGTCAACGAGGTCGCCACCAAACGCCTCAAAGCCATCGAGTCCTACAGCATGCTCGGCGCCGGATTCAAGATCGCCATGCGCGACCTCGAGCTCCGCGGCGCCGGCAACCTCTTGGGCGCCGAACAGTCCGGCCACATCGCCGCCGTCGGCTACGAGATGTACTGCACGCTCCTCGAACACGAGACCAAACGCCTGCAGAACCAGCCCATCATCGACCCCGCTCGCACGCATCTCGAGCTGCCCATCCCCGCCGCGATCCCGAAGCGCTACATCCGCTCGGACAAGGCCCGCATGGACGCCTACCGCCGCCTCGCTCGCGCCGTCTCGCTCGAGATGGTCGACCGAGTCGCCAAGGACCTCGCCGACGCCTTCGGCGACCTCCCCGACAAGACCCGCGCCCTCATCGACCTCAGCGAGCTCCGCGTCGCCGCCGCCCACCTCGGCATCCGCACCCTCAAGCTCGACGGCCCCGACCTCATCTTCACCGTCGAGGACGGTGGCGCGGCCGGGGGCGCCGCGGAAGCGATCGTTGAGGCGGTGCGTCGCGTTCTTGTCCTCGGCGGTGAAG
>JBCBUE010000016.1:0-52556 GCA_039818285.1 Planctomycetota bacterium | reverse complement strand
GCAAGGTGGAAACCAATTTCATCGCAGAATTTGATAGCCACACGAAAAGTGTAGAGCGATCGAGTGGGGAGGCCCTTATCGTAAGCTCCACCTAAATCAAGCACGAAGCTCCCATCATCCGCTAGTTTTCGATAAACTAACTTCGCAAAGTTAGTCAACCAGTCAATGTACTCTGCGCCAGTTTTGTTCCCATAGTCCTTCTGTCTTTGTAGCGCGAAAGGTGGACTTGTCAGTACCAAGTTCACCGATCCATCGTCCAAGGCGTCGAGTAAGTCGAGTGAGTCGCCGTGATAGGCAGCTCCCAATTGGGTCAGGTACATCGGGGTTCGTCCGTGAGGCATACACATCCTTTCTTGCGTGCTACTTATAGGGTGTAGACGCTTAGTCATCAACCCGCGACTCTCCTGATCATGATAACCGGGAGTTCCGGCAAACAAGCTCGATTGATTTTCGCGGCAAATCTCCGTCAGATTCGTATCGAAAGGGATATGTCTCAGGAAGGATTGGCTGCGAAGGCCAAGCTTCACCGGACCTATGTTGGGTCTGTAGAGCGAGGTGAACGCAATATCTCGATCGACAATATGGAGAAGCTTGCGCGAGCGCTGGGGGTTGGGATCGTTGATCTGCTTGCCGAGGCGCAACGGTGAAGTCTCACCCAGACTACGCAGAGCTGCAGCGGCTCTTTCCCGCTGTTCGCGAGTATCAGGCCCTGGCGAAGCGTCATGGGATCGACGATATCTTTCAGGATAACGGCGGAAAAATACTTCAGGTTCTCTTACTTATTGACCTGAAGATTTTGCCTGGACGACTCGGTAACGATGCTGTTGACGTATCTGGTAAAGAATTTGAGCTGAAGTCAGTCAACATTGAACTGACAAAAAGCTTCTCTACGCATCATCACCTGAATCCAGTGATTATTGAGAAATATCGGCAGGTGAGCTGGATATTCGCTGTTTACGAAGCCATCGAGTTGAAAGAGGTCTATCTCATGACGCCCAGCGACTTAGAGCCTTACTACTCGAAGTGGTGGGCCAAGTGGCACGATGAGGGAGGCAAAGATATCAATAATCCCAAGATCCCTCTGAGCTTTGTTCGATCGGGAGGCCAGACGCTATATCCACCCGATAGCAAGCGAAACGGTTAGACGCCCCAGCCTGCCGGCTCGGGCGTCTTACCCTCCCACGTCGCCGAGGTTCCCATCGACCGAAGCCGATCGAGCTGGCGGCTACCGATGCGGACGGTCATGGTGACGGTGCCGTTGTCGTACTGACGGTTGATGACCTCGGCGCCGTGTTCGACGAAGCCGATGGCCTTGCCGTCGGCGGTGTCCATCGTGATCGTGAGTTCCTGCATCTCGCCGTGCATCGCGTCGCGGACGGCGGCGACGACGGCCTCGAGGTTCCGCCCGCTCTTGGCGCTGATCGGCAGGGCGTCGGGGTGCTCCTGCTGAGCCAGCAACAGCTCGGCGTTGTGGTGCAGCTTGTCGATCTTGTTGAGCAGCAACAGCCGGGGCTGGTCGCCGGCGCCGATGGCGTCGAGGGTTTCGAGGACGGTCTCGTGCTCGGCCTCGGCACGCGGGGCGGCGATGTCGAGGACGACCAGCAAGAGGTCCGAGTGGATCGACTCCTCGAGCGTCGCGCGGAACGAGGCGACGAGGTGGTGCGGCAGGTCGCGGACGAAGCCGACCGTGTCGGAGAGCATCACCGCGTCGCCGCCGCCAAGGTCCCAACGCCGCGTGCGGGTCGAGAGCGTGGCGAACAGCTTGTCGTCGGCGTAGGCCTTGCCGTCCGTCAGCGTGTTGAAGAGGGTGGACTTGCCGGCGTTGGTGTAGCCGACCAGGCCGACGGTGAAGAAGTCCTTGTTGCGGTGGGCGACCTGGCGAGACTTTCGGCCCTGCACCTCGGCGAGCTCGCGCTTCAACTGGGCCTTCTTGCGTTGCACGATCCGGCGGTCGATCTCCAACTGCTGCTCGCCCGGCCCGCGCGTGCCCAGTCCGGTGGGTGCGCCGCCGGCGATGCGTTCGAGGTGGGACCACATGGCACGCAAGCGCGGGTACGTGTACTCGAGCTGAGCGAGCTCGACCTGCAGGCGGGCCTCGTGGGTCTGGGCGCGGGTGGCGAAGATGTCGAGGATCAGCTCGGAGCGGTCGAGGACCTTGACCTCGACGACTTTCTCGATGTTGCCGATCTGCGAGGGAGAGAGGTCGTTCTCGAAGATCACGGCCTGGGCGCCGTGGGCCTTGCACATCGACGCCAGCTCCTCGACCTTGCCCTTGCCCAGGAAGGTGCCGGGGTCGGGTTTCTGGCGTTTCTGGAGGAGCTCGTCGACGGGCTGAGCCCCGGCCGTGTCCGCGAGGGAACGCAGCTCGTCGAGGGGGTCGTGCGGGTTGCCGTTCCAGCCGGGCAGCAGGGCCCCGGCGAGCACGACGGGCTCGCGATCGACGGTCAGGCCTGAGCGGGTGAGGTCCTGCATGGCGAATCGGCCAGTTTATCGGGCTAATGGCCGGGGGTTGCAAGGGAATTTGAGCTTCCCTACAATCCGGGACTCGACACTGCGAGCGGGCGTTCGCTGCGTCCTCAACGATCCATCCGCCAGATTTGGCCGTAACACCCGGGAAAGAGTCCCACGATGCCCCGAGTCTGTGAATTCACCGGCAAGCGCACCACCACCGGCTATCAGTACACCCACCGCGGCAAGGCCAAGTACCTCGGCGGCGTCGGCACCAAGATCACCGGCAAGACCAAGCGCACCTTCAAGCCCAACATCCAGACCGTCACCGCGGTCATCGACGGCGCCCCCACCCGCGTGAAGGCCTCCACTAAGGCCATCCGCGCCGGCCTGGTCGTCAAGCCGCTCAAGCGGAAGTACGCCTACAAGCCGGACGCCCCGGCCGAGCAGGCCTGACCCCGCTCTCGCCGCCTATTCCCGGCGGCCCCGCGACCCCGGCTTAGCGGCCGGCCCGCGTCGCGTTTCCCGAGGTGCCCGAACCCCGCCGACGCGAACCATCGATGAGGCCGTCCCGCCACGCGGCTCGATGCGAACCTCGCCCGGCACGCCCGATCCAGCCCGAACGCCCGCGGCCTCCAACGCCTTAACCGGACGAGCGTTCGCCGTCGCATGCCCCAACGCGACCTCATCAAAGACCAGGTCCTCGCCGCCACGGACATCGTCCAACTGGTCGGCGAGCATGTCGCGTTGCGCCCGGCCGGCCGCGAGTTCAAGGGCCTCTGCCCGTTCCACGACGACCGCAACCCGTCGATGTACGTCGTGCCGAACAAGCAGATCTTCCACTGCTTCGTCTGCGGCGCCGGCGGCGACGCCTTCAACTTCGCGATGCGGTACCACAAGCTGGGCTTCCGCGAGGCGTTGGAGATGCTCGCCCAGCGGGCCGGGATCGAGCTGCCCGCCTTCGACGCCTCGCCGCAGCAGCAGGCCGCCCGCGACGACCGCAAGAAGATCGCCGAGGCCAACGAGCGGGCCCTGAAGTTCTTCCAGCGCATCCTCGCCCACGACGAGCACGGCAAGACCGCCCGCGACACCATCGCCCGCCGCGGCATCACGCCCGAGATGGTCGAGGCGTTCCAACTCGGCGCCGCCCCCGAGCGTTGGGACGGCCTGGCGATGCTCATCGCCAAGAACAACTGGTCCATCGAGGACTTCCGCCTCGCCGGCCTGCTCAAGAAACGCGACGACGGCAGCGACTACGACGCCCTGCGCCACCGACTGATCTTTCCCATCGCCGACTCCCTCGGCCGGCCCATCGCCTTTGGCGGGCGCCGGCTCAACGACGAGGACAACCCCAAGTACCTCAACTCGCCCGAGAGCCCGCTGTTCAACAAGTCGGCCACGCTCTACGGCCTGCACCTGGCTAAGAAAGCCATCATCGACTCACGCACCGCCGTGCTCGTCGAGGGTTACACCGACGTCATCGCCGCCCACCAGCACGGTGCGCAGAACGTCGTCGCCGCCTTGGGCACCGCCCTGACCGCCCAACACGTCCGCGAGCTGCGGCGTTACTGCGACAAGGCCGTGCTCGTGATGGACGGCGACGAGGCCGGCATCAAGGCGGCCGACCGGGCGCTCGAGCTGTTCGTCGCCGAAGGCCTCGACGTGGCGATCGCGGTCATCCCCTACGGCCAGGACCCCGACGAACTGCTCCGCGGCCGGGGCGGTATGGATCGGTGGAACGAGCTTGTCGAGGGCGCGGTGGACGCGATGTCATTCATGTTCGACGCGGTGGAACGCCGCCTTGGCGATGCGTCAACGGTGACCGGCCGGCAGCGTGCGACCGAGGAGCTGCTCGCTCGGCTGGCGCAGATCGGCGTCGACCAGGCCGAGCCGATCCGCAAGGCCTGGCTGCTCCGCCGCATCGGCGAGATCACCGGCCTGCGCCCCGACGACGTCGCCGCCGAGATCGCCAAGCGTCGCCCTCGCACCCGATCGACCGAGTCGCCCGCGCCACCGTCGCAACCGTTGCCACCGGAACACGACGCCCCGCCCGCCTACGACGCGCCACCGCCCGACATCGACACGGACGACCCCTTCGCGGGCGTTGCCGCCCAAGACCCGCTGGCCTCGCCCGTTCTGGAGGGTAAACCTGAGGTCGTGGCGGAGGCAGAACAAACCATCGTGGTCGGCCTGTTGCACGACCCTCAGCGGTTCCACCGGCCGCTGTCGGACGGCTCGACGCTCGACGAGGCCCTGCCGCCGACGATGATCTCCGACCCACTCGGTCGCGAGGTCTACCAGCGGATGTACGACCGCTTCGCCGAGGGCCTCAGCCCAAGCCTGAAAAACCTCCTCGCCGATCTCGCCGGCGAGGGCCGGCTCAAGGAGGCCAACTGGCTGACCGCCGCCGAGGTGAACGTCTCGGCCCGCTGCGACGGCAAGCCCGACCTGGAGGACGAGAAGTACGAGGCCGAGCTGCGTTTCCTGCTCGGCCGCCAGCGCGAGGCCGAGCACCGGGCCCAGGCCGACCCCCTCGCCCGGGTGCGGGCCCGCCAGCAGTCCGCCATGGACGACCGCGTCGGCCTGCACCGCGCCACCGCCATCGCCCGCCCGCGTTCCTGAACCCCAACAGCCGGAATAGCCGATCACGGTTCCCCCAGCTCGACCGACCCCGACAGCCCCGATCACCGACCCATAACCCGCCCTGTCCCACGCGACCCCGACCCGTCAACGACCGATATCCAACGAGGCAAAGAGAGGCCCACGTCCCATGATCACCTTCCTGCACCCCGCCATCAACGAACTGCTCGACCAAGGCCGCACCCGCGGCTTCATCGTGTTCGACCAGCTGATCGCGCTGCTGCCCGATCGCTACGTCGACCCCGACAAGCTCGACGAGCTGATCCAGCTCTGCCGTCGCGAGGGCATCGCGATGCGCGACAACCTCAGCCTGCCGCGTGGCGTCGCCCCCATGCCGCGCTCGGCCGCCGAGATCGAGGCGCTCGTCCAGGCCAACCGCGCCGAGGCCGCCGCCGCCGAGGCCGAGCAGGCCGCGACCGATGACGAGGCCGACGACACCCCGTCGGGACCGCAGGTCATCATCGACGCCGACGACGAGGACGGCGCCGCCCCCGCCACCATCCCCGGCGACGCCGACGACGAAGAAGGCGAGACCGAGATGCTCACCGCCGAGCAGGCCAAGGAAGAGCTCGCCAAGGCCCTCTCCGAGGGGTCCGGCAAGCGCATCGACGACCCCATCCGCATGTACCTCACGCAGATGGGCGAGATCTCCCTGCTCACCCGCGACAACGAGATCCGCCTCGCCAAGAAGATCGAGACCTGTCGTTACATGTTCCGCCGCCTGCTGCTGCAGAACGACTACTCCATCGCGCAGACCGTCGAGACCCTCGAGCTGGTCCACGAGGGCGACCTGCCCTTCGACCGCACGATGAAGATCTCGACCGCCGAGGAGGACGCCAAGGGCAAGATCGCCGCCCGCATCCCCTCCAACCTCAAGACCATCAAGCGGCTGATGCAACTCAACCGCCAGGACTGGGACCAGCTCGACGGCCCGGGCCGCATGACCAAGGCCGAGACCGCTCAGCTGCTCCACCAGATCAAGGTCCGCCGCCGCAAGATGGCCGCCCTGATCGAGGAGTGCTCGCTGCGCACCAGCAAGGTCCAGCCGATGCTCAAGAAGCTGCGGTCCATCAGCCAGAAGATGAACCTGCTGCTCCGCGACCTCGCCAAGGCCGAGCAGCACCCCGATCGCTACGACCCCGAGGACGTGCAGGTCATGCGCGAGGAGATCAGCGGCCTGCGCTCGCTGGTCCTTATGGAGCCCGACGAGCTCGAGGACCAGGTACGTGAGATCACCGTCGTCTTCGACGAGTACGAGGGCGCCAAGCGCGACCTCTCCGGCGGCAACCTCCGCCTGGTCGTCTCCATCGCGAAGAAGTACCGCAACCGCGGCCTGTCCTTCCTGGACATCATCCAAGAGGGCAACACCGGCCTGATGCGCGCCGTCGACAAGTACGAGTACAAGCGCGGCTACAAGTTCTCGACCTACGCCACGTGGTGGATCCGCCAGGCCATCACCCGCGCCATCGCCGATCACGCCCGCACGATCCGCATCCCGGTGCACATGATCGAGACGATGAGCAAGCTGCGGAACATCCAGAAGCACCTGCTCCAGGAGCTGGGTCGCGAGCCGACCATCGAGGAGATCGCCGAGCGAGCCAGCATGCCGGTCATCGAGGCCCGTCGCGTCATGAAGATCAGCCGCCACCCCATCTCGCTCGATCGCCCGGTCGGCGAGTCCGAGGACAGCTACTTCGGCGATTTCATCGAGGACGAGGCCGCCTCCTCGCCCACCGACTCGGCCACGACCGACATGCTCCGCTCGCGCATCGAGCAGGTGCTCAAGACGCTGACCTACCGCGAGCGCGAGATCATCAAGCTCCGCTACGGCATCGGCGACGGCTACACCTACACGCTCGAAGAGGTCGGCCGGATCTTCAAGGTCACCCGCGAGCGCGTCCGCCAGGTCGAGGCCAAGGCCATCCGCAAGCTCCAGCACCCCGTCCGCAGCCGCAAGCTCGCCGGCTTCCTCGACGGCGACTTCGAGCCCGAGATGGAGTGATCGCCGCAGACGGCGGTCCTTGTCGATTCAGCGGCGTTACCAACTCCGATTCTGACGCTTCTGTCAAATAGATATTTGGGAATTGAGTGGAAGAAAAAGTCGGCAGCGGTGAACGCTGCCGACTCGGTGGTCTTGGTGAGTTAGTATGCGTAGGAAGTTATTCTGTCTCGCCCGGCAAAGTCTGTAGTTGAAGATCGTAGATTGCTTTTTTGTTCTGAAGATTCTTCAGACGAGCATCCAAGAGTGCGTTCTCTTCATTTAGATCGTCTAGTTCAGTAGGCTCTGCATTGGACTCGCGGATCTCAGCAATCTGATCGAGCCCGGCACCAACGCTGCTATTCACCGCGTCAAGTTGGTCGACCAAGGTGACAGTGGATTGGGCAGAAACCGACTTGAGCCCGCCGGTATCCTCGTATAGGCCGATCGAAATCGAACTGTCCGCTGTACCCATAGAAGTCGGCAATGCGCGGACAATGCCAAACTGCGCGATCTGGAGATTCCAGCGGTGCGGCGTTTTCTGATTGACGGGTTCTTTGCTATTTACGGTGTACACGAATTCTGCATCACCAGGAAGTCGGTAGCGGAAACCAGCCTTATCGCGTTTGTTCTTGGGCTCCAAAACTGTTTGATCTGACCAGTTGCTGTATTTCTTGGTTTCGACCGGATTGATAGAGAGTTCGTGCTTTTTCTCGCTGCCCTTGCCAGGTAGTGTCCCTCCAGGCTGACTGAATGCCTTGGGAACACCAGAGATTGGTTGGTAAGGGCCGGTAGCGTCGACGGTAATCCACTGGAAGACACCCGTATTGTTCAGGTTCGTTGCATCCCAGTTGGGCTTTATTGTGTGTAGTACGAACAGTTGTTTAGCCTCGGACTCATTGACCTGCTTTAGGCTGTCTTGATCTGAACCGGCTTCTTCCAGTTTGATGATTTCTCCCTTATCATCTTTCGAATCGATAGCTTTAATCGGTGAGAAACGATAGACGGCACTCCAGGTAGTTACTCTCTCTTTCACGAAGAGCAGCGTCAGTTTGGCCTCTTCCTCATTGAGTAGACGGAGACGCTCCTTGAGCGCTTCGCCATCGAAATCTTCACCCTCAGTCCCCTGGATGTAATTGTCGCGGAGTTCACGTGCAAGCTCGATTCTTGTAATTGCGCGATCGGCTTCGATTACTCGTGGGTCTGTATAAGCGCTGGTGCCAGCGGCTAGAAACTTTCCGGCGATCGTTGCTCCAACCTCAAAGGTTTTTACGGCGATGTCGATCGTCTGATCACGTTTTCTGCTTGTTGCTGTAGTCAGGAAGCCTTGTCTGCTGAGTTGAGCCTCGAGCGTCGATGCCTGGACCGGGCTATCCGGCCATTCGATCACAAATAGCTTGTGGGGGTCCCAGACGGGTGTGCTCGCCAGAGTTGGTTCTTGGGGCTTGATCGACTGAGAGGCGGGATGACCGCTGGCCAATCGCTCTCCTTGATGTTGAGTTCCAATAATTTTTAGTTTAATGAGTTTTTCGATGATTTCGTCGATCTCATCCACGAGTTCGCCACTTTTCTTAGCGCCATCTTTCTCGACGTATTCGTCTTTTATAGCGGAGAAGAACGCTCCTGGCGTGACCGCTTTAGCTTCCATCGGAACGGTCAATGTGATCTGTGTCTTTGGTAGGCTGAAAAGATTAGTCTGATCTTGTTCTTCATGATGTATTAATCCTCTTCATATCTCAAGAACCAGCAATGAGTAACGATCTCGTCAAATAAGTCGTAGGGGAGCCACCAATAACCATCGATGCCAAAACTCAGGCCCCGAGAGTCTTTGATCAAGAGCGCGCCAGGCGAAAAACCGATCGGGTTGGCGTGACGGTTGTGATAACCGACGCAGCATACCGCGTGGCCAGAGTTCGTATCTTTTGTCGGTATCCCGTGTGTGCCTCGACTGGAACTGCCTGATTGATCGCCTAGACGTTCGTAGGCGTCCGTTAGCCACATGCCCAGAGCGATTGCGGTTCGTTTTGTTAACAAGGCTTTGATTCGCTCGAGGCGATCCGGTCCACGAAGCGATCGATATCGCAACTTCACACCGTTTGATGGTCTGAATCGATTGCGGTAGAGGCGAGCTTCTTCGCGCAAGCTTTCTGGGGCTGGCTCTAGCGCGGCGGACTCTGGGTTAATTATAGATGCATGCTGATCTTGCCGGCACAAGCCTTCTCGCTTTATTGCACGAAAGCCACTCTGGATCATCAGCTCTTTCCGGTGGTCATCGCGGGCGCTGCTGGGGCGCGCGTAGTAATAGTTAAACAGCACGGAGAGAGGGCGGGGATCCTGATTCGCGTAGTAGTCGTGTACCTCGAAACAAGAGATAACCGCAGCGCTGACGCAACAGTTCACTTCGCCTTGATCGCGAGGCTCGGACGTGATGCGAAGAGAGGCTCGCAGTTTATTGCCATGCCCAACGACTTCATTTGGACTAATGCGAAGGTCGCGTGGATCATATCCAAAGGCTAGTCCTGCTGAACTCGGCATATCCACCGCGTCTCCTCTTCAAGATGAGTTTGAAGAGGCAACATACGAATACAACTGCCGCTAGGGCTTTCCCGCGGTTTTGGCAGTAACAACTTGTGGAATCCTGCTAACGCAGACTCAGCCTTTTGTCCACATGCTCCCGCCGTAGACGGCGTCGTCGCCCAGTTCCTCGGCGATGCGCAGGAGCTGGTTGTACTTGGCGTTGCGGTCGGAGCGGCAGGGGGCGCCGGTCTTGATCTGGCCGCAGTTGGTGGCGACGGCCAGGTCGGCGATGGTCGCGTCCTCGGTCTCGCCCGAGCGGTGGCTGAGCACGGCGGCGTACTGGCTGCGGATGGCGAGGTTCACGGCGTCGAAGGTCTCCGACAGCGTGCCGATCTGGTTGACCTTCACGAGGATGGCGTTGCCGCAGCCCTCGTCGATGCCGCGCTGCAGGAATTTTTGGTTCGTCACAAACAAGTCATCGCCGACCAGTTGCACTTTGTCGCCGACCTTGTCGGTGAGGGTCTTCCAGCCGGCCCAGTCGTTCTCGGCCAGGCCGTCCTCGATCGAGCGGATCGGGTACTTGCCGCACCACTCGGCCCAGAGCGAGGCCATGTCGTCGGAGGAGATGATCTCCTGGGTGGAGGAGAAGAACTTGTAGCCTTCCTTGCCGTCTTTCTCGGCCTCGTTCCACAGCTCGGAGGTGGCGGGGTCGAGGGCGACGAACATCTGCTCGCCCCAGGAGTAGCCGGCCTTGTCGACGGCCTCCTCGATGATCTTCAGGGCGTCCTCGTTGTCCTTGAGGTTGGGGGCGAAGCCGCCCTCGTCGCCGACGGCGGTGGAGAGGTTCTTGTCGTGCAGGACCTTCTTGAGGGCGTGATAGGTCTCGACGCCGGCGCGGAGGGCGTCGTGGAAGTTGTCGAAGCCCCAGGGCTGGATCATGAACTCCTGGAAGTCGACGGTGTTGTCGGCGTGCTTGCCGCCGTTGAGGATGTTGAGCATCGGGACAGGCAGGACCTTGGCGGAGCTGCCGCCGAGGTAGCGGTAGAGGGGCAGGCCGGTGGCGTCGGCGGCGGCGTGGGCGACGGCCATGGAGACGCCGAGGATGGCGTTGGCGCCGATCTTGCCCTTGTTCTCGGTGCCGTCGATAGCGAGCAGGGCGGCGTCGATGCCTTCCTGATCGCGGGCGTCGAGGCCGACGAGCTCGGGGGCGAGGGTCTCGTTGACGTTCTGGACGGCCTGCTCGACGGACTTGCCGAGGTAGTAGCTCTTGTCGCCGTCGCGGAGCTCGACGGCCTCGTTCTCGCCGGTGGAGGCGCCCGAGGGGACGGCGGCGCGGCCGGAGGAGCCGTCGGTGAGGTGGACCTCGACCTCGACGGTGGGGTTGCCGCGGGAGTCGAGGACCTGACGGCCGTGGATGATTTCGAGGTCGAGGCTCATGGCGATGCTCCGGGGTGGGAGGTGGCGAGGGGTTGGTTGGGGGCTGAGGGGAGCCGATGCGTCGCGTCCGCGGCGGTCGGCCCGGGGCCGAGAGTGTAGCGGGTGGGCGGGGCGCAGAAAAAAACCCACGCCGGCGTGGCGTGGGTCGTTGATGGGTTCGTTTAGCGGGGGGAAGGTGCTCAGTACTTGCGGACGTTGACCGAGCGGCCGGTGCGGCGCTTGCGGTTGAGCATCTTGCGGCCGAGCGAGGTCCGCATGCGGGCGCGGAAGCCGAAGCGGCGGGCACGCTTCACGAGGCTGCGTCGCTTGGGGTAGTGGGTGGGCATGGCGGGCTCTGGCAGTGAGGGGGTCGGGGCGTCGGGGTCAGTCGATCGGAACGGCGCGATAGGTGGTGTTGCCACGGGCGTCGGTCACGCGGATCGTGACCACCCTGGGCTTTTCGGCCGAGCCACGCAGGTTAACCGTGATTGTCTCGGTTGTCGAGTCCGCGATGAGGTCGTCGGGGAGCAGGGCCTCGTAGGCGTCGGCCGAGTCGACGGCGTAGGCGACGGCGGCGATGGGCGAGAGGGCGTCGGTGACGGTGGCCGTGATGGTCGCGTCGTTGCCGTCGGTGGTGACCTCGACGTCGTCGACGCGGGGCGGGGTGTTGTCGACGAGGACGGGGTCGGAGAGGCGGGTGGCGGTGAGGGCCATGTCGGGGGGGTTGTCGGGGGCGTCCGAGGCGGTCAGGCGGAGCTGGTAATAGCCATCGGGGACCTGGCGGGTCTGCCACTCGTAGGTCGCCTGGGGGTGGTCCTCGACGACGGTGACGAAGGCATCCGGGTCGTCGTGCACCAGGGCGGGGCGGTAGTCGAGGGTGTAGGCGAGGCGGTCGGCGTTGGGGTCGGTGGCCTCCCAGGCGACGTTCATGCCGGTCGGGGGCGGTGGAGCGGGCTGTCCGGGCTGGGGCGTGGGGGTGTCGGGATAGGCCGCGGTGAGCGACGCGAGACGAGGCGGCTGGTTGGGCGTGATGTAGGTCTGGCTGACGCGGGTGACGACGGGCGACGGTGGGTCGGGCCGATCGCTGTCGGTGTCGAGGGTCAGGCGGTACTGGAAGTAGCGAGCCGGCGGGGAGACGACATCGATCTCGATGGGGTGCAGCGGGTTGAGGTCCCGGCCGCCGTCGAGCTCGGCGGCGGTCTGCCAGGCGGACCAGGGAGCGGTCTCGGGGTCGATGACGTTGCCCGAGCGGGTCTCGACCTTGACGCCGGCGCGGGGGGGCAGGTCGGCGGTGACGTGCATCTTGCCCCACAGGGAGATCTGCGAGGCGTCGAGGATGGCGGAGGTGAAGGTGCCGGTCGAGGCGGTGCCGTTGGCGTCGAGGGCGTCGAGGGACGCGGGGCTGGCGGTGGTGAGCAGCAGCGGGGCGTCGTCGTTGCCCGGATCGGCGAGCAGACGAGTGACGTATTCGGCGTCGAGGTCGGCGAGCGTGGTGGTCTCGCCGGCGACGGGGTCGACGCGGTAGACCTGGCCCTCGGTGCCGGTGGCGACGAAGAGCTGGTCGTCGACCAGGGCGAGGTCGAGGACGATGACGGACTCGCGGAAGACCTCGGCGACGAAGCCGTTGGGGTCAAGGCGGTAGACGGCGTTGCCGGACTTATCGCCGGTGGACGCGGCGGCGGGGGCGGGACGAGCGGAGCGGCCGGCGGTCGATCCCGAGCCGGCGGGGGCCTGGAGGGTGCCGGAGCGGCGGGCCGCGAGGAGCCGCTGACGGACGAGCTCGCGGAGGCGATCGCGTTGGGCCGGCGTGGGCTCGGCCGGGGCGGCCTCGGCGGTGCCGTCGCCTTCGGCCGAGTTGTCGGGGTCTTCGGCGTTAGCGTCATCGGGCGCGGCCAGCGAGGCGGAGGAGGCCGAGGCCGCCGCGTCGACGGCCTGATCGGTCGGGGCGGGTGACGGGGGCACGCGCGGCAGATCGTCGGGCGCGGGGGGGACTTGGCCGGCGTTGTCGGCGGGGGCTGGCTGCGTCGCCGGGCGGCCTGCCTCGCCCTCGGCGGCCTCCTCCAGCCGGCCGGGCCGTGCCTGCTCGGCGTCGGCCGTGCCGAAGTACACGTGACCATCCTCGCCCACCACGATCGCCGCCACCTCCGGCTCGGCCGCGTCGTAGACGACGTAAGGCGGTTCGTCCGTCGCGGAGAAGCGGTAAACCAGCCCGTCGGTGTCGGTCCCGGCATACAGCGGGAACCCGTCGGCCGTTGGCGAAAGCGCCAGGCTCAGCACGTTCGCCTGCTCCGCGTCGTACATGGCCTCGACCGCCGGTCCGTCGCCGGTGAGGTGGAAGATCTGCCCTTCAGGCCCCGTCGCCACGACCATCCCGCCCGCCCCCGGCAGCGTCGCGATGTCCCACACATAACGCACCCCTTCGGGCAAGTCGACCGACGCGGCCACGCCGCCCTGGGCGTCCAGCGTCACCACCCGGGCCGTGTCGTCGCTCACCCCGACAAGCAGGCGATCGCCGCTCGTCCCGAGCGCAAAGACCTGCCCGCCCTCCATCGCGGCGAACTCGCTCAACGCCTGCCCGTCCCACGCCATCACCCTCGGCTCCGGGCCGACCGCGAGGTACACCGTCTGGCCCAACCGCACCGCGTCGTGCACCACCGAGGTCGCCTCGGGCAAGTCCGCCAGGGACTCGACCTGCCGAGCGAGCTTGATGTCGCCAAGGTTCGTGATGACCACGCCCTCGGCCACGCCGGGATCGAAGTCGGCCTCGGCCGTGTGCTGCCACTGCTGCGGCTTGACGGCGTGCGTGGCGGGGACGACCAGGGAGCAGGCAAGGGCGGCCGCGGCGAGCAGCGGCTGGGCGTGGGGTGGCATCAGGGGAGGTCTCGAGGGTTAGTTGGAGTCGCCCGTCGGGTCGCGGACGGTGAGCATCAGCCGAAGCTCGCCTTGGGGCACGTCGTCCATCGCCACCCGGTGCGTGGTCGTCTCAGGGTACGGCATCGCGTCGGAGTGGCTCGCGGCGCTCAGCATCGCCAGCCGGCTCGATGGCAGCCGCGGCAGGGCGGTCCGGCCAACGGCCAGGCTCTCACGCTGCGGCCAGACGGTCGAGACGTACAGCGCGTCGTCCGGCATCGCCGCCATGTCCTGCAGCACCCGGGTCAGCTCGTCGATGTCCGTCGCGATGTAGCGGTGCGGGCTCATCATCTGGTCGCGGAAGAGAAACGCGTTGAGCCCGCCGATCATGATTTCCGCTTCGCCGTCGCCCGTGTCCTCGGGCACGATCACTGGCTGGGTGATCGTCCGTCGCTGTCCGTCCGCCGCGATCAGTTCCGCGGTGAGCGTGACGGTCTGCCCCGGCGCGGCCACCGCTCGATCCAGCCTGGCGCCCAGCAGCGACGCCGACTTGAGCGTCGGCTCCACCCGCAGCGACAGGTCTGCCCCCTCGAACGCCAGCTTCTCGAAGGGGTTGTCCAGCATCGGCGCCGCAAACGGAATCACCGCCGACGCCACTCCGCCGGCGCTCGCGTCGGGAGCCACCACCTTCAGCGGGATGGTGCGGTCACCCGCGAAACGCAGCTCGCCTTCCAGATACAGCGTCGAGTCCAAGGGCGGCTGCTGGCGGGCGTTCATGCTCTGGATGCCCAGCACCGCCACGATCACCGGCGTCAGGGTCGGGTGGTGCACCACCTCGTAGTCGTAGGTCGATTCGCCTTGGCCCGGCATCGACGAGGTCACGGTCATCGGCGACGTCGCGAACGCGATCTCGTCCGTCGCCGTCACCGCCGCGTTCTCGTCACGCAGCATCGTCCCGGCCGTCTGCATTGGCGTCGCCAAACGGAAGCTGATCACGCTCCGCGGCACCACGAAATGCACGTAACCGGTCGCGACTGGCAGGCTGATCGGCCCCATCCCCATCATGCTGTGCCCGAACCCCAGCACCCGACCGTCCGGCAGCACGTCCGTCACCGTGCCGTGCCCCGCCAGCGTCAGGTCGCCGAACGACAGCGGCACGCTCAGCACCGACCCCGGCTCGAGCTTGACCGCCGCGTCCACGTCCCGCGGCGGGCTGGACAGCAGCGACGACGACATCCCTTCCGACGTCGCTTGAAGCCCCGTCCCCTCCAGCAACGGCGCCAGCAGGCCCGCCGCGTCACCCAGCGGCACCGCCACGCCCAACGGCGTCGGCCCGGTCGTCGCACTCGGTCGATCGGACCCGCCGACCAACGACGCCACGCGATCGCTCGCCCCCAGCGCCCGACCCGACCACGTCTCCGTCAGCCGAGCCACCGCGTCCAGCCGACCGTTGCTCGGCAAACCCATCGCAGTCAGCTGAGCGCCAAGACGTTCGATCATCGTCGCCGCGCCACGCCCCCCGGCGCCGCCGCCCGCCGTCCGGGCCTCGCCGTCGGAGGCCATCCGGTCCCCGACGCCGCGCATGTACTCGATCGGCTGCACGCCCGAGAGCATGCCATAGGTGTCCGAGTACACGAACGCAAAGGCGCCGATCAACAGCCCGTTCTCGCCGAGCACGCGCTGTTCCTCGGGCAGGTCCTCCGGCCACAGATAGATCGGCGACCCCGACATCCCCTGCGCCCCGGAGCTCTCCTCGAGCCGCGGGTCCGAGCTACGGATCCAGATGGTGCTCGTCCCGGGCGACTGGCCGGGCAGCACCGTCGCCACCTCGACCGGGAAGGTCTCGATCGTCGTTCCGCGGAAGATCGTCCGGCCGTACCCGGTCATCCCCGGGTGCACGTCTTCCAACGGCAAGATCGGCTGAGCCTCGGCCGGCACGGCGATCCAGCCGTCGACCCGCTCCACCGCTTCCTCCGCCCACGCCTCGGACGCCACAGCGACGCTCAGGGCGGCCGCGGCCGTCAACGCAAGTGTCCATGTTCGCATAAGATTTGACTCTATCGGTGCTCGATTTCTTTGACAAGGCGACGGAGCGCCTCGATACTCTGGGTCCGCGCAACGGCCGCGCCCATCTCTCGCCCGCATCGATGTCCACCCCCGATCTCATCGAACAGACGCTCGGCTACCGGTTCCAAGAACCGTCCCTGCTGCGTGAAGCGCTCACGCACGCGTCCTCAGCGGACGATCGTCTTACGTCCAACGAGCGCATGGAGTTCCTCGGCGACGCAATCCTCGGCTACGTCGTCTGCGAAGCCCTCTTCGAGCGGTTCCCCGATCTCCACGAGGGCGACCTGACCAAGATCAAGAGCGCCGTCGTCAGCCGAAGGGCCTGCGCCCTGGTCAGTCGACGCATCGGCCTGGTCGAGCAGATGCGGCTGGGCAAGGGCATGGCCGAGCCGTCGGGCGTCCCCGCCAGCGTCGCCGCCGCCGTCCTCGAGTCGCTCATCGCGGCCATCTACCTCGACGGCGGCATGGACCCCGCCCGCGCCTTCGTCATCGAGCACATGGGCGAACTCATCGACGAGGCCGCCGAGTCCACCCATCAGCACAACTTCAAGTCCTTGCTCCAGCAGCACGCCCAGCGGACGCTGCCAACCACGCCCAGCTACGTCCTGCTCGACGAGAAGGGGCCCGACCACTGCAAGGCCTTCGAGGTCGCCGCCGAGATCGACGGCCGCCGCTTCGCCTCCGCCTGGGCCAACTCCAAGAAAGAGGCCGAGCAGAAGGCCGCCATGCAGGCCCTCGTCGAGCTCGGCGTCGCCGAGATGGACGACGCCGGCGCCCTGCGCGTCCGCGAAGAGGTGAGTTGAGCCCGCCGGGCTCAAAGCCCCTTGACCGCCGCCAGCACCGCCTCGGCGTGCCCCGGCACCTTCACCTTGTCCCACCGCTGAGCCACCTTGCCGGCGACGTCGATCAGATAGGTCGTCCGAACGACGCCCATGTACTTCTTGCCGTACATCGACTTCTCCTGCCACACGCCGTACTTGTCGCTGACCTTGGCGTCGTGATCGGCCAGCAGCGGGAAGTTCAGCCCGTGCTTCTGCGCGAACTTGGCCTTGCTCTTCTCGTCCTGCGGGCTGACGCCAAACACCGCCACGCCCGCCTTCTTGAAATCGGCCGAGAGGTCGCGGAACTGGCACGCCTCCTTGGTGCAGCCGGGGGTGTCGTCCTTGGGGTAGAAGTAGACGACCACGGGCCTGCCCTTCAGGTCGCCGAGCTTGTGCTTGGCTCCGTCCTGGTCAGCCAGGGCGAAGGCGGGAGCTTTACGGCCCGGGTCAATCAGGTCTGACATCGTTAACTCGCTCCTTGTCGGTTCGCGTAAGCTGCGTCGGCCGGCTTGCCGACCCCGGGCAACCCTAGCCCAAAGAATCACGAGTTTCCCATGCCTATCGAACGAAGCGCCAACTTCATCACCGTCCAGCAGCACATCGCCATGCAGCAGGAGAAGTACCGCCCCGGCTCGTCCGGCGAGTTCTCCTGGCTTCTCTCGGCCATCACCCTCGCCACCAAGATCATCTCCTCGCAGGTCCGCTCCGCCGGCCTGATCGACGTCTGGGGCGAAGACGGATCCACCAACGTCCAGGGCGAGAAGGTCCAGAAGCTCGACCTGATGGCCAACGAGATCCTCAAGAAAACCCTCGGCTACCGCAACACCGTCGGCATCATCGCCTCCGAGGAAGACAACGACCCCAAGGTCCTCAAAGAGGTCGACAAGAACCAGGGCAAGTACATCGTCATGTTCGACCCCCTCGACGGGTCCTCCAACATCGACGTCAACGTCTCCGTAGGCACCATCTTCACCGTCTGGGCCAACCCGCCCGAGGTCGTGGACACCGCCGACTCCGTCCTGCAGCCCGGGACCGCCCAGGTGGCCGCCGGCTACGTCGTCTATGGCTCCTCCACCGTCTTGGTCTATACCACAGGCCAGGGCGTGCACATGTTCACCCTGGACCCCGACTACGGCGCGTTCCTGCTCGTCCGCGAGAACATCACCATCCCCGATCACCTCCCGCAGTACTCCTGCAACGAGGCCTATTACCACACCTTCCCCTCGACCTATCAACGCTATCTCGCCTGGGCGAAGACCGAGGGCGAATACTCCTCGCGGTACGTCGGCTCGCTCGTCGCCGACTTCCACCGCATCTTGCTCAAGGGCGGTGTCTACCTCTACCCGCCCACCGAGAAGAACCCCAGCGGCAAGCTGCGGCTCATGTACGAGTGCAACCCCCTGGCCATGATCGCCGAGCAGGCCGGCGGCAAGGCCTCCACCGGCACCGGCCGCGTCCTCGAAGCCGCGCCCAGCGATGTCCACGATCGCGCCCCGCTCATCATCGGCGCCGCCAAGAACGTCGACGAGGTCCTCCGCTTCGTCCAGCCGGACTGACGCCGGGGCCGCCCAGCGCTCGCCGCGCCCCACCCGTGCGAACCAGCCCCCCGTCCGTCGCCACGCTGCGACATGGCGTCGCATAAAGTACGGGGATCAACTCCGCGGAGACCCCACGTGCTCGCCCACGCCCTCCAACGCCTCATCAACGACGAACGCACCTCAGCCAAAGAGATCGCCGAACTCACTGGCGTCTCCACCTCCACCGTCTACCGCTGGATCGCCGGCCAGTCCCAGCCCGACTTCGACTCAATCCGCATGCTCGTCCGACACCTGCCCAACCGCGACGCCCAGGAGGCCATCCTCGGCGTGTTCGTCCAGGGCACCACCTGGTCGGCCGTCTGTCAGGAGATCGAGCTCGACGTCAACCACGACGGCCAGATCGACGCCGAGGACGCCCTCGACGCCACCATCGAGGCCGTCAAGGCCGCCGGCCAGTCCCTCGCCGCCGTCCGCGCCGCCGCTCGCAGCCAACGCCTCAACCCCGACGAGACCCTCGAGCTCATCGCCCGGCTCAACACCGTCGTCAATCGCTGCACCGTCACGCAGCGCGTCCTCGTCGAGCTCGCCGACCAACGCCGCAAGCGAAAGATCAACCCCGCCGGCCTCAAGCTCGCCGACGGCTGATCTCCGACGAAGCGACGCGAGCCGGGCCTCGCCGCACGCTGATCACACGCACTCGACAAACGCCTCGCACACCCGACCCAGGTACGCGTCCTGGTCTGACGCCCAGTGCTCGGCGCTGAAGACCTCGACCTCGGCCATCCCCTCGAAACCCGCCGCCTCGACCATCGCCCGGATCCCGCGGATGTCGATGCACCCCTCGCCCATCAGCCCGCGGTCGGTCAGCAGGTGACGTGTGTCAACGCGCCAATCGCACACGTGAAAGCCCAGCAGTGTTCCCCGCTCTCCGGCCAGCGCGATCTCCCGCGCGAGGTCCGGGTCCCACCACACGTGGTACACGTCGCACGCGATCCCCAGCCACGGCGAACGCAGCGTCTCGCAGATCGCCCGGGCCTCGGCCATGCGGTTGATACACGACTTGTCCGCCGCGTACATCGGGTGCAACGGCTCGATCGCGAGCTTCACGCCCACGGCCTCGGCCCGCTCCAGGCACGCCGCGATCCCATCGCTCGCCTGGCGACGCGCCTCGTCCAACGCCAGCCCCGGCTCGGCTCCCACCACGAGCACCACTTGATCCGCCCCCAGCGCCGCCGCCTCGTCGAGCATCACCCGGTTGTGCTCGATCGCGGCGGCCCGCTTGCCCGGATCACCGGCCGGGAAGAACCCGCCCCGCACGTACGCCGGCACCGCCAGCCCCGAGCCCTTGACGATCTTCACCGCCTCGTCCAGCCCGCACCCGCCCTCCTCGGGCGCGACGACATTCCGCCAGATACTGATCCCCGCGACGCCGCGCTCGGCAAACTTGGCGCAGCAGGTCGCGAGGTCCCACGGCTTGTGTGTCATCGTGTGGATCGCGCAACGGCTCAGATGGTTCATTGTGAGGTCTCCAGGCTTACAAGCCCCGGCACGTCCACCCACCGCTTCTCACGCCACGACTGCATGCCCAGCTCGGCCAGCTGCACGCCCTGAGCGCCGGCCATCAGGTCCCAGGTGAACGGCTCGTCGAGCGCGACGTGTCGCAGGAACAGCTCCCACTGAATCTTGAAGGCGTTGTCGTAGGCGATGTTGTTCGGCACCGTCTCCCAGCCGGCGTAGAAATCGATCGGCTGAGGGATGTCGGGGTTCCACACAGGCTTGGGCGTGTTCGCGGCGGCCTGGGTGACGACCTCGCGGAGGCCGGCCACCGCCGAGCCCTTCGTGCCGTCGACCTGAACGGTCAGCAGGTCGTCGCGACGGACCCGTGTGCACCACGACGAGTTGAACTGGCACATCGTGCCGTCCTCGAGCAGGAACATCGCGTACGCCGAGTCGTCGGCCGTGGCCTTGAACGGCTTGCCGTCCTCGGCCCGGCGCTCGGGCAGGTCCGTTTCGCCGTGCGCCACGAGCGACTTGATCGGGCCGAACAGGTTGCTGATCACGTACTCCCAGTGGCAGAACATGTCGATCATCATCCCGCCGCCGTCCTCGGCCCGGTAGTTCCAGCTCGGCCGCTGCGCCGGCTGCTCCAGGTCCATCCCGGTGAACACCCAGTAGCCGAACTCGCCGCGGACGCTGAGGATGTCGCCGAAGAAGCCGAGCTCTTTGAGCATGGCGATCTTGCGGAAGCTCGGCAGCCACAGCTTGTCCTGCACGACGCCGTTCTTCTTGCCGGCCTTGGTCACCATCTCGGCCAGGCGGACGGCCTCCTTGGTCTCGGTCGCGGTTGGCTTCTCGCAGTACACGGCCTTGACCGTGCTCGACTGGCAGGCCATCTCGAGGAAGCCGGCCCGCTGCAGGGTGCCCGAGGCGTCGAAGAAGACCTCGTCGTCGCCGTACTTGCCGTCGACGGCGCCCTGGACGTCGGTGGTGTAGCGGTAGGGCTTGCCGATGGCGCCGGGGCCGTGGGCCTCGGCGAGGGCCCTGAGCTTGTTCTCGTTGCGGCCGGTGAGGATCGGGTCGGGCATGAGCGTGAGGTCGGGGGAGACTTTCACGCCGCCTTGCTCGATGATCGCGGTGATCGAGCGGATGAGGTGCTGGTTGGTGCCCATGCGTCCGGTGACGCCGTTCATCACGATGCCGATGCGTTGCGTGGTCATGCGGGTTCGCCTTTCTGCCACAAGCATCGCGTGGCCGAGACGATCGCGTCCGCCGGGATCGGGTCAGGGTGATTAGCGCATGCGGACAGCGAGACGACCGGCTGGCTACATCCGCGTCGGATCGTCGCGGAACGCCTGAGGCGTCTGGCCGACCTGCTGCTTGAACCAGCGCGTGAACGCCGGCGGCGACGGAAAGCCCATCGCCCGGCCGACGTCGCGGATCGCCCGGTCCGGCTCGGTCAGTAGCCGCTTGGCCGCCCGCAGACGGCGGCCGTTGACGTACGCCAGCGGCGTGCAGCCCATCGTCGCCTTGAACCGCCGGGCGAAATGCCGCGTCGAGACGTGGCTCATCGCCGCGAGCTCAGACAACGGCGGCGGGTCGTCGAGCCGGCGGTCGATCAGCTCTAGCACCTCGCCAAGCGGCAGCCGCTCGTCGGGCCGCGTCCCCGAGAGGATCGCCTCGCTCACCAGCTGCGTGCCCGCAGAAGTTACGGATTCGATGGTCGGCCACAACGCGACTACTCGGGCTATTGAGGCCAGAAATAGCGTGGTTTTTTGCGGTTGCGCCTCGTGCAGCCGGGTCAATTCTTCGAACGCCCGACGCAACGCGGTTGGCTCCGGCTGATCGGTCAGGATCGGCGGGAACGGCCCGGGCGACGGCAGCGCGCGATGACGCCGCACCGCCAGCTTGAGGTGATAGACGTGACCGTCCCCGCGCTCGGGCAGCAACCGATAGCTGTGCCGCTGACCCGGGTAGGTCGTCATCATCGTGCACCGTCGCAGGTCGGTCGTCACGCCATCGATCGTCGCACGCCCCCCGCAGCGCACCATCAGATCGACCTGCAGCATCCACGGGTGGCGGTGCGGTGCGATGTCCAGCGAGCGGTCGATCGGGTGGTGCGTCACTTGTTCCACGCTCGCCCGCCCGTCGAACAGCGAGCCGCACAAGGATCGCACCGCGGCGTCCGCATCGGCAGCATCGTTCATAATCACAGCTTAACGCTTGAGGACACGCGATGTCTCGATGAGGCGTCGCGGCTCGCCGGGCTCGGGATATCGTGTCAGCAGAGGAGCCCTGAACCGATGCTCGACATCGACAAATCCATCGCCCCCAAACATCTCGTTCCCGCAGCCAGCCGCGTCTTCGAGCTCGGTGCCGCCAAGGCCCGTTCGATCGATCGCACGTGGGACACCAACCGCGGCACGCCCGTGTTCACCGTCGACGGCAAGTACACCACCCGCGGCTGGACCGAGTGGACGCAGGGCTTCGTCTACGGCTGCATGATCCTCGCCGGCGACGCGCTGGGCGACGCGGCGCTGCTGCAACTCGGCCGCCGACGCACCGTCGAGCACATGCTCCCGCACGTCACGCACACGGGCGTGCACGACCACGGCTTCAACAACCTCTCCACCTACGGCAACCTGCTCCGCCTGATGGCCGAGGGTCGGCTGGAGCAGAACGCCTGGGAAGAGACGACCTACCGCCAGGCCATCGCCGCGTCGGGCGCCGTGCAGGCCGCCCGCTGGGCAGGCACCCCGCCGACCGGCTCGCCGCAGACTGCACACAGCCTCGCGCTCGGCTACATCTACTCGTTCAACGGCCCGCACTCGCTGTTCATCGACACCATGCGCACCACGCGCATCCTCGGTGTCGCGTGGAAGCTCGGCCACACCCTGATGCACGAGGGCGACCGCAAGGCCGACCTGCTCAAGCGCAGCGTCCTGCACGGCCTGGCCACCAACCACTACATCATTATGCACGGCCGGCCCGAGGACCAGCCCAAGTCCGCCCGAGCCGCCTACGCCGCGCTGCCCTACGCCGACAGCCCGTTCAACGTTCGCGGCCGGACCGCTCACGAGGGCACGTTCAACCGCAACGACGGCGCCTTCCGCGCCCGCGCCACGCAGCAGGGCTATTCGCCGTTCTCGACCTGGACGCGCGGGTTGGCCTGGGCGATGTGTGGCTACGCCGAGGAGCTCGAGTTCTTCGACACGATCGACGCCAAGACGTTCAAGGAGTCGACCGGGCTGGCCAAGTCGGCCGTGGTGAAGGTCTACGAGCAAGCCGCCCGCGCCACCTGCGACCACTACCTCTGCGAGGCCTCCGCCGCCGACGGCATCACCTACTGGGACGACGGCGCCCCCGGCCTGGCCCACATGCCGGACTGGCGCGACCACCCCGCTAACCCGTACAACGACCACGAGCCGGTGGACGCATCCGCCTCGGCCATCGCCGCCCAGGGCCTCATTCGCCTGGGCAACTACCTGATCGCCAGCGGCAGCGCCCGAAAGGGCGAGCCTTACCTCAAGGCCGGCCTGGGTATTGCCCGCGTGCTCTTCGACGCGCCGTACCTCAGCACCAAGCGCACGCACCAGGGCCTGCTGCTGCACTCGATCTACCACCAGCCCTTCGGCTGGGACCACACCCCCGCCGGCCGGAGCGTGCCGTGTGACGAGTCGAGCATGTGGGGCGATTACCACCTGCTCGAACTGGCCAACCTGATCGCGCGGATGGCCCACCCGCACAAGTACGGGCCTTATCCCACCTTCTTCGCCGGGGCCTGAGGAAACACTCATGAGCGACAACCGACCCGTAGCGCTGGTGACCGGCGGCGGCCGAGGCATCGGCCTGGGCATCTGCAAGGCGCTCGCGGCCGACGGCTTCGACATCGCCTTCAGCGGACGCAAGTCAGCCGAGGATGTGGTGCCGTCGATCGACGCGATCAAACAGACTGGCGGGGCGGGGACGCGCGCGCTGTACGTGCAGTCCGACATCGCCGATGGCCCTGGCCGCAAAGCGCTCGTCCAGGCCGTCGAGAATGAGTTCGGCGCCCTGCACGCGTTGGTGAACAACGCCGGCGTTGCCCCGGACGTGCGGGCCGACATGATGGACGCCACCGAGGCGAGCTTCGATCGGCTGATCGATATCAACCTCAAGGGCCCGTACTTCCTCACGCAACTCGTCGCCCGCTGGATGCGGCGGCAGCACGAGGCCGACCCGGCCTACCGCGGCTGCGTGATCTACGTCGGGTCGATCTCGGCGACCGTCGCGAGCACCAACCGCGGCGACTACTGCATCAGCAAGGCCGGCATCGGCATGTCGGCCAAGCTCTGGGCCGCCCGTCTCGCCGAGTTCAACTGCGAGGCCTATGAGGTCCGGCCCGGCGTCATCGCGACCGACATGACCTCCGGCGTCAAGGAGAAGTACGACAAACTCCTCGCCGAGGGCCTGACCGTGCAGCCGCGCTGGGGCACGCCGGAGGATGTCGGGGCGGCCGTCGCCGCGCTCGCGTGGGGTAAGGTGCCGTACGCCACGGGGCAGGTGATCCACGTCGACGGTGGGCTCACGCTTCAACGTCTCTGACGCCATCGATACACCCGCGGGAGCGAGCCTTGACGACGACCGACACGCCGAGCGTTCACGACAAGATCACTGCCCACCGGCTGCTGCCGGTGATCGCGCTGCCCGACGCCGATCTGGCCGACCCGCTGGCCGACGCGTTGGTCGCGGGCAGGCTGCCCGTCGCGGAGGTCACGTTGCGCACCGGCGCGGCCGAGGCGTCGATCCGGGCGATGGCCAAGCGCGGCGACCTAATCGTCGGGGCCGGGACGGTGCTCACCGTGGATCAAGCCGAGCTCGCGGTCGGCGCGGGGGCGGAGTTCGTCGTTGCGCCCGGGACGAGCCCGGCCGTGATCGAGTGGTGCTTGGCGAAGGGCGTCACGATCTACCCCGGCGTGGCGACGCCGACGGACATCACCACGGCCGTGTCGCTGGGCGTGGAGGTGGTGAAGTTCTTCCCGGCCGAGGCCTTGGGCGGGGTGAAGACGCTCAAGGCGTTCGCGGCGCCGTTCGGGGGGGTGAAGTTCGTGCCGACCGGCGGGATCGGGCCGGGCAACCTGGCCGACTACCTCGCGATCGACGCGGTCGCGGCATGCGGCGGGAGCTGGATGGTCAGCAAGGCCTGGCTGAATGAGCGAGCGTTCGACCGGATCGAGTCGGCGACGCGCGAGGCCGTGAGTCTCGTTCGGCAGCACGGCTGAGTCGTCAGGCCATGAGGTTCAACGGGGCTTGACCGGTGGCTTGAGCGTCCGCGAAGCGTTGCTCGACGCCGGGGATGAACTTGAGCGTGCCGTTGCCGTGTTCGCCGGTCTCGACGAGATGCTCGGGGATCGTCTGGATGGATAGCTTGGCCAGCTGCTGCACCAGCCGGGTGTGCGGCATCGCCAACTCAGGGGTGGCCAGGATCGATCGTTCGTTGGGCAAGCCGCGCACGACAGCGCCGAGGGCGTCGAACATCGGGGCTCTGTCGCGCGGGCGCAGCGTGATGACTTCGGCTTCCTGGCCCTTGGGTTCGACGCGGACTTCGCCGAGCGTGCGGGTGACGCGGCCGGCTTCGCCGTCGATCTGGATCACGGGGTGGACGGTCTCCTGGCCGGCGTGGGTGAGCCAGACGAGCAGCTCGGGCCCGGCGTCTGTCGGCGAGCGGAGGGTGACGGTGTCGAAATTCTCGATCGGGTTCACGCGGTAAAGCGTGGCGTCCAGGTCGGTGGCGGTCGCGGCGTGGTCGAGGCGGTCGACGCCCGCGAAGAGCAGCGCGAGGTTGACGAAATGCGCCAGCGCGTTGGCCAGCGGGCTGTCGTGCACGGCCGCGCCGTCGATCGTGCGCCGGCCGGCCCAGTTGCTGCGGGCGAAGTAGCTGTCGGGTCGAGGCCACGACGCCCGGACGCTCACGCGCTCGACCTGGCCGATCACGCCGTCCATCAGGCGCTGCTTGAGGTCGCGCGTCGCCGGGTCGTACACCTCCTGGAACCCGATGAGCAGCGGCAGCCCGGCCGTGTCGCGGGCGGCGATCATGTCCTCGAGCTCGGCGACGCTGGCCGTCGCCGGCTTCTCGCACATCACGGCCTTGCCCGCTTCGAACGCGGCGACCGTCATGTCCCGGTGCAAGTGGATCGGCACGGGCAGCCAGACAACCTCGACGACCGGGTCGGCTATCAGGGCGTCGAACGAGTCGTGTCGATGCACGCCCTCGGTTTCGAGTGCGTAGATCAGCTCGGCGGCGCGATCGGGGAAGGCCTCGTACACCGCCGCGACGGTCGAGGGCACCAGCAGCCGATCGTCGAACGACTTCAGCTCGTCGATCAGGCTACCGCCGTAACCGGCGACGCCCGCAAAGCCCAGCCGCACCGGAGCAACGTCGGAGCGCCGCGACGACGTGTGGATGGGAGCGATCTTGTGACTCATCGCGGCATCCTATCGGCCGCGCGATCGAGCCAGTTGCCCGATGCGGACCTGTTTACGGCCCGGTCAGGAACGGGATGCACACCGGCTTGCGCCACGCCAGCGTGGACGCGGGTTTCGCAGCCGGCGTGAGCGGGTCCTCGAGCCGATACGCCGCGACGCGGTGCGTGTTCTGGCAGGCGATCAGCAACCAGTCGCCGTCGGGCGAGAAGCGGAAGTCCCGGGGCGTCGTGGCGTCCGTGGCGAACCGATGATGGCGGCCGTCGATCTGCCCGTCGGTCAGCCCGAGCAGGGCGATCGTGCCCCGCCTGCGTTCCGACACGGCGACAACGTCGCCCGACGGGTGCACCCAGACCGCTGCGCCCCAGTTGGCGTCGGTCATGCCGAAGTCGGCGTCGAGGTCGTGGCCCCGTGGGTCGGTGAGTCCGCCCGACGTCGCGTCGTAGTCGAACTCCACGATCAGCGGGCGCAGCTCGCACCAGACGTAAACGATCGGCAAGGTCGGGTGGAACGCGAGGTGTCGCGGCCCGGCGCCGGGATCGATCACCACGGCGTGGACCTCCGGGGCGGTGTGATCGGCCAGGTCGTGCACGTGCACGCGGTCGCTGCCCAGGTCGCAGACGTACAGCCAGCGCCCGTCGGGGCTGATGACCGTCTGGTGCGCGTGCGGGCGCTTCTGGCGTCGCTCGTTGGGCCCCGAGCCTTCGTATTGATAGACCGCGATGACATCTCCAATGCCTTGGTCCGTCAGCGAGAACACAGAGAGTGAACCCCCGCCGTAGTTCGCGCAGAACAAGCGGTCTTCCGTCGCTGCGAGATGGCAAGGGCCGCGGCCCTGCGCGTCCCGCGAGTTGATCGGCGTGGGCTCGGCGTCGTCGGCCAGAGCGAAGTCGATGACCTGGCCGGGGACGTCGTGCAACTCGCCGGTCGCGTAGAGCCGGGCCCGGTTGGTCGAGGGTTCGACCCACGAGTTCTGCTCGGTGTCGGGCACGGCGTGGAGCACGGCGAGCTCGCCCGTGTCGGGGTCGAAGGACGCGACGCCGACGCCGGTGTTCTCGGCGCCCGCGATCTCGGGGCCGTCGGTGTAAGCGCCAATCGCGATGCGCATAGACAGGTTCCTCGGATGGGGTCAGTGGGGCGTGCCGGTGGCGTGCGCCCAAGCGTGCAGGATATGTTCAACGACTTGGTCGAGGCCGTCGCCGTCGCGGATCGAGGTGAAGACGAACGGCCCGTCGTCGCGCATCTTGGTCGCGTCGCGCCGCATCACCTCGAGGTCGGCGCCGACGGCCTCGGCGAGGTCGATCTTGTTGATGACCAGCAGGTCGGACTGGGTGATGCCCGGCCCACCCTTGCGCGGGACCTTGTCGCCGCCGGCGACGTCGATGACGTAGACGGAGAAGTCGGCGAGCTCGCGGGAGAAGTGGGCGGCGAGGTTGTCGCCGCCAGACTCGCAGAGCAAGAGCTGCGGCTTGAAGGTGGCGGTGAGCGACTCGAGGGCGAGGATGTTGGGCGTGATGTCCTCGCGGATGGCGGTGTGCGGGCAGCCGCCGGTCTCGACGGCCTTGATCCGCTCGGCCGGCAGGGCCTCGTTGCGCGTGAGGAACTCGGCGTCTTCGCGGGTGAAGATGTCGTTGGTGACGGCGGCGATCTCGTAGTCGTCTCGGAGGCGCTTGCACAGGGCGAGCAGCAGAGCGGTCTTGCCCGAGCCGACGGGCCCGCCGACGCCGACGGTGAAGGCGCGTCGCTCGAGGTCGCGGTGGGCCAGGGCGGCCTCGCGCTCGGCGAACTTGCCGGGGTGATCCATGAAGTCGTGGTCGGCGGAGATGTGCATGGCGGGTGGCTGGGCTCACGCGACCACCGGTCGCGGCGTTATGACTGAAACAGCTTGCTGTACAGGCGATCGTGCTGACCCCAGACCAAGTCTAGCAGCGGGGTCGACGCGGCTATCTGGTCAAGCCCGATCGTCTGGCTGATGGCGACGAGGTCGGGGACGCGCTCCTGCAGGGCGGTGAGCCGGGCCTGGGCGTCGATCGGGCCAACGACGTTGAGGCGGATCGCGGCGGAGAACACGGAGCGGGCATCGACGAACAGGTAAGCGGCCAGCGCGGTGTCGAGCGACACGTCGAGCTCGGCGGTGACCGCGCCGAACATCACCGACAGGTGGCCGGGGCGGTCGTGAGTTCTGACGTCGCGCTCGATCTCCGCGATCGCAGGGGTGCCGAAGCCGCGCTCGGCGACGGCGATCAGCCCGCGACCCAGGCGCCGGCTGGCGCGGTTGGCGATGGCGTTGGTCGTGAACGCGTCGCAGGCTTGGTCTAGCTCGGCGATGGGCGTGTCACCGGTGAACGCCGCGCGGGCGAAGACCAGCGGGCCATGCGCCGCGTCGTGCCAGCGGCGCTCGATGAACGCCGCCAGTTCGTCGGCGTTGTTGACCAGGCGGTGCTGGTGCGCGGCTTCCAGCCCGCCGGAATGGGCGAACCCGCCGATGGGGAAGGCGGAGTCGAGGAGTTGCCAGAGTCGCCAGTCCACGTCGTGGGTCAGAAGAGGAAGTACTTCTGCGCCAGCGGCAGCGACTCCGCGGGTTCGCAGGACAAGAGCTCGCCGTCGGCGGTGACCTTGTAGGTCTCGGGGTCGACGTCGATGTCGGGCGTCGCGTCGTTGAGCTTCATGTCCGCCTTGCCGATGCTGCGGCAGTTCTTGACCGGCTCGATGCGTTTGCTGAGGCCGTAACCCTCGGCGGTGTCGACCTGGTCGGCGGCCTGGCTGACCCAGGCGATCGACGTGGGGCCGACGGCCTTGGCCAGCGACGCGTATTGGGGTCGCATGAACACCGGCTGGGGGGTGGGGATCGAGGCGTTCGGGTCGCCCATCTGCGCCCAGGCGATGTGCCCGCCCTTGATGACGATCTCCGGCTTGGCGCCGAAGAAAGCGGGCTTCCACAGCACCAGGTCGGCGAGCTTGCCGACCTCGACCGAGCCGATGAGGTGGCTCATGCCGTGGGCGATGGCGGGGTTGATGGTGTACTTGGCGACGTAGCGCTTGATGCGGTCGTTGTCGCCGAGGGCGGCCGAGTCGTTGCCGATCGAGCCACGCTGGTCTTTCATCTTGCTGGCGGTCTGCCAGGTGCGAGTGACGACCTCGCCGACGCGGCCCATCGCTTGCGAGTCCGAGCCCATGACGGCGAACGCGCCGAGGTCGTGCAGGATGTCCTCGGCCATGATGGTCTCGCCGCGGATGCGCGACTCGGCGAAGGCGACGTCCTCGGGCAGGTTGGCGTCGAGGTGGTGGCAGACCATGAGCATGTCGAGGTGCTCATCGATCGTGTTGACGGTGTAGGGCCGGGTTGGGTTGGTCGAGGAGGGCAGGACGTTGGCTTCGCCGCAGACCTTGATGATGTCCGGGGCGTGGCCGCCGCCGGCGCCCTCGGTGTGGTAGGTGTGGATCGTGCGTCCCTTGAACGCGGCGATCGAGGCCTCGACGAAGCCGGACTCGTTGAGCGTGTCGGTGTGGATGCAGACCTGCACGTCCATGTCGTCGGCGACCGAGAGGCAGCAGTCGATGGCGGCGGGGGTGGTGCCCCAGTCCTCGTGCAGCTTCATGCCGATGGCGCCGGCGGTGATCTGCTCGGGCAGGCCCTCGGGCAGGGCGGTGTTGCCCTTGGCGAGGAAGCCGAAGTTCAGCGGCAGGCCGTCGGTGGCCCGGAGCATCATGGCGATGTTGTTGGCGCCGGGGGTGCAGGTGGTGGCGCAGGTGCCGGTGGCCGGGCCGGTGCCGCCGCCGACGAGGGTGGTGAGGCCGGAGGCGATGGCCTCGTCGGCGATCTGCGGGCAGATGAAGTGGACGTGCGTGTCGAGTCCGCCGGCGGTGAGGATGTGGCCCTCGCCGGCGATGGCCTCGGTCGTGACGCCGACGACCATGCCTGGTGTAACGTCGGGCATGACATCCGGGTTGCCGGCCTTGCCGATGCCGGTGATGTGGCCGTCCTTGATGCCGACGTCGGCCTTGTAGATGCCGGTGTAGTCGACGATCAGGGCGTTGGTGATGACGTAGTCGAGCGCCTCGGCCGGGTCGCCGCCGGCGCGCTGGCCCATGCCTTCGCGGAGGACCTTACCGCCGCCGAACTTGCACTCGTCGCCGTAGGAGGTGAGGTCGTACTCGACGCGCAGGGTGAGGGAGGTGTCGCCGAGTTGGAGGAGATCGCCGGTGGTCGGCCCGAACATCTGCGCGTAGGCGTCGCGGGGCATCGCGTAGGCCATGGGCGGCTCCTGGGGTTGTTGGTTTGTGGCTTACTTGGCGGCCGCGCGGCGGGCGGCGAAGCCGCGGATGGCGAACGTGACCCCGGCGACGGTCGCCACCAGCGCAACGCCGAGCGCGGTGAGCGTCAGCGGGTGCGTGAGGTAGGCCGCGAAATCGGGGGTGTGGTCGTGGCCGGCGTGAGCGAGGGTGGTGATGAAGGGCATGGTTCTTCTCCCAAGAGGTGTTGAGTGAGTTAGGTGTTGCCGAAGCCGCCGTCGGCGACGCGTTGCAGGGCGGCGGCCTTGTTCTCATCGCTGACCGGGCCGTTGGCCAGGCCGCTGCCGCCGTGGATGACCTTGTTGCCGGCGATCTCGACGAGCGTGACGGAGCGCGTCTCGCCGGGCTCGAAGCGGATCGCCGTGCCGGCCGGGATGTCCAGCCGCTTGCCGTAGGCCGCGCCACGGTCGAAGAGCAGCGCCGCGTTGGTCTCGATGAAGTGGTAGTGGCTGCCGACCTGCACGGGCCGGTCGCCGGTGTTGGTGACGTCGAGCGTGGCGGTGGGGCGGTCGGCGTTGAGCTCGATCGTGCCGTCCAGTGGCGTGCACACGCCGGGCACCGGTTCGGGTGTCGAGTCGGTCGGCAGGTCGCCGAAGACGCCGAGTTCGGGGATCGGCAGATGACTGCCGTAGAGCGCCAGCGACAGGTCGCCGTCCATCGACGAGACCGGGTGGTGAACGGTGACGAGCTTGGTGCCGTCCGGGAAGGTGCCCTCGACCTGCACCTCGTGCAGCAGCTCGGCGATGCCGGGCATGACCTGGCGCCGCCCGAGCAGCTGCTTGCCGAGGTTCATCAGCTCGGCGACGCGCTTGCCGTCGCGGATGAACTCCATGATCACCGTCGCGATCAGCGCGACCGCCTCGGGCTGGTTGAGCCGGACGCCGCGGGCCAGTCGCTTCTGCGCGACGAACCCCGCGTTGTGCAGCATCAGTTTCTCGATCTCCCGCGGCGTGAGATGCACGCGTCGATGCTCCTTGCGCTGCCACCCGAGATCGCGCCAGGCCTGCGCGACCGGCGAAGGCTACCACTTTCTCGCCCACGGTTCGATCCCCCAACCCGCGCCCAGCCAGCGGACCGCCTCGTTGATCGCCGACCGCACCGCCTCGACCGACCCGCCCGCGAATCGGCCGACCACCACGGCTCCGTCGGCCAGCACCCCCGCCGACCCAAGCACGTGCATCGATCGATCGATCGCCGAGCCTCGTACCCGGTCCGCCCACGCCCGGCCCACATCCGCCGCCGAGCCCACCAGCCAGACCGTCGCCACGACCGTCCATGCGTCGGCTCGCCCGAACGGTTTGCCGCGATCGCCCCCCGCCGCGTCCAGCGTCAAGGCGTCGTGCACGACCTCGCGCCCCGCGAGCCGCACGCGTGTCCGGCTGGCGTACTGCCGCGACGCCCACCGTTCGTCCATCGCCACGCGACCGGCCGTGAACCAGTCCAGCAGCACCAGCCCGGCTCTGTCCGCCAACTCGATCGTCTGCGCCTGCTCGTACACCGAGTCGGCAAAGCACACCACCGGGTCCGGCAGCAACGCCAACCGCCCGCCCGACCCGACCCGTGCCCGCAGCGTCTGCACCGCCGGCGTGCCCGACTCGTCCGCGTGGTACACCTTCGTCGAGGCCTGCGTGCTCAGCAGCAGGCTCGCGTCGTCGCCGACCGCCACGTCGAGCTCGACACGGTCGCCGCTGACCAGTCCACCGCCGAAGCCCGTGACGAACACGCGCGGCGGCGCGGCCGGGTCGCTCGGTGTCGAGGGTGTCGGCGTCAGCAGCCGAAGCGGGTTCGTCGAGTACGCGTCCACCACCCGCGACCGCCCGGCCACTTGTTCGACGGCGAGCCGACCGACGCCAGCCTCGCGCTGATCCCCGGTCGCTTCGCCCGCTCGCTCGTTCATCAACACGTCTGCCGCCACTCGCCAACAGGCTAGCGATCTCACCACGTCGCGCGGCTGCCTATTTCGTGGTCGCGCAGGCATCGTTTGCCGCTGACGCTGCGCATGAATTGAGCAACCCAGCCCGGTTCACGACCGGTAACCAGCGTGGCATATTGTTTGCGGTATCTACAGTCTGGGGCGGCAGTTGCAACGCAAATGCAAATGCATTCGCGTTAGTTCGGACCTTCCACTTCACCTCACGCAGGAGAGCCCGTCGTATGGAAACGCTGATCAAGGTCGATGTCTCTGCATCCCCCGAGTCCCAGGACGTCCTGCACAACCGCTGGCACCCCGACATCCCCATGGTTGCCATGGTCAAGCCCGGCTCGGAGTTCCGCGTCGAGTGCGTCGACTGGACCGGCGGCCAGATCAAGGACGACGACTCCGCCACCGACATCAAGGTCGTCGACCTCACCAAAGTCCACTACCTCTCCGGCCCGATCGGCGTCGAAGGCGCCCAACCCGGCGACCTGTTGAAGGTCGACATCCTCGACGTCGGCGTCCTGCCCGACTCGCAGTGGGGCTTCACCGGCCTGTTCGCCAAGGAAAACGGCGGCGGCTTCCTCACCGAGCACTACCCCGACGCCCGCAAGGCCTGCTGGAATTTCTCCGGCGTCTACGCCAACTCCCGCCACATCCCTGGCGTCGAGTTCGCCGGCATCATGCACCCCGGCCTGATCGGGTGTCTGCCCAGCAAGGCCGAGCTCGAGAAGTGGAACAAGCGCGAGGCCGAGCTTTTCGCTACCGACCCCGACCGCGTCCCGCCCCTGGCCGCGCTGCCCTACGGCGACACCGCCCACATGGGGCGCATGGACCCCGAGGCCGCCACGGCCGCCGGCGCCGAGGCCGCCCGCACCGTCCCTCCCCGTGAGCACGGCGGCAACTGCGACATCAAGAACCTCACCCGCGGCTCCTCCGTCTACTTCCCCGTTTACGTCGACGGCGGCGGCCTCTCCATGGGTGACATCCACTTCTCCCAGGGCGACGGCGAGATCACCTTCTGCGGCGCCATCGAGATGGCCGGCTACCTCGACATCCGCGTCAGCATCATCAAGGACGGCGTCGCCAAGTACGGCATCAAGAACCCGGTCTTCAAGGCAAGCCCCATCGAGCCCAACTACTCGAATTACCTCATCTTCGAGGGCATCTCGGTCGACGAGGCCGGCAAGCAGCACTACCTCGACGTGCACGTCGCGTACCGCCAGGCCTGCCTCAACGCCATCGAGTACTTCAAGAAGTTCGGCTACACCGGCGCCCAGGTCTATGGCATCCTCGGCACCGCCCCGGTCGAAGGCCGCATCTCCGGCATCGTCGACATCCCCAACGCCTGCGCCACGCTGGCCGTGCCGACGGAGATCTTCGACTTCGACGTCATGCCTTCCGACGCCGGACCGAAACTCTCCATCCCGACTGGTATCGACATGGCGTTCGCGGACTGATCGAACCCCCATCAACCATCACCCCGCCGGCGCTGAAGCGCTGGCAGGGTTTTTCTAGAGACCCGGAGAGAACCATGCCGCTCTACGAATACCACTGCGACGACCACGGATCGTTCTCCGAGTTCGCCAGCGTGGCGAATTGCGAGAAGCCGCAGGCCTGTCCCCACTGCGGAGCGATGGCACCCCGCGCGATCACCATCCCCCGCCTGACCGCGATGCCCAAGCAGACCCGCATCGCCCACGAGCGCAACGAAAAGTCGCGCGTCGAGCCCCATGTGTGCGGCCCCGGCTGCGGGCACAATCACGGCAAGCAGAAAACCAAGCTCGACCGCGACGGCCAGCCCGTGCTCGAGCCCGTCCGCGGCCCACGCCCCTGGGTCGTCGAGCACGCCTGATCGATCCGATTCGGCGGGGATCAAACTCGATCCAAGCTAGCCACCGCAGGATTCGCATGTCCCGTAGAGCACGATGTCGTGCCCGGTCATTCGGAATCCTTCCGGCAGCAGCGCGTTCAAGCCCTTGACGCAGCCTTTGTTCAGGTCGTAAACCGCGTTGCACTGGCGGCACTGGAAGTGGTGGTGGTGCTGCGCGGCCACCGACTGCAATTCGTACCGCGGAGGCTCGCCTGGAAGCTCGACCGTGGCGATCGTTTGGTCCTCCACCATGCGCTTGATGGTGCGATACACCGTGGCCAGGTTGAGTGAAGGCACCTGCTCTCGAGCGCGGTCAAAGATCTCTTGGGGCCCCAGCGGACGCCCCTCGGCGATCAAAGCTTCTTCGATCGCAACTCTCTGTGAGGTTTGACGTTGCACGAGGTTTCTTCCTGTCGGCAGGGTCAAAAAAGAGCTTACACCCGCGGCCGAGGGGGTAAAGCGCGGGGTGTTATTGCATACGCGATTGCATTTGCTATAGTTCCGAACATCGCACGTGTCCGCCTGCTGTTCGACCAGTCCACATCATGACATCTCCCGATGATTTGGGGCTGCATCGAACCGATTCGATGAGGAGGAGAGCGAGCTACACCTCAACTGTCAGCACTCTCCGGTTGCTACACGGAAGCAGACATGCCCGACACGCTGATTACCGTCGACCTGGAAGACAGCCCGCACAACAACGACAAGATCCACAACCGCTGGCACCCCGACATCCCCATCGTGGAATGGGTCGAGCCCGGGGCCGATTTCATCGTCGAGGCCTATGACTGGACCGGCAGCCAGATCGCCAACAACGACGACGCGGCCGACGTCCGCGACGTTGAACTCCCGCAGGTCCACTACCTCTCCGGCCCGATCGGCGTCAAGGGCGCCAAGCCCGGCGACCTGCTCGTCGTCGAGCTGCTCGACGTCGGCCCGCTAAATCGCAGCCTCTGGGGCTTCAACGGCATCTTCTCGAAGAACAACGGCGGCGGCTTCCTCTGCGAGCAGTTCCCCGAGGCCCAGAAGACGATCTGGGACTTCGACGGCCTCTACACCACCTCTCGCCACGTGCCCGGCGTCCGCTACGCCGGCCTGATTCACCCCGGTCTGATCGGCACCCTGCCCGACCGCAAGCACCTGGACATGTGGAACGCTCGCGAGCGCAAGCTGTTCGACACCAACCCCGACCGCGTGCCGCCGCTGGCCGCGATGCCCAACACCGAGTCGGCGCACATGGGCCAGATGACCGGCGACGCGCGTGGCGCCGCGGCCGCCGAGGCCGCCCGCACCGTCCCCCCGCGCGAGCACGGCGGCAACTGCGACATCAAGGACCTCAGCCGCGGCTGCAAGATCTGGTTCCCCGTCTACGTCGATGGCGGCGGCCTCTCCATGGGCGATACCCACTTCTCCCAGGGCGACGGCGAGGTCACCTTCTGCGGCGGCATCGAGATGGCCAGCTGGCTTCACGTCAAGGTCGACCTGATCAAGGACGGGGTGGCCAAGTACGGCGTCAAGAACCCCCTCTTCAAGCCCTCGCCCATCACGCCCAAGTACGACGACTTCCTCATCTTCGAGGGCATCTCGGTCGACGAGCACGGCGAGCAGCACTACATGGACCTCAACGTCGCGTATCGCCAGGCCTGCCTGAACGCGATCGAGTACATGACCAAGTTCGGCTATTCCCCCGAGCAGGGCGTGGCGATCCTGGGCACCGCGCCGATGCAGGGCCACGTCTCGGGCGTCGTCGATATCCCGAACTCCTGCGCGACGGTGTGGCTGCCGACCGACATCTTCGAGTGGGACATGATGCCCACCAAGGACGGCCCGACGAAGCACTTCGACGGGACGGGCATGGTGCCGGTCTCGCCCGACGTCCACAAGGCAGTCTGAGCAACCATCTCTTGAGGAGTTCTGTGCTCGCGTGGAGAGTCGCAAAACTGCCTTCTCCACGCGAGCCCGGGCCCAAAGGAATCGATATGCCTCTTTATGAGTACTGCTGCGACACCCACGGCGTGTTCGAAACATTCAGGCCGATCTCAAGAGCCGAAGCGCCCGCCGACTGCCCGATTTGCGCCAGCGAATCGCAACGCGTGCTGAGCGTCCCTAGGACACGAGTCTTGGCGAGTACCACACGGATCGGCATGGAACGCAATGAAAAGAGTCGACACGAGCCGGGTCGAAAGTCGGCCAAGCCCGGACCCGCGATTGGAGCCGACGGCACACCGAAGATTAAGAGCAGCAGCAGTTCACGGCCGTGGATGATTTAGCACGCCTGCTCGAGCAGCCAAGCTCTCATGAGCAAGACAATACAACACTCCTGTAGGGAGCTGATCGTTGGGTTAGCCCCCGTTTGACTGTATGAACAGTCATGCCACCCCGTCCTTGACGATCTTCATTTGACGCAATCGCGCGTTCATCGCTCCGGTGGCTGCTTGAGTCATGGCTGGATGGCAAGAGGATTCATAGCAACTGAAACGCGCTCAGCCAGCGATTCTGGCCGAGCCCGTTGTCTTTGGTCGGGTTGTCGACGCGATTGCCACAAGTGCAAGCTGGTCGATCAGACCGCCAGGTACTTCGCGATCTTGGCCTCATCGACCTCGGCCCGCGTGTCCTCGTGCACCAGCCGGCCACCCTCGATCACCATCAGTCGGTCGGCGATGTCCAGCGTGAAGCTCAGCACCTGCTCGGAGACCAGGATCGCCAGGTTGTACACCTTCTTGATCTCGTTGAGCATGGTCGCCATGTCCTTGATAATCGATGGCTGGATGCCCTCGGTCGGCTCGTCGAGCAGCAAGATCTTGGGGTTGGAGACCAAGGCGCGGGCGATCGCGAGCTGCTGCTGCTGTCCGCCCGAGAGGTTGCCGGCCTTGCGGTAACGCATCTCGTGGAGCACGGGGAACAGGCTGTAGATGTTGTCGTCAATCCGCCGGTGCTTGAGCGTTTCGAGCCCGGTGCGGATGTTGTCCTCGACGGTGAGCGTGGAAAAGACCTGCCGGCCCTGAGGCACATAGGCGACGCCCTTGGCGACTCGCTTCCAGCTGTCCATGTGGCTGATCTCATTCTCGTCGACGTAGATCTCGCCGGACCTGCTGCGGAGCACGCCGATGATGCTCTTCATGAGCGTCGTCTTGCCCATGCCGTTGCGGCCCATCAGCGCGACGGTTTCTCCTTGCTGGACCTGGAGCGAGAGCTCCTTGATCACGCGGCTCTCGCCGTAGGCCACGTCGAGGTTCTTGATGTCGAGCATGCTTGTCTCCTTGGTTCGGCGGACGATCGGCCCGCCGAAGAATCAGTGACCCAGGTACACCTCGATCACGCGTTCGTCGTTCTCGATCTTGTCCATCGGCCCCTCGGCCAGCACCTTGCCCTGGTGCATGACCGTGACCTTGTCGGCGATGTCGCGCACAAAACCCATGTCGTGCTCGATCACCACCACCGACCGATTCTCTCGCACCTTGCGCAGCAGCTCGGCCGTTTGCTTGCGTTCGTTGACGCTCATCCCGGCGACCGGCTCGTCCAGCAGGATCAGCTCCGGCTCGCCCATCAGCAGCATGCCAATCTCCAGCCACTGCTTCTGTCCGTGGCTGAGCAGCTCGGCCTCGGTGTCGAGGTGCTCATCGAGGAAGACCTCTTTGGCGACCTCGATGATCCGGTCCTCGACGTCCTGCGTGTGGCGGAAGAAGAGCGCCCCAAGCGTGCTGCGGCCCTTGGGAAACGAGACCTCCAGGTTGTCGCGGACGTTCAGCTTGGGATAGATCGACGGCGTCTGGAACTTCCGGCCGACGCCTTGCCAGACGATCTTCTGTTCGGCCATGCGGGTCAGCTCGTGGTTCATGAACTGCACGCTGCCGGAGGTCGGCTTGGTCTTGCCGCAGATGATGTCGAGCAGCGTGGTCTTGCCGGCTCCGTTGGGGCCGATCACGACGCGCAGCTCGCCCTTGTCGACGTAGAGCGAGACCGAATCGAGCGCCTTGAAGCCGTCGAACGACACGGTCAGGTCTTCCACCGCGAGCGCAAAGTCGGTCGGTAATACCATGGGACTCGTCTCCGTTGGGCCCGTTGCTCGGGCCGGTGTGCAACTCGATCGATCGGTCAATGCGTCACGGCGAGGAGGCGGCCGCGCCGGGCACCGCGCCCGAGCCGGCGCCCTTGCGTTTTCCGGCCATGCCGGTGGCCTTGTTGATGAGCCACGGGCCGTAGTCGTCCACGATGCCGGCCAGTCCACGCGGGAAGAACATCGTCACGCAGATGAACAGGGCGCCCATGAGGAACAGCCAGAGCTCTGGGTATTCCTCGGAGAAGTACATCCGGCCGAAGCTCACCAGCAGCGTGCCATAGATCGCCCCCAGCAGCGACAGCCTGCCGCCGACGGCACAGAAGATCACCATGTCGATCGACGGGACGATCGTCACCAGCTTGGGGGACATGAAGCCGAAGTTCATGACGAACAACGCGCCACCCAGCGCCGAGATCGCCGCGGCCAGGCAGAAAATAAACACCTTGAGGTTCGAGGTGTCGTAGCCAGAGAAACGCACGCGGTCCTCGGTGTCACGCATGGCCACCAGCAGCTTGCCGAACTTACTGGCCAGCACCAGCCGGCCGATGAACACGCAGCAGAGCAACAGGATCGCGGTGATGTAATAGACCATGTACTGGCCGTACCAGGTCTGTGCCTGGAAGTCCCAGCCCATAAAAGTGCGGAGGTCGGTGATGCCGTTGATGCCGCCCGTCCAGCCCTGGCGGGTGACGAAAAGGATCTCCATGACCCAGCAGAGCGCCTGCGTGATGATGGCGAAGTACACGCCGGCCACACGTCGCTTGAACATGGCGACGCCGAGGAGGTACGCCAGCACCGTCGGCACCAGGAAGATCAGGATCATCGAGAGCGGCATGCTCTTAAACGGGTACCAGAACCAGGGCAGCTCGGTCACCTGGTTCCAGTCCATGAAGTCCGGCAGGCCGACGGTGGTGAGCGCGTTGATTTGGTCCGTGCCCGCTTCGTTAGCGATGACCTGAGCGGCCTCCAGCTTGAGGAACGCGGCCATGCAGTAGCCGCCCAGTCCCCAGAAGACGCCTTGGCCCAGGCTCAGGATGCCCCCGTAACCCCAGCAGAGCACCAGGCCGACGGCCGCAAACGCGAGGCTGAGGAATCGGCCGACGTTGTTCAGCCTGAAGAGGTCGAAGATCAGCGGAAAGATGACCAGCAGGATCAGCGCGACAATGATCGTGCCGATCAGGCCGTTCCGCCCGCCCAACGCTTTGTCGTAAACCAGTGACTTCAAGGGATCGCTCCTTGCGAGGACTTCGGGTGGGGTCGGAGGTCAGCGACGGATCTTCGAGACGACCAGACCCTGCGGCAGGATCATGAGCATCACGATCACCAGGCCGAGAACGAACACCTTGGCCAGCACGCCCGAGAGGAAGAACTCGAGGATGGATTGTGCCTGGGCGATGGTGAACGCGGAGATGATCGTGCCGATGAGGCTGCCGGCTCCGCCGAACACGACCACGATGAACGTGTCCACGATGTAGAGCGATCCCGCCGAGGGCGAGACCGAGCCGACCGTGGTGAACGCGGCACCGGCGATGCCCGCGATCCCGCAGCCCAGGGCGAAGGTCCAGCGGTCGGTCATCTTGGTGTTGATGCCGGTGGCGCCGGCCATCTGCCGGTTGAACACCGTGGCTCGCACCCGCAGGCCCCACCGCGAGCGGTAAAGAAGTAAGTAGATGATGCCGGTCATCAGGATCGACATGCCCAGCATGAACATGCCGTTGATGGGGATCTCGACCATGTCGGTGACCTGCCACGAACCCATCAGCCAGTCGGGCATCACGGCCGAGTCTTCGCGGGCGCCGAACGTCAAGCGGAAGACCTGCTGAAGGATCAGGCTCAGGCCCCACGTCGCCAGCAGCGTGTCGAGCGGCCGCTTGTATAGGAAGCGGATCATCCCGAACTCGACCAGGAACCCGATCGCCCCGGCCACGAGGAAAGCGCAGAGCATCGCGATCGGGAAGTAGTACGGCAGGGCCCCGGGCAAGTATTCGGTGACGAGGTCCGAGAGGAAGACGGTCGTGTAAGCGCCGGCGGTGAGAAACTCGCCGTGAGCCATGTTGATCACCTTCATCTGGCCGAAGATGATCGCCAGGCCAAGGGCCATCAGCAGGAAAATCGCGAACAGGTTGAGGCCCGCGAAGCCCTGCATCATGAAGATGGCGCGGAGCTCCTCGCCGGAATAGCCTTCAAAAATACTGAGGAACGCGAGTGTCGCGACCATGCTTCAACTCCCTGTTTCTCTGGCCGGTGGAACCGGGTCCGGTCGTTGACTGGCACGCGGCGGCGGGCCGCGCTGCTTCTCCCCGTGCGGAAGGGGTTCCCGCACCAATCCCGCCCGCCGGCGCTAACCGACGGGCGGGGGAGTTCGTTCGCTGCGGCCCGCTGGGCCGCGACGATAATTACTTGATGTAGCCTTCGGGGAAGGGGTTGGGCTCGATCAGCTCCGGCGACTCCGCGAGCACCTTGAACTGGCCGTCGGGCAGCATCTCGCCGATGCGGGCCTTGGACCAGAGGTGGTTGTTGGTGTCGTGGATGCGGACGTAGCCTTCGGGGGCTTCGAGGAACTCGACGCCGCCGGACGCAGCCGAGATCGCGTCGATGTCGAAGCTCTTGGCCTTCTCGACCGTGAGCTTCCACAGCCACGGCCCGAGGTAGGCGGCCTGGGTCACGTCGCCGATGACCGAGTCGTCGCCGTAGCGTTCCTTGAAGGCCGCGACGAACTTCTTGTTGTTCTCGTTGTCGAGCGACTGGAAGTACTTCATGCAGGCGTAGAAGCCGGCCGCATTCTCGCCGCCAATGCCCAGCAGTTCGTCCTCGGTGGTCGAGATGGTCAGCAGGATCTGGCCACGCTTGGCGAGCGCCTCGCCGGTGATGCCCGCGGCGTTGAGCTGCTTGTACCAGGCGACGTTCGAGCCGCCGACGATGATGGAGTAGATGCAGTCAGGCTTCTTCAGCTTGACCTTGTTGATGAGCGAGTTGAAGTTGGTGTGGCCGAGGGGGTAGTACTCCTCGCCGACGACCTTGCAGCCGCTCATGAAGCGCTCGATGTGGAAGCGAGCGATCTTGTTGGAGGTGCGCGGCCAGATGTAGTCCGAGCCGATGAGGAAGAAGGTGCGCGAGCCCTTCTCGTCGTAGGCCCAGTCCAGGCCCCAGATGATCTGCTGGGTGGCTTCCTGGCCGGTGTAGATCACGTTGCGGGAGGCTTCGAGGCCTTCGTAGAACGTGGGGTAGTAGAGCATGCCGTTCTCTTTCTCGAAGATCGGCAGCACGGCCTTACGCGAGGCGGAGGTCCAGCAGCCGAAGACGGTGCCGACCTTGTCGTTGATCAGGAGCTTCTTAGCCTTCTCGGCGAAGGTCGGCCAGTCCGACGCACCGTCCTCGAAGATGACCTTGACCTGACGGCCCAGGACGCCGCCCATCTCGTTGATCTGAGTGATGGCCAGGCGCTCGGCCTCGACCGAGCCGGTCTCGGAGATCGCCATGGTGCCGGTCACCGAGTGGAGCTGGCCGACGGTGACGTAGTCGTCTTCGACGGCCAGACCCGAGCGATTGACCGCGTCGGTCGGATACTCATCAAGGACGGGGTTCGTCCAATTCGGGTCATAGTCGGCTTCCTTGACTTGACCGAACGCCGAGCCCGAAGCGGTCACGGCGAGGCCGAACACGGAGCACGCCGCGGCGCGGAACCAAGTCGTGCCCATCCCTTGCTTGTCTGTCATAAGTTTCATCGCTGCTCTCCTTCAACTACCCTGAATTGGCTTGACGCCAAGCCAAAATGATCGCGCCCGCTCACGTCGCCGCGAGTAGGAAGCGGACTGTTCCCCGGGTTGTCCTTGCAAGGCGTGCATCCAGCACGCAAAGCAAGCACCTTCGGCCCGAGATCGCCCGAGGGGTTGGGCGAAACTGCACGGCGTCCGAAGACAACATCCGGTAACAAGAGGCGTGCCACCTCCGGATCGTCTTGCACAAACCGCGTGTGCAGCGACGCCGGAACGGCATAGAAGGTGCGTTAAGGCCGGAAACTTGGGTACTCGGCTTCATGCGCAGCCGACGCGTGTCTCTGAGCGACCACGCCTTGCTGATGCGCAACTAAGCAGCGAAGGGCCGAGGTTCGTCCGTATTGCGTAGAGACTGAGCAGCCTTGCTGGACAAGCGTGGCTCAGTGCTCTTATCGGCCAAGTACCCGAGGCGACTTGCAACGCCGAGGCCGGAACTATTGCCCCGTTCGAGGCAGTGCCCTAATGTTGAGGCGTGCATTTGATGACCCCTACTTATCGAACGACACGCGGCCTGCCGGATCGCCCCGGCCTTCTGGCCCTGCTGGTTGGACTGTGTGTCGGGCTTCTCAGCGGCGTTCCTGTGGTCGCGCAGACCGGCGACCTGGGCTTGGGCCGACTCGGGTCTTGGCACACCGACCCGGTGGAGTGCTCCAAGCAGGCCGCCGCGACTCGTCGCGACGTGCTGATCCTTTATTCGCGTCAACGTGACGGCCGTTTACTAGCCGACGAACTCGGCGCGGGTCTGTCCGAAGCGGGCGATGCGTTGTCTCAGTTCGAGCTCTGCCTGCTTGAGTACCCCGAGAAGAGCTTCCAAGACCAGTCCGCCTCGAGCTGGTACATGGCCTGGGCCAACCGGTACGACCTGCAGAGCATCCCGGCGATCATCCTGCTCGACCAGCAGGGCAGGGCGTATGCGCAGCTGGCGGTCGATCAGGTCGACCCCAGCGAGTGGCCGGCCTGGGTCGCCGAGGCGCGAGATCGGCGGCTGAGCCGCGACGCCGCCGTGCTCGAAGCCGGAGAAGCCAGCGGCCCCGATCGGGCCCGGGCGTACGATCGGGCTCTCGATCTCGTCGGGATCTACCGCATGTCTCAGTACCGCGGTTGGGTCGAAGAGGCCTTCAGGCTCGACGCCGACGACGAGCTCGGCCTGCGCACCAAATATGGCCCGCTCCTTAGTGAATCCACGATCGACGAGGTGATCCAGGGCGAGGTCTACCCGCTGGTCGATGCCGGGCATTTCACGCCGGCGCGTGAGCGGATCGAGGCCCTCCTGACCCAGATCGAGTGGATCTCGGTCGATCAACGCCAGCAGCTCGGCGCCTTCGCCGGCCAACTGATGATTCAGGAAGGGCAGGTCGAGGCGGGTACGGCTCGCCTTCAGGCTGCGATCGATCTCGCCCCGCAAAGCGAGACGGCGCAGAAGATTCGTCGGGCGATGGAAGCCTCGCGCGGCGATTCCTAGCGGATCACGCCGCCGATGCGGATGTCAATAGATCGGGTCAGGGCGATGCCGGCCGACGCGCTTGCATGGCGGCGAACAAGGCCACGCCGTCACGCCCCAGGTCGAACTTCAACCCGTTTGGCAGCAGCATCCGCAGACGGCTGGCTCGGGCGATCCGCCGGACCGTCTCGTCATCCACCAGCATGTCGAGCCGCTCGTCCCGCATGATGATCGGCGTCGTGGTGTTGCTTCGTCGGCCGGTGGGCTTGGACATCCGTTCCTCGTTGATCAGCCTGTACCGATCGATTCGCAGCTCGGTCGGCTGGCCGTCGATCTCCAGGGTGACCCGGCGGAAGCCCTCGTATTGAGGCGTCGGGTTGCCGAGGGTGTAGAGCACAAGCTGAAGCTCGGTCGCGGACGCCGGCGTGGGCGTGGGGCTGCCGGGGTACGAGAAGGTCGCTCCGAGGAAGTGGTCGGCCGGGCTGATTAAAGCGTCCGGTCGGATCGGTCGGGCTTTGGCGGTGACCCAGGTCCGGTTGGCCTTGGCGTCGTACCGCTCGCTGATCAGGGCGATGCTGGACTCCACGGCCTCGCCCTTGCTGGACACGCCGGCCAACAGCTCGAGCTGGTCCCGCTCGGCCTGCAGGTCTTCGATCTCCCGCTCTGCGGCCTGGATGCGGGCTTCCAAGGCGGCCCGGTCGTCCGAGGCGGGCGTGGCCGTCGCCACGGGCTCGACGGGCTGCGGCTGGCCGCTTCGCTCGGCCTCTAACTCGGCCCGGAGCTCGGCAACCTCTTGCTTCAGCCGGGCGTTTTCCTCGGAGACGGCAGCGCTGTCGCTGGTCGCACAGCCCGCTATCGCAAGGAAAGCAGCCATAGAAAGGGTGGGGCAGAGTCCGGCAGGGCGTTTCATCATGGGGTTCTCGTGGGCCGCGGAGTCTAACGGGAGGCGTGCTCTGGGTGTTCCAAAGGGTGCGGATGATCGCAAATAGGAGGAGGATAGCTGCCTAATTATCGGGCATTGGATTGTTCGGTGCCTGGTAATCGGGCGGTGGTGGGGTCCGGATCGGCGGTTTGGTTAAAATAGTGAGTATCACATGTGGCACAAAGTTTGTATGCTCTCGTCGCTGAGGTTTGCCTCAGCAGCGGAGAACACCTGCCGTACCGGGAGACGCCTTAGGTTCCACCATGAACCGCCTGGCGACGGCAGGGCCCAAGCGAATGGATGGTCAACCGGAATAGGTCCGGTTGTCGTTCGTGGCGGCAATCTCTGCTTTTCTCTTTCAGAGGAGATGGTTGATGTTTGATCCGATGCAGCTGGGTAGCCGTGCAGGCGCGGTCGCCGCGGCGGGTGTGATGGGCTTTTCGTTCGCCGCCGGGCCGGCTTTCGCCCAGGAGGCCGAGGGTCGTGGCGACATCATGATCGAAGGCGAAGCCGAAGGCATCGACCCCGAGGTCAGTGCGGCGGCGTCACGAGTTTCGGCGGTCGTCGCCCTCGACTGGAACACCCACTTCGTCTCGTACGGTCTCGACGTCTGGGGCGTTGGCCAGGACTTCGGCGAAGACAGCACGTTCAACCCCGCCGCCGAGGTCGCCATCGACTTCGATTACTTCACGTTCTTCTTCGGCACCTGGTGGGACGTCAACGCCAACGCCGCTTCACCCATCGGTGCGCAGCTCCAGGAAGTTGACATCTACACCGGTGTCTCGACCAGCTACGAGAACTTCAGCGTCGCGCTGATCTACCAGTCGTGGCTGTACGGCGGTGGCAACGAGCAGATCTTCGACATCAGCCTCGGCTATGACGACAGCTGGCTCTGGACCGACATCCTGGACGGCTTTGCCCTCAACCCGTCGGCCACGTTCCACAAGCGTCTCGCCTCGACCAACATCGCCCAGGGCGGTGGCAGCGAGAGCGAGAACGGCTGGGTTGCCGTGTTCGGCATCGCTCCGTCCTACACCGTCGATCTGATCGAGGACTACCCGATCAGCCTCTCGGCCCCGCTGAACTTCGGCGTGTTCCTCACCGAGAACTTCCACGGTGGCGACACCGGCCTGGGTTACATCTCCATCGGCCTGTCCGCCTCGGTCCCCCTGTCGTTCATCTCGGCTGAGTACGGTGCCTGGGAAGTCCACGGCGGTCTGACCTGGTACTGCACCGACCCGGACATCATCCCCGGCAACGCCGACCAGGACTTCCTGACCGGCAGCATCGGGCTGAGCATGTCCTTCTGATCGAAGGATGCACACCCTCGGCCATCATGGCTGATCTAACGTGACTCCTGACGGGCGGCACCCCTTGGAACCCGGTGCCGCCCGTCTTTTTTTGGTGGTATCCTTGCGACCGCCTGCCCGCACGAGCCGTCGGCCTCTTGAACACGAAGCGGCTCGGACTGCCCGATCGTTCACAACATGGAGAGCAACACATGAATCTCAACCGTCTGACCGGTCGCGCGTGCGCGTGGCTCGCCGCCGCCGTTATCACCGCCTCCGCCTTCACACACACAGCGAAGGCCGAGCCGCTCAAGATCGGCTTCTCTGACTGGCCCGGCTGGGTCGCGTGGACCATCGGCATTCAGAAAGGGTGGTTCAAGGAAGAGGGCGTCGACGTCCAGTTCATCTGGTTCGACTATGTCGCCTCGATGGACGCCTACGTCGCCGGGCAGCTCGACGCCGTCTGCATGACCAACGGCGACATGCTCGTCACGGGTGGCACCGGCAAGCCCTCCGTCGGCATCCTCATCAACGACTTCTCCAACGGCAACGACATGCTCGTGGCTAAGCCCGGCATCGAGACCGTCGCGGATCTTAAGGGCAAGCAGATCGGCGCCGAGCTCGGCTTCGTCGCTCACCTCCTCGCCATCACGGCGCTCACCGAGAACGGCATGTCGGCCGACGACGTCGAATGGGTCAACACGCCCACCGACGAGACGCCCGCCATCCTCGCCGCCGGCGATGTCTCCGCGATCGCCGCCTGGCAGCCCAACTCCGGCGAGGCCCTCAAGGCCGTCTCCGGCTCCAAGGCCATCTTCACCTCCGCCGACGCTCCCGGCATTATTTATGACATGCTCTGCGTCAGCCCCGAGTCGCTCGAGACGCGACGCGACGATTGGCTGAAGGTCGTGAAGGTCTGGTACCGGATCGCCGAGTACCTCAAGACCGAAGACAACATCGACGACGCCCTGGCCATCCTGGCGACCCGCGTGCAGGTCACGCCCGCCGAGTACGAACCCTTCTTCGAGGGCACCTACATCCTCTCGATGGAAGAGGCTCTCGAGCGATGGAACGAAGGCGACGGCCTGGACTCCATTTACGGCTCGACCGACTACAGCAACAAATTCAATGTCGAATACGAGGTCTACCCGGAAGAGCTTGAGTACACGACCTACCTCGACCCGAGCCTGACGCTCGAGGTCGCGGAAATGATGAAGTAACACGTGCGTTGACGACACGTCGGTGGCGGCTGACCGGCCGCCGCCGATCTTCACAGGCGGGCGAGAAGGAAGTACGCGGATGACGAAAGAGCCCTGGCTCATGGTGCGGCGTGAGCTGTCTAGCCACCGGGCTCGCTGGATCATGGTCGGCTCTTTCCTGCTGCCGATCGCGATCTGGTGCGTCTTCGCCTATGTCCCCTTCTTCCATGGCGACTACAAGCTGCTGATCACCGCCGAGCGAGCCGACCCCGCGATGGCCAACTTCGTTGATGGCGACCGCGTCGCCAAGGATTACCTGCCGGGCTACGCCGAAGAAGTCCGCGGTATTAACGACGGCATTGTGGCGCAGCGTGAGGCCGACCCTGCGGCGACCGGGTCGTCACGGACCAACCTCAAGCGTCTTCGCCGCATCGAGCCCCTTGCCGACGCCAACGGCTGGCTCACCGCCGAGGACGAAGCCAGTACCAGGGCGCTTGACTTGGCACTCTTCGAGGTCTGGGGCGGGCTCGCCGACGGTACGCTGGTCTCTTCCGCGTGGCCACTCAGCGACGAGAACCTTGAGATCGTTCGCGCCAACTGGGAGGTGATGAGCGAGCACGAGCCAGGCGCCCCGATCACGACGCCGCTGCTCAACCTGATCCCGCAAGGCGTATCGGCCACGCCGGTGTTCCTGCCGGCGCCGCACGAGTGCATCGCCGCCGCGTGGGACGACTTCACCGCCGAGCCGGCCAACAACCAACCCTACATGTACGAGCGCCTGCTCAGCTCGCTGCGGGTGGTGTTCGGTGGGTTCCTGATGGCGGCGATCATCGGCTTGCCGATCGGCGTACTCTGCGGCAGCTACGACCTTTTCTCTAAGATGGTCGAGCCATTCACCGACTTCTTCCGCTACATGCCGGCCCCGACGTTCAGCCTGCTGCTGGTCGCGGCGTTCGGCGTCGAAGGCGCGCCGAAGATCGCGCTGGTGTTCATCGGCACCGTGCCGCACATGATCCTGATGATCGCCAACACCACCCGCCTGCTCGACTGCAACCTCATCGAGGCCGCCCAGACGCTCGGCGCCGACCGCGGCACACTGATGTCACGCGTGATCATGCCCGGCATCATCCCCAACGTGTATACCGACCTGCGCGTCCTGCTCGGCTGGGCGTGGACCTGGCTGGTCATCGCCGAGCTGATCGGTACCAAGACCGGCCTGACCGCGTTCATCGACACGCAGGGCGACCGCCGCAACTTCGACCGCGTCTTCCCCGTCATCATCATGATCGGTGTCATCGGCTTCACGACCGATCAGACGCTCCAGGCCCTGGCTCGCGTCCTCTTCCCTTGGGAGTACACCCAGGGCAAGCAGAGTTGGCTGAACGCCCTCGTTTTTTGGCGCAAGCGCCCGGGCAACCCGCGCGAAGAGGCCACGGCCCCGACACCCGCTGCGCCGACCCCCTCCCCCTCCCCCGCGAGCTGACGCATGATTGCTTCTGCCGGCCTGCCGCCCGTGGAGATGCCGCCCGAGATCGTCGAGCGGTTCGCCCGGATCAACGCGCGTCCCGTCGTGCTGGAGGTCCAGCACCTCGGCCGGTCTTTCGTCAGCCCGACCGGCGAGACGATTCGCGCCCTCGGGGATGTCAGCTTCGACATCCGACGACGCGAGTTCATCACCGTGGTCGGCCCCTCGGGCTGCGGCAAGTCGACGTTCATCCGCATCGTCGCCGGCTTGGAGTCCGCGACCGAAGGACAGATGCTGCTCGACGGACAGCGCGTCACCGGCCCGGGCGCCGACCGCGGCATGGTCTTCCAGGGGTACACGCTGTTCCCCTGGCTGTCGGTCAAGAAAAACGTGATGTTCGGCCTTGAGCTCGCGGGCAAGGGCAAGAACGCCGCGGCCAACGAGGCAATGCTCTGGCTGGAGATGGTCGGCCTCTCCCAGTTCGCCGATCACTACCCCAGCCAGCTCTCCGGCGGGATGAAGCAGCGCGTCGCCATCGCCCGGGCTCTGGCCGCCAAGCCACGCATCCTGCTCATGGACGAGCCGTTCGGGGCCCTCGACGCCAACACCCGCTGCGACATGCAGAACTACCTGCTCGAGATCTTCCGCAACGTCGATGTGACGGTGCTGTTCATCACGCACGACATCGACGAGGCGGTCTACCTGGCCGACCGTGTGGTCGTGATGGGCAGAAACCCCGGCCACATCATGGAGATCGTCGACGTCCCGCTGCCCCGGCCGCGGGAGAACGACATGCTCTTCGACAAGTACTTCCTGCAGGCCAAGAAGCGGATCGAGTACCTCATCCACCCGCCCGGCGAGGCCAAGACGCAGGAGAAGAAGGCCCCGATCGGCCGGATGACCGTCGTCGGCGACGAGGTCTACTGACCCGTTCAAGCTCGGCTGGCCGCACCGGCGCGTCCGCCGTACCCTGCTTTTAATCTCACCCCTCGGCCACCACGGAGGACGCCCGATGCCCGACCTGCCATCAGAGCCCTTCAACCGCGAACAGATGAAGGGCTACCTCGCCGCGCTCAAGGAAGAGACGATCGGCACCGCGCAGCTCGACAAGGACCTCGCGGACCTGCAGAAGCTGGGCCTGCCGGCGGCCGATTCGATCGGCGACCGCTCGATCACCACCTTCGCCCGCGGCGAGTTGCCTCACTATGCCGGCATCAACACCGTCCTCAAGACCAAGTACCTCGAGGACGCCACCCAGGTCGGCAACTACGACGTCGCCTTCATGGGCATCCCCTTCGACATCGGCACGACGTATCGCTCGGGCACTCGGTTCGGCCCGCAGGCGATGCGGCGGATCTCGGCGCTCTACACGACGTACTTCTACGAGCTCGGCATCGACCTCGTCGAGAAGGTCAAGATCTGCGACCTCGGCGACGTCTTCACCATCGGCAACATCGAGAAGAGCTTCGACCAGGTCAGCCGCGCGGTCAGCCACGTCTACGCGTCGGGCTGCTTTCCGATGCTCATGGGCGGCGACCACTCGCTGGGGTACCCCAACGTCCGCGGCATCGCCCCGCACGTCGACGGCAACATCGGCATCATCCACATCGATCGCCACATCGACACGCAAGAGAAAGACATGGACGAGCGGATGCACACGTGCCCGTGGTTCCACGCGACGAACATCCCCAACGCGCCGCCGAGCAATCTCGTGCAGATCGGTATTGGCGGGTGGCAGGTCCCTCGGCCCGGCGTCGTCGAGGCCCGCAAGCGTGGGACGAACATCTTCACCATGGACGACGTCGACGACCACGGCGTCGAGAAGATCGCCGAGTGGGCGCTCGAGGCCGCGTGGAAGGACGCCAAGGCGGTGTACCTGTCGTTCGACATCGACTCGGTCGACTGCGGGTTCGTGCCCGGCACCGGTTGGCCCGAGCCCGGCGGGTTCCTGCCGCGCGAGGTGCTCAAGCTGCTGAAACTCGTGGCGAAAGAGGGTATCTGCGCGATGGAGTGCGTCGAGGTCGCTCCGGCCTACGACCAGTCCGACATCACGGCACTGCTCGGCGTCCGCGCCATGCTCGACGTACTCGCGACGCTGGTCGACGAGGGCCACCTGCCCAAGCAGAAGAAGCAAACGTCCGACGCCGGGATCGACGCGTGGAAAGGCACCTGACGTGGCCCACGGCAGTCCGTTCCGCCCGCCGACGCACGGGCTCGACGCGCTCGAGCGCGAACGATCACTGCCGAACGCTCGTGCGGAGGCCGCCGAGGCTCACGCGGTGCAGATGGGCCTGCCCGGCGCCGACTCGATCGTCGACCCGAGCGTCACCACGCTCAGCCGCGGGCCGCTGCCGCTCTACGCGGGTATCAACACGATGCTCAAGCTGCCATACGTCCAGGACGTCAAGCAGGCCAAGGACTACGACGTCGCGTTCATGGGCGTGCCGTTCGACATCGGCACGACGTTCCGTCCCGGCACGCGCTTCGGCCCGCAGGGGATGCGCCGCGCGTCGGTGATGTATACGAGTTTCTTCAGCCCGGAGATGGGCGTGGACCTGTTCGAGTCGCTCACCATGGGCGACCTCGGCGACGTCTTCACGATCGGCAACATCGAGAAGAGCTTCGACCAGATCAGCCGGGCCGTGGCCCACGCGTACACGTCCGGCGCGTTTCCCGTGATCATGGGTGGCGACCACGCGATCGGGTATCCCTGCGTGCGGGGCGTCGCACCGTACGTATCCAACAAGCACGGCGAGCCGGGCAAGGGGCGCGTCGGGATCATCCACGTCGACCGTCATCTCGACACGCTCGAGAAGGACATGGACGAGCGGATGCACACGTGCCCGTGGTTTCACGCGACCAACATCCCCAACGCGCCGCCAACGAATCTCGTGCAGGTCGGCATCGGCGGCTGGCAGACCTCGCGGGCCTGGGTGCACGGGGCGCGGGAGAAGGGGACGTATGTGCTGACCATGGACGATGTGGAGGAACTCGGCATCGAGAAGACGGCTGAGCGGGCGCTCGAGATCGCCTGGCAAGACGCCGACGCGGTGTACCTGTCGTTCGATATCGACTCGGTGGAGGGCGGGCACGTCCCGGGCACGGGCTGGCCGCAGCCAGGCGGGTTCCAGCCGCGGGACGTGTTGAAGCTGCTGAACCTGGTGGCCCGCGAGGGGCTGTGCGCGATGGAGCGCGTGGAGGTTGCGCCGTGCTACGACGTCGGCGACATCACCTCCGTGATGGCGGTGCACGCGTGCATGGAGGTGCTGGGCGCGATGGTGGACAGCGGCAAGCTGCCCGCCAAGCGCGAGCCGATCGAGAACGCCGACCTCAACGCGTGGGTCGGCACCTGAGTCTGCGAGGGCGTTGTGCACGAGATGTCGATCGCGATGAGCATCGTCGAATCGGTCGAAGGGGTGCTCGCCGAGGAAGCCGCGGCAAGCACCGGCGGGGCCGCGGTCGGCGTCGGGCGGGTCAGCTCGGTGTGGGTGATGGTCGGAGCGATGTCGGGGGTGGTGCCCGAGGCGCTCGAGTTCGCGTGGTCGGCCGCGACGAGGGGTACGGCGCTGGCGGGGGCCACGCTGGCGATCGAGTCGGTTCCGGCGGCGGTATGGTGCGAGGCGTGCTCGGCCGAGCGAGAGATCTCGGGGATCGCGTTGCGGTGTCCGTCGTGCGGGGCGATGTGCCCCGAGTTGGTGCGTGGCCGCGAGTTGGAGATCATGAGCCTGGAGATGACCGATGACTGACGCCATAACCGCGAGCTCGCCTGCCGGACCGCGCATCCTGGAAGTGCGAAAACAGATCCTGAAGAAGAACGACGAGCTCGCTCGCGCTTTTCGCCGACGCGCGGTCGAGACGGACTGCTATGTCGTAAGCCTCGTGTCCTCGCCGGGTACCGGCAAGACAGAGTTTCTTAAGCAGACGCTCATGCGTCTGGTCGATCGCTTCCGGGTAGCTGCGTTGGTGGGTGATCTCGCGACCGACAACGACGCCGACCGGTTGGCTGTCAGCGGCGCACCTGCTCGACAGATCACGACGGGCACGGTTTGCCATCTCGAAACCGAGATGGTTGAGTCGGCGCTGGCCGAG
>JBCBUE010000015.1:0-58500 GCA_039818285.1 Planctomycetota bacterium | reverse complement strand
GCATCATCCGCCAAAGCGGGTCCGTGCAATCCTTGTCGGCGATGCCGTGCGTCGTCTCACGGATCGTCTCCCAGAGAACGTGTTCCTCGTGCGCCCGGCCCCAGAAGTTCCGCCCACTGACGCGCCACGCAGCAAACATGCGGATGAGCTTGAGCACCTCGTCGTCCCAGGCATCGCTGCGATCACCGAGTTCGAGATACTGCTCGCGAAGATCGGCCTCCAACGCGCGATACATCGCGGCCTGGTAGTCCGACGCCAAACGTTCCGCGTCCGAGGGTGGGTTCGCCTCGACCCGGACCAGATCACCAACCGTCTGGGGCGTGTCTTCGGCGGCTGCGTTGAAGCCAATGAACGCGATCGCCGTGGCCAAGCCCATCAGAACCGCCGCTACCCGTCCGGTCACCATGTCGCCCCTTTCGGAATCGGTGATCGAGCGCAACCAAGCTCCCGACACCGACAGCGTAAAGTGCCGCCGCAGCCGGTGCCACCTCGATTCCGAGCGACCGTATCTCGAAGGTGCTTTAGTCCATCGACATCGTCAGCAGGAACTCGGCGTTGGTCTTGGTCTTGCCGAGCCGTGACTTCAGCAGTTCCATCGCCTCGACGACGTTCATGTCGCTGAGCACCTTGCGCAGGCGGTAGACGAGCTTGATCTCCTTCTCGTCCATCAGCAGCTCCTCGCGACGGGTGCCCGAGGCGCCGATGTCGATCGCGGGGTAGACCCGCTTCTCGACGAGTCGGCGGTCGAGGTGGAGCTCGGAGTTACCCGTTCCCTTGAACTCCTCGAAGATGATGTCGTCGGCCTTGGAGCCGGTGTCGACCAGCGCGGTGGCGATGATGGTCAGCGACCCGCCGTCCTCGACCGCGCGGGCCGAGCCGAAGAACTTCTTGGGGCGTTGCAGGGCGTTGGAGTCCAGGCCGCCGGTGAGGATCTTGCCCGAGTGGGGCATCTCGCTGTTGTAGGCCCGGGCCATGCGGGTGATGGAGTCCATGAGGATCACGACGTGGTCGCCGAACTCGACCATGCGCCGCGACTTCTCGATGACCATCTCGCAGACCTGCACGTGCCGGGCGGACTGCTCGTCGAACGTCGACGCGACGACCTCGACCTCGGGCGGCGTGTTGGCCTTGAAGTCGGTCACCTCCTCGGGGCGTTCGTCGATCAGCAGGACGATGACCTTGACGTCGGTGTTGTTCTTGATGATGGACTTGGCCATCTTCTGCAAGAGGACCGTCTTGCCGGTGCGGGGCGGGGCGACGATCAGGGCTCGCTGGCCTCGGCCGACGGGGGCGACCAGGTCGACGACGCGCATCTCGGTGTTCATCTCCTCGTCCGGCGTCTCCATCACCAGGCGCTGGTGCGGGTGCAGCGGGGTGAGGTCCTCGTAGATCTGCACGTCGGAGATCTTGTCGGACGTCCGGCCGTTGACGGCGTCCACGCGGAGCAGCGCGAAGTACTTCTCCGACTCCTTGGGCGGGCGGATGGTGCCCTGCACGATGTGGCCGGGCTTGAGCCCGAAGCGGCGGATCTGCGAGGGTGAGACGTAGATGTCGTCCGGGCAGGCGAGGTAGGACATCTCCGGCGAGCGGAGGAAGCCGAAGCCGTCGGGCAGGACCTCGAGCGTGCCCTCGCCGTACATCAGGCCGACGGTCGAGGCGTGCTTCTCGAGGATGTTGTAGATCAGGCGATCGCGGCGGTTCGGGCGCTTGTCCTCGGGCAGCTCGACCTCGTCGGCCTTCTTGAACAGCTCTTCGTCGGACAGGTCGACCAGGTCGCGGAACGTGAGCTCGGCCCGCTTGGCCTGCTCGTAGCGTTCCTGCGTCTCGGCCTCCAGTTCCTCCTCGGTCTCGGGGACAACGGGGAGGTCGGCGGGATCGATCGTCTGCGTCGCCGAGCGGCCGGCGGACTTGTCGGAGGATTTCTTGCGGCGGGACTTCTTGGCCATCGGGGTCGAGTTCCTTTGAGAGACGTGGGCGAGCGCGAGGCTGGCTGGTAAGGAGGGAAGAGGCACGCGGGCCAGAATCGGGGCGTGCGGGGGAGGGCGGGCCGGAAACACGGGTGCGGTCGAGTCCGTGAGGACGGCTCGGCCGTTGGGATCGATCACCGGCGCGGGGGGTCTGGCGAGTCGCTCGACAGAACCTGGGAGAGCACGTCGCGGACCTGGGGGACGAGCCCCGCCGGATCGGCGTCGTTGCGGATGAGATAATCGGCGCTCGCCCGCTTGGTGTCAAGCGACGCCTGCCGCCGTTCCCGCCGCTGCAGTTCCCCGGCGGGCCAGCCGCGATGCGCCATCACCCGGGCCTCCCGCCGCTCGGCCGGCGCGTCCACGAACACCAGCGCGTCGCAGCGATCCGCCAACCCCGCCTCCAGCAGCAGCGGCGTGTCCTCCACGATCGCCACCACCGCCGGGTCGGCCCGGAATTGATCCTGCAATCGGGCACGCTCGGCGTGCACCCGCGGGTGGATCAACGCCTCGAGCCGGGCCTTGGCCGAGACGTCGTCGAAGATCAGGGCCCCCACCGCGCGACGATCGATCTGGCCGACCTCGTCGAGCACCCGATCGCCCCACCAACCCACCAGCGTGTCGACGACCGAGGGATCGTCGTACGCCGCCTTGGCGATGGCGTCGGCGTCGATGACGGCGCAGCCCTGCCGCGCGAAGGCCGCGGCGACGGTCGACTTGCCCGAGCCGATGCCGCCGAGAACGCCGAGGATGGGTTTGGCACGTCCGCTCATCATCTCGCGATTAGGCCAAAGATGCAGACATTCAGCGTCGGGAGCAGCCAACACACGGCCGCAAGCGCACGGCGCGTCGCCGACGATTGGCGACGAAACCACGGCCTCCCACGAAGCCACAGAGCGGCGAGACCGCCAGAGATCAACGTCCCCACACTAAAGAAGAGAAGCGGTTCATGCGCGTCGTGAATGCCGCCGTCGGTTAGCAATACGCCCACGAACAGAACCAAGAAGCACCCCGACCAACCGAGGGACATCGTCAACCCGATCAGCCCCACGAGCCATGCGGCGAGGCGTGGTTCGACGAGGTTGACGCGTAGAGCCAGCCCCAGCCCGCACTCCGGGCAGGTCGTGCCGGTCAGGCCGCGCAGGTTGTAGTGGCAATTGGGGCAAAGAGCATCGCGATCGGCGAGATAGTCGAGGAGCCAATCGCGGTCCGACCGCGTCACACCGGGTTGATCGGCCGGCTCAGCCATCGCCCAGAGCCGGGAACTCGCCGGACTCGCCGGATTCCTCCGCCTCCCGCAGCGACCGGTGCGAGTGCTTGAGGTCTTTCCAAAGCGCCCGGATCCGCATGTAGGCCTCGGCCGAGTTGATCTTGTCGCCCTGTTCCAGCCCGACGGCGAAGCCCACCTTGCGGGCGAACTCCTGCAGGTTGCTCTGAAACAGCAGGTCCTCGGGGCTGTCGTCGGGCGGCGGCGGGTTGTCCGGTCCCTCGGTCATGTCGCCTAACATACCTCGCCCGAAGCGTTTGCCTAAATCCCGCGCGACGGCGATACTGTCCGACCCAGCCTGTCCGTTCTCCTAGGCGTCTAATTTCTCGTATGGCACGCAAGAAACGCCAGCTCGGCGACATCCTCAAGCGATGGGGCATCGTGGACGACCAGCAGGTCGACGACGCCCTCAAGGTCTCCGGCGGCAGCCACGACAAGGTCGGCTCGGCCCTGGTCAAGCTCGGCTACGCCTCGCAGACCGACATCGCCAAGGCGCTCGCCTCGCAGTACGACATGGAGTTCGTCGACCTCGAGCAGGCCAACGTCATCAACAAGGACGACCTGCCGCTCATCCCCTCCGACATCGTCCGCAAGTACCAGGTCCTGCCGCTGGGCAAGGAGAACGGCACGCTCAAGGTGCTGGTCTCCGACCCGATGAACCTCGCCCTGATCGACGACCTGCAGTTCCGCCTTGGCGGGAAGATCGAGCTCGCGCTCGGGGCCTCCGACAAGATCAAGGAGTACATCGAGCAGATGTACTCCGAGACCCGCGCGACGATCGACTCGACCGTCCGCGAGCTCTCGCTGGACACCTCGGTCGACCGCGGCGAGTCGATGGACCTGCAGGTCAAGGGCGAGCAGTCGATCGACGTCGAATCCACGGGCGAGGGGGCCGAAGAGGACTCCGCGCCGATCGTCCGTCTGGTGCACCAGATCATCGCCGAGGCGGTGATGGCCCGCACGTCCGACATCCACGTCGAACCCTTCGAGAAGCGTGTCCGCCTGCGCTACCGGATCGACGGCCGCTGCCACGAGCGCACCGACATCCCCAAGCGCACGCAGGCCGCCGTGATCGCCCGCCTCAAGATCATGGCCGGCGTGAAGATCGAAGAGAAGCGCGTCCCTCAGGACGGCCGCATCAAGATGCGCGTCGGCGGCGATATCGTCGACTTCCGCGTCTCCTTCTGCCCCGCTTATCACGGCGAATCGGTCGTGCTGCGTATCCTCCGCTCCGACGCCGCGATGATCGGCCTGCGCAACCTGGGCATGCGCGACGACACGCTCGAGACCTTCAACAACATCATCAACAAGCCCAACGGCATCTTCCTGGTCACCGGCCCGACCGGCTCGGGCAAGACGACGACGCTGTACTCGGCGCTCAACGTCCTCAACCGCCCGGACAAGAAGATCATCACCGCCGAAGACCCGATCGAATACAACTTCAAGGGCATCAATCAGTGCCAGGTCAACATGAACATGGACCCGCCGCTGAGCTTCCAGCGGATCCTGCGGGCCATGCTCCGCCAGGCGCCCAACGTCATCCTCGTCGGTGAGATCCGCGACCAGGAGGTCGGCGAGGTCGCGATCCAGGCCGCCCTGACCGGGCACATGGTGTTCTCCACGCTGCACACCAACGACGCCCCCTCGGCGATCACCCGCCTGGTCGACATGGGCATCAAGCCGTTCCTGGTCGCCTCCTCGATCCAGGCGGTGCTGGCCCAGCGACTGGTGCGGCTGCTCTGCCCACACTGCAAAGAGCCCGAGACCGAGTTCAACCCGCGGCTGCTGCGGCTGTGCGGCATGACGCGCGAGGAGGCCGAGGCCGGCAACATCCACAAGGCCGTCGGCTGCAAGCGGTGCTCGGGCACCGGCTACCGCGGCCGGCAGGGCATCTACGAGCTGATGCTCATGAACAACGAGATCCGCGAGCTGGCGTTCAAGCGATCCCCGGTCAACCTGATCCGTCAGGCCGCCCTCGACGGCGGGATGCGCAACCTCCTCGGCGACGGCCGGCTCAAGGCCCTCGACGGCAACACCACCCTTGATGAAGTCAGCCGCATCACCCAGGTCGAGGGCGTCGTCGAGGCCGAGGAAGAAGAGCCCGAGGAGTTGGTGGTCTGACCGGCCGACCGATCGAAGTGACCTTGTAGGAATCCGTCCCCATGTCCACCGTCCAGATCGACCGACTCCTCGACACCGTCGTCAAGCAGGAGGCGTCCGACCTTCACCTGACGGTCGGCAAGCCCCCCTCGCTGCGCATGCGTGGCCGGATCATCGAGCTCAAGACCAAGACGCTCGAGCCGCAGGACACCGTCTCGCTGATGAAATCCATCTCGCCCGAGCGGGCGCAGAACGAGCTGCAGGAAGAGGGCGGGTCCGACTTCGGCTTTGCCTACGGCGACGCCGCCCGCTTCCGCGTCTCGATCTTCAAGCAGAAGGGCAACGTCGCGCTCGTCCTGCGGCGGATCCCCAACAAGCTGCTCGCCGTCGACGAGATCGGCCTTCCCGAGATCGTGCCCGACCTGCTCCGCCGACCCCAGGGCCTGTTCCTCGTCACCGGCCCCACCGGCTCGGGCAAGACGACCTCGCTGGCGGCGATGATCAACTTCATCAACGAGACCCTCGATCACCACATCATCACCATCGAGGACCCGGTCGAGTACTACCACCCGCACAAGAAGTCGATCGTCAACCAGCGCGAGGTCGGCAACGACGTGCCCAGCTTCGCCGAGGCCCTCCGCCGCGCCCTGCGTCAGGACCCCGACATCATCCTCGTCGGCGAGATGCGCGACCTGGAGACGATCGAGGCCGCCATCACCGCGGCCGAGACCGGCCACCTCGTGTTCGGCACGCTGCACACCAACGGCGCCGCCTCGACCATCAACCGCGTCATCGACGCCTTCCCCGTGACCCAGCAGGCCCAGATCGCCGTGCAGCTCTCGACCACCCTGATGGCCGTGCTCAGCCAGGCGCTGATGCCGCGCTCGGACAAGAAGGGCATGGTCGCGGCCTACGAGTTCATGGTCGTGACGCCCGCGATCGGCAACATGATCCGCGAACGCAAGACCTTCCGCATCGACTCGGCGATCCAGACCGGCAAGAAGTTCGGCATGCAACTGCTGGACGACAACCTCTGGAACCACTTCTCCGCCGGTCGCATCGCCCCCGACATCATGATCGACCGCTGCCGAAAGCAGTCCGACATGGTCGAGAAGCTCAAGCGTGCCGGCCACTCGACCGGCCGCGTGGAGCTCGACGAATCCGAAGAGGCCGCCGCCGGCTGACCCGCCCCACCGCTGCTGAACAGGCCCCGCCATGCCCGAAGCCAAGCCCATGAAGATGCCCGACACCGAAGAGCTGCGGGGCCGACGCCTCGGCCGGGTCCTCACCAAGATGGGCAAGGTCACCCGCGACCAGGTGCACGAGGCCCTCACCCTCCAGAAGGAGCGCAAGCAACCGATTGGCCAACTGCTGGTCGAGCTGGGCTACGTCTCGCACGACGACGTCAATCTCGCCCTGGCCGCCCAGGCCGGCATGGAGGTCGTCGACCTCGGCGACTTCGACATCCCCGACGAGGTCGTGAAGATGGTCCAGGCCGAGACGGCCATGGCCTATCAGGTGCTGCCGCTGCAGTACGACGCCGACAGCAACACGCTGATGATCGCGCTCAAGTCGGCGGACAACTTCCGAGCCGTGGACGACCTGCGGCTGCTGATGGGCTTCAACGTCAAGGCGGTCGTCGCCCCGGCCGACCAGGTCGAGAAGAAGATCGCCGGGTACTACGGCGACGACGAGGAATCGCTGGCCTCGCTGATCGGCGAGTTCGAGGGCGACACGGACCTCGAGGAGCTGGCCGACCGCGGCGAGTCGATCGACCTCGAAGAGCTCCTCGAGATGGCCGAGGACAACAAGGTCAAGCGGCTGCTCAACCTCGTCTTGATGCAGGCGATCAAGGACAAGGCCTCGGACGTCCACTTCGAGCCGTTCGAGGACGAGTTCAAGATGCGGTACCGCATCGACGGCGTGCTGTACGAGATGATCCCCCCGCCGCGGCACCTGGCCATGCCGATCGTCAGCCGCATCAAAGTCATGTCCAACCTCGACATCGCCGAGCACCGCCTGCCGCAGGACGGCCGCATCGAGCTGATGGTGGGCGGCAAGCCGGTCGACCTCCGCGTCGCGGTGCTGCCGACGATGTTCGGCGAGTCGGTCGTCATGCGTATCCTCGACCGCGGCAACGTGAGCCTGGACCTGGACAAGGTCGGCCTGCGGCCCGACGACCTCGAGAAGTTCCGACAGCTCATCAAGAAGCCCAACGGCATCGTCATCGTCACCGGCCCCACCGGCTCGGGCAAGACGACCACCCTCTACGCCGCGCTCAACGAGCTCAACGAGCCGACCGAAAAAATCCTCACCGCCGAAGACCCCGTCGAGTACGACATCGAGGGCCTCTGCCAGGTGCAGATCAACACCGAGGTCGGGCTGACGTTCGCCAAGGCGCTGCGCTCCTTCCTCCGGCAGGACCCCGACGTCATCCTCGTCGGCGAGACCCGCGACCTGGAGACCGCCCAGATCGGCGTGCAGGCGTCGCTCACCGGCCACCTCGTGTTCACCACCCTGCACACCAACGACGCCCCGTCCTCGATCGCCCGCCTCCTGGACCTCGGGCTCGAGGAGTTCCTCATCACCGCCACGATCGAGGGCGTGGTCGCCCAGCGGCTGGTCCGCAAGGTCTGCACCCGCTGCCGCGAGGCCTACGACCCGACCGAGGAGGAGCTGATGAGCCTGCAGCTCACGCCCGACGACCTCGAGGGCCGGCAGCTGTACCGCGGCCGGGGGTGCGATTACTGCAACAATTCGGGCTACAAGGGCCGCCAGGGCCTGTTTGAGATCATGATCCTCGACGACGAGATGCGCGAACTGATCATGCAGAAGGCTTCGACCCAGGTGCTGCAGGCCGAGGCCCGCAAGCGTGGCATGCGGACGCTGCGGCAGACCGGGCTGATGGCGCTCTACGACGGAATCACGACGATCGACGAAGTGGTTCGCGAGACGATGTTCGAGGAGTAAACTGTCCGATAGAGTTGTTGAGGGGGCAGGCCCGTCGCCAGGAGTATCAAGTCATGCCCACGTTTGTCTACGAAGCCCTCAACGAAGCCGGCAAGCCCCAGAAAGGCACGATCAACGCCTCCAACGCCGAGGAGGCGGCCGCACGCGTCCGCTCGCAGGGGTACTTCCCCACCTCCCTGCGCGAGCAGAAGGCCAAGGCCAAATCCGGGGGCGGCAAGGCCGCCGCGGCCGCCGGGCCCGGCAAGAAGAAAAAGGGCATCAACGACATCTCGATCAACATCGGCGGTGTCGGGTCCAAGCAGCTCACCACCTTCACCCGCCAGCTCTCCACCCTCCAAGACGCCGGCCTGCCCATCCTCCGCTCGCTGGCCATCCTCGAGCAGCAACAGAAGCCGGGCCTGCTCAAGGACGCCCTGGGCGACGTCCACGAGGACGTCTCCTCCGGTTCGTCGCTCTCCGACGCGATGGGCAAGCACAAGAAGGCCTTCGACACCCTCTACGTCAAGATGATCGCGGCCGGCGAAGTCGGCGGCGTGCTCGACCTGATCCTCCAGCGCCTGGCCGACTTCCTTGAGAAGGCCGCCAAGCTCAAGCGACGCATCATCGGCGCGATGATCTACCCCGTCGCGGTCGTGCTCGTCGCGTCGATCATCCTGCTGGGCATCATGATCTTCATCGTGCCTCAGTTCAAAGAGATCTTCGACGACTTCGACACCGAGATCCCCTGGCTGACGGTTTACCTGATGAACTTCTCGTCGTGGCTGGCCGGGCCGATCTTCGGCATCCAGCCGGACCAGACCATCCCCGGCGTCGTGTGGGTCGCGCTCGCGCCGATCTTCCTGTGGCTGATGCTCAAGCTCATCCGCAAGACCAAGCCAGGCAAGGCGGTCATCGACCGCATCACGCTGCTGATGCCCGTGATGGGCGGGCTGGTGAAGAAAGCCACGATCGCCAAGTTCACTCGCACGCTGGGCACCCTGATCAACGCCGGCGTCCCCATCCTCGACGCCGTCAAGATCACCGCCGACACCACCGGCAACGGCGTGTATGTCAACGCCCTCATGGACGTCCACGAGTCCGTCCGCCAGGGCGAGTCCTTCGCCGAGCCGTTGCGGAAGGCCAAGGTCTGCGACTCGATCGTGGTCAATATGATCGACGTGGGCGAGGAGACGGGCGACCTCGACAAGATGCTCACCAAGATCGCCGACAACTACGATGAAGAGGTCGATGTCGCCGTGGCCGGCCTGATGAGCCTGCTCGAGCCGCTGATGGTCGTGCTGCTGGGCGGCATGGTCGGCTTCATCGTCATCGCGCTGTTCCTGCCGCTGGTCAAGCTGATGCAGTCGGTCATGTGATTCGACGGAAGGCCCGGTGATCCCACCCCCCGATTCCTCCCGGCCCGCGTCCATCCGGCGCGGGCTTTTTTCTACCAACGGCCCGCCGCTGCACCGCCGGGGGCTCTCGCTGGCCGAGACGATCATCGTCGGCCTGGCGATCACGGCGGTGGCGATCGGGCTGGTGGTCGTGGGTCGCTCCGTGCAGTCCGTCGACGCCGAGGGACGCACGCGATCGATCCTCGCCCGGCTGACCGCCGCCACCCGGGCCTACGCCGACGACCTCGGGGCACCCGAGTGGTCGTCGGCCGACGCGGCGCTGCGATCGCTCCGCCGGCACCCGCCCGCCGCCGAGCTCGTGGCGGGCGTCGCCATCCGCGTCGAACCCGGCCACGGCCTGGTCGCCATCGACGGCTATGGCCGACCGCTCCGCTTCGAAACATCCGCGGCCGGCGGCCCCGGCCAGTTCGTGTCCGCCGGCCGCGACGGGCTGTTCGGCGACGAGCCGGCCCTCGGCCACGACGACGAGCAACGCCGCCGCGCCCAGGCCGACAACCACTACGGCACCGAGCTCGCGCCCCTGGCCCCGATGTACCCTGACGCCGCAGACGACCCCCCCGCGGCGTCGATCCCCACCGACCCAACCCCATGACCAACCCCCGCCCCTTCGACCCCGACTGCATCTTCTGCAAGATCGTCGCCGGCCAGGTCCCCTGCCGAAGGGTGCTGGAAACCGACCTCAGCCTCGCCTTCCTCGACGTCGGCCCGCTCTCGCGCGGCCACACGCTGCTGATCCCCAAAGCCCACTTCGCCACTCTCGACGCGCTCGACCCCGACTCCGCCGCCGACCTCGGCCGATGCCTGCCCACGCTGTGCAAGGCCGTCGCCCAGGCCGCGGGCACGCCCCACTGCAACGTCCTGCAGAACAACGGTGCCCCGGCCGGTCAGGCCGTGATGCACGTGCACTTCCACATCATCCCCAAGCACCCTGACGGCTCGGGCCTGCCGTTCGAGTGGCCCGCCGGCGCCATCGACGACGCCGCGGCCGACGCGCTCGCGGCGTCGATCAGTCGGGCGACGCATTGAGCAGCACGACGATCGCCTCGGCGGCGCCCTCGGCCGACGCTGGGTTTTGGCCGGTGACCAGCCGATCATCGACCACGACATTGGCCTCGAAGTTCGGGGCGGGCACGAACTCGGCCCCTCGCTCTTGCAGCGTGGTCTGCAGCAGGAACGGCATCGCGTCGGTCAGTTCGACGGCCCGTTCTTCGGCGTTGGTAAACGCAGCGACACGCTTGCCGTCGACCAGGTGCGACCCGTCGGCGAGGGTGACATCCACCAGCGCCGCGGGGCCGTGGCAGACCGCGCCGACGACACCGCCGCGCTCGTAGACCGCAGCGGTCTTGGCCTTGACGGCGGGACACTGGGGGAAGTCGAACATCGTGCCGTGCCCGCCGGCGAAGAAGATCGCGTCGATCGAGGCGGGGTCGACATCGTTCAGCGGATGGGTGGGCACGGCGTTACCGCTGGCGTGTTCGTCGAGAAAAGCCGCGTTCACCGGGTCGGTGCGGTCGAGGCTGGTGGGGTCGATCGGCGCGTCACCGCCCGTCGGACTGGCGAGCGAAACCGCGAAGCCGGCCCGCTTGAAGACGTGCCAGGGATGGGCCGCCTCGGAGAGATAAAAGCCGGTGGCCCGTCCGGTGTCGCCGAGTTCGGCGTGGTTGGTCAGTACGATCAGCACATGCTTGGCGGCGGGCTGGATCGCCTGGGCGCGGGCGGGCCCGAGTGGCACCAGAACAAGGGCGGAAACGGCTGCGGCGAGGCTGAAGAGAACTCGTGACGTCATGCGGTCAATCCTTGACAGAGACAGATATAGATCAACGATAGGCCGGCGTGGCGGCCCCCGACCGATCTAGTGACCGAGCCGCGACGGCCGCTTTCGGGAACGGATCGGGGCGCGTGACCGGCGACGCCAATCAGGAGGAGGCCGCGACGACGGCGACCTCGGGCGTCCCGGTATCGAGCGATTCGGGGCGAGGCCGCGGCGGGCGGGTGTCGAGCCAGAGCGCCCCGCCGATCCAGCCGCAGCCGACGACGAGCATGACGTAAAAGAAGGCGGCGAGCGGGTGGCCGAGGAGCAGGCTGATGGCGGCCATCGCGAGGCCGATGGCGCCGGTGCCGAGCGTGCCCCAGACGTAGAGCGGGCGTCGGGCCGCGCCGCCGCCGTGGCCGACCGAGCCGGCGGTGGTGCCCGACTTGGGAGTGACTTCCCAGACCTGCCCCTTGCCGAACCCCTCGAGGGTTGCCTGCGTGAGGGGCCAGGCCATGCCGAGGTTCATCAGGTAGCCCAATGGGGCGTGCCGTAGCAGGGGGGGCAGCTTCATCGGCCCGCGTGGCCAGGGGTCCTCGGCCAGCGTTCTGGACTCGAGCAGGCGGCCGATCAGCGACATGACCAGGCTGACGATGTAGAGGGCGATCGCCGGCCAGACCAACCCGAGCCGCGCGGCGACCATGAAGTACGGCAGCACGGCGAGGGTCATGACCAGCGCGCCCAGCGGGCCCCAGGACAGGTGGATGCGCTGCAGGACGTCGAGCTTGTGCCGCCACGAGTTCGGCCCGTTGAGCACCGTGCGGGAGTAGTGCAGGGTGACGCGAGTCCATCCGCGCTTCCATCGCATCTGCTGGCGGACGTAGCCGCGCACGGTCTCGGGCAGCTCGGACGCGATCCGCAGCCGATCCAGGTAGATCATGCGTCGTCCGCTGGCGGCCGAGCGGATCGTCAGCTCGACGTCTTCGACCTCGCTCATGCAGTTCCAGCCGCCGGCCTCGTCGAGCGCGGTCGCGCGCCAGACCCCGGCCGTGCCGTGGAAGATCGCCTGGGCGCCGATCTTCGCCCGCGCAGATTGCTCGACCATCTGATGCATGTCGAGCTTGTTGGCCTGCAGCCGGCAGAAGACCGAGCGGTCGGCATTGGTGTAGTCCCACCGCGCCTGAACGATGCCGATCGAGGGATCGGTGAAGTGGTGGAGGGTCTGGCGGAGGAAATCGCGGGGGATGAGGAAGTCCGCGTCGAAGATGGCCAGGAACTCGCCGTTGGCACGCTCGGTGCCGTACTTCAGGGCGCCGGCCTTGAACCCGGAGCGGTCGCCGCGCTTGAGGTACTGGATGTCGAGGTCGGGACGCTCGCGGCGGAGTCGGTCGACCGTCGCGCGGGCGATGTCGCTGGTGACGCCGTCGTCTGAGTCGTCCAAGTACTGGATCTGCAGGCGATCGTGGGGGTAGTCCAGGTCGGCCGCGAGACGGAGGCACTGGTCGGCGAGCTCGCCCTCGTTGTAGACGGGCAACTGCACGGTGACGCGCGGCAATTCGTTGTCCGCGAAGCGTCGCGCGGGGTCGGGGTCGGGCCCGCGCGTCGCGCGATAGATCAGCAGCAGCGCCATCTGGTACGCCGACATCACCAGCAGGTAGACCACGCAGAAGGTCACCGCCGTGAAGAAAATCGCCTCGATCCAGATCATCTGGGTTGCTCCGCCGCGTCGGTCAGCAGGCGACCGACGAGTCGAGTCTACTTGCTGGTTCCACGGCGGCCAGCGAAACCAACGCGCGAGCCTCGATCGCGCCGGTTGTGCTGAGCGGGTCGGTCGTGCCGGGCGGGTGAACGGGGCAAGACGGCGGGACGGGCGCGTGCCACCGAGCGATCATCAGAGCAGCGTCGGCCGGCCAACCCCGGGCGGATCGGGTCGATCAGTCGCCGGGCCGCATGCTCCACGGCCCGAGGGGGAACTGGTCTTCGAGCGTCGCGCCTTGGCCGAGAGTATCGACGGCACCGGTGGTCTCGACGTGACCGTCGGCGTAACCGAAGTTGAAGACGGGGTTGTCGTCGGTCCCGCCGTGCGGCTTGGCGACGTCGCCGGTGTCGGGCATGAGGTACGCCGGGCCGGGCACGAGGGCGTACCGGCCGCTGGACTGCTCGTTGTACTCCGGCCCAAGCCGGGGGTACTCGCACAGCGCAAACGTCCCGGAAGGATCGACGACGTCGACGTCGAGCCGCACCATGTCGTTGCGGTGGGTGTTGAGGACGAGGCCGAAGTTGCTGCGGAAGTCGACGCCCTGTCCTTGCGTGGGGCCGTCATTCCAGCCGCGTTGGAGGAGGTCGGGGTCGACCTCGACCCACATCCCCAGGCAGTGGTAGTAGATGAGGTTGTCGTCGTCATCGTCCGAGCTGGACTGCGTGGGCATGACGGTCGGCGGCGGGCCGATCGGTCCGAACGCGAGCGGGTTCGACGGGTCCTGGCCGGGCATGGCGTAGCTGCGGATGGCGTTGTTGTTCTCGTCGCCGGCCTGGTCGGACGGGCAGACGAGGACCTCCTGCTCGAGGCCGTCGCTCAGCGTGAAGCCGGCGAGCTCGGCGTTGCTGGCGTTGCCGTTGAGGTACTCGTGGATCGTGTCGTCCCAGGGCTGAGCCTGGACGTTCGACCCGAAGACCGACATCACGCCCGGGGGCAGGAAGCCCTGGTGGTCGACCGAGAAGTTGTAGAACCCGATCAGGGTCTGCCGTTCCTGCGAGGCGCAGACGCTGGTGCGTGCCACGCCGCGCGCCGCGCCGAGCGCAGGCAACAGGATGCCGATGAGCAACGCGATGATCGAGATCACCACGAGCAGTTCGATCAGCGTAAACGCTTGCTTCTTCATGTCATGCCCCGTCGAATGAGTCGTCCCAGGAATGGTGCAAGCCGTGTCGATCCGGCCAACACACCCTACCAACACGTCAGGAACACGCGAACCGGCCGCGCGTCCGTGACGAAAAATTCACAATCAATCCGGCCTCGATCCCCGGTCCGACGGCAAGCGTCTTAGAGCGTTCCCTTGGTCGAGGGAATGTCCTCGCCGGTCACCGCGACGGCCGCACGAAGGGCCCGACCGAAGGCCTTAAAGATGCCCTCGGCGATGTGGTGGTTGTTCAGGCCGTGGGGCACGACGACGTGCAGGTTCATGCCGGCGTTGTTGACGACGGCGTTGAAGAACTCGCGGACCAGCTGCAGGTCGAACGTGCCGTCGCCGGCCATCGACTGGCCGGGGATCGCCGCGGGCCGGTCGGTGGCGTGGCCCGAGGGGTCGGTGAAGGTCACCTGATAGACGAGATACGGCCGACCGGAGAGGTCGAGCGTGACCTGCGCGAGGGCGTCCTCCATGGGGACGGACGCGAAGCCATAGCGCTCGATGCCGCGCTTGTCGCCGACGGCCTGCCTGATCGCTTCGCCGAGCGCGATGCCGACATCTTCGACGGTGTGATGGTCATCGACGTGGGTGTCGCCGGTGCATGCGATGGTGAGGCCGAGTCGGCCGTGCTTGGCGACGTGGTCGAGCATGTGGTCGAAGAAGCCGACGCCGGTGGTGTGCTCATAGGCCCCGCCGTCGAGATCGAGGGCGAGGTCGATCTGCGTCTCGTTGGTGCGCCGGGCGATGGTGGCGGAGCGGGTCATGCGGCGTCTCCGGCCGGCGAGGCGGCGGGGTTCAACAGGTCGGCCAGTTCGTCGAGCAGGCGGGTGTTCTGATCCGGGCTGCCGATGGTGATTCGCAGGCGGTCGTCCAGGCCGGGCGTCTCGAAGTGGCGGACCAGCAGGCCGCGCTGCTTGAGCGAGCGGTACAGGTCGCCGGCGGTCGGCGCGTCCTCGGGGCAGCGGGCGAGGACAAAGTTGGACGCCGAGTCAGGGACGGCGAAGCCGAGATCGCGGAGCGCGCGGGCGACGCGCTCGCGCTCGGCGACGACCTTCTGCCAGACCGTGCGGGCGTAGGCGACGTCGTTGAGCGCGGCGGTGCCGACGGCCTGAGCGATGGCGTCCACGTTGTAGGAGTCGCGAACCTTCTGCAGGACGGTGATCAGTTCGGCGGACGCCAGGCCGTAACCGAGGCGCAGGCCCGCCAGGCCATAGCCCTTGGACATCGACCGCAGGACCAGGACGTTGGGCTCGGCGTCGTCGCCGCGGACCAGGCCCAGCGCGTCGTGCGGGGCGAAGTCGACGTAGGCCTCGTCGACGACGAGCACGCCGTTGAAGCGGCGAGCCAGACGCCGGAGCCGGCCGACGTCGCTCATCCGCCCCGAAGGGGCGTGCGGGTTGACGATAAAGCCGACGGCGCAGCCGGCGGCGTTCCACGTGTCGGCCGCGTCGTCGGCCAGGGCGAAGTCGTCGCCGCGCGGGGCGACCGTGATCGAGCAGCCGTGCGTGCGAGCGAGCACGGGGTAGAGCGAGTAGGTCGGGTCGGTGACGCCGATGCCGCCGCGACCGGTGGGCTCGGGGGCGCTGGCGGGCTCGCAATAGGCGGTCATGATCAGGCGGAGCAGTTCGTCGCCGCCGTTGGTGGCGATGACCTGGTCGGCGGCGAGGTCGTGCAGGTCCGCGGCGGCCTGGCGGAAGTCGGCGGCCGAGGGCGAGGGGTAGCGGCGGAGCTGGTCGGCGGCGACGGCCCGCATCGCCTCGATCGCCCGGGGCGAAGGCGGGTAAGGCGACTCGTTGGTGTTGAGCTTGATCGTGCGCCGGGCCTCGGCGCCCTGCGGCTGCTCGCCGGGGGCGTAGGGGTCGAGGGCCTGGATGTTGGGTCGGGGGTCGGGCATTGCGAGCCGTGCATGATGACGCTGGCGGAGGCGGCGAGCAAGGCAGACGGCGTACACTGCGGCGATGCGACGGCGTGCGGGATCGCGGCTGAGCGGGTGGGCGTGGCTGGCGTTCGCGGCGAGCGCGGCGGCGACGCCCGGGGGGGCGTGGGCCGACGAAGCGCGGGCCGTGGCGGCGGCGGAGGGGTTGTTGAGCCAGACGGTCGAGGTCGATCGCCAGGGGCGGTTCAACCTGCTGCTGCGGGCGCTACGCCACCTGCGCGACCCGGCGCTGGCGCCGATGTACGAGTCGCTGACGCTTCGGGTCGAGCCGGCGTTGCGGGTGCACGGGCTGCTGGGGCTGGCGGAGCTGGCGCCGGACGGGCGCGTGGACCTGGCGCGGGTGGCGACGATCGAGGAGCCGACGGTGCAGGCCGAGCTGATTACCGCGGCGCTGGACGCGGAGATGATCGCCCTGGCCGACTACCCCACGATCCTCGGGTGGGACGACCTGAACGACGGCGTTCGGCTGCTGCTCTACACCCGTCAGATGGAGCGGGGCGAGGCGGTCTCGGCGGAGACGATCGCGCCGATGCTCGACGTCCCGAGGCTGGGCCGCCGCGGCTTGGCGGCGCTGCTGCTGACCGAACTGGGCGACGATCGCGGCGTGCAGCAGCTCATGGCCCTCGACGCCTCGACCGCCCGGAACCGCGACGCCGTGCGGGCGATGCTGCTGGAGACGGCGATGCGGCACGACCTCGGCCGGGCCCGCCAGTGGGCGTATGCCGTGGCGACCGAGCCGGAGGGGCGATCGTCGCTGTCGCTGCTGGGGCTACGGGCGGCGATCCGGCTGGGCGAGCCGCGCGCGGTGCAGCTGTGGTCCAGGCGGTTCGCGTCGGCGGCGGACAACCCCGCTGAACGGGTTCGCCTGGCGTTGATCCTCGTGCAGATGGCGCCTTACCTACCAGCCGAGGCGTTTGACCCGATGGTGGCGGCCGACGATCCGCTGGTGAGCCAGCTGGGCCGCGTGGGCCGCGCCATCGCCGATGGCGAAGCGACCACGGCCGACGAGCTGGTCGCCCTGGTCGAGATCGGCCACCCGGTCGCCAATCAATGGGCGGTTGGCTTCGCGCAGCAGGACGACCTCGAGGCGGCGACGGCGGCGTTGACGCTCATGGCCGTGATCCAGTCGTTCGAGTCGGGGGCAGACAAGCGGCTGATGTCGCGCTGGCTGGATCAGTCGGTCGAGGCGACGCGAGCCCTGATCGAGGTCGCGCCCGGCTCGGCGGCGGGCTTGCTGCGTCCGGTGCTGGAGCACCCGGCGACGGCCGTGCCGATGCGACAGGCGATCCTGCTGGGCCTGGTCCGCTCGCAGTGGCCCGAGGCGGCATCCATCATCGACGGTCTCGAGCCGCCCAACGACGCGGTCGCGCGCGGCCTGTGGCTCCTGCTCAAGGCACGCGGCGACGACCCACTGACGCCGACCGAGCTCGACGACCTCGCCACCCTCGTCGCCGGCGGGGCCGACCTCGACCCCTCGCTGCGTGCCCAGGCCGCGTGGACGTACCTCAAGCGCACCGGGCGGGCCGACGCCACGCTCGCCGACCTGATCGACTAACCCCGCCGCCAGCCCACGCGGCAGCAGACATCGCCCATGAGCCTGATCCCGCTCTCCCAGCCCGACATCACCGACCGCGAGGTCGAGGCCGTCACCGCCGTCCTGCGCTCCAACCGCCTGTCGATCGGCCCCCGCCGCGACCTCTTCGAGCAGATGGTCGCCGACCGCGCCGGCCGGATGCACGGCATCGCCGTCTCTTCGGGCACCGCCGGCTTGCACTGCCTCATGCTCGCCCTGGGCATCGGCCCCGGCGACGAGGTCATCACCACGCCCTTCTCCTTCGTCGCGTCCAGCAACTGCATCCTCATGGCCGGCGCCAAGCCCGTCTTTGTCGACATCTGCCCGTCGTCGCTGAACCTCGACCCCAAGCGCGTCGAGGCCGCCATCACCCCCAAGACCAAGGCCATCCTCGCCGTCGAGGTCTTCGGCAATCCCCGCCACATGGCCGCCCTCGAGCAGATCGCCCAGCAGCACGAGATCCCCATGATCGAGGACTGTTGCGAGGGGCTCGGCGGGTCCTGCGACGGCCGGCCGATCGGCGGCTTCGGCCGCGCCGGCGTCTTCGGCTTCTACCCCAACAAGCAGATCACCACCGGCGAGGGCGGCGTCATCGTCACCGACGACGAACGCATCGCCGACGCCTGCAAGGCCCTGCGCAACCAGGGCCGACCCGAAAAGTCCGTCTCCGCCAGCACCGACGCCACCGCCACCGGCTCGTGGCTGCACCACGAGATGCTCGGCTACAACTACCGCCTCTCGGAGATCGCCTCGGCGCTGGGCATCGCGCAGATGGATCGCCTCGACGAGATGCTCGCCCAGCGCCGCCGCGTCGCCAACGAGTACACCAAGCGCCTCATGGACTGGCCGGACGTGTCCCTGCCGTCGATCCCACCCGGCCAGGAAGAGGCGATGTCCTGGTTCGTCTTCGTCGTCAAGCTCAACAACACCTACAGCCACATCGAGCGCGACCGGATCATCGCCGGCCTGAGACGCCACGACGTCGGCGCGTCCAACTACTTCCCCTGCATCCACCTCCAGCCCTTCTACCGACGCGAGTTCGGCTTCAAGCCCGGCGACTTCCCCATCGCCGAGTCCATCTCGCAACGCACGATCGCCCTGCCGTTGTTCAATCGGCTCGACGACACGCAGATCGAGCTGGTGACGCACACCCTCAAGGTCATGCTGCAGCGTGAGCAGCTGCTCAAGCGAGCCTGACATGACGCATCGCTGCCTCATCCCGTCGGTCCTTGCCACACTCCTGCTCGCGGCCGCGGTCGCGTCGGCCCAGTCGCCGCCCGCCTTGCGCAGCGACATGCTCGTCTCGACCCAGTGGCTCGCCGACCGACTCGACGACGAGGGCGTGCTCATCGTCCACGTGGGTCACGGCCGGCGCGGGTACGACGTCGTCGGCCACGTCCCCGGGGCCGTGTTCGTCGACATGCTCGAGCTGCTCGTCCGCGACGCCGACGTCCCCGACGAGCTGCCCGACCGCGACACGCTGATCGCGTGGTGCCGATCCGTCGGGATCGACAACGACACCCGGCGCATCGTCCTGTACGGCGACGCCACCGGCCTCTTCCCCGCCCGGCTCTACGCCACGCTGGCGACGCTCGGCCTGGCCGACCGCGTCAGCCTGCTCGACGGCCAGATCCGACGCTGGCGGGCCGAGGGACGCCCCACCGAGCTCGGCGAGGTCACGCCCACGCCCTCGACCTGGTCGCCCGACCCTGTCGACTCACCGCTGGTGACCTACGACGACGTACGCATCGGCCTCGACGAGAAGGGTTGGTCCGCCGTCGACGCCCGCAAGCCCGACACTTACCGCGGCGACCGCGCCGGCCACCCGCGACTCACCGCCGCCGGCCACATCCCCGGCGCCACCAACGCGCCCTGGCAGGACGCCGTGCTCTCGGTCCGCGATCCCGCCCTGCTGCCGCCCGATCAACTCCGCGAGCAGTTCGGCCCGATCGACCCCGACCGCCCGGTCGTCGCCTATTGCGCCACCGGCATGCGCTCGAGCATGACCTTCTTCCTGCTCGGTTACCTCGGCTACGACGCCCGCTGGTACGACGGCTCGCTCATCGACTGGCAACGCCGGGGTGGGCCGACCGTCGCGCTGCCCAGCATCGACGCGTCGGTCCCCTGAACGCCCCAGCCTGCCCAGGCCTTCGAGCCCGACCGGTCCTCGCCGATCGGTGGTTTTCCCTTCGCCACGCGACCCCTTGCCGGATAAAGTCGTGGCCGAGGGTGCCGGCGATCCGACGTCGGCGCGACCGCTCACCGCCAAGCCCGAGGGGGGCTTAACCGCATGCGATTCCCGGACTTCCTCTATGTCGGCGCGATGAAGGCGGGGACGACCACGCTCAAGCACGACCTCGCGCAGAATCCCCACGTCTACTTCCCCGCCGCCGAAGAACCGACCGACCTGATCCACCCCGAAGCGCTCAGCGACGCCGGCCGATCTGCCTACGCCTCGCACTACCGATTCGCCGAGCCACGGCAGCTCTGCGGCGACGGCTCGACCTGCTACAGCAAGATGCCCGAGTTCCGCGGCGTGCCCGAGCGAGCCAGACAACTGCTGGGCGACGACATCAAGGTCCTCTACTCGGTCCGCGAGCCCGTCAGCCGGATCGTCAGCCACCACTACCACTTCTACGCGCTCGACCGCGCCCCCGCGAGCATCGACGAGGCCGTCCGCAACGATCCGCAGTTCATGAACCACACGCGCTACGCCTGGCAGATCGAGCCCTGGATCGACACCTTCGGCCGAGATCGCATCCACATCGAGCATTTCGAGGAATACACCAGCGATCGTCGAGCGGGCATCGAACGCGTCTGCGCCTTCCTCGGCGTGCCCAGCGAGGTCGGCGAGATCGACGCCGACAAGCGGTACAACGCCTCGACCAACCACCGCCGCGTGGTCTGGCCGCTCAATCGCGTCGCGCCGACGATCAAGCGGGTCGTCAACGACTCCCGCCTGGGCACCGTGCTGCCGCGGGGATGGGTAGAGGGCGTCAAACGCACCATCAGCCAGCCGCCCAAGGCACGCCCCGCGCCGCCGAGCCCCGACACCGTGGACTTCATCCTCGCCTCGCTGCGCGACGACATCGATCGGCTTGGCCAGATCATGGGGCGCGACCAGCCGCTGTGGGACGCCGAGGCCGTCCGCCGGCGCTACGCCGAGGCCCGCGACCAGTCCGAGACGGGGTCGGCAGCCTGACCGCTGCACGCCGGGTTCGCCCCGCCCACCGATTGTTACGCTGCTCGCTATGTCGGGGAAGAGCGAGTTTGCGTGCCACGCGTGCGGCCGGCGGTACGCCTGGAAGCCGGCCCTGGCGGGCAAGAAGGCCAAGTGCAAGTGCGGCGTCAAGATCGTCGTGCCCGAGACCGACCCTGCGGCCGCCGAGGAAGCCTCGTTCGCGGGATTCGAGCTCGACCTGCCGGACGACGCGGCAGACATCGGCGTCGTGGCGGCGCAAGCCACGCCCGACACGCCGACCAAGTGCATCGCGTGCAACCACCCGCTCAAGCCGGGCGCCGTGATCTGCATGAACTGTGGCACGGACCAGCGGACGGGTAAGAAAATCCAGACCGGCGTACAGCAGCTCGACGCCAAGGAGCGACGCACGGCCAACCTCAAGGCGTCGCTGCCGGTCTGGGGGCTGCGCGTGCTGCAGGTCGGCATCCTGTCGAGCCTGGCGGGGGTGACCCTCTTCGCGCTCAGCATCCTGCTGGGGGTCGTGGGGGTGTTGGGCGCGCTGTTCACGCTCGGCGCCGCGTGGGCCGGCGTCCTGATCGTGGCCGCCGGGGTGTGCCTGTTGGCGGGGATCGTGTTCTCGGCGGTGGGGCCGATCCTCTGCCTCGCGGTCCCGGGCGAGGCGTCGGCTCGGGGCGTGCTCATCGCCGCGGTCCTGCTGGTCCTCGCCGCGCTGTCGTGCTCGGTCGCCGCGGGGTTCGGCTTCGCGCCGCCCTGGGTCGAGATCCTCGGCGAGTTCCTCAACCTCGCCGGCGTGCTCTGCTTTATGTACTTCCTGTGGCAGCTGGCCAAGTTCCTGGACTTCGGCGAGATCACCGACCGAGCGGAGAAGCTCGTCGGCGTCTACGCGATCTACGCCGTCCTGTCGTTGCTCGCCTTCGTGCCGTTCATGGGTTGGCTCGTGGGCATCCTGATCCTGGGCTACAGCATCTACGCCGCGATCCTGTACATCGGCCTGCTGATCGACCTCAACAACGCCATCGCCCACCGCATCCGAGCCACGGCGCCGTGAGACGCCCGGGCGTCGCCGGCCTCGGTCAAGCGCCGGTCAGGAAGTGGCAGATGTCCCCGTCCTGCACGACGTAAGCCTTGCCCTCCGTGCGGACCTTGCCCGCGGCACGCAGGGCCTTCTCGTCGCCGAGTTCGGACAAATCCTCGAGGGCGTAGACCTCAGCGCGGATGAACGCCCGCTCGAAGTCCGAATGGATCACGCCCGCGGCCTGGGGTGCGGTCGCCCCGACCGAGATCGTCCACGCCCGGTTCTCCTTCTCGCCGGCCGTGAAAAAGCTCTGCAGCCCCAGCAGGCCGTACGTCGCGCGGGCCAGCTTGTGCAGGGCGGGCTCATCCAAGCCGACCGACTCCAGCAGCTCGTCGCGGTCGGCCTCGTCGAGCTCGGCCAGCTCGGCCTCGAGCTTGGCGCAGACGCACACGACCGACGCCTCGGCGTCCCCGCCGGTCGACGCCGCGTGGGCACGCACCTTGGCGACGAGATCGCCCCGGCCTTCGAGGTCGTCCTCGTCGACGTTGGCGACGTAGAGGATCGGCTTCTGCGTCAGGAACCCGAAGGCGCGGGCCTCTTTCTGCTCGTCCTCGTCGAGATCGAGGCTGCGCATGGGCTGCTCGGCCGCGAGGTGGGCGTTGGCCTTCTCGAGCAGCGACGCGCGGGCCTTGGCGTCCTTGTCGCCGGACCGGGCCGCCCGCTGCGCCTTGGGCAAGGCGTTCTCGACCGCCTGCATGTCGGCCAAGAGCAGTTCGAGCTCGATCACCTCGATGTCGCGCACCGGGTCGACCGAGCCATCGACGTGCGTGACGTCCGGGTCGTCAAAACAGCGGACGACGTGCAGCACGGCGTCGACGTCGCGGATGTTGGCCAGGAACTTATTGCCCAGCCCCTCGCCCTGGCTGGCGCCCTTGACCAGGCCTGCGATATCGACGAGGCGGAGGGCAGCGGGGACGACCTTTTGCGTGGGGATCAGCTCGGTGATCCGGTCGAGCCGGGGGTCGGGCACGGGAACGACGCCGACGTTGGGCTCGATGGTGCAGAAGGGAAAGTTCTCCGAGGCGATGCCGGCCCCGGTCAGTGCGTTGTAGAGGGTGGACTTGCCGACGTTGGGCAGCCCGACGATGCCTGCTTGCATGGGCGGGATGGTAACGGGTGCGTCGAGACGGTCACGCGCCCGCGCCGATGCCGCGGTCGGGGGCGTGCGCGGGGTGATCGGCGTCGGGGTCGGGGTGGGACTCGACGATGCCGTGGTCGGGGTCGGCGAGCTCGGCGGGGTCGGCGGCGGCGACGACGGCCTGCCAGTTCGGGCCGTCAGGCGCGGTGGGCAACGATTGCTGCTCGGCGCGGGTCGCCTCGAACGCGAAGACGCGGGCCGTATCCGTGCCGCCCCACGTCGACTCCACCACCAGCCGGACGGCGCTGGCCTCGGCCCCGATCGGCACGCGGACGAGGCGTTGGTGGTTGTCCTCGACGCGATAGGCCGTGGTCGCGAGGCCCTGGGCGTCGACCGTCTCGACGCGGAAGCTGCGCACCAGGCAGGCGGGCACGCCGGACCGCTCGGTCTTCTGCGGGTAGCGATAGGGCATCCGCTTGTCGTGGTTGAGGTTGCTGTCGAAGACGAGGCGCACGCCGCCGACGCGCTGCGGCCCGTCCCAGGCGAGCTCGACCGGCCGGCCGACCGGCACGTCCGCCGCGTGCGTCTGACCCTGCCACGGCCGATCGACGCCGGAACGCAGGGCTTCGTCGTCGATGGTGGCGGCTTGCGTCAGCCCGTCGATCGGACGGTCGATCCACGGCAGGAAGCAGTCGTCGTCCATCAGCCGCGTCTGCAGCTCACGCAGCCGCTCGCCGGATGACAGCGCGCTCGGCGGCAGGCCGTGACGCACGGCCAACGCCGCGGCGGTCCCGGCCGCCTGACCGATCACGGCGCACGTCGCCATGACTCGCGTCGAGGACAGAGCCGTGTGCGTCACGGAGATATTCCGCCCGGCCATCATCAGGTTGCGCACGTTGCGCGAGCAGAGGCAGCGATACGGGATGCCGTAAGGCGAAGGCGCGGGGTGGAAGATCGTCGGGTGCCCGGGGTAGAGCAGGCCGGCGGGGTGGTGGTCGTCCATCGACCAGCCCCCGTAGGCGACGGTGTCGTCGAACCGCCCCTCGTCGCGGACGTCGTGCTGCGTGAGGATGTGATCGCCCTCGTAGCGGCGGTTCTCCCGCTTTCCGGGCAGCGATCCGAGCCACTCCAGGGCCCACGTCTGAGCCTTGTCGCGCTCGGGGCAGCGATTCTTGATGTAGTCCCACACACCCCACGCGGTGCGATACAGCTCGTCACGGATCGCCTCGGCGTCGCGGATCGTGTCCTGGAACCCGCCAAGCTCGATCCACCAGAAGTTGTGCCCCTGCACGCCCTTCATGCGGTGGTGGATGTCGTCGGGCGAGTCGAACTTGTACGCCCAGTCGGGGGCGGTGAAGCTCACCGGCGCGTCGGTCCGGCGGAGCTGGATGAGCAGGGTGTTGCCCATCGTGCGCTCGTCGGCGGCCCCGGGCGCGATATCCTCGCCGAACTCCTCACGCGACTCGCGCCCAACACGGAAGGCGGCTCCGCTGGACGGAGCCATCACGCTGTCGCCCGAGCAGTCGATGAACACGCGGGCCTCGACGTCGTGATACGTCTGCGTGGTGAGCTGCCAGGCATGGACGCGGGAGATCGCCGGCTCGCCCATGTCCGTCTCGGTGTCGCAGCCGAGGCACGAGCAGTTGAGCAGCAGCGTGAGGTTGGGCTGATACGCGGCCTTGGACCAGAGCACGACGTCCCAGAGGTTGTAGTGGCCGGCGGGGTTGAGGGCCTGGTTGTCGAGCTGGGTCTCTTCGAGAATGCCGGTCTCTTTGAGGTGCTCACCTTGGGCGCCGCAGATCCACATACGCACCTCGGAGGAGGCGTTGCCGCCGAGGACCGGGCGGTCGTGGATGAGGACGGTGCGGGCTCCGCCGCGGGCCGAAGCGATGGCGGCGCAGAGGCCGGACATGCCGCCTCCAACGACGCAGACATCGGCTCGGTGCGAGACACGGGCGTGCCCGAAGTCGGTCTTGCTGGCCACGCCCGCAGCTTACCTAAGGGGTCGGTCCCGACGGCGATCAGCGCGGGAAAGCGGCGAGGGGGAGCATGATCAGCGAGCCGGTCTCGGTGCCGACATACGCGTTGCCCGCAGCGAGCGTGGGCTTGGAGCGCAGGGGCTGGCCGAGGCGGGCGCGGCCCACGACGTCGCCGGTCTGAGCGTCGAGGTGGATGAGCTGGCCCCCCAGGGTGCCGAAGACGACGGCGTCGCCTGCGGCGGCCGGCGGCGTCGCGAGCATGCCGCCCTCGCGGCGCAGGTTGCCCTCGACGGCGTGCGACCAGACCTCGGCCCCGGAGGCAAGATCGACGCAGACGACGCGGTCGCCGCGGGTCAGGAACGCCCGTTCGCCGTCGATGCTGAGCGTGGGGCGGGCGCCCTCGTAGGTCTGCAGCGTGGCGACGGACTTGAGGCCGATGTTGCCGAAGGCGACGTCGGCGTTGGTCGCGGGCGGGGCGCCGTCGCCGAAGCCGTTGCCGGCGTCGAGGACGCGCCCCTGGTTGGCGTAGTTGGTGCGGCGCTGGACCTGGGGATCGAGGTGGGGGGCGTCGGCGGCGGCGAAGGTGGCGATGCGGTCGCCGGTGCGGGCGTCGTCGACGACGATCGCCTCGACGGGCTCCTCGCCGAACGGTCGCGTGTGGGCCGTGTAGTAGAGCCGCTGATCGCTGGGCACGGGCGCGGAGGTCGCGCGGTTGGCGTGGGCGGCGACGAAGTCGCCGGTCGCCATATCGATCTGGTAGACGGTGCCGCTGAACGTCGCGAAGTGCAGGACGTTGCGGTCGAGGTCGGGCACCGGCTGGGTCATGATGTCGCCGTCGATCCACTTCTGCCAGCGGATCGATCCGTCCCGGCGATCCAGGGCGACGACCGCGTGGGTGGCGGTGATGTGTCGGTCGTCCTGGGTGGTGTCGAACGTGTAGTTCATATGCAGCCCGCCCATGTGCGGGTAGCTGGAGATGACGAGGTCACCGGCCAGGGCGGGCCTGCTGATCTGCGGGTCGGCCAGCCAGTAAGCCCAGCGCATCCGGCCGGTGTTCGCGTCGAAGGCGAAGATCGAGCAGGACTCGGTGTTGAAGACGCAGAGGTCGTCGTCGGCGTCGGCCGCGGAGGGCCCGCCGTCGTCCATGGTGACGGCCCAGACCGGCGACCCCGACGAGGCGTCGAAGGCGTAGCCGACATAGGAGTTGAAACCGCCGTCGACGTAAACGCGACCGCCGTGCACCTTGGGCGTACCGACCGGGGACTGGCTGGCGAGCTGGATGGTGTAGCCGCCGTCGCCGAATGGGCGGGGTGCCGGGGCGGACGTCACGTGCGACGTGCGCGGGCCGAAGCTGGTCGGCAGCGGCGGCGCGTCCGGACCGTTCATCGCGTTGACGACCTCGAGGACGTCGGTGGTGTCGCCGTCCTCGGGGGTATCGAGGAGCATGATGCGGATCGGGTTGTTGCCCGAGGCGTAGGAGCGTGGCTGCATCTGGCCGGCTCCCATCGACTGGGCGGCGGAAGAGCCGATTACCGCTTCGAGACCTCGATCACGCAAGTCCACGACGATTACGGTGACCAGCGCGGCCGTGCACAACACCATCACGCCGACCAGAGTGACGGGGATCCATCGCCAATTCATGCCTGTGCTCCCGGGGTGCTTTTTGACCTCGTTGAGCATACCCGCAGGCCCGCCCGAGGTGCCCCCGGATGCGTCGAAATCGGCTAAACTGCGGGCTTCTCCCGACGCGTCGTTCGCCCCGAACAACGCCCGTCTCCGCACCGCCTAGAGACCCTCATGGCCGACGAAGGCACGCCCCCGCCGACCGACCCCATCGCCCCCGATTCGCCCGGCCCGGACCACCTGATCCGCGACCTGGCGATCGAGTCCGAGCTGGCCGACAGCTACCTGACCTACGCGATGTCGACCATCGTCGACCGCGCCCTGCCCGACGTCCGCGACGGGCTCAAGCCCAGCCAGCGACGCATCCTCGTCGCGATGAACGACCTCAACCTCTCGCCCGGCCGCAAGCACTCCAAGTGCGCCGGCATCGTCGGCGAGACCATGAAGAAATACCACCCCCACGGTGACTCGGCGATCTATCCGACGCTCGTGAATATGGCCCAGGACTGGAAGACCCGCTACCTGCTGGTCGACAAGCAGGGCAACTTCGGCTCGATCGACCCCGACCCGCCGGCGGCCATGCGCTACACCGAGGCCCGCCTGCACCGCCACGCCGTCGAGATGCTCGAGGACCTCAAGCTCGACACCGTCGACTGGCAGCCGAACTTCGACGAGACCGTCGACGAGCCCAAGTACCTGCCGGCGCGGTTCCCCAACCTGCTGGTCAACGGCTCGACCGGCATCGCCGTGGGCATGGCCAGCTCGATGCCACCGCACAACCTCGGCGAGGTCTGCGACGCCATCTGCGCCACCATCGACAACCCCGCGATCGAGCCGGCCGAGCTGATGCAGGTCATGCCCGGGCCGGACTTCCCTACCGGCGGCATCGTCATGGGCCGCGGCGGCATCGGCCAGGCCTACGCCACCGGCCGCGGTCGGATCTACGTCCGCGCCAAGGTCGACCACGAGACCCGCGGCGGACGCGACCTGCTCGTCGTCAAGGAGCTGCCCTACCAGGTCAGCAAGAACGACGGCGTCATCGAGAAGATCAAGCAGCAACGCCGCAACGACAAGCTCGGCGACATCGCCAACGTCGTCGACGAGTCCAGCAACCGCGGCGGGATGCGGCTGGTCATCGAGCTCAAGCGGGGGTCCGACCCGTCGGTCGTCGAGGCCCAGCTCTACCAGCTCACGCCGCTGCAATCCACGTACTCGATCATCAATATCGCCCTGGTGTACGGCCGGCCCGAGACGCTGGGCATCAAGCGGCTGATCGAGCTGTTCATCGAGCACCGCGCAACCGTCGTCCGCCGCCGCACGCAGTACCGCCTCGACCAGGCCAAGCAGGAGGCCCACCGGATCGAGGGCCTGATCTACGCCGTCTGCGACATCGACGAGGTCATCAAGCTGATCCGCGAGTCGCGGACGCGCGACGAGGCGATCGAGAAGCTCATGCGTCGCGGGTTCCGCATCCCCGAAGATCACCCGCAGGCCCCGCAGATCCCCGATCGGCTCAAGGCGATGTCGGCCGAGAACCCCGTGATGCTCTCCCGCACGCAGGCCGAGGCGATCGGTCGCTTGCAACTGATCCAGCTCGTCGGCCTGGAGATCGAGACCCTGGTGAAGAACTACGCCAGGCTGCTCGGCCAGATCGAGGCGTACGAAGCGATCCTCGCCAGCGAGTCGCGCATCCTCGCGATCGTCCGCGAGGAGACGGCCGAGCTGAAGGCCAAGTACGCCGATGAGCGGCGCACGGTCATCAGTAACGAGGAGCTCGGCGACTTCGACATGGGCGACCTGACGCCCGAGCAGCAGGTCGTGGTCACCATTTCCCGTGGCGGCTATGTCAAGCGGCTGCCGCTGGACGAGTACAAGGTGCAGGGCCGAGGCGGCAAGGGCGTCATCGGGGCTAAGGGCAAGGAAGACGACTTCACCGAGCGGATGTTCGTGTCGAGCACGCACGACGACCTGCTGTGCTTCACCGACTCCGGCCGAGTGTTCAAGATCAAGGTGTACGAGATCCCCGAAGCCCCGCGCACCAGCCGCGGCCGGGCGATCGTCAACATCCTGAACCTCAAGCCCGACGAGCGCTGCGTCGAGTTCATGCCGATCAGCGACTTCGAGAAGCAGGAGAACTACCTCGTCTTCGCGACGCGCAACGGGCTGGTCAAGCGCACGAGCCTGAAGGACTACCGCAACGTGCACTCCGGCGGTCTGATCGCGTTGACGCTGCGCGAGGGCGACACGCTGATGGGCGTGACCTGGACGGCCGGCGACGACCACCTGCTGCTGGCGACGGACGCCGGCATGGCGATCCGGTTCAGCGAGCAGGACGTGCGCGTGATGGGCCGGACGGCGTCGGGCGTCAAGGGCATCGACCTGTCGGGCAAGGCCGCGGTGGTGTCGGTCGCGAAGATCCCGCGCAGCGAGGAGGGCGGCTTCGACGAGGCCGACCTGCTCACGGTCACCGCCAACGGCTACGGCAAGCGCACGCCGACCGGCGACTACCTCGTTCAGACGCAGGACGGCTCGACGCACCCGCAGGGCCGCGGCGGCAAGGGACGGGCCGACATCAAGACGACCTCGCGCAACGGCAAGGTCGTGTCGGCGCTGTTGGTCGATCCTTCCGACGACCTGATGCTGATCACCCGAGCGGGGATGATCGTGCGGACCGCGGCCGGGGCGGTCAGCCAGCTCGGGCGCAACACGCAGGGCGTGCGGGTGATCTCGCTGCGGGACGGCGACGTGCTGATGGCCGTCGCCCGCGTCGCCGAGTCCAACGGCGACGAAGACGACGACGCGGCCATCGAGCCCGCCGACGCCTGATCGACCCCCGCCCGGCTAGGCTGTGCCGCCAACCCTGGAGTCCGCCATGCCCGTTCAACAGTGGTCCGACGACATCTGGGTCGCCAAGCTCGGCCCGGACCCGGCGTTCACCGACGACATCGACGAGATGCTGGGCGCGATGGAGCGTCGCGAGCTCAAGCGGCACGTCGTGGTCGACCTGGCGGGCGTGACGCAGATGAACAGCTCCAACCTCTCGTCGCTGCTGCGCGTGCGCAAGGCGGTGATCGACGGCGACCGTCGGCTGATGCTGTCAGCGCCGACGGACCGCGTGTGGGCGTTGTTCCTGGCGACGGGGCTGGACAAAGTGTTCGACTTCGCCGAGGACACGGCGATGGCGTTGGCGCAGCTGCAGATCGACTGAACCGAGCGTCGCCGAGGGGTCGCGTCAGACCGAGCGATCAGTTGAGCAGGCCGGCGGCCTGGAGGCTGTCTCGGATGGACTGGCCGCTGCTCGCGAGGGCGGCGGCGTCGGTGTTGTTGATCTGATTCGCCAGGGCGAGCGCCTCGTCGAGCTTCTGCTGAGCGAGCTCGGCATCGGCGCGGGCGATGTCGGCCGTGTCGGCGGCGTTGGTCGCGAACTTGTCGCCGTCGGCGGGGTCGATGGGCTTGACGGCGTTGGCGACGGCCTGGGTGACGTCGGAGAACATGCCGGCGGTCAGCGCCCGCTGAGAGAGCACGTGAGACTCGGTCAGCTGGGCGGCGAGCAGGTCGCGACGCGCGGCGTTGGTCGCGGGGCCGCTGGACAGCCGGACGCCCTGCTCCGCCGCGTCCACCGCGCGGCCGGCGTCATCGAGCGCCTCGACGAAGAGGGCATCGACCTCGGCGGCGTACCGCTGCGTCACGGCGTCGAAGTCCTCGGCGAGCTGATCGACGGTCGCCTCGCGAGCGTTGTCGGCGTTGGTCGCGGTGGCTTGCTCGGCCTGACTGCGGTCCCGCTCGGCGGCCAGGCGATCCTGAACTCGGCCGATCGCGCCCTCGGCCTCGGCCAACTGGGCCTTGGCGATGGCGAGCCGGCTCGACTCAAGGTTGAGGTCGGCCTCGACCCGCTCGGCGGCGACGGAGGCCTTGAGCGACGCCATCTCGGCGTCGGCGGCCTTCTCCTCCATGTCGTAGGCCGCCCGCGAGGTTGACTGCGACATCGCCTCGCTGTTCAGGCGGCGGGACTCGGCCAGGGCGCGGGAGGCCTCGCCGCGGTGATCGGCGACCTGGTCGGTCAGGCGGGCGACGGTGGCTTCGAGGTCGTTGACCGCGCGACGTGCGGCGTCGCGGTCGGCGTTGAGCTCGGTGAGGCGCGAGCCGAGGGTCGCGATCGCCGGCGAACGATCGATGGTGGCGCTGGACGCGCTGGCGGCCGTGACCTGGGCGGCGGCGGCGCCGGAAACCAGGCCGGCCGCGTCGGGGGCGAGCGAGGCGTAGGCGGACAGGGCCCGGCCGACGGCGTCGTTGGCGGCCGAGGCGTAGATGTGCGCGGCGAGCTGAGCGGCGGCGGCCGCGCTGGGCCCGCCCTGGCCACGGGCCTCGTCGAGGCTGCCGATCGCGTCGGCGAGCGCCCCTTGGCGATAGGCCGACTCGGACTCGCCGGCGTCGGCGAAGCCTCGCTCGGCGGCGTGGACCTGGGCGATCGCGTCCTGCAGCGAGCGGTCGGCGCGGGCCTGCTCGCTGTCGCAACCGAGGCTGACGCCCAGGAGGGCGAACGTCAAAGCGGCCGAGGCGGCGGTCGCGAACGGGTGAGAACGGCGAGCGGGTCGGGACATCTCGGCTCCGGGTAAGGCGGTCACGGGCGGGTCGTCGCGGGTTCGGCGCTGAGCACGTCGTTCACCGAAGGCGGGTTGTAGTCGGTCCCGTAATCGGGGGCGGGGTCGTAGAGCGAGCCGATCCAATCGGCGTACTGAACGAACCGCGAGTCGTCGGGCCCGGTGAAGAAGGGACGCCAGCCGTCGATCGGCGGGGCGGGCAGGTCGGCGTCGTCGCGCGGCAGGCCCCACTGCAGCAGCAGCGAGCGTTGGGGCGAGTCGCGATCGATGAACTGTTCGCCCTCGTAGGACGCCTGGTTGAGCGCCAGGAAGTTGGCGAACGCCGACTCGGCCGTGTTCGGTCGATACCTCAACAAGTAGAGGCCCGGGACCTCGCCCCTGCCGAAGTGCTGACGGAAGTAGCCAACGACGTAAGCGGGGTTGATCTGACCGCGGAACGTCTGCAAGACGGGGGGGTCCTGCACCACCCGGACCTTCGGGTAGAGCTCGCGAGCCCGCAGCTTGAAGAGCAGCTCGAGCTGCTGCCAGCCGGGCAGGGCGCGGAATCGGTTGCGAGCCTCTCGGCCCTTGGGCAGGGCGGGGTCGTCCGTGTAGTTCTCGTACAGCTCGTCGATCGCCTCGCGCGGCACCACGATGCGCGGCTGCGCCTGGGACAGGTTCTCGGGCAGCTCCCAGAGGCGGAGCTTGTTGACGTCCTCGGCGGTCAGCCAGAAACCGGCCTCCTGGGCGGGCGTGGGCTCGAGGGCGTCGACCGCCGCGCGCTGGGCCGTCCCGGCCGGGCGTGTGGGGGTCGCGGCCGGGGTCGATGTCTGCTGGATCAACAGCATCTGGCTGTCGATCCGGGAGCGCAGCCGTTTGGCCACTTCGTAGTTGGGGTGGCTGGCGATCAGGGCATCGACCTCTTGCTTGGCCAGCTCGTAACGGCCACGGTCGAAGAGGAACTCGACGATGCCCGCCCAGGCGCCGGGATCGGATTCGTCGAGGTTGGCCTTGAGCTCGTCGTACTCGGCGGTGACGGTCTTGCCGACTTCGAGCGAGGCGATCACGTCGCGGGAAAACGGGGTGTCGATGCCGGCGATGCCGAGCACGACCGTGCTGGGCGTCTGCTCGACGAGCTCGCCGGCGAACGTCCGGCCGTCGGTCGTGACGATCTGAGCGAGGGGGCGTTCGGGCTTGTCATCGGCCTGCGCGATCGCGAGCGGGGCGAGCAGCCACGCCGCGGCCGCGGCGACCGCGACGCCCAGCGCCCACCCCGCGGATCGTCCACGCCGAGCCATCACGCCGACTCCTCGTCCATCTGCTCGAAGAGGTCCTCGGCCAGCGTGATCAGTTTCTCCAGCCGAACCGGCTTGAGCAGGTAGCCGTCCACGCCGAGCGCCTCGGCGTATTGCTGGTGCCGCTTGCCCTCGTTGGCGGTGACCATGACCACCATGGGCGGGGGGTCGAACCGCTTGATCTTCTCGAGGACGAGGAAGCCGCTGCGCTTGGGCAGCATCATGTCGAGCACGACGAGGTTGGGGGGATCGACCTCGCAGATGCGGACGGCGGTGTTGCCGTCGCCGCAGGTCTGGGTGAGGGCGCCCTCGGCCTGAAGGGCGTTGTCGATCGCGGCACGGACCTCCGTGTCGTCGTCTACCACGAGGATCTTGCGGCCCTCGAGGCGGAGCTGTTCTGCCTGGTCAACCATTACTTGCGTTCCTAAAAGACGTGCTGAGCCCTGATTGTCGTGCGGCTCGCGGGAGGAATCAAGCCGACCCCGCCCGCAGGCGGTCCAGCTCGCCCGCCGTCATCCACGGCAGGCTCTTCAGCTTATCGACGACGGCGTCGGGCATCGGCCGGCCCTTGCGTTCCCAGGGGGGGCGGGACTTCCAGCGGCGGTGCATCCACAGGTACTGCTCGGGGTGACGGCGGACCATCCGCTCCATCGCCCGGTTGTAGCGGGCCGTGATGTAGAACAGCGGATCGGGCTGGTCGTCCCAATCCCGGGGGTGGATCACGTCCTCGCTGTGCAGCTCGAAGCGGTAGAGCCGATCGCCCGAGGGCACGCGGTGGGCCGCGCCGCAGAGGATCGGGACGCGGCGGGTCATCGCCAGCAGGCCGATCGACTTGTAGCTGGAGGCCATCCGCCCGAAGAACGGCACGAACAGGCCCTTGTCGCCGGCGTTCTGGTCGGCGATGAAGGCGAGGCTGCCGCCGGCGTCGAGGGTCGCCATCATGCGGTCGGTGGCGTTGAACTTGGTGATGATGCGCAGCCCGCGCGCCTCGCGGATGCCCATCAGCCAGTCATTGACCAGGCGGTTGTCGATCGGCCGGGCCAGGGCATCGACGCGATACCCCAGCAGAGCCATGAGGTAGCCGAAGACCTCCCAGTTGCCGATGTGGCCGGTGAGCATCAGGCAGGGCCGCCCGGCGTTGAGCAGGCCCAGGGACTCGCCCAGGCCGTCGAAGGCGATGCGTTGCGACCACGTGGCGCGGTGCAGCGTGCGCGGGGTGTGCAGGACGTCGAACAGCAGCCGGAAGAAATGCGTGAACGACCCGCGGACGGCGGCGTCGATCCGACGGTCGGTCCACTCCGGAAAGCTGGCCGCGATGTGGTCGCGGGCGCGGCGGCGGTGGCGCTTGTCGAGCCGGTGCATCCAGCCGCCCAGGGCGTCGGCGGTGTTGAGGTTGTGGTCGACCGGGAAGGCCGTGACCGCGGCCGCGGCGAGGCGGGCGCCCAGGTACTGCGACCACAGCGAGACGGCGTTGCTCGGCTCAGCCAAGGGCGCGATCCTGGGTTGGAGAACGAAGCGGCGACGGCGTGTCGCCGCGACGGCTCACCGCTCGTAGTAACCGATGAGCCCGAGGAAGCGGTTCTTGTTGAGCACCGGCACCTGGAAGTCGGCGGCCTGAGCGGCGAGGTCCTGCCAGGTCTCGTAGGCTCGCTGGGCGCGGACCTGCTCCTGGATCAGCACGGGGTCGGTCGTGCCCGGCGGCAGCGGATCGGGCAGCTCGGGCTCGGCGCCCAGGACCAGGAAATCGACGTCGGGGGAGAAGGCCTCGACCGTCTCACCACCCCACCGCTCGATCATGCTCTCGATCTGCCGGCGGTCGGCGGCGCTGGATTGGCCGGTGTTGTCGATGTCGAACTCGCCGAAGACGTGGAACTTGAGGTCGGCGTTGGGGTCGAAGATGAGGTTGACGATGACGTCGCCCTCGCTGACGTCCTGGCCGGGCTCGAGGCGGACGACGCGGGTCATCGAGGTGCGGCCCTCGGTGGTGATGACCTCGAGGGTGCCGATGCCGCGGATCTCGTCGAACTCTTCGAGACCGATGAGGTCGCCGGGGCGGAAGACCTCGAACGCCATGCCGGGCACGACGCCGTCGGACGAGCCGACGTTGATGTAGACCTTGTCGTCATCGATGGGGATCGAGACGATCATGCCGTCGGGGTCGGTGATGGCGCGGGCGTAGACGCCGATGAGCTTGTTGGTCGTCAGCTCGGCCTCGAGCTCGCGGATGCGACGGCGGAGCTCGACGATCGTGGTGTCGCGATCCTGCAGCTCGTTGGATTGCTGCTGCCGGAAGGTGTCGAGCTGCTGCCCCAGGTCGCTCTGCACACCGCTCAGGTCGTTGCGAACGGTCTCGGCGGCGGTCTGCTGCTGGCGAGCCTGGGTCTGAGCGTCGGCGACCGAGCGGTCGAACTCCGACCGGATCGCCTCGCGGGAGGCCTCGGCGTCCTGGGCACGCTTGTCGGCCGCGTCGCGGGCGGCCTCGGCGGCCTGCTGCTGCTCCTGCGCGAACGCGACCTCTTCCTTCAGCGCGCGGACCGCGCCGACCATCGAGCCGGAGACGTCGAGCCCATTGATAATGCCCTGAAGCGCCTCGACGGTGATCTGGCGGTCGGCGTTGAGCATCGCCTTGAGCTCTTCGTTCTGTTCGAGGAGTTCGCCGACGACCGTGCCCTGCCCGTCGCGGAGGGCCTGGACGGCGGGTTGTCCCAGCTCGGCCTCGGTGGCGAGCTCGCGTCGCTCGGCGATCGCGGTCTCGGCGTCCTGCTGGAAGCCGGCGATCTGCACGTAGAACACGATCGCGAGGATGAGGGCCGCGATAAAAAAGAGTCCCAAGAACGTCGTGAGGGCGAGGAGCGCCGCGCTTCCCTGGCTTCGGGCCATCGAGATGAACTCCAAGAGAGAGGGCCGTGGATTCGGTTCAGGTGCAGTGTCCGCCCCGGCTTAGCGACCGTCAAGCCGGACCGACCGAGCCGTCGCCTCGGCGGCAGGGCCCGCGGTCGCCCGATCGATCGCCTCGACCACCTGATCCGGGGTGTAGAACTCGGCCTTGAACACCTCCCGGCCGTCCGGGGCGAAGACCACCAGCAGCGGGATCGCCACCCGATCCAGGGCCTCCAGCTTGTCCCATCCCGCGGCAGCGTGACTCGTCAGGTCCGCCTTCATGGGCACCACGTCCGGCAGCTTGAGTCGGCTGACCACCTCTTGCGACTCCAGGACCGCCTTTTCCAGAGCGATGCAGTTCAGGCACCAGTCCGCCGTGAAATCGAGCATCACCGCCCGCCCGTCGGCCAGCGCCTCGTCAAACTTCTCGGGGGAGTAGTACACCCACGCGATCGGGCTCGGCCGAGTCACGTCGTACGCCAGCCCCAGCGACCCCGCTGCCATCGCCAGCCCCAGCCCGCCGAACGCCAGACGTCGGCCCAGCCGCGGGGTGATCTGCACCGTTCGCACCGCCAGCCACAGCCCGGCCGCGGCGATCACGCCCGCCGCCAGCCACCAGAACCACTGATACACCGGCCCGGTGCCGTCGTGCCGCAACGCGTTGAGCCCGACGCCCAGGAAAAACGCCCCCGCGGCGGCCATCAACATCGCCATTACCTGCTTGAGCAGCTCGCTCGCCGGGCCCGTCCGCGGCAGCCGCTCGATCAGCCCCGGGCTCACGCTCAAAACGAAGTACGGCAGCGCCATCCCCACGCCGATCGCCCCGAACACGGCCATCACCATCGCCGGCCCCTCCTGGATCACCCCGCCGGCCACGCCGCCGAGGATCGGCCCGGTGCAAGGCGTCGCCAGCACGCCCGTCATCACCCCGAACCCCGCCGCCCCGCTCACGCTGTCGTGCTTGGGGTTGATCGCGTACACCCACTGCGGCAGCCGCGGCGCCCACACCCCGCACATCGCCGCCGCCAGCCCGACGATCACCGCCCCCAGCCCGACGTTGAACCACCAGTAGCCGAACGCCTCGGAGATCGCCGCCGACAGCCCGGCCACCACCCCGCCGATCGCCAGCCAGAACGCCACCACCCCGCCGGCCATCACCGCCCCCAGCAGGACCCGCCGACGCGGGTCCGGGGCCGCCTGGGCCAGGCCGAGGATCTTGATCGGGATCACCGGCAGCACGCACGGCATCACGTTCAGCAACACCCCGCCGACGGCCGCCAGCCACAGCGTGCCGACCAACACGCCCCACGTCATGGACCCGCCCGGCACCGCGCCCGTCGACGCCCCGACCGCATCCCCCGCCTCCGCCGTGCCAATCGTCTCCCAGCCCGCGTTGTCGAACCCCTCAAACAGCGACACGGGCGCCACCGCCTGGGCCTCGTCCGGTGTCTCGCCCGGCCCCATCACCCGCAACTCCGCCTCGACCTCGAGCAACTCCGGCCGCAGGCAGACCTGGTCGTCGCACGCCTGGTACCCCACCTCGAACACCACCCGATACACCCCCGGCTCGACCCCCGCCGCGACCTCCACCGGAAGCATCAGCACCGTCACCCCGTCCCACGCCAGGATCGACTGCCCGAAGGCCTCCACCTCGTGCGGCGACGGGTACTGCCACGCCCCGGTCTCGATCAGCCCATCCACCGGCTCGCCGTCCGGCCCGAGCACCCCGACCAGCGCCGCCGTCGTGTGGATCTGAAACAGCCCCTCCACCGGCCTGGCCTGCCCCGCGTCCGGCCAGACGTGCCACTTACCCGACATGTCCAGCACCACCCCCAGCACCGCCCGACCGCCCGGCTCGACCGCCGCCTCTCGCGACGCCGCCGAGACCGTCACCGGCGGCCGGTCCTCCGCCCCCAACGGCCCCCCGCCCAGCAACCCCTGCCCCCACGCCGACGACGCCACCGCCACCAGCACCGCCCACGCCCACACCCCTCGCAGCCATCGGTTCATCGCGGTCATCCTCAATCCAACGCACGAAACAAGCGTTCGGTTCCGACTGTAAGACGATCCGACGCCCCGGGCGCGTGCAGCTGCCTGCCGCCTCGGCTCAACCCGCGGCCCGCCAACACCCGATAATTCGTTCTATGCCCGACATGCTCGACCAGAGCGATATCGACGCCCTGCTGAATTCGGTCGGCGGGGACACCGACGACGTCGCCGAGGCCGCCCCCGAGAAAAAGGTGTTCTCCCGGCGGCGGGGCTTCAAGCCCTTCGACCTCGAGATCCGCGAGTACGACTTCAAGCGGCCCGAACGCGTCTCCAAGGACCAGATGCGGGCCCTGGAGACCCTCCACGAGGCCTTCGCCCGCTCCTTCGGCGCCGCCCTGTCCGGCTTCCTGAGGACCATCGTCGAGACCAAGGTCGCCCACATCGAGCAGATGACCTTCGCCGAGTTCACCCACTCGCTGCCGAACCCCACCTGCTTCACCCTCATCTCCTGCGAGCCGCTGGACGGCGAGGTCTGCATGGAGATCTCGCCCCTGATCGTCTACCCGATCATCGACCGCCTGCTGGGCGGCTCGAACGCCGACCTGTTCATCCCCCAGCGGCCGCTGACCTCGATCGAGCTCCGCCTGGTCAACCAGCTGCTCGACCGCGCCACGGCCAGCTACACCGAGGCGTGGTCGAGCATCAAGGCCATCGACTTCAAGGTCCACGAGCACGAGTCCAACCCCGCGCTCGTGCAGATCGTCGCCCCCAACGAGGTGGTGGTCGTCGTCGGCCTGGAGATCAAGATGGGCGGCCGTGCCGGCACGATCGCGATGGCCATCCCCTACGCCGTCATCGAGCCGGTCATCGAGAAGCTCAGCAACCAGACCTGGGCGGCCTACAAGCGCAACCGCAAGGACCCCACGCTCCGCACCCGCGTCGCCTCCCACCTCGAGTCGGCCAAGATCGACGTCTCCGCCGTCCTCGCCGACACCCAGATGACCGTGAGCGAGCTGCGCAACCTCTCCCCCGGCGACATCATCCTCACCGACAAGCCCGCGTCCGCCCCGCTCACCCTCCTCGTCGAGGGCAAGCGCAAGCACATCGGCCACCTCGGCCAGTTCCGCGGCAACCGCGCGTTCAAGGTCAAGCGGGCCTATCACGCCAAAGACCGCGTGTAGCCCCTTCACCCAACCGACTCAGGAAGCGAAACGGCTCGGTCGCGGTTGTGCACGCGCCCGCCAAGCGGCAAGCTATCCCTTATCGCCCCCGCCCCGAGAGCCACCATGACTCATCCCGTCTCCATCGCACCCGCCACCCTCGCCGCCGCCGCCCTGCTCACCCTCGGCTGCCAGCAGACCCAGGAAGTCATGTCCGACTTCGAGAACAACACCTTCGACGCCATCGACTCCAACGGCGACGGCATGCTCTCCCGACCCGAGATCCAGCAGAGCGACTTCGCCCAGCAACTCCAGAAGCAGATCGACGACGACAAGAAGCTCGACGCCGACGGCGACGGCTTCCTGACGCAGGACGAGTTCAAGAACGCCGACCTCCAGGCCAACCCGTGACCCCGCCCGCGAGACCCGCATGAACCGCGCCATGGCCGCCCTGCTCGCCGCCGCCGCCCTGCTCGCCCCGCCCGCGCTCACCGGCTGCGTCATCGAAGAAGAGGTCGAGGAGTACCCGGCGTTCGAGGAGACCCGCGACGAGGAGTACCCGGCCTTCGAGAACACGGACTTCCAGAACGACGGCAGCCTCGACGGGCCGTGAGCCCGCCGCGATACACTCCGGCTTCACCGGCCGCCCGCATCCGTCGCGGCCTGCACCCCGAACCGAACCCGGAGCCAGCCATGACCCGCGCCACCACCGCCCTGCTCGCCGCCGCCGGCCTCGCCACGCTGCCGTTCGTCGTCGCCTGCGAGACGACCGAGACCATCGCCGACGACTACAAGCAGCAGGCCTTCAGCAAGGCCGACACCGACGGCGACGGCTCGCTGACCCGCTTCGAGTGGGCCGAGAGCGACTACGTCAAGAACGTCACCGGCGACGTCGACGCCCAGTTCGACAAGATCGACGCCGACGGCGACGGCGGCCTGGACATCGGCGAGGTCGAAGCCGGCGTGGTCGAGTACATCAACTAAGTCGGACGTCCCGCCCGTGGTTGGCCAATGCGATTCGCAGTACTGATCGAGTACCACAGCCACGGCGCTCCAGTCGAGGGCGATGTAGTTCAAACCAAGGTCGCGTCTCTCTACCTTTCACAAGGTGTCGATCCGGAAGATGTGTTCGGGTTGAGTGACTTCGCTTCCGCGTCGCACCTCAAAATCATCGAGCGAGGCGATATGCAAAGGGTTCGAGCTTGCGCAGAAGGACTCTGCAAGTCGTTCGCAGAGTGGGGAGTGCGTGCGGAACTAGGCGAGTTCTACGACGAATGAGCTTGCTCGATCGTCGCCCGCACCTTCTTGTCGCTGAACAGCAGGCGCGGGTCCATGCAGACGGTGCCGAGGGCGAAGTGGTCGGCCGAGGCGTCGCGATAGGCGTCGATGTGGTCGGGCTTGCTGATGCCGCCGCCGGCGATGAGCTGGGCGTCGTCGCCGAAGGTCTCGCGCAGCCAGGCGATGCACCGCAGGCTCAGCGGCATGAGCGGGGTGCCGGACATCCCGCCGCCGGGCACGGGCAGGGTGTTGCAGGCGTGGAAGCAGCGGATGCCGGCGGCCCAGGCGGTCTCGGCCATCGCCTCGAAACGCACCGGCGGGAGCTTGGCTACCAGCCCGACGCCGACCGGGCGGAGGACGTCGGTGGCGACGGCGAACAGCTCACGCCAGGCGGGGACGTCCGCGGCGGCGTGGCCGACGTTGGGGCAGGAGAGGTTGAGCTCGACGCCGAGCATGGCTTTCCCGTCGGGGTCACGCATCGCCCCGCAGGTCTCGACGAGGTATCGCCAATCCTCGGGACTGAAGCCGTGGACACTGACGAGCCGGCCGACGATGGGCTTGCGGCCGGTGGCGGCTCGGCTAGCGAGCCAGTCGATGCCGGGATTGCGCAGGCCGATCTTGTTGACCCAGGCCCCGAGTCTGGGGTAGTAACGGACGGTCTTGAGGATCCGCCAGATGCGTCCCGAGCGGGCGTGGCGGGTGAAGGTGCCGAGCGTCGGCGTGGTGCCGGCCGGCTGGACGTAGTTGCCGAACGGGGCCGAGATGACGACCGGGGACAGCGCGAGTCGGTCGGGGGCTTCGGGCATGGCCGCCAAGGTAGGGCAGGCCGTGGGGGTGGGCTACCGGTGGTGGGTCGTCGAGCCGGTGGACGCGTTCCTGCCGCGGCGGCCGCCGTTCGACGGGGCGGGGGACACGGGGGCGTTGACCGAGGCGATCGTGCCGGAGGACGGGGTCTACTGCCCGCGCTGCGGCCGGTCGACCGAGGCGGAGGCGTTGTCGGCCCGAGGGTGCCCGACGTGTCACGGGCATCGGTTGCCGTGGCAGCGGTTGGTTCGGCTGGGGGCCTACGGCGAGCCGCTGGCCGAGCGGCTGCGTGAGCTGAAGTTCGCGCAGCACTGGCGGCTGGCCGAGCCGCTGGGTCGGGCGCTGGGCGAGCGGGTCGGGGCGGTGCCGGCGGGTGGGGCGCCGACGGTCGTGACCTGGGTGCCGTTGCACTGGACGCGGCGGTGGCGACGGGGGTACGACCAGTCGCGGCTGCTGGCCGACGCGGTGAGCCGGCGTATCGGGGCGGCGGCGATCCCGACGGTGCGGCGCGTGCGGCGGACGCGGCCGCAGTCGTTGCTGACCGAGGCGGAGCGTCGGCGGAACGTGACGTCCACGGCGTTCGCGACTCGCACGCTGGACCTCAAGGATCACCGCGTGGTGCTGGTGGACGACGTGTTGACCACGGGCTCAACGGCCGCGGCGTGCTGCCGGTTGCTGAACAAGATGGGAGCGGCTGAAGTCACGCTGGCGGTCGGCGCGGTCACGCAACGCAATCGGGCACCGTTGCAGTAGCGGCGGTCGGGCTTAGCCGCGCAGCTCGGCATCCACCCGGGCCTTGAGCGCACCGACCACCTCGGCCACGCGCGGGTCGACCGCCTCGTGGGTTAGCGTCGCCTCGGGGTCGCGGAAGGTCATCCGCAGGGTCACGCTCTTGCGGCCCTTGGCGATGGGCTTGCCGCGGTACATCCCGACGTAGGCCAGCGACTCGAGCTGGGCCGGGCCCGCCCCGCCACGCACGCTCATCGCCGCGGCCTCGATCGCCGCCCACGCGACCGCCTCGTCGACGACGATCGACAGGTCGCGCTCGATCCCCGGGAAGCGTGTCAGCACCAGCGACCCGCCCGCGTCGGCCGCGCCCTCGGCCATCAACGCCTCGGCGTCCAGCTCCGCCCCGGCCACCGCCCCCTGCAACCCCGCCGCCTCGCCCACCGCCGGCGTGATCACCCCCAGAACGCCGACCACCGTCCCCACACGCCGCACCAACCCCACCGGCGCCATCACCGCCGCCACGCCCGCCCATCGCGCATCGTCCACCACCGCCTCGGCCCCGGCCTCGACCGTCACGCCGTCGCTCACCGCCTCAATCGCCCCCCGCAGCCGTCCCACCGCCGCCTGCGCCCCGTCCACCCCCCCCTCCGCATCCACCAGCAACCCCAGCCGACGCGACTCGATCAGCCCCGCCGCCCCGACCCCGCCGGCGCCCTTCCGCCAGACCGACGCCAGCTCGAACAGCCCGACGCCCGCCCCGCCGCCGGTCACGCCGCGGTCCTGGTTCAGCTTGCGCACCGCCAGCAGGCTCGGCAGCAGGCTCGGCCGAAGCCGATCGTCCGCCCGCGCGCTCTCCCACAGCCCGCCGACCGACTCGCCGTCACCGCCGGCAAACATCCCGGCCTCGTTCGGCCCCATCAGGCTCGGCGTCTGCGTCTCAAAAAACCCAAGCCCCACCAGCCTGCCCGTCAACGCCCGCCGCCGCGCCACCGCCGCGTCCGGCGGCTTCACCTCGATCGCCAGCCGATCGCTCACCGCCACCGCCGCCAAACCCCGCACCCGCGCGACCTCCTCGATCAGATCGACCTCCCGCGTGATGTCCAGCCGGTGGCTCGGCACCGTTGCCGCGATCACCGCCGCGTCGCCTTCCCCGGCCACGCTCACCCCGAACCCCAGCCGGTCCAACGCGTCCACCATCACCGCCAGCTCGATCGGCTCGCCGAGCAGCCGACGGCAACGCCCCGCTCGCAGGCTCACCGTCGCCGCCGCCGGCTCATCGACCCCCGTCCGCACCACGCCCTCGGCCAGCTCGCCGCCCGCCAGCCCCACGATCATCGCCGCCGCCCGCCGGCTGGCTTGCTCGACGCCCAGCGGATCGACGCCCCGCTCGAACCGATAGCTCGCGTCGCTGCTCAGCTTCAGCCCCCGGCTGGACCGCCGCACCGCGACCGCGTCGAAGCTCGCCGACTCCAGCAGCACGTCCGCCGTCGCCTCGGTCACCTCGGACTCGAGCCCGCCCATCACGCCGGCCATGCCGACCGGCTTCTCGGCGTCGGCGATCACGAGCATCCCCTCGCCGAGCGTGTATGTCTCGTGGTTGATCGCGACGAGCGTCTCGCCCTTCCGCGATCCTCGCACGACGATCCGCCCCTCGGCCAGCTTGCTCATGTCGTACGCGTGCAGCGGCTGGCCCATCTCCAGCATCACGAAGTTGGTCACGTCGACCAAGTTGTTGATCGACCGCACCCCCGCGGCCGTCAGCCGATCGACCAGCCAGCCCGGAGACGGCCCGACCTTCACGCCGCGGATCACCCGGGCCGTGAACACGTGGCAGTCCGGCGTCTCCACCGCGACCGACGTCAGCTCGCCCGCCGCGCCGCTCGTCGCCGGCAGCTCGACCGCCGGCGGCTTGAGCCCGACATCCAGCCCGACCGACAGCTCGCGCGCCACGCCGACGTGACTCAGGCAGTCCCCGCGGTTGCTAGTGACCTCGACGTCGAGCTGCAGGTCGGTCCCGCCGCCGCCCAGGGCGATCTCCTCGCGGTCCTCGACCGGGAAGCCCAGCCGGGTGAGCGCATCGGCGGCCGCGTCGGCCGTCACCGGCCGATCCAGGTAGTCGTTCAGCCAGGCCAGCGACGCCTTCACGGGGCGGGGAGTCTATCCAATCCCGGCCCGATGGCCGACGCGTCGCCCTTGCCGATCCGCGGAAATCGCCTACACTGCTCGGCTCGCCGCACCGCGAGCCCGCCTCCCCCGGAGCCCACCCGCCATGATCGAAGCCCTCAAGGACGACCGCGTCATCAACGAGATGGGCGGACGATTCAAGTTCACCTCCCTGGTTCAGCACCGCGTCCGCGAGCTCATGGAGGGCGCCCGCCCGCTGGTCGAGCGTCACGGCCGATCCGACATCGAGGTCGCCGTGCAAGAGATCGTCGAGGGCAAGATCACGCTCGAGCTCGAGGCCGACCCCGAGGCCCTCGAGGACGACGCCGAAGAGTAGCCCTCCGGTTTAGCCGGCGAGCTTGCTCGCCGGTTACGCTTCTGGCGTGTCGACCAACGCCCCACCCAAGCGCCTCCTCATCGCCGTCACCGGCGGGATCGCCGCGTACAAGACCTGCCACGTCGTCTCCCGCCTCAGCCAGGCCGGGCACGACGTCCGCGTGATCATGACCGACGCCGCCACCCGCTTCGTCGGGCCGGCGACCTTCCAGGCCCTCTCCGGCCACCCCGTCATGACCTCCGCCTGGGCCCCGCACCCCGACGCGAGCTTCCCCGACCCCGACCCGCTGCCCGACCTGCTCTCCTCGCCCCACGTCGCTCTGGCCCGCTGGTGCGACCTCATACTCATCGCCCCCGCCTCGGCCGACTGCCTCGCCCGCCTCGCCGCGGGCCTCACCGACGACCTCGTCGCCCTCACCGCCTCCGCCCTGCCCTCGGCCACCCCGCTTGTCGTCGCCCCCGCGATGAACGCCGACATGTGGGCCAATCCCATCGTCCAGCGCAACCTCGCCACCCTCCGCGACGCCCTGCCCAACCTCACCCAGCTCGGCCCGGATGACGGCTGGCAGGCCTGCCGCACCTCGGGCCAGGGGCGGATGATGGAGCCGGAGGCGATCGTCGAGGCGGTGATCCGACAGATGGGAACCGCCGATGAACGCGGATGAACACGGATTCGACTGGCCGGACAAGTGGCAATCCCTCGATAGGCAAAAGCCTCGCGTCGCTCTAAAAGAACTCCAACGAGAGATGCCTCCAGGCCACAAACTATTCACTAGCAAATGTCGTTGCCTTGGTCGTCGCGTCGACCGTGATGACTTCTTGTTCGAGATCGTGAACACCACGAACGTCGCTCAAGTGCACCTGACCTACTCCAAAGAAACCAACCCAACTTGGCCTTGGACCGAGATCTACGACTCGCTCGATGAGTGGCGTCACGCAATCCTTGAAGACGACCGCTAAATCCGCGTTTATCAGCGTTCATCCGCGGTTTCGTCACTGCTGTTCGATCATGATCGCGAGCTGAACAACGTCAGACACCTCTGCGACGCCAGCGCACGAACGCCACGATCGCCCAGACGAACTCGACCGCCGCGAAAGGCCACGAGCCGATCAGCGTCGCATACGTCGCGGCGGCGAGGCAGGCGATTGCGAAGGCGAGGATAAACGCCCGGCCGCGCGACTCCAGGGCGTAGAACGTCACCATCGCGGCGACGGCCAGGAAACCAAACGTCTCGATCCACATCGGCATGTCCTCATTTGTCGGCCCGTCTCGACGAAGACGAACTTAACAACGCCGCTGCTTCTACACCGCCGACGTCCGAGCAGACCGATCTCCAGGAATGCCGACGAACCTCGCGATCGATGGACTGGCTACCGCGGCGTCTGCTCGACCTTGAACCCGAACCCACGCCGGTTGTCCAGCCAGCGCAGCCACGTCGGCGTGAAGCGATACACGCCCTGTCGGTCGATCGCCGAGGCGTAGGGCTCGTCGGCGACGAACGGGTACTTGACCCGGTAGAGGTCCAGCGCGGCGGCGCGTTGGTCGCCGTCGAGGATCGCGGCCATGCCGCGTAGTTGCAAGCCGTGGATGCGCTCGGGTCGATCGTCGTGGGCGTAGACCGTCACCGCGCAGCGGGGGTGCTCGACGAGATGTCGGCTGTGGGCGCTGCCCTCGGCGCTGACCCACGCGAGCCGCCACTTGGCATCGGCAACGAACTGCACGCACGCGGCGTGCGGCGCGCCGTCGGGGGCGACCGTCGCGAGCGTCGCCGTGCGGCAGACGGCAAGGAACGCCGAGACTTCCTGTTGAAGATCGAGGTCGTTCATGGCTATGAGCCCCGGGCTCTGCCGGGGGTGGAGAATCAAGCGTCCGTGATCTCGTCCGCACTCGGTCGTTCACCCCCGGCAGAGCCAAGGGCTAACGGGCCAACGCGTCGGGGGTTGGTGTCACACCGCCACGCCGGCCGTGACGCGCTCGATCGCCGTCTCGACGTTGGCTCGAGAATTGAACGCCGACAGGCGGAAGTACCCCTCGCCGCACGAGCCGAAGCCCGCGCCGGGCGTGCCGACGACGTGGGCCTCGTAGAGCAGGCGGTCGAACAGGCCCCAGCTGGTCGTGCCCTCGGGGGCCTTGACCCAGACGTACGGGGCGTGCTCGCCGCCGTAGGTCGTGATCCCCGCTTTGGCCAGGCCCTCGCGAATCAGCTTGGCGTTGTCCATGTAGAACGCGACGAGCGCGGCGACCTCGGCCTTGCCCTCGTCGGAGTAGATCGACTCGGCCCCGCGCTGCACGATGTACGACACCCCGTTGAACTTGGTCGACTGCCGACGAGACCACAGGCCGTGCAGCGCGACCTCGTCGCCGCCGGGTGTCTGGCCGACGAGCTCCTTGGGGACGACCGTGTAGGCGCAGCGCGTGCCGGTAAACCCGGCCGTCTTGCTGAACGAGCGGAACTCGATCGCGCACGTGCGGGCGCCCGGCACCTCGTAGATCGAGCGTGGCAGCGTGTCGTCCTGGATGAACGCGGCGTAGGCGGCGTCGAACAGGATGAGCGTCTTGTTCTCGTTGGCGTACTTCACCCACGCGGCGAGTTGGTCGTGCGTCATCGCGGAGCCGGTCGGGTTGTTGGGCGAGCAGAGGTAGACGACATCGACGGCCTCGTCGGGGATCGGCGGGGTGAAGGCGTTGTCGACGGTCATGGGCAGGTAGACGAGCCCGCCGTACCGGCCGTCGTCGCCGACGGGGCCGGTGTGGCCGGCCATGACGTTGGTGTCGACGTAGACGGGGTAGACGGGGTCGCAGACGGCGGTGGTGTTGGTCGGGCCGAGGATGTCGAGGATGTTGGCCGAGTCGCACTTGCTGCCGTCGGAGACGAAGACCTCGTCGGCGTCGATGTCGCAGCCGCGCTGCTGGTAGTCGTTCGTGGCGATCGCTTCGCGGAGGAAGGCGTAGCCCTGCTCGGGGCCGTAGCCGCGGAACTGGTCGTGCTTGCCCATCTCGTTGACGGCCCGGATCATCGCGGTGCGGCAGGCCTCGGGCAGCGGCTCGGTGACGTCGCCGATGCCGAGCTTGACGATGGGCTTGTCCTTGAGGGCGTCGGCGTGGGCCTCGGTGAAGGCCTTAACGCGGCGGGCGATCTCGGGGAAGAGGTAGCCGGCGGCGAGCTTGAGGTAGTGGTCGTTGATCTGCATAGGGCGGATGGTAGCCGCGGCGTCGATGGGCCCGCGGCGTGGCTACTCGGTGGTCAGGCGACGGATGAGATCGCACTCGGCGGCGGCGTACGCCGAGCCGTCGGCGCGGAAGACGTCGTGGTGCCAAACCTCGGGTTCAGGTAGCCGGCCGGGCTCGTTCCAGCTGCCCCAGTGATACGCCGTGTTCGACCGGCCGGCGACGAGGCCCCAGTTGATCGCGGCGATGCCGTGGTCTCGGAGCAGGGGCAGGCACTCGGCGAAGGTGTTGCCCTGCGTGCGGGCGAGGTACTCGGTGCAGATCGCCGGTCGGCCGGGCGACACCGCCGAGACGGCGTCGATCGCGTCGCCCATCGCGTCCGCGCCGCGGCCGTAGCAGTGGAAGGACGGCACGTCGCTGCGTAGCAGGCTCACGCGGTTGATCTCGTCCGCCCGCCAGTCGCCCCGCCAGACGCCCAGGGTCAGCGGCTGGCTGGGATCGACGGCCTGGGCCCAGTCGAACACGTGGTGCACCATCGCGAGCACCGCACGGCGCGACATCGGCCTCTCGTCCCAGCGATCGAGCGTGCCATCCGGCCGACGCCAGGCCCGCTTCCCTTGGTTGATCGGCTCGTTGTACAGGTCCCAAGCGAACACACGCGGGTCGTCGCGGAAGCGATCGATCGTCTCGACGACGTAGCGCTCGAGGCTCGATCGGTAGTCGTCGTCATGCAAAGCGCGCTCGACGCCGCGGTCGAGCGGGCAGCGCAGCCACGTCGAGTTGTGCACGCCGGGGATGGGGTCGGGCTGCAGGCCGAGGGCGCCGACGTCCGACCAGCAGTCGTCGAGGAAGACGAACATCGTCGCGATGCCGTGCGTGTCGGCGATGGCGAGGTAGCGCTCCATGCGGTCGAACAGCCCGTCGCGATCGTCGTGGAAGACGAGGTCGTGCAGGTACACGCGCATGGCGTTCATCCCGATCGCAGCGGCGTAGCCGAGCTCGCGATCGACGGTGTCGAGGTCGAACGCTTCGGCCTGCCACATCTCCAGCTGGTTGCCGGCAGTCGAGGGCAGGAAGTTCGCGCCAACGAGCCAGCCGTGGCGTTCACGCCAGGCGTCGGCCCGATCGAGAGACCAGCGAGGGGCGGGGTGAGGCAAGACGGTTCAGCTCGCGTGGGCAGCGGCAAAGTCGCGCGCGGCGTCGAGCGCGTCATCGAGCTTGGCGGGGTCTTTGCCGCCGGCCTGCGCGGAATCGGGTCGGCCGCCGCCGCCGCCGCCGGTGACCTGGGCGGCCTGCTTGACCCAGTCGCCGGCTCTGAGGCCGGCGTCGATCATGGGTTTCGGCACGGCGGCGATGAAGGCGCACTTGTTGCCATCCGGGGCGGTCGAACCGAGGAGGATGGCGGCGTCGGGGTGCTTTTTCTTGACGACGTCCATGGCCGAGCGAAGGGCGCCGCCGTCCACGTCGTCGAGGCGGGCGACGACGACCGGGCCGCTGTGTCCGTCGGCGATGGCCTTGGCCTGCTCGACGGCGGCGGCGCCGGCGGCCTTGCCCTGCTGCTTGGCGGCGGCCTTGAGCTTGGCGTTGAGCTCGGCGATGGTCGCGAGCAGGGCCGCACGGCGGACGGCCGGGAGGGTGGTCTCGTTGAGCGCGGCGTTGACGGCGTCGACGCCGGCCTTGAGCGCGTCCGGCTCGGCGTCGGCGAGTTGGTCGAGCTTGGCTTGCAGGCCGTCGGCGGCGGCCGCGGCGTCGCGGGCGGCTTGGCCGGTGAGGGCGGTGACGCGGCGGATGCCCTTGGCGACGTTCTCCTCGGCGACGACGCAGAACGCCTCGGCCGGGCCGGTCGACGGCAAGTGCGTGCCGCCGCAGAACTCGATGGACTTGTCGGCCCAGGCGTCGTTGGCCGGGTCGGCGAGCAGGTTGTTGACCTTGGCTCCGATCGACACCACGCGGACTTCCGGCGGGTACTTCTCGCCGAAGACGGCGCGGAGGCCGTTGATCTGCAGCGCGTCTTCCTGCGGGGCGACCTGCCAGTCGACGGCGAGGTCGGCCGCGATATCGGCGTTGACCTGCCGCTCGACGGCGGCGAGCTGGTCGGGCTTGACCGGGCCCTGGTTCGAGAAGTCGAAACGCAGCTTCTCGTCGTCGACGAGCGAGCCCTTCTGGTCCGCCTCGGGGTTGACGAGGTCGCGCAGGGCGCGGTTCATCACGTGCGTGGTCGTGTGGTTGCACATAATGCGGCGGCGGCGGTCGGCGTCGACGGTCAGGCCAACGGGCGCGGCCTCAGCGGCGGTGATGTCGTTGGTGACTTCGCCGAGGTGGAACCAGGTGTCGCCGAGCTTTTGCGTGTCGGTGACGCGGATGGACCCGCCGCAATTGCAGGCGAGGGTGCCGGTGTCGCCGACCTGGCCGCCGGCCTCGGCGTAGAAAGGGGTGCGCTCGACGACCGCCGCGACGAAGTCGCCGACGGCGGCCTGCTTGACTTCTTCGAAGGCGGGACCGGTGCGCTTGAACAGGCGGAGCGACTGGGCGCTGGGCTCGATGGTCGTGGTGGTGTAGCCGAGGAAATCGGTCGGGGGGAGAGCGGTTTGCTGGATGAGGTCGTTGAGTGCGGCCTTGGCGTCGAAGTCGCCGTCGCCGCCCTGGCCGCGGGAGATCTCGGCGTGCTTGGCCTTGGCCTTCTCGTAGCCGGGCTCGTCGACGGTGAGACCGCGTTCCTCGGCCATGACTTTCGTCAGGGAGAAGGGGAAGCCGTAGGTGGCTTCGAGGTCGAAGGCGGTGTCGCCGCTGAGTGAGACGGGACTCCCGGTGATGTCACGGATGATCCGCACGGGGAAGCGCTCGATCGGTGTCTGCGTGTGGCTGCCCCAAGATTCTTTCACTTCCATGCCCTGAGCCGACGCATCGACGCTGGATATCTCCGCCCATGTCTTGCCTGTGGGTGACTCGACTTTTTGGTTCGGCGTTTCGACTCGATCAACAAAGTCGATGCTGTAGAGTCGGCCGTCTTTCTTGAGCCCGTCGATCTGTCGAATCGCATTGATCACGGACGTGTTGGCGGCCTCGTCGAAGTTAGCCGTGCCCTTGGTGAGCGTCTGCCGGAAGCTGACTTCCTCGTCCTTGATCTCTTCGGTGACGGCGTCGACCTTCGTGTGCAACTCGGGGAAGGCGTCGCCGAAGTGGTCGACGACGGCGGGGACGAGCTTGTAGAGGAAGGGTTCTTCGATGCCGAGCTGCTGGTGGCCGAAGCGGACGGCGCGTCTGAGGATGGTGCGGAGGACGGAGTCTCGGCCGGTGTTGCCGCAGTGGGCGCCGTCGGTGAGGGCGAAGGTCAGGCAGCGGGCGTGGTCGGCGATGACGCGGTAGGCGACGTTGATGGGATCGGTGAGGTTGTCGCCGGCGCCGCCGGGGGTGTAGGCGCGGGCGCCGGTGACCTGCTGGATGGCGGTGAAGATTGGGGCGAAGACGTCGGTGTCGTAGTTAGAGTCCTTGCCCTGGAGGACGGCGACGATGCGCTCGAAGCCCATGCCGGTGTCGACGTGCTTGGCGGGGAGGGGCGCGAGGGTCTGGTCCTGGCGGCGGTTGAACTGGATGAAGACGAGGTTCCAGATCTCGATGACGTCGGGCGAGTCGGCGTTGACCAGGGACGCGCCGGACTTGTCGGGCGTGCGATCGAAGTGGACCTCGGAGCAGGGGCCGCAGGGGCCGGTGTCGCCCATCTCCCAGAAGTTGTCTTTCTTGTTGCCGGGGTGGACGCGCTCGGGGGGGAGGTATTTGAGCCAGAGTTTTTTGGCTTCGAGGTCGGGCTCGAGGCCCTCGGCCGTGTCGCCCTCGAAGTACGTGGCGTGCAGTCGCTCGGGGTCGAGGCCCCACCACTGTTTCGAGGTCAGGAGTTCCCAGGCCCAGTCGATGGCTTCTTGCTTGAAGTAGTCGCCGAAGGACCAGTTGCCGAGCATCTCGAAGAAGGTGTGGTGGTAGGTGTCCTTGCCGACATCATCGAGGTCGTTGTGCTTGCCGCCGGCGCGGATGCACTTCTGGGAGTTGGCGACGCGTGGTGGGGTGGGCGGGGTCTCGGTGCCGAGGAAGTAGGGCTTGAACTGGTTCATGCCCGCGTTGGCGAACAGCAGCGTCGGGTCGTTGACGGGGACGACGGGGGAGGAGGGGACGTGCTGGTGGCCGTGCTTGTCGACGAAGAAGTCGACGAACTGCTGGCGGATGTGATTAGCGGTCGGGGGCATCGAAAAAGGATGGACGGGCGGGGCTTTGGCGTCTAGGGTCCGTTCGTCGCGCGGGGCCTTGGGCCCCGCGGGCCGCGGCGAGTATAGACCGATCGGGAGGTTTGCCCGTGGCGAGCAGCCAAGACGAGAGGCCGAAGCGATACGCCCATCACTATGGGCTGGAGGGCGAGCCGCGCGTGATCGTGCTGGGGTGCGGGTTCGGGGGGCTGCACTTCATCCGGGCGTTCCGCGGCCAGGCCCAGGTGGGGCTGATCGACAAGCAGAACCACCACGCGTTCCAGCCGTTGCTGTACCAGGTGGCGATGGCGGGGCTGAGCGTGCCGGACGTGGCGGTGCCGATCCGGTCGATCGTGCGGGGGCGGATGAACGTGATGACGGTGATGGAGGAGGTGCGGTCGATCGACCTGGATCGTCGGGTGGTGACGCTGCAGGAGTCGAGCGTGTCGTACACGCACCTGGTGATCGGGCTGGGCGGACAGACGAGTTACTTCGGCAACGAGGATTGGCCGAAGCACGCGCTGGGGTTGAAGACGGTGCAGGACGCGCTGGACATCAGGCGTCGGGTGCTGACGAGCTTCGAGCGGGCGGAGACCGAAGCCGATCGCGACGAGGCGGGTCGGCTGACGACGATCTGCGTGATCGGCGGCGGGCCGACGGGGGTGGAGCTGGCGGGGACGATGGCCGAGCTGGGCAAGAAGGTGTTCCGCAAGGACTTCCGCAAGATCGAGGTGGACCGGGTGCGGGTGGTGCTGGTGCAGGGGGCGGACCGGGTGTTGCCGACGTACCCGGATCGGCTGTGCGAGGCGGGGAAGCGTCAGCTCGAGGAGCTGGGGGTGGAGGTGATGCTGAACACGCGGGCCGAGTCGATCGAGGACGGTCGGGTGGTGCTGGACTCGGGGGAGGTGATCGAGGCGCGGAACATCCTGTGGGGCGGGGGCGTGGTGGCGTCGCCGGTGACGCGGAGCCTGGGCGTGGAGCTGGACGGGCGGGGGCGGATCAAGGTGCTGCCGGACTGCTCGATCCCGGGGTATCCCGAGGCGTTCGCGATCGGCGACATTGCTTACCTGGTGGACGCCAAGGGTCAGGAGGTGCCGGGGGTGGCGCAGGGGGCGATCCAGATGGGCGGGCACGTGGCGAAGATCGTGAACGCGGAGCTGCGGGATGGCGGGACGGCGACGCCGCCCGACGAACGGCCGGCGTTCTCGTATTGGGACAAGGGGGACATGGCGACGATCGGGCGGCACAAGGCGGTGGCGTGGGCGTTCAAGAAGTTTCAGTTCACCGGGTTCGTCGCGTGGATCATGTGGGCGGTGGTGCACCTGCTGTTCCTGGCGGGGTTCCGCAGCAAGGTGGCGACGATGGTGCAGTGGATCTGGGCTTATGTGTTGTTCCGGCCGGGGGCGCGGATCATCTTTTCGCCGCTGAAGCGCGAGGTGCTGGAGCCGGCGCCGCAGAAAGGGGAAGCGGCGACCGAGACGCAGCCCGAGCCGGCGGCCGAGCCGGCGGGGGCGTGAGAGGGTGACGGGTCCATACCCAACCGGGCGCTTCGCTTCCGATTGGCTTGCGGGTGGCGTCAGGCGGCGGAGTGGCCGTTGGCGGCGGCGCGGTCGGCGGCGAGGCGGGCGCGGTGGGCCTGGGTGACGGCGACGAGGGTGTCGTCGAAGGCGGCGACGACGCGGTCCCAGGCGTGCTTGCTGACGTCGTCGACGGCGCCCTGGCGCAGGGCCTCGATGCGGGGGGGGTCGGCGGCGAGGGCGACGGTGGCTTGGGTGAAGGCATCGGCGTCGCCGAGGGGGAGGAGCACGCCGGACTGGCCCGAGGTGATGTGCATCATGGGGGCGGCGTAGTCGTAGGCGACGATGGCGAGTCGTGAGGCCATGGCCTCGGTGACGACGTTGCCGAAGGTCTCGGTCTCGGAGGCGAAGATAAACAGGTCCGCCGAGGCGTAGTGGGCGGCGAGGTCCTCCCCATGGCGCATGCCGGCGAAGACGATGTCGGGGCGGGACTTCTCGAGCTCGGCTCGCATGGGCCCGTCGCCGACGATGACGAGCTTGAGGCCGGGCGTCTTCTGCCGGGCCGCGTCGCAGGCGGCGATCGTGAGGGGGATGTTCTTCTCGGCGGCGACGCGGCCGACGTAGAGGGCGACGGGCTGGTCGGGCGCGACGCCCCACGATTGACGGAGTTCGTCGGAGCGGTGGTGCGGGCTGAACTCGCGGTTGTCCACGCCTCGTGGCCACCAGGCGACGCGCTCGAAGCCCAGGTCGGTGAGCCGGTCGACCATGGTGTGGCTGGGGGTGAGGGTGACGCCGCAGCGGTTGTGAAACCAGCGGAGGTACTGGGTGGCGACGGGCTCGATGCCGGGGAAGCGGTAGTGCTTGAAGTACTGCTGGAAGTTGGTGTGAAAGGAGGAGGAGACGGGCAGCTCAAGGCGTTGGGCGGCCCAGAGGGCGGTGACGCCGAGGAAGCCCTCGGTGGCGATGTGGACGACGTCGGGGCGTTGGAACTTCCAGCGGCGGACGAGGCGGTTGCGGGCGGGCAGGCCGAGGTGCAGGCCGTCGTACATGGGCATGGGCATGCCGGGGACGACGTGCTCGGTGACGCCGTGGTCCTCGAAGGTGCGGTCCTCGCGGGAGCGGATGGAGCGGTCCTGCTTGCCCTGGTAGGGGCGGACGACCTCGACGAGGTGACCGCGCGAGGCCAGGCCGCGGACCATGCGTTGCAGGGTGATGGCGACGCCGTTGACTTCGGGGGGGTAGGTCTCGGTGACCAGGGCGACCCGCATCGGCGGATGGTAGCGGCGAGCGGGTGGGGGCGACGCTGGGGGTGTTGGCGGGGGGTTAGACGGCGTCGAAGGCCGAGCTGTGCGTCTCTTCGGCGCCGCAGTAGAGGCACTTGCGGTGGCGGGGGGACATGGTGCGGTGGCACTTGGGGCAGGAGCGGACGCCGCGGGTGGCCTTGCCGTCGGGGGTGCCGTCGATGTTGTCGATGAGCTTGACGCGTTCGAGCAGGTCGGCCTCGGTGAGGTTGGTCTTGTCCTGCAGCAGCGACCACATGGCCATGCAGACGAGGGTGAGGCGCTCGAGACGGTCCTCGACGTGGCGGGAACTCTGCTCGCCGCGTCGGGCGGCGGACTCGGCGCGGGCGGCGGCACCCGCGGCCTGCATCGAGGCGGCGGTGCTGGGTTTCTGGCTGCCGAATCCGCCGACGGGCATGGCGTGTCTCCTGGTGCGGGGTGCAGAGGGGCTGGGCGAGCGCTCGCGTCTTACACAGCGTAATGCCGGCGGGCGCGTCATCCACGGGAAAACGGAGCGATCTTTCTCACATCTTCACGCGCTCGTCGGGGACGCGGCCGAAGGCGATCTTGTCCTCCATGAGGTAGTCGACGGCGGGGTGCATAGACGCGAAGTAGACGCGGTGGTTGCCGAAGCGCTGGTTGATGGCGTCCATCGCCTGCGAGAGGTGCAGGGGGCGGTGCATGTCGGGGAAGAGCGGGGCGGGGGTGTTGTGGTCGGCGGTGAGGCCGGCGAGGTCGAGGGCGACGTGCTTGGGCGGGCCGACGGCGGGGGCGTAGGCGTTTGGCGATTGGGCGATTTCGCGATTGGGCGATTGGCGGAGATTCCGGGGGCGTTGTTCCCAGAGGTCGCGGAGGTGGTGCAGGAGGGTGGGGGTGTCGCGGGTGGCGGGGAACTCGGCGTGGTCGTGCCAGATGGGGCCCTGGTGGTAGCGAACGGTGACGCGCAGGCGGTGGGCCCAGCGGTCCATCAGGCGGGCGCGGGCGGCGGCCTTGCACAGCAGGCGGACGAGGATGGCGAACGCGTCTTCGTCGTTGCGTTTGTGGGGCGGCAGGACGTGGGCGTGGCCGACGCCGCGGGTGCGAGTGACGGGTTCGGGGAGGTCGTGGCCGTGGAAGGCGTGCCACCAGTGCTCGCCCTGGACCGAGCCCCAGACGCGGCGGGCGTCGTGCGGGTCGAGGGCCCAGAGCTGGCGGACGGTGGTGACGCCGTGGCGGTGGAGGCGGGCGAGGATGCCGTCGGAGATGCCGGTCAGGTCGTCGAGTTCGAGGTGGTCGAGGGCGTCGGGCAGGCCGTCGGGGGTGAGGACGGTGAGGCCGTCGGGCTTGCGGAGCTCGCAGGCGATCTTGGCGAGCAGGCGCGAGGGGGCGACGCCGATCGAGCAGCGCAGGGCGGGGCTGAGGTCATCGACGATCTGCCGGCGGATGCGTTCGGCGAGATCGGTCGCTACGGCGGGGTCGCGCTCGTCGCCGAGCAGGCGGACGGCCCACTCGTCGATGGAGTAGGCCTTGTGCACCGGGGCGTGGGCGGCGGTGGCCTTGAGCAACTGCTTGTGCAGTTCGACGTAGCGGTCGGGGCGCGCCTTGCGGACGACGATCTCGGGGCAGACGGCCCGGGCCTCGCGTGGCCGCATGCCCATCCGCACGCCGGCGGCCTTGGCCTCGACGCTCGCGGCGATGAGTCCGGATGCCTCGCCTTCGGTCGGCGTCACCCCGACCGGCCGGCCGCGCAGCGCGCGATCGTCGTGCTGCTCCGCCGCGGCGAAGAAGCCGTTCATGTCGATGAAGAGCCAGCGAACGGTCATGGGGGACGAACCATGAGGTGATTGGCAAGATACCTAACAAATTACAATCATACAGTGCGGTTCGACTCGCCGCGTGTAATCTGTGTCGGTCTGTCTTTTGGGAGATCTTGCTTGGAAGAGGCCATGTTCTGGGGCGCACTCGAGTACCGAGTCTGCCGTGAGTTAAAAGCCATTCCCGAAGCACGGGCACTCGGTCTGTGGTGCGACGGAATTGTCACAGACAGCCGTCGCGAAATTGACACGAGGCAAGTAATCGAGGGGGAAACATGGCTGGGCTTTGGGCAGCAGCGACAGGAGCTGTGGCGCTTTCGCCTTCTATTACCCCAGGATCAGCCCGCACCAAGCGACTGGGCAGGGATACTGCCAGCGGAAGACGCCACCGCGTGGTTAAGGCTAGATAGCTCCAACAAGTGCATGGAGGTCGATCCAGACGCGGCAATCGAACTCCGAGGCGGTTAGCTCAACACGTCCTTCGCTCGCGGGAACGAGCCGAGGGTGGTGAGCTGGAGGCAGTGCTTCCGGGCCTCGTCGAGGGTGGCGGCGAGGCGGGGGTCGTCGGCGTGGCCGTCGACGTCGATGAAGAAGTAGTACTCCCAGTTCTGGCGTTGGCTGGGGCGCTCGGCGAGGCGGGAGATGTTGACGCCGGCGTCGCGGAAGACGGTGAGGACGTCGGTGAGGGCGCCGGGCTTGTGCTCGGTGGTGAAGAGGATGGCGGTCTTGTCGTCGGCGGTGGGCTTGGGGGACTGCTTGCCGATCACGAAGAAGCGGGTGGTGTTGTTGGGGTTGTCCTCGATGTTCTCGTAGAGGAGGGGGACGTCGTAGAGTTGAGCGGCGAGTCGGGAGGCGATGGCGGCGGACGGCGGGTCGTCGGGGCCGGGCTCGACGAGGGCGCGGACGGCGTGGGACGAACTGGCGGTGTCGACGCGCCGGGCGTCGGGCAGCTGCGCGGCGAGCCAGCGCTTGCACTGGCCCAGCGGCTGGGGGTGCGAGAGGACGCGCTGGATGGCGCTCAGCGGGTGGCGCGAGACGAGGTTGTGGTGCACGGCTAGCAGCAACTCGGCGCAGACCTTGACCTCGGTCTCGAGGAAGCAGTCGAGCGACGCGGTGACGCCGCCGTGGGTCGAGTTCTCGATGGGGACGACGCCGTAGTCGACGTGGCCTCGGGCGACCTCGTCGAAGATCGCGGCGAAGTCGGCGAGCTCGTCGTAGTCGACCGACGCGCCGAACTGGCGCCGGGCGGCGAGGTGCGAGAACGAGCCGGCAGGGCCGAGGTAGCCGATGCGCAGCGGGCGTTCGAGGGCGAACGAGCCGGACATCATCTCCCGCCAGATCGCCTCGAGGCAGGCATCCGGCAGCGGGCCCTGGTTCAGCGAGCGGACGCGGTCGAGCACGGCCCGCTCGCGGTCGGGGGCGTAGATGGGGGTGTCGGTCCGCCCGGAGCGTTTGACCTTGCCGACCTCGACGACGACTTGGGCGCGCTCGTTGAGCAGTTCGACGAGTTTGGCGTCGAGGGCGTCGATCTGCTCGCGGAGGGGCTGCAGCGGGTCGTGGGACGCGGGGTCGGGCATGGCGGGCAGGATAGTTGAACGTCGGGGGCGGAAACGAGGGCCGGGGCGATGGGGTCGAGCAATTAGACTGCGGGCATGGACGAGGGCACGGTGAACTACGCGACGATCGTGGCGCTATCGGCGGGGGTGGTGGTGGGGCTGGCGATGCTGCTGCTGGGGTCGCGGCTGGTGCGGCTGGCGTGCGGGCTGATGGGGCTGGTGCTGGGGGCGGCGGCGGGCGTGGCGGGGGCGGCGATCGTGGGGACGGATCAGTGGGTCACGCTGGGGTTGGTGGTGGTGGCGGGGCTGGTGGGGGTGGTGGTGTCGATCGTGCTGTTCCGAGTGTGGGCGTCGGTGTCGGCGGGGCTGGTGATGGGGATCACGGCGGCGGTGGCGGGGGGCTGGCTGATGCAGCCGGACGTGGTGACGCTGGGGGGGGCGTCGTCGAGGGCGGCGTCGATCGCCGAGGGCGAGGACGACGGGCTGGGGGGCGTGCTCAGCCAGGGCGTGCCGGACGGGCAGGAGGCGCGCGAGCGGTTGAACGAAGCGGCGGGCGTGCTGCTGGACCGCGCGACGACCGAGGCCCGCGAGCGGTTCGGCGAGGCGACCGACCAAGTCAGCGAAGCCATCCGCGATCGCATCGGCGGCACCGAGAGCGACACCGAGGCGACCGATGTCGCGACGGATGACGGCTTGGTGGATGACGAGGAACTCCAGGCGACCGAGCGTCTGGGGATCGATCTAGACGCCGAGGAAGTGGCGGACGACTTGCTGACGGCGTTGGACGAGATGAAGTCGGCGGCGTTCGCGTGGGTCGGCGAGCTGTGGGGCGGGCTGGACAATCGATCGCGGATGGTAGTGGTCGGGGCGGGGGCGATCGCGGGGGGCGTGGCGCTGGTGTTCGGGGCGGTGCTGC